>CAYZMG010000011.1:53734-76026 GCA_964479465.1 uncultured Acidimicrobiales bacterium
GCCGCCGGCCTGGGCCGCGGCCCGAACGAGCCCGCCCGTGAGATGGGCGGCGGCGCCGGCGGCCGCCACAGGATCCGAGGCCACGCCGGCCGTCATGCGGACCAGGGCGGGCCCGAGGCCCGCGGGGTCGTCGGTGCTCATCGGCCGGATCTGGGCAGGGTGCGGTAGTAGCGGTAGACGATGTCGGCGACGCAGCCGGGCTTCTGCTGGCCTTCAACCTCGTAGGTGAGTCGGAACGTGGCTTGCACGCCGCCGGCGATGTCCTCGGCCGCGGGGAGATCGATCGTCGCCCGCAGCCGCGATCCGGCCGGCACGGGCGCCGGGTAGCGCACCCGGTTGGAGCCGTAGTTCAGGACGACATCGGCGCCGGTGATGGTCACGACCTCGTCGAGGAAGACGGTCGAGAGGGCGAGGGTGAAGTACCCGTGGCCGATCGTGGTCCCGAAGGGGCCGGCCTTGGCCCGCTCGGGATCCACGTGGATCCACTGGTCGTCGCCAGTCAAGCGGGCGAAGGCGTCGATGTCGTCCTGGGTGACGGTGCGCCACGACGTCTGGCCCAACGCCTGGCCGGCGCGGGACACCAGTTCGCTTACGTCCAGCACTGTCTGCGTCGCGGATGTCTCACCGGACATGGTTGCTTCCCCCCTCGGGAGTGTGTGCCTTGGTCGGGGTCGCGAGCCGCTCTTTGCAGCCCTTGCAGGACAGACCTTGCCCTTCGCCTGTTACGGCCGGGTTGCCTCTGTGGAAAGGCAGGGTGGAGAGCCGATGACCGTTCCGCCCCGCTCGTCGTCGTCCTTCAAGCAGAAGTTCTTCGAGCGCGCCGACATGTCGATCCACAGAGGCCTCGACGCTGTAGTCATGCCCCGCCGGCGGGAAGGGCAAACATCGCTCCTGTCTGGGGTTTGAATCGAGCAGATGCGTGGTATAGTTAACGCAAGCGATCGAAAGGGCGTGCCAAAATGGCTACTGCGCTGGACACCACCAGGGAGATTCAGGACAAGGTCTTCGCCGGCATCGAGACCGGCCAGAAGGCGGTTGTCGACGTCGTCAAGAGTTGGGCCGAGACCGTCGAGCTGACGTTCTCGAAGCTGCCCGAGCTGGCCTTCGCCGATCCGGCCAAGCCCAGCGAGCTGCTCGAGAGCACCTTCGGCTTCAGCGAGCGGCTGTTCAACAGCAACCGCGACTTCGCGTCCAGGGTGTTCGAGGCGTGGCTGCCCGCCACCCGGGCGGCGGCCGCCGGCACCCAGTCGGCGGCGAGCAAGGCCTCGGCCGCGAAGCACTGATCCGGTAGGACTTTCCGCACGGGAAGGCATGCACATGCCTTCCCGTGCGGTAAGAGTGGACGGGTGACCGACCCGTCAGCGCCCGGCGATGCGCCGGGAGGCGCAGGATCCGACGTTCCGTGGGAGCCTCATCTCGCGGCCTTCGGGCAGTACCTGCGCTCCCAGCGCCGCCTGGCCAACCTCTCGCTGCGCGAGATGGCCGAGCGCACGAAGGTGTCCAACGCCTACCTCAGTCAGATCGAGCGCGGCATGCACGCGCCGTCGATGCGCGTCATGCGGTCGATCGCCCGGGCCCTGGACCTTTCGGCCGAGGCGATGCTGGCCCAGGCCGGCCTGCTCGACGATGTCGTCGGATCCGACGGCGGGCCAGCCCAACCCTCGGGGACCGAGGCCGCCATCCGCGCCGACCCGAGGCTGACCGAGGACCAGAAGGAGGCCCTGCTCTCTGTCTACCGCAGCTATGTCGCCGTCAACCGAGGCTGAAGAGCCGCGGGAGCCGACCCCCGAGGAGGTCGGTCTCCTCGCCGAGGAGGCGCTGGGGCCGGAGGTCGCCCTCCTTGCCGACCTCGACACCGCCGGCTTCGCCGGCGCTCTGGGTGAGGTGGCCGCCGCCCTCGCCCAGCGACCCGCCGCCGTGCGCGAGTGCACCACCCGGTACGGGGTCGCCCTGCTGGCCGGTGGCTGGTCCACGCTCGCCCGGTCCTTCGGGCTGCATCCGGCCGCCCCGCTGGAGCCCGAGCACGGCGACCGCCGATTCCAGGACGCGAGCTGGCACCGCAACCCGTTCTTCTTCGGCCTGCACCAGGGCTACCTGGCCTGGTGCCGCTACCTCCACGACCTGGTCGACGCCGCCGGGCTCGACGAGGACGCCACGAGCAAGGCCCATGCTGCCACCGAGCTCTTGGTCGACGCCCTCTCGCCCACCAACTTCCTGTGGTCGAATCCGGCCGCACTGCGGCGGGCGATGGAGACCAGGGGCCAGTCCGTGCTCGCCGGCCTGCGCAATTTCTTCCATGACGTGGCTCACAACGGCGGCAAGCCGTCCCAGGTCGACGCGTCGGGGTTCCGGCTCGGGGAGAACCTGGCCGCCACGCCCGGCCAGGTCGTGTTCCGCAACGACCTCATGGAGCTGATCCAGTACGCCCCGCAGACGGAGACGACCTACGAGGTCCCCCTCCTGCTCAGCCCGCCGTGGATCAACAAGTACTACATCATGGACCTGGCTCCCGGTCGCAGCTTCGTGGAGTGGGCCGTCGCCAAGGGCCACACCGTTTTCGTCATCAGCTACCGGAACCCCGACGAGTCGATGCGCAACGTCGCCCTCGACGACTACCTCCTCCGCGGGCCCTACGAGGCGCTCGACGTGATCGCCGAGATCACCGGCACCAAGGAGCTCAACATCGTCGGCCTCTGCCTCGGCGGGACGCTGACCGTCATGCTGATCGCCCACCTGGCGGCCCAGGGCGGGCACCCGGTCCGCTCCGCCACCCTGCTGAACACCCTGGTCGACTTCAGCGAGCCCGGCCCCATGGGGCATTTCCTCGACGCAGAGTCCGTAAAGCGCCTGGACCGGAAGATGCAGAGGCGTGGCTATCTCGACTCCTCGGAGATGGCCGGCATGTTCGACCTGCTGCGGGCCCGCGACCTGATCTGGAACTATGTGTCCACCGGGTGGCTCATGGGTGAGAAGCCGCCGGCGTTCGACATCCTGGCCTGGAACGCCGACGGGACCCGCATGCCGGCCGACATGCACTCGTTCTACCTGCGGTGCTGCTACGTCGAGAACCAACTGGCCCAGGACAAGATGACCCTCGCCGGCACCGAGCTGCACCTGAAGAAGGTGAAGGCCGACGCCTACATCCTCGCCGCCCGCCAGGACCACATCGCCCCCTGGGCCTCCTCCTACGCCACCACCCGGCTCCTCGGGGGTGACGTCCGCTTCGTGCTCAGCTCCTCGGGGCACGTCGCCGGTATCGTCAACCCGCCTCGGTCGAAGCGGGTGTACTGGACCAACGACGAGCTACCGCCCGACGCCGAGGCGTGGCGGGCGGGGGCCGAGGAGCACCAGGGCTCATGGTGGGGTGACTGGGCCGAGTGGATCGGGGCCCGCGCTGGGGGCCGGCGTCCGCCCCCGCCCATGGGCAGCGACACGCACCCGCCCCGTGAGCCCGCTCCCGGCAGCTACATCCACGAGAAGTAGCCTCCGAACCATGCCCCAGCTGCAAGCAGGCACCGACGCGCCCGCCTTCACGCTCCTCGACCAGTCCGGCGCGCCGGTGGCGCTCTCGGACTTCAAGGGCCGGAAGATCCTGCTGTACTTCTATCCGAAGGCTGACACGCCCGGCTGAACGACGCAGGCGTGCGCGATGCGTGACATCGCCGATCAGGTCGGAACCACTGCAATCCTGGGCGTCAGCCCGGACAAGCCCGCAAAGCAGGCCAAGTTCGACAACAAGCACGGCCTGGGGTTCCCGCTGCTCGCCGACGAGGATCACGCCGTGGCCGAGGCCTACGGCGTGTGGGTCGAGAAGAGCATGTACGGCAAGAAGTACATGGGCATCCTGCGCTCGGCCTTCCTCATCGACGAGCACGGCCGCATCTCCCAGGCTTGGTACAAGGTGGCACCCAAGGACACCGCCACCAACCTGCTCGCCGCCCTATAGCGAGAAGGGAAAGCACGCGAAAAAGGCCGGGCCCGGTGGGATGGGCCCGGCCTTTTTCGGTGTGACTTCTTAGAAGCGCCGGCGACCGACGGGGTCGGCCAAGTCGTCCTCGACGTAGGTGTCGGTGACGACCGAGCGCCGGCCGACGCTGTCACGGCCGAAGATCAGCATGGTGGTGACCAGGCCGATCGCGCCGACGATCATCAGGATCACACCGACGGTGGCCAGGTCGAGCCCGGAGACGGTCAGGTCGACGGCGAAGGCCAGGATGGCGCCGACTGCGAGAAGGAAAACACTAATTCCGATACCCATTGTGGTGGACCTCCAGGTCGATCATGCGTTACTGGAGACGTACCCATTGTGGTGCGGAACTAACGCTGTCTCACAGACGGTGGCCGTAGGAGTGCGGAGGGCGAGGATCGCCTCACCGCCGCTGCGGGTTTAGTCGTTGCCGCGCAGGATGGCGAGGAGGCGCAGGATCTCGATGTAGAGCCAGACCAGCGTCACCATGATCCCGAAAGCGGCGAACCACCCGTACTTGGCGGGCAGGCCGGCACGGGCACCCTTCTCGACCAGGTCGAAGTCCAGGATCAGGTTCATCGAGGCCAGGCCGATGGCGAAGAGGCCGACCACGATGCCCAGGGTGCCCTCGCGCAGGCCCAGGCCGCTGCCGCCGGTGACGAGGCTGGCGACCAGGTTGACCATGATGAGGACGAAGAAGCCGATGGTGGCGCCCACGACCATCTTGGTGAACTGCGGAGTGACCTTGATCCTGCCGCTCTTGTAGAGGGCGAGCACGCCGCCGGTGACGGCCGCGGTACCGACGACCGCCTGGATGACGATGCCGGGGTAGCGGGAGTCGAAGAACTGGCTGATGCCGCCCAGGAAGACGCCTTCGATGGCGGCGTAGGCCATGATCAGCCCGGGCCGCATGATCTGCTTGAAGATGATGACCAGGGCCAGGATCATGCCGACGATGGCGGCCGGGAAGGCCAGGACACCCAGGTCGAGGGCCCAGGTCACCGCCCCGGTGGCGAAGGCGATGGCCAGGAGGATGCCGGTGCGGTTGACGACATCGTCGACGGTCATCCGGCCGGTGTCGCGGGAGGTGGCGCTGCCGGCCGCGTAGGCCTCCTCGAGCGGGTCGGCGGTACGCAGATGCTGCTCGCTGAACGCCGAGCTGCGGGTGAGCGCGGGGTTGGAACTGGTGCGCACGGTCTGGGTCCTCCTCGTGGGCGGGCGCGGTGCCCGACCCCCACGTTCTACAACGTTGGTGACCCCAAAAACGTGCCCATCTCAGAAGATGGGGTCGTGCTCGCCGGGGACGTCGCCCGGTTCGGCCCGCCGGGGGGCGAATACGTCGAGGCCGGCGGTGGCCAGACGGTCCTCCAGCACTGCCCGAGCAACGGGGGGGAGCGGGCATCCGGGGCTGGGTTTCTGGTCGGGAACCGGGAGCTCCAGCATCTCGGCGGCCACCACCAGGCAGTGGTCGTACTGCGCCTCCTCCCGGGCCAGGGTCCGGTCCCTGCCCGGGAAGGGGGGCGAGTTCCGCAGTGCGGTGAGCCGGCGGCGGCGCATCTTCAGTTCATCGGCGAGGCGTTTGAAGCGAACAGGAATGCAAGAATTTTACCGGTAGGCCTTCGCCTGGATGTCGTAGAGCTCCTTATAGAGGCCGCCGGCGGCCATGAGCGACTCGTGGTCGCCCTGTTCGGTGACCCGCCCGCCGGCGAGCACGACGATGTGGTCGGCCATCCGCACCGTCGAGAAGCGATGCGATACCAACAGGGTGATGGCGCCGGTGCGGGCTGCGGACTTGGCGGCCACGCCGGCGAACAGTTCGAAAAGTGCGTGCTCGGCGTGGGCGTCGAGGCCCGACGTCGGCTCGTCGAGCAGGAGCAGCAGCGGCTCCTGGCGCATCAAGGCCCGGGCCATGGCAACTTTCTGCCATTGGCCCTCGGACAGGTCGACGCCGCCGAGCCACTGCTGGCCGAGCTGCTGACCGAGGCCGACGGGCAACTTGGCGCCCACCCGCTCGAGGGCAGTGCCGACCACGACTGAGTCGTCGACCGAGGCGATGTCGCCGATGCCCACCGACTCCCGCAGCGTCAGCTCGACGCGGGCGAAGTCCTGGAAGCCGCCGGTGAGGTGCCGGCGCCACTCGGCAACGTCGAACCACCGTAGGTCGACACCGTCGACGGTGATCGATCCCGCCGTCGGCTCGTAGAAGCGGCATAGGAGCTTGACCAGGCTCGTCTTGCCGGCGCCGTTCTCGCCGACGATGGCGACGCTGGAGCCGGCCTTCAACTGGAGCGTGACGTCGCGGAGCACCTCCTCGCCGCCGTAACTGAACGAAACGTGATCGAGGTCGATGCCGTGAGTGAGCGTGGTCGGAACCGGCGCCGGCTCGGCCGGCGCCGCCTTCGCGGTGGCGGCGCGGGCGTAGTCCTCGAGCCAGAAGAGGTGGCCCAGGACCCGTACGGCCGCCGCCGAGCGGTTGGCGATCTGCAGCACGTGGGCGACCTGGCCGTTGACCTGGCCGGCCAGGACCATGACGAGGAGGACGTCGCCGGCGGTGGCGTCGCCCCGGCCGGCGCCGGCCAGGGCCATGGCGACGGCGGCGAGGTAGCCGCCGGCGAAGGGGAGCCAGCCCGCGGTTCGCTGGAGGCCGGCACGCAACTGCGCGCGGGCGACGGTGTCGGTGACTCTGTCCCACTCCCGGTGCCGGCGGTCGGCCAGCTCGTCGCCCAGCCCGAAGATGCGAACCTCCTTGGCCGGCGACGCGGTGGTTGCCAGTCCGAACAGGTGGGCCTCGCGCCGGCCCTGCTCGGCGGTGGCCACGTTGGCCTGGTTGACGACCCGCTCGGCCTTGGTTCCGGCCCAGAACGACGGGAGGGCGAGCAGAGGAAGGAGGAGCAGCGCCGGGTGCACGCCGGCCAGCAGGACGGCGGTGAGCGCCACCCGGGCGGCGAGCGCCAGCCCGTCTCCGAGGGCGGAGAGGAAGCCCGAGATGTAGTTGGTCTGGGACTTGAGGAGGGCGATTCGGTCGGCGTGCTCCGGCCGCTCGTAGTGCTCGATCCCGGGGCTGCCGCCGGCGGCCTGCATGATCCGGCACACGAGCTGCACACCACAGGCGAACTGGAGGCGGGCCAGGTAGTGGATCGAGATGCTGGTGGCGGACGCCTGGACGGTCACCGTGGCGGCCAGGACCACGGCCAGTACCGCGGCGCGGTCCAGGTCGCCCTCGGCGGCGCCATCGAGGATGAGCTTGAGCCACAGGCTGATGCTGACCGCGGCGGTGCCGGCGACGAGCGAGGTGGCGATGGCGAGGAACGTCAGCCGCCAGCCGGCGCCGCGAGCGAAGTCGGCGAGCACGCCGGCGATGCGCCCGGCGTCAGTCACGGAAACGGGCCGCTTGGAGCTGGAACATGCCGGCGTAGCGGCCGCCGGCGGCGATGAGCTCGTCGTGGCTGCCGTCCTCCACCACGCGGCCGGCCTCGAGCACGCAGATCCGGTCGGCGTGGCGCACGGTCGAGAAGCGGTGGGAGATGAGGATCGTGGTCAGGCCCCGGGTGAGATCGAGGAAGTCTTCGAACAGCGCCGCCTCGGCCCGCACGTCGAGGTTGGCGGTGGGCTCGTCGAGGACCAGGATGCCGGCGCCGGCCTCCACCGCGAACAGTGCCCGGGCAAGGGCGATTCGCTGCCACTCGCCGCCGGAGAGATCGGCACCTCCTGTGTACTGGCGGTTGAGCGGGGTGTCCCAGCCGGCGGGGAGGCGGCGGACGATCTCGAGCGCCCCGGCGCGGGCGGCGGCGGCCTCCAACTCCGTGCCGCCGAACCCGACGTTGTCGGCGGCCGGCAGCTCGTAGCGCACGAAGTCCTGGAAGATCACGGCCAGGCGCCGGCGCCAGGCCGCCGGGGCGAAATGGTCGAGGGGGGTGCCGTCGATGTGGATGGTGCCGGCCTGGGGCTCGTGCAGGCGGGCCAGCAGCTTGATCAGCGTCGTCTTGCCGGCGCCGTTCCCGCCGACGATGGCCAGCGAAGTCCCGGCCGCAATGGTGAGATTGAGGCCGGCGAACACGTCGCGCCCCGTCCCCGGGTACGCGAAATGAACGCCCTCGAAGCGGATCGTCTCCCGGGGGAGCCCGGCGGCGTCGGCGGTGCCATGGCCGGCGGCAGGTTGAATCGCGGTCTCAAGCCCGCGCAGGACGTGGAGGGCCTCGAGCCCGAAGTCGACCTGATAGGCGTCGTCCTGGCGCTGGTCGAAGAGGAGCGTGAACAGCGCGATCCCGGCTTGCAGGGCGACGGCCAGGGCGCGCGGGCTGGCGTCGGCGCGGGCCACGACGACGAACGCCCCGGCCACTGCCGGCGTCATCGCCAGGAGCAGGGCGGCGATCCGGACCGACGCCCACCGCCACGGAATCAGGCGGGCCGAGCTGACGACCTCCCACTCGGCCCGAAAGCGCGCTTCCAGCCAGTCCAGGACCCCGAACAGGCGCACCTCCTTCGCCGCCGGCGGGGTGTTGGCCAGACCCGACGTGTATCGCGACGCCCGGCCGATGGCGTGGTTCCCCCGCTGGGCGGCCAGCCGGCGGCCGTTCCACCTGCGGGACCGGTTGTAGGCCACCAGCACGAGTGCGGTCAGCCCGACGGCGACGGGCACCGACAGCCGGGCGAGCAGCCAGGCGGCGCCGGCGACCTGGAGGTACCGCCCGGCCAGGGAGACCACCGCCACCGCCGCCCCGCCCGGCGACGCGCTCCAGAACGGGTCGACAGTGCCGCCGGCCAGCTCCAGCCGGTCCAGGACGTCGGGATCCTCCAGCGGGGCGGTGCCCAGCGACCCGTTGGCCACGTCCATGACCCGGGCCCGCACGACGCCGTCGACCCGCCGGGTGGCTCGGTAGGCAGCGGAGGTACGGAAGGGCCCGATCAGCTGCTGAAGAAGGAGCAGGCCGGTGAGGGCGGCGAGGGGGCCGGCGATGGCCCCGTCCTCCGCCACCCGCCCGATGAGCACGCCGATGACGGCGATGATCCCCAGGGGCGTGAAGGCGGCGGCCAGCTCGAGAGCGACGAGCGGCACCAGCAGGCCCGGCCCGACGTGCCGGAGCAACCTCGCCGCGTCCCCCGCCTTCCCCACGCTCCCGAGCGTCGCACAAACGGGCGCGCCGGAGCCGGAAATACGCCCGGGGGCGGCCCCGGCGATCGTCCCCTCGGCGACACCCTGGCCTGGTGAGGCCGCTCCCGCTTGTACTTTCCTTCACAAGCGGCTAGACATTCTCGGGTCCGCGCAGGCTGCGCGGGCTTACGGCTATGTCCCGTCGCCGGCCACCTCGCCGGCCTCTCCTCGAACCAGGATCAGGAAGCGCCGCGCCTGCGGCCTGAGCGGGACCGGTCTGACAGCGCCGCCGCCGCACTCCCGCGGCGGTTCACAGCTATAGCTACCGATTGGAGCTACCTCATGAAGAAGTCCCTCTGCTTCGCCGCGGTCACCGCGGGCACCATGCTGGCCGGAACCGGTATCGCCTCCGGCCAGGAGGCGCCTCTGTCCCGCGGTCGATCTCCGGTGGATACCCATACGGTCGCCGCGGGCGAGAGTCTGTCCAAGATCTCGCTGGCCGAACTGGGAACTACGGATCGTTGGCGCGAGATTTTCGCCCTCAATCACGACACCCTTGCCAGCCCGGACCTGATCGAAGTGGGGCAGGTGCTCGACATCCCGGCGCCGGCGGTCGCGCCCACCCAGGAGTCGTCCCCGGCCTCAGAGCCGCCTCCCGCACAGCCACACACGGTCACTGCGGGCGAGAGCCTGTCGCAGATCTCGCAGTCCGAGCTCGGCACCCCGGAACGCTGGGTGGAGATCTTCGCCGTGAACCGGAGCACCATCGCCAGCCCCGATGTGCTCCACGTCGGTCAGGTGCTCGACATCCCGGCGGCTCCCGTTGACGTTCCAGCCGACCTCCTGGCCAGCTTGGTGACCGCATCGCCGCCGGTGCCGTCCGCTCCCCGTCCATCGGTGACGATCACCAACCGGGGCGTGGCCTCATCCGGCGGTGGCGGCGGGAACATGGCTGCCATACGGGCCTGTGAGTCCGGCGGCGACTATGGCGCCGTTAGCCCGGACGGCCTGTACCGGGGCGCCTACCAGTTCGACCGCCCGACCTGGCAGTCCGTGGGTGGCAGCGGGGATCCCGCCGCAGCGTCGCCCGCGGAACAGGACGCGCGCGCCGGCGAGCTGTGGAGCCAGCGGGGGTCCAACCCCTGGCCCAACTGCGGCTAGGACGCCGCTTCGCCAGTCGCCACGCAATTCCCACACGCCGCCTTCGGGCGGCGTGTGGGCTGTCACGGCAGAGCCCCGGTAGTCCCGGCCAAGACCTCCGGTGGTTCAGCCGGCGGCGAAGTCCACCTTCGGCGACTGCCTGTCAGCGAAGGCCACCGGCCCCACCGAGGCGCCGGCGGCCGCCAGACGCCCGGCCAGGTCGGCCAGGGCGATGCGTAGCGCCCCGTGCTGGCGCGCAGTGACGGCTTCGCCGATGAAAAGGCCGGTCTCGGTCTCCTCGGTCAGGCAGGTCTCCCGGGAGTCACGGCAGTTGTAGGCCCAGCAGATGACGGTGGCGCCGGCGGCGTAGACGCCCATCCTGTCGGTCAGCGGCATCTCCCCGCCGCCCAGCGGCGAGAAGGTGTCGCCGGGCCGGGCCAGGCGCAGGTCGATGGCCGGCGCCGGCAGGCGGTCGGTGTCGTAACCCCCCAGAGGGGCCAGGTGGCGGGTGGCCACCTCGCAGTAGAGGTCGACCAGTGCCAGCCCCGTCCGCACCGGCCCGCTCTTCAGCGTGCGCCGGGCCAGCTGCTCGGGGCTGGACTTGTAGGTCGACGGCTTGAGGCCGCAGGCCGAGATTGCCGTGCGCCAATCCCGGACCAGCGGGTGGTCGGCCAACAATTCGAGGGTCGCGTCCTGGTTCACGAGCGCCAGCTCGATGTCGTCGGGGAACGGCGCCGCCGCCACCACCGACCCGGCGGCCCGCAGGTTCGAGGCCAGAAGCCCGCCGACGAGGATTTCGGGATGCCGCTCGGCGATCTCCCCGGCGATGGTGAGAGCGCATCCGCCCTGCACTACTGGCAGACGACTTGGATTCGTTCGAGGCGGGGATCCTGGGGGCCCACGATCCGGCCGCCGGCGGCGACCTGGGCGGCCAGATGGTCTACCAGGGCAGGGGTCAGGAGCTCTCCCGGTACGAGGACTGGAATACCCGGCGGATAGGTGGCGGCCATCTCGGCCGAGACCCGCCCTGCGGCCGCCTCAAGGGGAACCAGCTCCTGGGGGGCGTGGAACGCCTCGCCGGGGCTCATGACCTGCTGGGGCATCTCGTACAGCGCCTGCTCGACGAAGCCCACTGGGTCGAGTCGATGCCCCGGTACGTCGGCGATGGCCCAGAGGGCGTCGGTGAACTTCCTGAGGTCGGCACGGGAGTGGCCGATCGTCACGTTGGCGAGGACGTTGGCGAAGTCGGCAAGTTCGACGGTGACGTCGAAGTTGTCGAAGAGCATGCGGTCGGTCTCGTAGCCGGTGTGGCCGGTGCCGCTCACGTTGACCGACAGGCGGGTGGGGTCGAGGGCGGTGACGCCGTAGGAACCGACGAGACGCTTGTCGATGCAGGACAGGCGGGGGTGCTCGTTGATCCGTTCCCTGGCCTCCTCGGCGATGGCGATGGCCTCGGTGAGGAGTGACTCACCTTCAGTGGCCATCTGCATACGTGCCGCGTCGAGCGACGCCCGCAGTAGGCAGGACGGGCTGGTGCTCTGAAGCATCTTGGCCACGACTTCGACCCGGTCCGCGTTCACCAGCGGTCCCCGCGAGTGGACCATCGAGGCCTGAAGGAAGGCCCCGAGCAGCTTGTGGGCGCCGGTGACCACCATGTCGGCACCGAGGGACAAGGCGTGGGCGGGCAGCTCGTCGTGGAACGGAAAATGCGGCCCCCATGCCTCGTCAACGAGGAGAGGGACGCCCCGACGATGGCAGGCCTCGGCAATGCCAGCGACGTCGGAACAGGCGCCGTAATAAGTCGGGGAGACGATGAGGACGGCCCGTACGCCCGGGTTCCGCTCGAGGGCCTCGTCGACCCGCTCCGCCGTCACCCCGTGAGCGATGTGGCTCCTCGGGTCGAGTTCGGCCGGGATGTAGACAGGCCGGACCCCGCCCACGATGAACGCGGAGATGATCGACTTGTGGGTGTTCCGGGAGGTCAGGACGAGGTCGCCGGGGTGGCAGACCGACGTGACCATGATCTGGTTGCCCGCGGTCGAGCCGTTGACAAGGAACCAGGATCGGTCGGCACCGTAGGCGTCGGCCGCCAGAGCCTGTGCCTGGTCGAGGGCGCAGCCGGGGAAGCCCTCCATGTTGCCGAGGCCGGGACTGATGTCCATGCTGAGCACCGCCGCGCCCATCGCCTCGATGAGCGCTGGGTGCGCACCCTTGCCCTGGATGTGCCCCGGCGTGTGGAAGGCGGCGCGAGGCACGCCTACGTATCGGATCAACGCCTCGAGGTACGGAGCCGAAGCCTGGTTGAGTGCCCCGAGCGTGGGTCTGGCGTTGTCAGGGGGGTGTGGGAGCTCGACGGACATCGGTCGACCGTAGCGCCGGCGGGTCGTCGTGGGCCATCTCTGTCGGGGCGGCCGGCCAGGAGTTTCATTGTTCGCTGTTCGTTCGCTCGCTGGCTACTCCGACGCAAACCAGGGATGCTGCCGCCATGCAGAACGCTGCGACCCTAGAGATCTTCGACATCGCCCAGTACTCGTCTGTGGCCCCCCTGGCCGAGACGTTCCGCAGGGACCACTACGTCCGGCTGCCCGGCCTGGTCCGCGCCGAGGCGATCGAGCGGCTGACGGAGGAGATCGAGCGTCTCCGGGCCCTCGCCATCCGGCGCGAATTCGCGATGGAGTGCATGGACAACTCACCCCGCCGGATGAGCACCATCGGTGGCGAGGCCCTCGCCGAGGAGTCAGTGCTCATTCCCGGGATGTACGAGGACACCGAGCTGGTGCAGTTCATCTCCGGCGTGTTCGGCGAGACACTCCAGGTCGTGCAGGACCCCATCGAGCGCCATGTCATCAACTTCCTCCACGAGGCCGGCGACACCCACGGCGGCCACTTCGACGACCACCCGATTGCCCTCGTCGTGTTCGTGGAGAGCCCTCCCGCCCACGCCGGCGGCCTGATCGAGTATGTGCAGAATGCCGCCAGCCTCGGCGAGCTTGATGGACCGGATGTCAAGCGTGCCCACCATCAGGTCGGCGACGGGTACCTGCTGAAGACCGACACGACAGCCCACCGGGTCTCCTCGCTGGCGCCCGGGTACCGCCGGACAGCGATGAACTTTGCCTACACGACCCCGGCATTGGCGTCCGTCGCCTCCCCCTCCGCGTCGCTGTTGTACTCCCGGACCTGAGTCTGGGGGCCTATTCGCCGGCCCGGGGACCGATCGGCAGGGTGAGGCGGGTCTTGCGGTGCACGACCAGCCGGCGCCCGATCTCGTGGACGTCCAGTTCGACGATGACGGGGCCCGCGGCGTGCTCGACGAGCTCCACGTCGATCTCGGCGATACAGCTCTCACCAGGTTTCAGGATGTTGGACACCCACCATCCCCGGTGGGGAGGACGGCTGTCCTTGCGCGTCACGAGGACCTTGGCGGATGGCCCGTCGACGACGACGCCATCGAGTCGGCGGATGACCCCCGGCTCCCGGCCCCGATTCACGATCGCGATCTCAGCGTGGGCGGCCCGTTCGTCGGTGTCGATGATCGTGCAGGGGCCGTAGCCAATCTCACTGTCGCCCTGGATCCGGACCAGGGCGAACCACCCGGTGGTGGCCGCCCCGACCAGACCCGTGGCGCCGACCACCGTGCGCCGGAGCGCCACACCAGCCCGCCGGCGGTCGTGCTTCTGGAGGGTCATCAATTGCCGGATCCCACGTTCGCCGTCGACCCCCGGACGAGCACGATCGGTGTGCGCTCGTCGGCGTTGCCCTGGGGATTCGGCTTCATTGCCGCGACGAGGAGGTCGTGGTCGATGAAAGGCGAGGCGCCGCAGATCTCGACCCTGCCCAGGTCGTTGGCATCGACGACTGCGGCCCCGCAGCCGAGGGCGTTGGCCACCTTGCAGGCCACCCCACGGGGGTCGTCGGGGCCGAGGACGATGTTCTGGGTATAAGGCGGCAGGTTGCCGGGGACGTCGTCGATCCAGGTCACCTGGCGGCCGGCGAGGCGGTAGAAGTCGCCGTGGCGGCCGAGGATGCGGCCGGGCATGGCGACGGCCAGAGCGAAGATGATGCGGGGCAGGCCGGCCAGGTCGATGGCGACCTGGAAGGCGTAGGGGTTGCACAGGCTGCTGTCGAAGTCGAAAAGACGGCACAGGACGCGGGCGGCAATGCCCGGGTGCACGTCGTCCAGGTCGACGATGCGGCCCTGGGTGATAGCGAGAGGCGATTCGCAGATCACGAGGATGTCGGAAGGCTCGGGGCTGAGGCCGGCGGCCGCCAGAGCGTCCTGGGCCACTTCGATGATGTCGTCGCCCGGAACGAGCAACGATGTCTTCAGCGGCACGACCTTCATCCCGCGCAACCGTACCGGAAACCATCCTCGGAACAAGGATCCTCAAGGGGTAAGGTTTCAGCCGCGAACCAGCCTGAGAAGCTTGCCGACCGCCTGCGACGCCTGCGGGCCAAGGAGCACCTCACCCGTGAGGGGCTCAGTGTCCGTACGGCCGAGCTCGACCCGCAACGCCCCGTCTCGGTGGCGATGATCGGGCTCATGGAGAGCCGCCTCAAGCCGTACCGGCTCCCGACCCGCATGAGCACCCGCGGTCTGGCCATCGAGACCGTCGCCCGGGCCCTGAACGTCGAGCTCGAGGAGCTGCTCGAGTGCTTCTCCGACCACGAGCTGGCCCGGTCGTGCTTCGCCCACCGGAGGACAGCCCGCCTCGCCGAGCTGGCCGGCGGGCAGGGCTTCGCCGCCTTCGTCGGCTCGCTGCCGAGCCGGGCCGAGGAGCTCCTGCGGGTCCCAGGGGCGGCCCACCTCCGCAACGAGGAGGCGTTCGCGTACCTCTTCGCCCTGGAGCGCGAGTACGCAGGCCTGGAGATGCTGGTGGCCGACGAGCCGCCCCTTCTCTTCCTCGACGAGGAGGACCGCACCCGCTGGACCGACGGCATGAACCTGTCGCCGGAGGATGCCGCCACCTTCCACAGCCTGTTCGCCGACTACCGGTCCCACTTCCGGGCCCTGGCCCTGAGCGGCAAGAAGCGCTATCAGGTGGTGCTCAACCGCCAGACCTTCGCCGCCTTCCTGTCGAACAAGACGCCGGCGAAAGCCGCGGCGCTCATCGACGACATGGTCTCGGTGCTCAACGCCGCCCCGCTGTTCCAGATGCTGCTCGTCGACTACCCCCGGGCGCCCGAGGAGCTGGAGATCATCTCCCGGCACACTTCGATCCCGCCCGACTTCGCCGACACCCTCAGCGTGGTGATCCGCCAGACGTCGAGGAACTCCGCCACCGTCGAATACTCGCTCATCCCGATGCCCCAGACGTACATGTCGCTGCACCGCGACATCGCCGAGGCCAACCGGGCGTGGTCCATCGGCCTCGACCAGTACGAGTCCCGTCACCGCCTGGCCGGCGGATCCGACTGGGCCCGCGCCTCGAACGAGACGACCTCGCTGCTCCTCAAAGAGGTGCTCGCGAGCCTCGGATAGCGTGCCCAGCATGGACGCTGCGCTGCTCAACCTGCTCTGTTGTCCGCGCGACCAGGGCTACCCGCTGGCCGAGACCGCCGGCTCTCTGGAGTGCCCGACGTGCGGCACCCTGTTCCCGATCGTCGATGGGATCGTCGTCTTCCTGACCGCTCAGCAGCTGTCGGACCAGGATGAGCAGGAGCGCAACTTCCGCAGCCAGGAGAGCGAGTGGTACGACGACATGTACGTCGGCTACACCGATCTGGTCGAGGTGCCGACCGTCGTACGGCGCCTCGGCCGCCCCTTCGGGCCCATCCTCGACGCCGGCTGTGGCACGGGGCGCATCACTGAGGCCCTGGTTCCTCTCGGCCAGCCCATCGTCGCCATCGACTACAGCGAGGCGTGCCTGCGCCGGATGCAGGCCCGCACCGCCGGCGCCCGGGTGCTGGCGGTGCAGTCGGACCTGCGCAACCTGCCGCTGCGCTCCGAGGTCATGTCGGCGGCCATCTCCATCGAGGTCCATCCCCACCTGCGCGACGGCGATCGCCAGCGGTACCTGTCGGAGCTGGCCCGGGTGCTGGTGCCGGGCGGGCCCCTGTCGATCTCGACGCTGAACTACAACCTCGTGTTCCGGGCCTGGCAGGCCCTCGGGAACGAGGGCGCGCGCGAGGGCGAGCACGTGCTGGGCAACGACTACCACTACCGGCGCTTCGACCGCTCAGAGTTCGCCAAGGAGCTGTCGGCCCACTTCGAGGTCGAGGAGCTGACGGGCATCCGCAACATCCCGGCCCGCAGCTTGGCCGGCGCCGTCGGCAAGGTCGGCTGGCGCCAGGGGAGCGACAAGCTGCTCGGCATCATGAGCCAGAAGGGCTACAAGGTCGACCACTTCCTGGAGCGCACCGCGGTCGCCGGGATGGTGGGGTTCTTCTGGCTGGCGAAGGCGATCAAGCGGAGTTCCTGACCCGCTGGCTCGGGTGTGCGGGCTCGGGGGAGAGCAGGAATAGCATCCCTCGGCGGCTGACCACTTCGTAGTCGCCGATGTGGCCCCAGTACACCGGCGGAGTGCCGGCACTCTCGTCCGAGCGCCGGCGCCGAACGGCTCGGAGGAGGGCTCGCCCGGCGCTCATGTCGACATCTTGATGCCTTGGCGGGCCACTGGGGTGTATCCCCCGGGCCGGCGCCGCATAGAGTCCGCCCCATGGCAACCGAAGAGGAACTTCAGCAGGCTTGGATCAACACCCGTCTGGCGGTGCTCCAGGCCATCGATGGACAGGTGAACACTCCCAAGGTGTCGGTCGACAACGCGTCGCAGGCCCTCGACCTGGCCGAGGCGTACGCGTGGCTGACCCGTCCCGACCAGCCGCACGGCAAGGGCGCCTAGGCGGAGACGCCGGCGGGCGGGGTGGCGGCGCACCCGGCGGGGTGCGGGAGTGCGGTGAAGCGGGAGGGGCAAGGGCTTGGACCGGCGCGGCCCAGGCCCTTGCCTCGCGCCGCTAGGGGAACCAGCCCTGAAGGTCGGCGACCACGTGTGTCGCACCGAGGTTGTTGTAGATCGACACCTTCCCATCGACGCCCAGGCGGGCGAAGACCAGGTTGGCCCTGGTCTGGCCGGAGACGAAGTTCAGGTTCGACGCCAGCGGCCGGGCCCCGCCGGCGGGGTAGACGGTGAGGTAGCTCTCGGGGCCGATGTGGTCAGTGGTGGTGACGTTGAGGACGGCGCCCCTCACGCCGGCGGGGACCCCGTTGGCGCCGGCGACCTTGAGGTCGATGTGGGTGCCGGCCTGCACCTTCCCGAGCGTGCCGCCGGTGCCAGTGCGGGTGTCGAGCAGCCGGATCGGGGCGGTCGACAGGTAGCTGCTGGTGGCGTCGGGGGCGTACCAGCCCTGGACGTCAGCCACGAGATGCACCGTGCCGGCGTTGCTGTACAGCGTCACCCTCCCGTCTCCGGTGGGCGTCACCACCAGATTGGGCACCGACTGTCCCGACGTCAGGTTGAGGTTGGATGCGAGTGGGCGCGACACGCCGGCGGGGTACACGGTGACGAAGGTGTCCGCCCCGTCGAGCTCCGTGGCAGTGACGTTGAGCACGACGGCACCGACCGTCGATGGGAGCCCGCCGACGCCCCGCACGTCGAGGGTGATCGACGTGCCGCCGGCGACTTTGCCCAGCGTGCCGCCCCACCCGGTCCGGGTGTCCAACACCCGGGCCGGGGCCACTGGCGTGTAGCGGCCGCCGGCGCCGGGCACGCCGTACCAACCCTGGACGTCGGCGACGACGGCCGTGGTGCCGACGTTGTTGTAGATGCTCACCTTGCCGCCGGCGCCGACCCGGGCCACGACCAGATTGGGCACTGTCTGTCCCCGCAACATGTTGAGCGACGACGCCAGCGGTCTCGGCGTGCCGGTGGGGAAGACGGTGAGGAAGCTCTCCGTCCCGGTTACGTCGGTGGCGGTGACGTTGAGTACCACGGCGGCTACGCCGGCGACCGGCACCCCCCCGACGCCGGTCACCAGGACGTCGATCTGGCCCCCGGCGCCGACCGGCGCCCTGGGCGCTCCGGTCCCGGTACGGGTGTCCAGGATGCGGGCCGGCGTCACCGCTTGGTAGGTCGAGGCCGCCGGCTCCCAGAGGAACGACACCGTGAGCCAGGCGTTCTCCAGGGGCTTCAAGCCCAGTTGGGTCGCGGCCGCCACCGAGAGGTCGATGCCGGCCGGGTTGAGCACGCAGCGCCCGAACTGGTCTGCGCCGGCCGTGCGGGGCGGGGTGTAGGGGTTGTGGTCCAGGTCCTTGCAGTTGGTGACGGTGTTGTAGCCGTCGTAAAAGGCGGCCTGGGCCTCGGGCGTGCCAGTCGGGAGGTTGGTGAAGAGCCGGCGGGGGCGGCTCGTTCCTGAGGTGCCGTTCCAGTAGTTGTCGTCGAGGTTCCAGGGGCCCACTTCCTTGACGGGGAAGGTGGCCGACCCGGCGTTGTTGTCCCGAGCCACCGTGACGCGGTAGTCGAGGCCGAGCGGGTAGCCCGGCCCGCAGTTGGCATTGGCCAGCGCCGTGGTGTTCCCGAGCGATGCGAACTTCACGCACCGGTCGGGTAGTGCGACCTCGACCGCCCCGGCGACGTGGGGCTGGTACTGGGTGGCAAACACCCGGAAGGTGACGAACCCGCTCTGGGCGAGGGTTTCGGCGGCGGCGATCGACGACGCGCCCTCGCCGGCGTGAAGCGCCGGCGCCAGCGGCTGGTTGGACCGCTGGGCCCCGGCGCCGGCGCCGGCGCCGGCTGCGGCCGCCGGGTCCTTCGGCGTGGGCTGCTGGTCGTCCACCTGCGCCCCTGCCGACACCGGGCCGAGCGTGACGGCGCCGCACAGCAACACCGTCATCAGTCCGATGATGCGCCGGCGTCCTCTGGCGTGTTCAGTCACCTGGAGCGCGATCCCTTCCTCGTCGTCCGTGCGACATCGGCGGGTCACCCGCCCCGCCGGCCGCGCTGCGAGGCTACTGCTGCCCGACGACGCGCTGGCGCATCCCCCCGGCGGGGCGAATTGATCGCTCCGCCTGTTGAACGGCGGAGGCATGGGGAACATACATTCGATAGAATGGGCTGGTGACCAGACCGCGGAGCGATGTCGGGCCAGTGTTCGCATTGCACGCTGACGGAGTGGCTACTGCGCAGATCGCCCGCCGGACTGGGATCCCCCGAAGCACCATCCGCTATTGGCTTAGCCAGGGACCGAAGTACGTGGAGAGGACAGAGAACAGCTGCGCGCCGTGCCCCCACATCGCGGCCGTACCGCCGGGCCCGTACGCATACCTCCTCGGTCTCTATCTCGGTGACGGATGTCTATCGGAAATGCATCGGGGCGTCTACAGGCTGCGCATCACGCTAGACAAGAAGTACCCCGGGATCATCGACGAATGCCGCCGATCCATGGCCCTGGTCCGACCCAACAAGGTCGGCAGGATCGACCGGCCCGGGTGCTTCGAGGTCTATTCGGACTCCAAGCACTGGTCGTGCCTGTTCCCGCAACACGGACGGGGTCCAAAGCACCTGCGACCGATCGTGCTCAGTCCATGGCAGCACGAGATCGCCATGACACGCTTTCCCTACCTCCTCCTCCGGGGCCTGATCCAGTCCGACGGTTGGCGGGGCACCAATCGGATCGCCGGCCGCTACGAGTATTCGCAGTACCAGTTCTCGAACCGCTCGGCCGACATCCGGGAGTTGTTCAAGGAGGCGTGCCGCCGAATGGGGATCGTTTGCCGCCAGAGCGGCAAGTGGCAGGTCGCGGTTTCCCGCCGGCACGACGTGGCCCGGATGGACCTCATCGTCGGCGAGAAACGCTAAAGGTGCCCGGAGCGGGACTCGAACCCGCACGCCCTTTCGGACAATGGCTTTTGAGGCCATCATGGCTGCCTGATTTCATCATCCGGGCAGACGCGAAAGTGGAGCCCCGAGGAAGATTCCCTTCTTTCGGCCCGAGAGCCGATTTCCAGGTTGCCCCCTTGGGACTCCGATGCCCACTGTAAGGACGCGGCCTCAGGCTGTCAAGGGCTTTCTCACACGCCCCACGCCGGCGCCCGTTCCAGCAGGAAACGGCTGACGGCGAGACAGCGGTCGAGCAGGTCGCACAGCAGCTCCTCGCCCGCCCAGACCTTGGCCAGGGACACCTGCTGGCGGGCGACGATCGTGAGGCTGCGCTCGGGCGCGTCGGTGACCGAGCCGAAGGAGTCGATGGCCGAGACCTCCAGCGGCAGCTCCGGGCCGCCGACGCCGGCCAGATCGGTCGCCAGGACGAGCAGGTCCGGCCCGTTCGGCAGCGGCGGCAGGGCCCAGGTGAAGGTCAACGGGAAGGAGAACTCGTCCGGCGGCTCGTCGTCGTCGGGCAGGTTGGCCGCCACGTCCTCGAACGCCAGCAGGACCCGAGGCTCGACCTCGAGGGCCAGATGGAGGTCCAGCGGGCCGCCGCACCCCTCCTCGGGATGGAGGTCGACCTCCCAGACCTGGCGGAGCGAGTAGGTCTCGACGAAGTGACGCTCGTCATGGACGTGGAATCCATGATCGACGGCGTGGTCCTTCAGTTCGGCGACGTACCCCGCCACGTCGATGGCGGCCAAGCAGAACCTCCTGGGATGGAACTCGGTCGGGCCGAGCGTAGGGGATGGAGCCGGCCTACCCGCTTCTGGCGCCGGCCCGGCCAGCGTCGCAGCCCCGGACTGCGACCGCAGTAGCGTGGCTGGAGGTGACCGACGACGCGCTTCTCGCCGTGCTCTCGGAGACGGCCGCTGCGGTGCGCGGCGCCCTCGACGACCTGGGCGACTGGGGGCCGGCGGGCACCCGCCCCGGCCAGTACTTCTCCGACATCGCCGCCGATCAGGCCGCTCTCGACGTCCTCCGGGGCGCCGGCCTCGGCGTCCTCAGCGAGGAAACGGGCCCGCACGCCACCGACGGTGACATCGTGGTCGTGCTCGACCCCGTCGACGGCTCCACCAACGCAGCGCGGGGCATCCCGTGGTTCGCCACCAGCCTGTGTGCCGTCGATGCCCGCGGCGCTCGGATGGCGCTCGTGGTCAACCAGGCCACCGGGGAGCGGTTCGAGGCCGTGCGGGGTGGGGGAGCGCTGCGCAACGGCCTTCCGACCCGTCCCACGGACTGCACCCGCATGGACGACGCCATCCTGGGCCTCACCGGCTACCCCCCGATGGACCTGGGCTGGCGCCAGATGCGGTCACTGGGCGCCGCCGCGCTCGACCTCTGCGCCGTGGCGTGCGGCCACCTCGATGCCTATATCGACTGTTCGAATCACGCCCACAGCCCGTGGGACTACTTGGGCGGGATGCTCGTGTGTCAGGAGGCGGGCGCCTCGGTGGCCGAGGCCTCCGGGCGCCAGCTCGTGACGCTCGGTTGGACCGACCGCCGGGTCCCGGTGGCGGCGGCCACCCCCGAACTCCTGGCCGAGGCCGTGGCCGCCCGCTGCGGCTTCCCGGTACCAGCCACCGTGGCCTGAGCTTGGCGCCGGCCCGCCGCACCCAGACCCTCCTCCTCGCGGCCTACAAGCGCATGCCCCCGGCCGCGAGGACGCTGCTGATCCGCCTCGGCACGCCGTCATTCCACGTGGGCGCTATCTGCGTGGTGGAGCGCCTCGACGGCCACATGCTGCTCGTGCGCCAGTCCTACCGGCGCGACGGGTGGGGCTTTCCGGGCGGCCTGATGCGTCGGGGTGAGGAGCCCGCCGACGCGGCCCGCCGGGAGCTGCACGAGGAGCTGGGCATCGACGTAGAGCTCGACGGGCTTCCGGTCGTCGTCATCGACTCGCCGATGCGCCGGGTCGACGTGGTGTTCCACGCCCGGCTCAGCGAATCGTCAGCCGAACCGGAGGCCACCACCCACTCCCCGGAGATCTCCGCCGTCCGCTGGTTCCCCCCCGACGACCTGCCCGACCTGCTCCCCGAGGCCACCGCTGCGCTCATTCAGCTGGGCCGCACCTTCCCGCCCCGGTAGCGTCGCGACTGCGACGGGCGCTTAGCTCAGCTGGTTAGAGCACATCCCTTACAAGGATGGGGTCGGGGGTTCGAGTCCCTCAGCGCCCACCCCCGTGACCTGATTTCCTAAGAGGTGTCAAGGCCCGGTCGTCACCGAGCGTGGG
>CAYZMG010000012.1:0-56978 GCA_964479465.1 uncultured Acidimicrobiales bacterium
TCTACGCCGAGGAAGGCGAGATCGTCTTCCGCACGATCGAGGGCATCGAACCGCCCCCGGTCGAGCTGGCCGAGACCGGCCCCGCCGAGTAAAGCAGCACCACCGCTCCCAACTGGCTGCAGTCACGTGCGTATGAGCACGTAACTGCAGCCAGTTGCGCGTGGTCCCACTGACGTATGGGCCCCTCCGACACCGCCTGATGCGCCGCCTTTGGCCCTTCGTGGCCGTGCTGGCGCTGGTGTTGACCGGTTGCCAGACCGAACGGAGCAACCTCGACCGCGCCGCGACCGTTGTGGTGTCGGGCCGGGTGCTGCAGGCCGACGGGAGTCCCGCCGTCGGCGCACCGGTGGCGCTGGAGCGGGAGCCGAGCGCCGGCGAGGTGATCACCGGCCTCGTCGTCATCCCGCTCAGCCTGTTCACCGCCTGCCTGGTCGACCCTCCCGCCAGCCTGTGCCGGGGCCGGTCGGTGAAACGGGCGACGACCTCGGCCGACGGCAGCTACTCCTTCAGCCTGACCGGAGGGGACACCCAGACCGCCTTCGGCAACGCCCGCTCGTTCTCGCTGTCGGCCGAGGTGTCCGGGGCGCTCGTCACCGCCGACTTCAGGATCCAGGCCGAGAACCCGCGCTTACCCGACCTGCAGGTTTGGCAGCCGGCGGTGACCGTCGGGCCCGGCCACCTCTCCTGGGACCCGCCGGCCCCCGGGTCCTACCAGGTCGTGGTCGAGGACGCCGGCGGCCAGCTGGTGTGGACCTTCGACAGCACCGGGACCGATGTCGGCTTCGACCCCCGGATCCTGGAGGACACCTCCGGCAGCCTCGCCGTCTCCGCCCGGACAAACGCGACCGCAGAAGGGACCACGGTGGGCATCCGGCGCCAGTCCGCCAGGGTCGCCTACCGCAGCGCCGCCGGCCCGCCCATATCCCGGGGCCGGCCATGTGTCGTGGGGCCGGCGGGCACGCCGGTCTCGCCCTGCCCGCTGACCGACGGCAACCTGGCCAACGCGCTGCCTCCGCCGGCGACGACCGCCACGTCCACCACCGGCTCTACGGCCACGCCGCGGGCCGACTCGGTCACCGTCGACCTGGGGCGGGCGGCCGAGGTGTCGCTGGTCGTCGTCCGGGGCTGCTCGTGCCAGGTCGAGCGTTCCACCGACGGTCAGACCTGGCTCGCACTCGACCAGTCGGCTGGCTACACCGCCGTCGCCCCCTCCCGTACCGGCCCGGCCCGCTTCGTCCGCCTCACCGGCTCGATCAGCCAACTCCGGGAGGTGTCGGTGTGGGAGGGCGCCGCAGCGCCGGCGCTGCCGGCGCCGGCCGGTCCACCTCAGGGCGACGCGCCGGCCCCGCCGGCAATGGCGATACCCGTGCCGGTCGACGCCCCCACGGAGTCCCGCACCACGCCGGCGCTGATTGCCCTCGTGCTGCTGCTGCTGGCCGCCGTGGGCTCCGCCGCCGGTGCCTTCGTCATCCGCCGGCGCTAGGGTGCCGGCCCGATCCAGACCGCCCGCCGGCGTTGTCCGACCCGATCATCACCACCTCGTCGCCAGCCATGACGAGCCCGGATGCCGGCCACGCTCGTCAATGCCTGGTCTCCCGGCCCGCCGGTCGGCGCCGCCGCCGCCGCCCACGTCGTGCCGTCCCGCGACGTCCAGATTCGCCCGTCGCGGTCGCCTCGCTCGGTGATCACCGTCCCGACCACCGCGAGCACGCCCCTGGCGGTGGGCACCAGCCGTAGCCTCCGACTCCCGCCCGCTGCCCTGGTGCAGATCCGACCGGCCCGCAGGCACTGCTCACCAGCACCAGAAGCACCGCCACCCCCCAAGTCCGCCTCATCGCCGTATTGAAACATATTTCGATCCCTTTCGCGCCGGACACCGCCGGCACCCGCCACTACGGTTCCTCCGACGAACATGCGCCGGCGCCTGCTCCCCCTCTTGGTCGCGCTCCTGGCCTGGGCGACCGGCGCCTGCCAGGTAAGCCTCACCGCCGGCGTGGACGTGAACCGCGACGGCACCGGGAGGGTTGTCGCCGGCGTGGGGCTCGACGACGACGCCGTCAGGGAGGTCGGCGACCTCGCCACCGCGCTGCGCCTCGACGACGTCCGGACCGCCGGCTGGCAGGTCGACCCCCCTCGCAAGGAGGGCGACGGCCTTACCTGGCTCCGGGCGTCGAAGCTCTTCTCGGAACCCCAGCAGGTGCCGGCCATCCTCGCTGAGCTGAACGGTCCCGCCGGCCCCTTCCGCGACTTCACGGTCACCCGCACGAAGTCGCTCACCCGAAGCAAGGTCACCTTCACCGGCACCGTCGACCTGGCCGCCGGCCTGGCCGGGCTGGCCGACGCCGAGCTCACAGCCGCTCTGGGCGACGTCGACCTCGGCCTCGACCCCGACGGGCTCCGCGCCCGCTTCGGCGACCGCCTGAAGGTCCAGGCCACCGCCGGCCTGCCGGGCGAGATCACGACCAATGCCCCCGCAAGCGGCGGTGGCCGCGCCCTGTGGGCACCAGAGCTCGGCCAGACCGTCCTGCTGGAGGCGTCGAGCAGCGCGTTCCGGGTCTACCCGCTCCTCCCCGTCATCGCCGTCGTCGCCCTGCTGCTGGCCGTCACCCTCCTGGCCGTCCTGCTCCGGCGCCGGCACTCGCAGTAATACCCGGAACTGTCCTAGGTCGTCGGTAGGGTCCAGCGGGATGGCAAAGGTGAGATCGACCTACCGCTGCGCCGGCTGCGGCGCCGAGGGCCCGCAGTGGACCGGCCGCTGTGTCGGATGTGGCGCGTGGAACACGATCGTCGAGGAGCGGACGGCGCCCGCATCGACCATGAGCGCCCTCGCCGCCCCCAGCCGGGCCCTGCCGATCGCCGATGTGGAGAGCGAGGGGTGGGCGCCCCGCCCGGTCGGCATCGGCGAGCTCGACCGGGTGCTCGGCGGCGGCTTGGTGGCCGGCTCGGTCACCGTGCTCGGTGGCGAGCCGGGCATCGGCAAGTCCACGCTCCTCCTCCAGGCCCTCGCCGGGCTGGCCAAGCAAGGCACCACCTGCCTCTTGGCCTGCGCCGAGGAATCGGCCCAGCAAGTCCGTATGCGCGCCGCCCGCCTCGGTGCTCTTTACCCGAAGCTGTGGCTGGTGGCCGAGACCGACCTGTCGGCCATCCTGGCCCACGCTGCCGAGGTCAACCCCGACGTGCTGGTCGTCGACTCCATCCAGACCGTCTTCGATCCCGAGCTGGCCTCGGCCCCGGGATCGGTCGCCCAGGTGAGGGAGTGCGCCCACCGCCTGGTGCGGGCGGCGAAGGACGCGGGCCGGGCCACCGTCCTGGTCGGCCACGTCACCAAGGACGGCGCCCTCGCCGGCCCGCGAGTCCTCGAGCACGTGGTCGACACCGTCCTGTCCTTCGAGGGTGAGCGCCACCATGCCTTACGCCTGCTGCGGGCCGTGAAGCACCGCTTCGGGCCCACCAGCGAGCTCGGCCTGTTCGAGATGACCGACGACGGCCTGGCCGGCGTCCCCGACCCCGGCCGCCTGTTCCTCTCCGACCGCCAGGCCGGCGCCCCCGGCTCGGCC
Source organism: uncultured Acidimicrobiales bacterium (assembly GCA_964479465.1). Classification (GTDB taxonomy): domain Bacteria; phylum Actinomycetota; class Acidimicrobiia; order Acidimicrobiales; family AC-14; genus CADCTB01. Next base: position 3,558 of record CAYZMG010000012.1, read on the forward strand.
GTCGTCCCCACCCTCGACGGCCACCGCCCGCTCACCGTGGAGCTGCAAGCGCTGGTGGCCAAGTCGAGCCTGGCGACGCCCCGCCGGTCGGCCCAGGGGCTCGACGCCGGCCGGGTGGCCATGATCAGCGCCGTGCTCGAGGAGCGAGTGGGTATCCCTCTCATTGGCGCCGATGTCTATGCGCTGGCGGTGGGTGGCGTCAGGGTGGTGGAGCCCGGCGCCGACCTGGGCCTCGCCCTGGCCATGGTCTCCTCCATCATCGACCGGCCGCTGCCGCCCGATCTGGTCGCATGCGGCGAGATCGGCCTGTGCGGCGAGCTCCGCCAGGTGAGCCAGACCGGGCGGCGCCTGGGCGAGGCGGCCCGTCTCGGGTTCCGGCGGGCCGTCGTGCCGGCGTCGGCCCCGGAACCACCGCCGGGCTTCGAGGTGCTCCGCGCCGCCACCCTTGTCGAGGCTCTGGCCAAGGCCGGAATTGTGCTGGGCGCCGAACCGATAGGATTTCCGCGTGCCGCCTCGGCGTGACTATGCGATCACCGATGCGCTGACGATGGTCGCCCCCGGCCAGCCTCTGCGCGAGGGGCTCGACCGGATCCTGCAGGCCAACATGGGCGGCCTGATCGTCGTGGGCGACGGGCCGGAGGTTCTTGCCATCTGCTCGGGCGGCTTCCTGCTCGACGCCGAGTTCAGCCCGCAGCGCCTGTCGGAGCTGGCCAAGATGGACGGCGCCATCATCCTGGCGCCCGACGCCAGCCGCATCGCCCGGGCCAACGTCCACCTGGTCCCGAACCCCAACGTGCCTACGTCGGAGACGGGCACCCGGCACCGCACCGCCGAGCGGGTCGCCCGCTCGATCGCCGTCCCGGTGATCTCGGTGTCGGAAGACCTGTCGGTCATCGCCGTCTACTACGGCCCGATCAAGCACCCCCTCGAGCTCACCGCCCGGCTGCTCAACCGAGCCAACCAGGCCCTGCAGACGCTTGAGCGCTACAAGAACCGCCTCGACGCCGTCGCCGGCACCCTGACCGCCCTCGAGGTGGAGAACCTGGTGACGGTGCGCGATGTGGTGACCGTCCTCCAGCGCACGGAGATGGTGCGCCGCATCGCCGAGGAGATCAGCGGCTACATCATCGAGGCGGGCACCGACGGCCGCCTCGTCCGCCTCCAACTCGAGGAGCTGATGGGCGGTGTGGAGGACGACCGCCGCCTGGTCATCCAGGACTACTCCCACACCGGCGAGAAGTGGAACCTGTCCGAGGCCATGGAGGCCCTCTCCCAGCTCACCACCGAGGAGATCCTCGATCTGCGGGCGGTGACCTCGGTTCTGCACCTCCCCACCAGCGGATCGGAGCTCGACTTCCCGCTCCAGCCCAAGGGCTACCGCCTACTGAACCGCATCCCCCGCATGCCGGAGGCGGTGATCGAGGCCATCGTCGCCCGCTTCGGCACGCTCGACAAGATCCTCGACGCCGACGTGAAGGATCTCGACGAGGTCGAGGGCGTCGGTGCGTCCCGCGCCCGGGCCATCAAGGAGAATCTCCTCCGCGTGGCCGAGGGCACGGGCTTCGACCGTTTCTGACCGCCACCTTTGGCAGAGACGGCCGATTCCTGGCACTCTTGAGTGGTTCCTCGTCCGTCTAATCCGGGAGTTGTATGGCCTTCGATGTAGGTGACAAGGTCGTCTACCCCCACCACGGAGCGGCGGTCATCGAACGTCGGGAGCGGCGCGATGCCTTCGGTGCGGACCGCGAGTATCTCGTCCTCCGTCTGGCCTATGGCGACCTCACCCTCATGGTGCCGGCGGACAACACCGACGAGGTGGGTCTGCGTGAGGTCATCAACGACGAAGAGGTCGAGGAGGTGTTCGCGGTCCTCCGCAAGAAGGAGGCGCGCATGCCCACCAACTGGTCCCGCCGCTTCAAGAACCACGTCGAGAAGCTGAAGTCGGGCGACATCTACCAGGTGGCCGAGGTCGTCCGGAACCTGTCCATCCGCGAGAAGGACAAGGGCCTCTCCGCCGGCGAGAAGCGCATGCTGACCAAGGCCCGTCAGATCCTGGTGTCGGAGCTCACCTTCGCTCTCAGCGTCACCGAGGAAGAGGCCGAGAAGAAGCTCGACGAGGCACTGCCGTAGCAGTCTCATGACCGTGTGGGCCATCGTGGTGGCCGCGGGAAGTGGGACCCGGTTCGGGGGCCCGAAGCAGTTCGCCGACCTCGAGGGCCGGCGCGTTGTCGACTGGGCACTGGTCGCCAGCCGCTCGGTGGCCGACGGCGTCGTCCTCGTCGTCCCACCTGGCTCTGTCGACGACGAGGCACCCGCAGCTGACGTCGTTGTCGCCGGCGGCGCCACCCGCTCGGAATCGGTCCGGGCCGGCCTGGGCGCCGTTCCCGCCGGCGCCGATGTGGTGGTCGTCCACGACGCGGCCCGGCCGTTCGCGGCGCCGGCGTTGTTCGCGGCCGTCGTCGCCTGCGTGCGCGAGGGAGCTGACGCGGCGATCCCGGGAGTGGCGATCGCCGACACCGTCAAGCGCGTGGTCGACGGGCGGGTGGTGGGCACGCTCAACCGCGACGGGCTGGTCGCCGTGCAGACGCCCCAGGCCTTCGCCGCCGGCGTCCTGCGCCGGGCCCACGCCGCCGGCGGCGAGGCCACCGACGACGCCGCCCTGGTCGAGGCGGCCGGCGGTCGGGTGATGGTCGTTCCCGGCGACCCGGCCAACACCAAGGTCACCCTACGAGCCGATATTGCTCTTCGCCCGGGCGGGGCCCCATCCCCGCCCTCCTCGCCGAAGCGGGGGCCCGTGCTCCCCGCTCGGGAGGGCCGCTCGGGCCCCGGCCCCGCCGACGCCGTCTCGTGAGGGTTGGCCTCGGGTTCGACGTCCACCCCTTCAGCGACGACCCCGCCCGCCGGCTGGTGCTGGGCGGCGTCCACCTGCCGGGGGAGCGGGGCCTCGCCGGCCACAGCGACGCCGACGTGGTAGCTCACGCCATCGCCGATGCCCTCCTCGGCGCCGGCGGCCTCGGCGACCTGGGCCAGCACTTCCCCGACACCGACCCAGCGTGGGCCGGCGCCGACAGCCTGGCCATCCTGGCCGGCGTCGTGGACCTGCTGGCCGGCGCCGGCTGGTCGGTGGGCAACGTCGACTGCACCGTGGTCCTGGAGGCGCCCAGGCTGGCACCCCACCGGGAGGAGATGGTCGCCAACCTGGCCGGCGTGGTGGGCGCCGGCGTCAGCGTGAAGGCGACCCGGGCCGAGGGCCTGGGCGCCATCGGGCGGGGAGAGGGGGTGGCGTGTTGGGCGGTCGCCCTCGTCGAGGCGACGTAGGTCGGGCCTCGGGACCGAGCCACGGCGTGGGCGGCGAGCAGGTCGAGGGCCGCCAGGCCGTCGCCGAACTGCTGGCCGCCGGCCGGCGGGGCGTCACCGACGTCTGGATGGCCCAGGACCTCCAGGCCGCACCCATCCTCGACCGCATCGAGAAGCTGGCCACCGAGGCCCGGGTGCCCCTCAAGCGGGTCAGCCGCACCCGTCTCGACGCCGAGGCGGCCACCGACGCCCCCCAGGGCGTCCTGGCCCACGCCCGGCCCCTTCCGGAGGCGGACTTCGACGACCTCTGCCGGCCTGGATCGGGCCCGAAGCCGTTCCTCCTCGCCATCGACGGCGTCACCGACCCCCACAACCTGGGAGCGCTCCTGCGCAGCGCTGAGGCCGCCGGCGCCACCGGGGCCGTGCTGGCCCGCCACCGGGCGGTGCACGTGACCCCCACGGTGGGCAAGGCTGCCGCCGGCGCCATCGAGCACGTGCCCATCGCCGTCGTCGCCGGCATGCCCGCCGCCCTGGCCCGGGCCAAGGAGCTGGGGTGCTGGGTGGTCGGGCTGGCCGGCGACGGGGAGCAATCGCTCTTCGACGGCCTGGCCGTCGCCGATGAGGCCATCGTGCTGGTCGTGGGGGCCGAAGGCGCCGGCCTCTCGCGCCTGGCCAAGGCCCGCTGCGACCTCGTTGTCAGCATCCCGATGCAGGGCCGGTTGGGTTCGCTCAACGTCAGCGCCGCCGGCACCCTCGCGCTCTTCGAGGTCAGCCGGCGACGCTGAGAGGCGGGTTTCTCCTTGAGAGACCGTTGACACGGGAGTATCCCGTGGCTAGAAAGTGGCATCTAGCTGTAGTCACTTCTCATCTACTGACACCCCACACGCCCACGCTCTCGCAGTAGCCAGGAGCCCGGATGCCCCAGTCCAGCGCCACCTCCCTCGACCTCTCGGACGAGGTACTGGTGCGCCAGTTCCACGAAGGCGACGTCGGGGCTCTCGACCTGCTGCTGGAGCGCTACCGCCGCTTCGCCGGGGCCAAGGCCCGGGGCTACTTCCTCGCTGGCGGCGACAACGACGACCTCCAGCAGGAGGCGATGATCGGTCTGTTCAAGGCCATCCGCGACTTCCGCCATGGCCAGTCGTCGTTCCGGTCCTTTGCCGAGCTGTGCGTGACCCGCCAGATCATGACGGCCATCAAGAGCGCGTGCCGCCAGAAGCACCAGCCCCTGAACCGCTACGTCTCGCTCTGGGGCCTCCGCGTGATCGACGACCCCTCGGAGCGCCTGGTCGAGGAACTGTTCGACCAGCGGGTCCCCGACCCCGCCGACGAGGTGGTCAGCCTCGAAGGGCAGGCCGACATGCGGGCCGCCCTGGCCACCATGCTGTCCCGCCTCGAGGTCGACGTGCTCCGCCTCCACCTCGACGGTTGCTCCTACCAGGAGATCAGCGACCGCCTGGGCCGCCACACCAAGGCGGTCGACAACGCCCTGCAGCGCATCAAGCGCAAGCTCGAGGGCCACCTGACCGCCGCCACCGCCGTCCAGAGCGTGCCCGCAGCCTGATCCTGGATCGAATGGAGCCGGTGGTCGGATTCGAACCGACGGCCTGACGATTACAAGTCGCCTGCGCTACCGGACTGCGCCACACCGGCGTAGTCGACACGCTAGTCGCCGGGGGTCCTTGACCTGGGTGCCAGATGCGGGCAGCCTGGCCCGGATGCCTCTGACCGATCGTGACCGTGCGATCCTCGACTTCGAGCGCACGTGGTGGTCGGAGCCGGGTTCGAAGGCGGCAGCCATCCAGGCCCGCATGGGTCTGTCGCCGGCCCGGTACTACCAACTCCTCGCCGCTCTGATCGGCTCGGCGGAGGCCGCGACCTATGACCCCTTGGTAGTCCGTAGGCTGCGCAAGATGCGAGCCAACCGCCGCCGAGCCCGGATCGAGGGCGGCCGCACGGCCCAGCCCCGCGGGCGGTGAAGGCGGTGACCCGGTGAATCAGAGGAGGGGTATCCCGGGGCGGCCGCCTCGCCCGCCCGCCGCCGGCCCCGGCGGCAACGCCGGCGCTCGGGGGGCCCTGCTCCTGGCCGTCGCCGTCATCCTGGGCATCGTGCTCCTCCAGCAGTTCGACGCACCCGACATCCCGAGCGGCCAGGTCTCGGCCACCTCCATCCCCGACGGCACCGAGGACCCGAGCACCACCCGCCGGGTCGGGCTGACCACCGTTCCCCAGGTCACCACCACCGCGGGCCAGACCCGGCCCAAGGCGGAGGTCAAGGTGCTGGTGGCGAACGGCGCCGGCGTGCGGGGCCTTGGCGCGTCCACCACGAACGCGCTGAAGGAAAAGGGCTACACGAACACCGCCACGCCCACCGACGCCACGACCAGCGTCGAGAGGACCGTCATCCAGTTCGTCGAGGGATACGAGGCCGAGGCCCGCGAGTTGGCCGGCGTGCTGTCCCTGCCGGCCACGGTGGCCACCCGGCTCGCCTCCCCCCCGGTGGCCGCGGCCGACATCGCCGACGCCAAGCTCCTGGTGATCCTTGGCACCGACGTGTCCACGACGACGGCGCCGGCCGCCGCCACGACGAGCACCACCCGCCGCCCCTAGCCGCCGCCCTTAAAACCAGAGCTACTGCTTCGTCGCCTCGTCGGACAGGCGCTTGGTCTGGGCCCTGATCTCCACCGCCATCGTCCCCCGCACCGATGCGCTGGCGCCGGCGCTCGGCGACAGCACAAGGTCGTAGGTGCCGCGGGTCACCGAACTGGCCTCCTCGACCACCCCGTCGGCGAGGGCCCGGCTGGCGGTGCTCTCGGTCCGCTCGGTGCCGGTGATCGTCACGGTGGACCCGCCCATCTGGGTGGTGCTCGACAGCGGCACGCTGGTCTCGGCCTTGATGGCGGCCACTTTGCGCCCGCCCACGGTGGTCACCTTCACCAGGCGGCCCGTGCCTTCCAGCCGTACCGCGGCGCCGGCGCCGGGCACGGTGGGGGTGGCGTCGATCTTCCACTTCTCGCCCGGCGACAGGGCCCGGTCAGGTGGGGCCGTGGCCGCCGCCGGCATGAACGCCGGCAGGCCCACCGGCCCGAGCACCACGGGGGGCAGCCCGTCGACCAGATCGACGCCGGCCAGTTGGTGGGCGCGGTCGAACCGGACCAGGAAGGTGCGGTCGGGCGATCCCGCACGCTGCAGGACCACCTGCACCAGCACCTCCTCGGGTGCCGCGGCCAGCACGGTGTCGCGGGAGATCAGCGTGACCTCGTCGACGGTACGGTCGGGCGCCTCGTCATCCAGCAGGGTGGTGGTCACCGACTGGACCTTGATCTCATAGCGATAGCTGGCGCCGGCCTCAGGGCGGAAGCCGACGTGGACCGACTCCTTCTCGCAGGCGGTCAGGGTGCCGGCCGCCACCACCGGAAGGAGCAGATACAAAGCCAGTCGACGCACGTCGCCCGAAGCGTACAGCGGCCACCTGGGGTGGCGATAGGGTCTCCCGGCGTTGGCTTCATCACTGTCGGTCACCGAATTGCTGGCGCCGTTCCGGGGCGACCCCGGCGGGACGGGAGTGTTCACCGACTTCGACGGCACCCTCGCCCCCATCGTCGACGACCCGGCGGCGGCCCAGCCCCTGCCCGGCGTGGTCGACGCCCTGGCTGCGCTGGCCGACCGCTACGGGCGGGTCGGGGTGATCTCCGGCCGGCCGGCGTCGTTCCTGGCTGAGCATCTCGGCGGGCGGGGAGTGTTCCTCTCCGGCCTGTACGGCCTGGAGTTCGTGGAAGACGAAGGTGGTGGGATCCAGGCCATCGAGGAGGCGGCGGCCTGGCGGGAGATCGTCGAGGAGGTGGCCGCCGCCGGCGACTCCGCGCTCCCGGCCGGCATCAGCGTCGAGCGCAAGGGACTGTGCCTCACCGTCCACCACCGCCGCGACCCCTCGCTGGAGCCGGCGTCCCGGGAGTGGGTCGCGGCCAAGGCGGCGGAGACGGGCCTGGTCGTGCACCTGGCCCGGATGTCCTTCGAGCTGCGGCCGCCGCTGAAGCGCGACAAGGGCACCGTGCTGGCCGAGGCGGCTGCGGGCCGGCGCCAGGTGTGCTTCCTGGGCGACGACCGGGGCGACCTCACCGCCTTCGACACCCTCGACCACATGGCCGCCCAGGGTGCCACCGTGCTGCGGGTCGGCGTCGACAGCCCCGAGGCGCCGGCCGAGATCCTGGAGCGGGCCGACATCGTGGTCGAGGGCCCGGAGGGGTCGCTCAGGATCCTGCGTGGCCTCTTGTCGCCGAGCGGGTGATGGCCACGTCGGAGAGCCCGTGCGAGGCGCCGGCCACCGCCAGCATGTCGTCGAGCCAGTGGCGGGGCACCCTCGCCGACGCCAGCTTGGTGAGGGTCTCGGCGTGGGTGGCCCGCTCACCGGGCGCCATGGTGAGGGCGGTGGCCATCACGTCGGCGGTCCCCGACACGTCGAAGGGGTTCACCTCCAAGGCAACGGAGCCCAGCTCGTCCCAGGCGCCGGCCTCGCGGCTCAGGGCCAGGACGCCGTTGCGGGTGTTGAGGACCGGCCCTTCCTTGGCCACCAGGTTCAGCCCGTCGCGCACCGGGTTCACCAGCAGCACGTCGTAGCGGGTGAGGGCGGCGATCGAGCGGGGGAAGTTGTCGGAGGTGTCCAGGATGATCGGGGTCCATCCCGGGGTGGCCCACCGGTCGTTGATCACCTTGGCCACCGACTCAACCTCCTGGCGGTAGGCCAGGTAGTCGGCCAGCCCCTCTCGCGACGCATAGACGAGAGCGAGGAAGACCACCCGGCCCCGCCACTCCGCCCGGGTGCGTAGGAGATCGTCGAAGGCCCAGAACCCCCGCAGGATGTTCTTTGACAGCTCGATGCGGTCCACCCGCACGATGAGGGAACGGTCGCCCTTGATGCTGTCGACCCACCCCTGCTCGCGGACGCAGTCGTCCTCGGCGGCCCGGGCCGCGATGTCGTCGTAGTGCGGGCTGAGCGGGGCGACGAAGGTGGCCGGCGTAAAGCCCAGGACCTCGTGGCAGCAGGCCTCGTAGTTCGCCGCCCACCGGGCGGAGTGGAAGCCGCACGACGCGTGGCTGCCCATGCCGACGAGCAGCTCTTCGGCCACGTCGGAGGGCAGCACCCGCAACGCCCCCGGCTCGCAGAACGGGATGTGGCTGAAATGGACGGCCCGCAGGTCGCGCCGCTTCTGGGCCAGCCACGTGCCCATGAGGGCCAGGTGATAGTCCTGCACGAGGACGATGGCCCCCTCCGGCGCCTCGTCGATGACGGCCTGGGCGAAGGCGTGGTTGACGTCGCGGTAGGCGTCCCATGCCTCCCGCCAGCGGCGGTCGAGCCGGGGGCGGCGGGAGAGGTCGAACAGGCCGTGATGGAGGAACCACAGGGTGGCGTTCGACACCACGTCGTAAGCCATCTGGTACTTGGCCCGGTCGATGGCGAGGGACCGGAACTTGAAGCCTTCGGCCTCGATCACCCCTTCGGCCGCGGCGGCCACGTCGGCGTCGGTTGCCGCGGCCGCCATCCAGGTGGCACCGATCTCGCGCACCAGGGGCCCGAGGCTCGACACCAGCCCGCCGCCGCCCCGCTTGGCGACCAGGCCGCCGTCGTCTCCGAAGGAGAAAGAGATCGGCCCCCGGTTCGAGATGACGAGGACCGGGGCATCTGTCATTCCTGGGCCAACATAACCCGCGTGCTCGTCGTCGCCGCTCCTGACAAGTTCCTCGGCACCGCCGGCGCGGTGGACGTGGCCGCGGCGATCGCCCGGGCGGTGGAGTTCGCCGGCGCCGCTTGCGACCAAGCCCCGGTGGCCGCCGGCGGGGAGGGCACGCTCGATGTCCTGGGCGGCGCACCGCGGGCGACCGCGGTGCGGGGCCCGCTCGGGGTGCAGGTCATCGCCGAGTGGCGGATGCGGGATGACGGGACGGCGGTGGTGGAGATGGCGCGGGCCTCGGGCCTGACCCTCGCCGGCGGGCCGGCGGGCAACGACCCGCTGCGGGCCTCGACCGCCGGCACCGGCGAGCTGATCGCCGCCGCCCTCGACGCCGGCGCCTGCCGGGTGATCGTGGGCGCCGGCGGCTCGGCTTCTACCGACGGCGGATTGGGGGCGGTCGGTGCCCTGAACCCCCGCCGGCGGCTCCACGCCGGCATCGAGCTGATCGTGGCCTGCGACGTCGATACCCTCTTCGTCGACGCCGCCGAGGTCTTCGCCCCGCAGAAGGGGGCCACGCCCGCCCAGGTCGCCCTGCTGCGCCGGCGCCTCGAGCGCCTGGCCCAGATCTACGTGCGGGACTACGGGGTCGACGTCACCGAGCTGGCCGGCTCGGGCGCCGCCGGCGGGCTGGCGGGGGGCCTGGCCGCGGCCGGCGCCGAGCTGGTCCCCGGCTTCGTCGTGGTGGCCGACGCCCTCTCCCTCCCGGAGCGCATCGCCGCCGCCGACCTCGTCGTGACCGGTGAAGGCACCGTTGACGCCGAGTCCTTCGAGGGTAAGGCGGTCGGCGGCGTGGTCGACCTCGCCACCGAGGCCGGCGTGCCGGTCCTCATCGTTGCAGGGGAGATACTCCCCGGTGAGCTGCCGGAGCTGCCGGGGTCGGTGCAGGTCGTGTCGCTCGTCGCTCGGTTCGGGCGGGAGCGGGCCATGGCCGACGTCGCGGGTTGCGTCGCCGAAGTGGTGGATTCGGCTGTCCGAGATCGGGCGCGGTGACGTATCATGGGACCTTCATCCAGAGCGGTCGAGGGACCGGGCCCGCAGAAACCGCGACAACCAGCCGTCACCGAAGATTTCGGAGGCGACCAGGTGCCAATGCCCGGAGCGATGAGGAGGAGCCATGCCAGCTTCAACGACAGAGTCGTTCGTGCAAGGCCTGCGGTGTCGGGAGTGCCACCACGGCTTCCCGGCCGAGGCGCTTCATGTCTGTGAGTGGTGCTTCGGCCCCCTCGAGGTCGTCTACGACTACGAGGCGATCGCCGCGGCCACGTCGCGCGAGACGATCGCCGCCGGCCCGCCGTCGATCTGGCGCTACGCCAACCTGCTGCCGGCGGTCAACGACGGCGCCGTCGACCTCGGTGCCGGCTTCACCCCCCTGGTGCGGGCCGACCGCCTGGCCGCCGAGCTCGGCCTGGGCGAGCTCTGGCTGAAGAACGACACCCTGAACCCCACCGGGTCCTTCAAGGACCGGGTGGTTTCGGTCGCCCTGGCCCGGGCCCGAGCCATGGGCTTCAAGGTGGCGGCGTGCGCCTCCACCGGGAACCTGGCCAACTCCGTCGCCGCCCACGCCGCCCGGGCGGGCATGCGCCACGTGGTGTTCATCCCCGCCGACCTGGAGGCCGGCAAGATCGTCACCACCGCGGTGTACGGGCCGAGCCTGATCGCCGTCGACGGCAGCTACGACGACGTCAACCGCCTGTGCGCCGAGCTGGCCTCCGAGCAGCCGACCTGGGCGTTCGTGAACGTCAACCTGCGCACCTACTACGCCGAGGGCTCCAAGACCCTGGCCTTCGAGACCGCAGAGCAGCTCGGGTGGGAGGCTCCCGACCACGTGGTCGTGCCCGTCGCCTCCGGCTCCCAGCTCACCAAGATCGCCCGGGGCTTCCGGGAGCTGTACAAGGTCGGCCTGTTGACCGAGGAGCCCCACGTGCGCATCTCCGGCGCCCAAGCCGAGGGCTGCTCGCCGGTGGCCACGGCCTTCAATGACGGCCACGACTACATCCGCCCGGTGAAGCCCAAGACCATCGCCAAGTCCCTCGCCATCGGGAACCCGGCCGACGGCCCCTACGCCCTCGACGAGGTCAAGCGCAGCGGCGGTGGGCTGGAGGCGGTGTCGGATCAGGAGATCGTCGACTCGATGCTCCTGCTGGCCCGCACCGAGGGCATCTTCGCCGAGACCGCCGGCGGGGTGACCATCGCCACCCTGGCCCGCCTGGCGGCCAAGGGCGTCGTACGGCGCGACGAGCGGGTCGTCGCCTACATCACCGGCGCCGGCCTCAAGACCATCGAGGCGGTGGCGCCGGTCTGCGCACCGACCGCCACCATTTCGCCGACCATGGACGCGTTCAACGCCGCCTACGAAGACGTGGAGAAGTAGCGCACACATGGCCACCGTCCGCATCCCCACCCAGTTGCGTACCCTCACTGCCGGCGCCGCCGAGGTCGACGTCGATGGTTCCACCGTCGGCGAGGTCCTCAAGGCCCTCGACGCCGCCCACCCCGGCTTCGCCGCCCGCCTCTTCGACGACGCCGGCGGCCTCCGCCGCTTCGTGAACGTGTTCGTGGCCGACGAGGACGTGCGCTTCTCCGACGGCCTCGACACCCCGGTGGCGCCCGGCCAGACCGTCAGCATCATCCCCGCCGTCGCCGGCGGCTGACCAGGAACATCGCCGGCGGCTGACGCCGGCGCCGCGCTCTGGGGCACCAGAGCGCCGGAAACGCACCGTTTCGGTGCACGGAGCGAATAGCGTCGGGGCAAGTCCCTCATGACCCCCTTCCGCCGCAACGGGCTCGCCGCACTTATCGTCGTCCTCCTTGGCGCCGGCGTGGCCGCCGCCTTCCTCGTCGATGAGGACGACGGCGCCACCCAGGCCCAGCCGGCCACCACGACCACCACGACCACCACGACAACGGTCGCCGGGCCGGCGACCTCGGCCCCGCCGAGCACTCCGGAGGGCGGCACGACGACCACCGTGGCGTCTACTGCGGCGCCGCCGGGCGGCACGGCGGCGACGACGACCACGACCCGAGTCGGCGGGCCCACGACGACGATCATGACCAGCCAGCCCCTCACCGGCGGGCCTGGCACCCTTCTCCCCGGCCTCGCCGCCGCCGCCGCCGGCCTCGCCGGCCTCCGGTTGGCGCGGCGCCGGCGTGCCCCGGTTGCACATCCTCCCCGCACGTGGTTTGCTGGTTAGCACTCGACAGTAGAGAGTGCTAACGGCCCGGTGCCCGGGCCGAAGAGGAGGAAGCACACGTATGCCGAAGATGATCGCGTTTGACGAGCACGCACGCCGGGCCCTGGAGAGTGGGATGAACCAGCTCGCTGACGCCGTGCGCGTCACGCTGGGCCCCAAGGGCCGCAACGTCGTTCTCGACAAGAAGTGGGGCGCACCCACGATCACCAACGACGGGGTCTCCATCGCCAAGGAGATCGACCTCGAAGACCCCTACGAGCGCATCGGCGCCGAGCTGGTCAAGGAAGTAGCCAAGAAGACCGACGATGTCGCCGGTGACGGCACCACCACCGCCACCGTGCTGGCGTGGGCCATGGTGAAGGAGGGCCTGCGCAACGTCGCCGCCGGCGCCAACCCCATGTCGCTCAAGAAGGGCATCGAGGCCGCCGTGGTCCGGGCCGTCGAGGGCATCAAGGAGATCTCGGTCGAGATCGAGTCCAAGGAGCAGGTCGCCCAGGTGGCGTCCATCTCCGCGGCCGACAACGAGATCGGCGACACCATCTCCCAGGCCATCGACAAGGTGGGCAAGGACGGCGTCATCACCGTCGAGGAGTCGCAGACCTTCGGCATGGAGATGGAGCTGGTCGAGGGTATGCGCCTCGACAAGGGCTACATCTCGCCCTACTTCGTCACCGACCCCGAGCGCATGGAAGCCGACCTGGATGACCCGTACATCCTGCTCGCCGGCCAGAAGATCTCCGCCGTCCGTGACCTGCTGCCCGTCCTGGAGAAGGTCATGCAGTCGGGCAAGGCCCTCCTGATCGTCACCGAGGATGTCGAGGGTGAGGCCCTCGCCACCCTGGTGGTCAACAAGATCCGGGGCACGTTCAAGTCCGTGGCCATCAAGGCCCCCGGCTTCGGCGAGCGCCGCAAGGCCATGCTCCAGGACCTCGCCATCCTCACCGGTGGCCAGGTCATCACCGAGGACGTCGGCCTCAAGCTCGAGAACGTGACGCTGGACATGCTGGGCCGGGCCCGCAAGGTCACCGTCACCAAGGACGAGACCACCATCGTCGAGGGCGCCGGCTCGCCTGAGGAGATCAAGGGCCGGGTCAACCAGCTCAAGGCCGAGATGGAGAACACCGACTCCGACTACGACCGGGAGAAGATCCAGGAGCGCCTGGCCAAGCTCTCCGGTGGCGTGGCCATCATCAAGGTCGGTGCCGCCACCGAGGTCGAGCTGCGTGAGAAGAAGCACCGCATCGAGGACGCGGTCAGCACCACCAAGGCCGCGGTCGAGGAGGGTGTCGTGCCCGGTGGTGGCGTGGCCCTTCTCCGTGCCCAGGCCAAGGTCCTGGAGCTGGCCCTGACCCTGCACGGCGACGAGGCCACCGGTGCCCGGATCGTGGCCCGCAGCCTCGAGGAGCCGCTGAAGCAGATCGCGGTCAACGCCGGCATGGAGGGTGGTGTCGTGGTCGAGCGGGTACGCAACCTCGACGGCCCCACCGGCCTCAACGCCGCCACCGGCGACTACGAGGACCTGTTCAAGGCCGGCGTCATCGACGCCGCCAAGGTCACCCGGTCCGCCCTCCAGAACGCAGCGTCCATCGCCGCCCTGTTCCTGACCACGGAGTGCGTCATCGTCGACAAGCCCGAGGAGAAGAACGGCGGCGGCGGGCACGGCGGCGGCATGGAAGGCATGGGAGGCATGGGCGACTTCTAGTCTCCCCGGCCCGCACTCTTCGCCATTCGCAACCGATCCTTCAATCTCCACAGCGCCGGCCCTACGGGCCGGCGCTGTGTCGCGCTAAGGTCCCGCCCGTGACCGCATCCCGAATCCGAATTGCTGCCGTCGCTCTTTTCATCGCGCCAGTCGTAGGTGCCTGTGGTTCCGGTGACGACGGTGGTCGTCTGACGGGGGCGAAGGGGGCCTGGGCCGCCCACGTCGATCCCATATGCACCGAGTTGCAGGGCAAGATCGGCCAGCTGGGCGAGAACGCCGAGCAGCAGGCCAAGGACGTCGAGGACGCCGTGATGCGGATAAGGCAGCAGGCATACCCCAGGGACGACGACTCTCGGGCCGCGCTCTACATCGCGGCCATGGAGAACCTGTACCTGTCGCTTCAGGACGTGCACCAGTCCCGCCTGGTCAACGACGAGCCCCGCGCCCAGCGGGCCCTCGAAGGCGCCCAGACGAACGCCGAGACGGCGGCCAAGGCGGCAAAGGACTACGGCCTCGTGGAGTGTGCCGAAGCCCTGTGATGACTGATGGCTGAGCCGGCGACCGGCCTGACGTCCGCCGCGGGCTGGGGGGTCCTGCACCTCTTCTGCACGCTCGGCCCTGCCGCCGACGCCGAAGCCGTCACCGCTGCGGTCAAGGCGGCCCAGGAGGGCGACCATCAGGTCGTCACCTTCGCCGTGCTGGGCCACAAAGCCGAGGTCGGGTTCATGACCCTGGGCCCCGACTTCTGGCGCCTGCGCCGGTTCCAGGCCGAACTCACCGCCGCCGGCCTCGCCGTCGTCGACTCATACCTGTCCATGACCGAGGTCTCCGAGTACGCCCAGGGCGTGCCCCCCGAGCGTCTCGAGCCCCGGCTGCACCCGAAGCTGCCACCCGAGGGCAAGAACGTCGTCTGCTTCTACCCGATGTCGAAGCGGCGCAGCGTCGCCGGCAACTGGTTCATGCTGCCGTACGAGGAGCGCCGGGACCTGATGGAGAGCCACGGCCGCAAGGGCCGTGAGTTCGCCGGACGCGTGGTCCAACTGGTCACCGGCTCCACCGGTCTCGACGACTGGGAGTGGGGCGTCACCCTGTTCGCCGCCGACCCCGCTGACCTGAAGCAGTGCGTCTATGAGATGCGGTTCGACCCCGCCTCAGCCGTCTACGCCGAGTTCGGCGCCTTCGTCACCGGGTTGGTCGCTCCCGTGGAACAGGTGTTGGCAGCAGTAGGCCGGGGGTAGCGTCCTTTCCGTCAGACCACGCGCCGCTTGCGGCGGGTGACGATCACCATGAGCAACCACTGGACCACCGCCACCTCGACGCCGACGGCCACCGCGATAAGGCCGGCGCCCGGCGAGGGGGGACCGCCAAGGCCGAGCAGTGCCAGGTTGCCGGCGCCCAGCACCGAGGCTGGGTCACTGTCGCTCGGCAGCGGCGCCACGTCCGGCAGCAGCACCGTCGCCCCGGCCGCGAACGGATCGGCCGGCGGGAGGAGGTCCGGACCGGTGCCAACGATGGCGAGTGCACTCGCCACCGGCCGCTCGACCGCCCCAACGAGCACATCGCCGGGTCGGAGCGCGTGCACGATCATCTGCCGGCCGCCCCGCTTCACCAGCCGATCGCTCGGGCGGTTGACGACGGTGGTACCCACGGCCAAAGTCGCCGATCCACCACCGTCGAGGTTGATTGCATCGGACGCGCCGAGCGCCCGCAGCAGGTCGGCGGCCTCCGGCAGGCTCAGCCCGACGCTGTAGCCCGGCTGGCGGCCATCGACGGTGACCAGCAGTATCTCTGTCTCGTTCCATCCCACGATTGTCCGCGGGTGCCGGCTGCTCACGAAGCTGGACCCGTCGTCGGCCACCCACCGCCGCCTCTCACGCACCAGGACGGGGGTCCCGCCGACGCTCTCGGTGACGCCCGGCGACGTTTCCACCCGGAGCAGACCCCGCGGGCTCACAGCGCCGCTCTTCAGGCGATGCCAGAGGTCGGCGAGGGCGGCGGCGCCGGCGCCATGGCCGGACATGACCAAGCCGCCGGCGGGGATCGGCGAGTTGCCCCGTGCCTCCTGGAAGCCGACGAGCTCCACAAGCGCTGTCTGGGCGACCTGAGGCGGCGCCGCCGGCTCGACGACGCGCAGCACCAGTTCGGAACCGAAGTCGTTGGTCGCCGTGGTCGGCCCGAACGACGGTGTATAGAGAACGATCCCGTCGGCCGGCCGGGCCACGTTGAGCCCGGCCACGACGACGGGACGAAGGTCGGAGGGGACGAACTGGGCCGACCAGCCCAGCGTCCCGGCCTTCAGCTCCCCGCCGGTCGTGACGGAGAGCTGGTGCTGGGTCGGGACCGGCGAGCGGAGCATCTGCCCGCCCGTCACCAGCCCGCCGACCGGCTCACCGGCGGGAAACGCGAAGTCTCCGTTCACGGCCGCGACGCACCGGACCCGCTCGCACATGGCGGTGGTCCGCTCCTGAGCCGGCGCCGGCCCGGCCACCAGGTCGTTGGACAGGACGGCCCGCAGCGTGAGGCCGGCGTCTCTCCTGAACGACACGATGTGGGCCACGACAGGGCCGACCTGGCGGACGATTCGTCGGTAGTCGGCGCCCGGGGTCAGGTTTCGAACGTCGACGGTGCGGTAGCCCAGCACCTCGGTCACGGCGTGCGCCGGGCTGCCCGTGATCACCAGGAACAGGGCGACCAGTGCTGCCGTGCCGGTGATCCGGCCGGTCCAGCCGATCCTCGCAGTCACCGGCAGAGTCACCCCCTTTCCACGACGCCCAAACCCAGTTGGTTCCCTGCCGCCTCTCCCGCAGCGCGTTCGGGCCAGGCGAAACGCCGGTACGGTGGACGCCGTGATCGATGTCCTGCGCAACCGGCTGCGCCAGCTCGACCGGGTGGCGGTGGCCTTCAGCGGAGGCGCCGACTCTGCGTTCCTGGCCTGGGTGGCCAACGACACCCTCGGCCCCGACCGGGTGCTGGCTGTGACTGCGATCTCGCCCTCGCTGGCGGCGGCGGAGGCTGCCGACTGCGCCGCTCTCGCCGAGGAGTGGGGCCTGCGCTGGTCGCCGGTCGACACCGACGAGCTGGCCCGGCCCGCCTACGTCGCCAACGGCACCGACCGCTGCTTCCACTGCAAGACCGAACTTATGGACGCGGTGGGGCCGCTGGCCGCGGCCGAGGGCGCCACCGTGGTGCTGGGGGTCAACGTCGACGACCTGGGCGATCATCGGCCCGGCCAGCACGCCGCCGGCGATCGGGGGGCGGTTTTCCCCCTCGTCGACGCCGGCTTCACCAAGGCCGCCGTGCGGGAAGCCTCACGGGTGCTTGGTCTCCGCACGTGGGACAAGCCGGCGGCGGCCTGCCTGGCGTCGCGCATCCCCTACGGCACTCCGGTCACCCTGACGACGCTCACGGGCGTCGGCCGGGCCGAGGCCGCGCTGCACCGGCTCGGGTTCGGTCAGGTCCGGGTCCGCCACCACGGCGAGGTGGCTCGGGTTGAGGTCGAACTCGACCAGCTGGCCGCGGTCGTGGCCCGGCGGGAGGAGGTCGTCGCCGCGGTCAAGGCCGCCGGCTACCGGTGGGTGACCGTCGACCTCGAGGGCTTCCGCTCGGGCAACCTCAACCCCTGACCCCATCGTTCTGGCTGCACCTACGGTCGCATGCGACCGTTACTGCAGCCAGAACGGCTGTGCTCAGGCCCCGTATTTTGCCAGACGGCCGGCGACGTTGAGCATGATCGGCATGAGCTCGCGAGCGGGCCGGCGGCCCAGTGCTCCCTGGAGGCAGTAGCGCTCGCCGAAGCGCTCGACCTGGTCGCGGCCGACCTGCTCGCCGTGGAGCAGGACGGGCACGGAGTGCCAGGAGTGGGCGGCCATCTGGCTGGGCGTGGAGTGGTCGCCGGTGACGGCCACCACGTCGGGGCTCATGGCCATCAACTGGGGAATCACTGCATCGAGGGCCTCGATGGCTGCCACCTTGCCCTCGAAGTTGCCGTCCTCGCCCGTGGAGTCAGACGGCTTGTGGTGGAAGAAGAACAAGTCGTAGTCGTCCCAGTGCTCCTTCAGAAGGAGGATCTGCTCGTCGATGGTGGTCGGCGGACCTATGACGTCCATGCCCACCAGGCGGCCGATGCCCCGGTACATGGGATAGATGGCGTTGGCGGCCGCCCGCAGGCCGTAGCGCTCCTGCACGCTCGGCAGCTGGCGGTGGGAGTCGAGGCCCCGCAGGAGGATCGAGTTGGCCTTGGGCTCTTCGGCCAGGATGTGGCGGGCCTGGAGATCGATCTCGGCGACAACCTCGGCGGTGTGGGTGGCGGTCCGAGTCTGGGCCATGGGAGCCAGAGGCGGCACACCGGTCTTCTGGGGGTCCGTGTCGTCGACATGGGGGTCGAGGTCGGCGCCCCGGAGGACGACGAGCACCCGGTGCTGGGCCTCGTGGACGAACTGCACGTCGACGTCGGGGATGGAGACACCGTCGTTGAGGCGGCGGACGACCTCGAGGGCCTCCAGGTCGGGGAGGCGTCCCGCTCTGCGGTCGGTGATGATGCCCTGCGCGTCGAGCGTGGCCAGGTTGCCGCGGGCGGCGATGTCGCCGGGGTTCAGGTGCACGTCGAGGCCGGCGGCGGAGAGGGCGCCGCGGCCCAGGTGGTAGTCGAAGGGGTCGTAGCCGAAGAGGGAGAGATGGGCGGGCCCAGAGCCGGGGGTGATGCCCGGTCCCACCGGATCGAGCAGCCCCGTCGAGCCGGCGGCGGCCAGTTCGTCGAGGTTTGGGGTCTCGGCCTCTTCCAGCTCCGTGCCCCGGCCGGCGGTGGCGTAGCCCCCCAGGCCGTCGAGCACGACCAGCAGGATCTTGCTGGTCGCAGGTTGGACGAGTGTGGCTAGATCGAACGTCATAGTGCCTCCAGCGTACGAGGTCGCCGGAGGTGCTCCGTCAGCCAGGTACGGACTCCATCAGGTAACCGCGCGAGCGGACGGTTCGAATGGCCAGCCCGACCGGGGTCAGCCGCCGGCGCAGCCGGAGAACGTGCACGTCGAGGGCGTTGCGACCGGGCGCACCGCTGGGCCAGCCGGCGCGGATCAGCAGCTCCCGGCTCGTCACCGCACCAAGGCGCTTGAGGAGGGCTTCGGCCAGCCGAGCCTCGAGGGGGGGCAGGGCGACCCACGAGCCGTTGACCCGCAGGACGCCGAAGTCGTCCAGCACGGGGCCAGCGGGGGCCATCGAGTGGCCGTTCCCTTCGTTCGTCGAGTGATGGGCCAGGCTGCGGGACGCGAGGGCGTCGACCCGAGCCCTCACCTCGTTCTCCGCCGCCGGCACGCGAATCCAGTCTTCGAGGCAGTCGCCGACCGGCGGGGGGTCCTCGCCGTCGGGGACGAGGAGCAGACGGGGCTCGCCCGCCTGGCTGATGCGGGTGCGCCGGGACTCCTCTTCCGGCCACCTGAGCATGGTGACGTCCATCACTGACGACCATAGAGACGAAACGTTGCCGCGGTGTTTCGCCAGGGTGAACTATCGGTCGCGGCGCCGCCGGCGCCGGCCGGCGGTAAGATGGCTTCGCCGCGGGCGTAGTTCAGAGGCAGAACATCAGCTTCCCAAGCTGAGAACGCGAGTTCGATTCTCGTCGCCCGCTCTCATAAAAGCCCTGGCAGAGGCCCTAAG
This sequence comes from uncultured Acidimicrobiales bacterium, assembly GCA_964479465.1. Classification (GTDB taxonomy): domain Bacteria; phylum Actinomycetota; class Acidimicrobiia; order Acidimicrobiales; family AC-14; genus CADCTB01. The sequence continues at coordinate 23,126 of CAYZMG010000012.1, forward strand.
GTCCGCCTAAATCGGCCTTCGTCCCTAGGTGACATGCCGTTTGGGCCACAACCGGGCCACAACGGGCCACTGGAGGGCTGCCCAGGGCTGTGTTCAACGGTCTCGCGAGCCCTCGCCGGCACCCTCGGCGCCGGGCCGCAGCTCGACCACCGATGCAGGCTGGCGGTCGATGAGCGTGCCCAAGACGGCAGCGATGGCCGCGTCGCGATCCCGTGTCGCATGCTGATAGCGCAGGGCCGCCTCTGGCGAGGCGTGACCCATTCGGTGCATGAGCTCCTTCGTGCTCGCCCCGGAGGCGGCCGTGAGGGTATTCGCGACATGGCGCAGGTCATGGAAGTGGAGCTCGGGCATCCCCATCTGGGCTCGTGCCTTCGCCCATTTGGCCTGCCAGACATGGTTGCGTAGCGGACCGCCCCGCTCGCCACAAAACACCACGCCGTCAGGGCCGGGCTGGGCGAATCGAGCCAGGTGGGTCTCGATCTCCGGGATCAGCTGTACCGGGATCGAGATGGTTCGTCGCCCGGCCTCGGTCTTGGGTTCGCCGGTGAAGACGGTGCCGTCCTTGAGCTGCTGGCGCTGGTCCATAACGGTCACCGTATTGTGCAACAAGTCGATCCGAGACCTCGTCAGCCCGAACAGCTCTCCCCGGCGCAGGCCCAGGAATGCCGCCATGAGGACAAGTGTCCGGTAACGCGGGGCCACAATGTCGGCGAAGGCCCATACATCCGTGACCGAGATCACGGGCCGCTCGGGGGCGTGCTCGGTTCCCGCCCCTTTGACCACGCAAGGGTTGCGGGCGAGCAGCTCATCCACGGTGGCGGTGGCGAGGATGGCATGGAGGAGCCGGTAGGCCTTGGCCGCCGTCGACGCTCCTACGCCCTCGACGTCGATCATCCGGGAGTGCCACCGTCGGATGATCGAAGGTGTGAGCCGGCCAAGCTCAAGTTCGCCAAGGGCGGGAACGATGTGTAGTCGCACCAGTCCTTCGTAGAGCTCCTGGGTCCGCGGCCGGAGCCGGCGGTCGTCCAACCAGGTGTTGGCATAGTCGGCCAGGGTGACCCGACCTCGCGCTGGATCGACCCAGCCGCCCCGCGTCTGGTCGGCGAGGGCAAGGGCAAGGGCCTTGTCCGCGGCACCCTTCGTGGCGAAGGTCCCGAGCCCGACCAGCCGGCCGCTCATGGGGTCTCGGATCCGGGCCTGCCAGCGTCCGGAGTCCCGTCGTCTCACGCTTCCGGCCACTCTGCGATTCATCTGGCCCCCGTCCTCTCGCCTAGCAGGGCGACGCCGACGGTACATTCGAGGCGACCGATGCGTCGAGCACCTGGGCCTTCGACGGCCCGTGCGGTCTACACCGCGGTGCCGTCAGGCTTCGGGGCGGGACGCCCCCGGCGCCTGCCCCCGGGCCTGGGCAAGCTCGTGTCCTGGCAGCCTGATCTCATCGATCAGCTCGCGGATCACCTTGGAGCGCATCGTCTTCTCGCCGCCGAACCCGTCGGCGTCGTAGAGGGACGCCAGCCCTTCCTCGGGCATATGCGAGGCCCCTGGGCACGGGTACCAAACATAGGTTCGGGATGTCCCAGCCGTCATCGCCTGCGAAGGCAGGTCCGAGACGCGCAACAGCGCCTCGCCGCCATCCACACGCTCTTCGACTACATCACCACCCGCTCACCGCAGATGCTCCGTGTGTGCGAGCAGCTGGCAGCGATCCCGATGACGCGCGTCGCGCCAGCGGGAACCTTCCTCCTCTAACGGGACGAGGTCGAGAGGCTGCGGCGCCGGCCGCCGTTGGACAGCCACCTTGCCCTCATAACGCGGTCGGGAACAGAACCTAGAGACAAGGGCAGCCCGTCGTGTCGTCCCAGCTGTTGCGGGCCTGCGCCAGCCTAGGCATCCGTTGATCCACTCCCGGCCGGGCCGGCCACAACTGCCCACTCTTTGCGACGTGAAGAGCAAATACCGACAATCGCCACATTAGATTGACAGTACGAGCAACCGAGTGGTGACGTCCATGATCAACCCTCTCGAGGGCCGCTCTGATCCGGACATCGTTAACCCCGGGTACGCACAACACCGTCGGTAGAAGGCGCCAGAAGGGCCCGCAAATGTGGCGCACCGCCCGAACTTCCCCCTTTCTGTCAGCGATGCCTGAGACGCCTGGAGTACCTGAGCATCCCTCGATGCCGCCTCCCGGGGCCCGCCCCCGGTCCGATCCGACGCGTACCGGGCGCAGCGCTCCACCAGGGCCCCCGGACACGGTCGGCCTCCAGACCGATGTGGAGATGCGCCTCGGCCCCTCGACTACTGCCGCCCGCCCATCGGCGACGCCGGTCTGGTCTGGCGCAAGGTCGAGCCGCGGCCAGCAGAGCCTCACTGAACCCACCGGCCCCGATTCGAAGCTCGAATCCACCGATCCCGCGGCAGGCCAAGCCGATGACGGCAGCGGCCGTGAGCGCGAGCCCGCCACGACAAGCACGGTATTGCTTCCACCGAGTCCGGCGAGCACCGCGCCGAGGCGGATCCCGGTAGCGACGGACGGCCACCGACGAAAAAGGCGGATGCCAAGCCGCCGGCCGGGCGCGCCTAAGGAAGCCGTTCCACGGCGACAGCCGGGCTTAGCAGCTCCCACGCTCTGCTTCTCCCCGGCGCGTAACCCACGCCTCACCATCCTGCCTATCGCCAGGATGGTGAGGACTCTGAGGCTCGATGCCAAGAGCCCGCTCGACTCCCCCCCATGCAGCGTCGATGCGTCGTCGTCGGCGGTCTGCCCCGAAAGTGGATCGGCTCGCGCGCCCGTACCGTCGGAGGCCCAGGGTCCAGGTCCGATGCCCGGTCCTCGCGGGCTACATGATCCGAGCCAGACGCCGGGTTCTTTGTCCGGAACCGGGGTCGGGCGCACCCGTAGTGATCCGTGCCGACACGATGCGGACTGCGGACCGCGGCCCTTGTCCTTACCAGTGGCCTGACGGAGCAACGCCGGACGTGTTGGCCACGGGGGGTACATCGTCCTCGACCCGGGGCGTCGGCCGACCTGGGGGCTGTTCGGTGTGCTCTCCGCCTGCCCGTGCCGTCTTGCGTCTCCCCGGCTGAAGGTTGGCACGGCGCCGGGAGCATGCAAGGGCGGCTCCGTTCCTCGCTCGCTGCGCTCCCTCCGGTACTCGCCGTCCCTACGGGCAGACCCTTGCATCCCCCCTTGCCCGCCGTGCCTGTCCTTAGCCCAGGAACCGCAGACCACGAACAGGAGGAAGAAATGAACACCATCCAGCTCATCGGCCGACCGACCACCGACCCCGAACTCCGCTACACGCCCACCGGCATGGCCACCACCACCCTGCGCATGGCCGTCCCCCGGCGCAAGCGCAACGGCGAGGACCAGCCCCCCGTCTACGTCGACGTGGTGACCTACGGCGCTCAGGCCGAGGCTGTCGCCAAGTACGTGACCAAGGGCCGCCGGATGGCCGTCACCGGGCGCCTCGAGTACCGGGAGTGGAAGGACCAGGACGACAGGCCCCACTCCAAGCACGAGGTCGTCGCCGACCAGGTCGAGTTCCTCGACTCGCCCAAGCAGAACGGCGGCACAACGGCCGACCCGGCTGACGACGCCGGCGAGGAGCCCTACTGAGAGTTCCACGGAGGGGCGGGCCACGGCGCCCGCCCCTCCGCTCAGTCCGACCCCGTCAACCCCGACCCCGATGGAGGTCGTCGCCATGCTCACCGAGCTCGCGCTCATCCACCCCTGCGCCGAAATCGTCCACTGGTGCTCGGGCGCCTACCTCGACCACCGCGGCCGGCCGATCACACAGTGCCCGAGGTGCCGCGAAGCTCTCGGCACCCCATGGACCCGCGCTGAGGAAGTGCACCGTCCCGTCCACCCCGCCCACGGAAGGATGGCGCTGACGGCCAACTGAGCAACACTGGTCCCGAGGGGCCTGGCGCCGAGTGTCCGCCGCACTTGGCGTATGGGCCCCTCGTCGCGCGTCCTCCTCAGGTCCCTGGCCCGCCCGGTCGGCTTGGTTGTGGCCCCTGGCGGGGCCACGGGGGAGGCCGGCGCCGGCCTCCCCCTCGCTCGCTCGCCGCTCGCCCCCCTCCTCAGCCACAAGAGTTTTTCTCGGGGCTTTCCATTGCGCAGCGCGGTTGTTCATGGCGGGCGCAACGGGCCTGACGGCCCGGCGCCCGCCCGAGGTTGCGCTGCTGTAGCGGGCCCGGGGCGACCGTCATCGGTGGGAAGCCACCAGCGCACGCAGTCCCTATGTCAAGGCCCGCTGCGCACCCTCGTTGCAGGCGAGGCCCGTGGCCCCTGCGGGCCGCCTCCTTGTCCTCCGGGGGCTGGCGCCCCCGAGCCCCCCGCCTCACCTTCACTGCGGGCGCTGCGCTCTGCGGCCTTCGGCCTCCGGCCTTGACATTCGCCCCGGGCCCACGGATTTGGGACGCCCCCGAGAACGACTCGGAGCGAAAGGAGCGATCCCGTGGACTCCCCGATCACCAGCCCCCTGCACGTACAGGCCTGGCCCGACACCGTCATCGAGCGCCTGGGCCACGAGCCCACGTCGGAGTACTTCGAGTGGCCCTGGCTACCGCGAGTCGGCCCCAGCGGTGCATGGGCCTACCGCCGGTTGACCGCTGGCCTGGTCACCCAGCCCGACGGTTTCGACATCCGCCTCGATGAGCTCGGTCACTGGATCGGCCTGGGCGGGACCGGACAGCACTCGCCGATCGTCCGCAGCCTGCGAAGGCTGGTCACCTTCGGCCTGGCCCTGCAGGTCGACGACCACACGCTGGCCCTCCTGCGGCGGGTCCCGCCCCTGACCCTGCCCCAGCTGCGACGGCTGAGCCCGGTCCTGCAGGCGATGCACCTTCGCCTGACCGACAACGCCGGCACCACCGGCGGGCTCGACGCGGCGGTGGCCAGCTGAGTAGCGGTGTGGCCGCGCCCTGTCAGCCAAGCAGGGCGCGGCCGCCGGCGTATTTCCCCGTTCCTGGACCCAGAGGAGGTGACCTCATGCCCATGCCCACCGGCGCTTCCCAGCGTCCCGACCACGCCCACCACGACGTCCGGCCCGGACCGTGACCAGCTATCGGGTGACGGTGGCCGGCGGCTACGTCGTAGCCCGATCGCCCAACCTTCCCTTCGCCGTGGCCCAAGCCCGGGCATTGACGCTGCGGGGCTACACCACCTGGCTTCGCGACGACGCCGGCAACTGCGTCGAGGTCGCCCGTACACCCGACGGCTTCTCTCTCACTTCCCCCCGCTCCCGTAGCCGAGCGTTGAGGTCGGCGGTGTCGACCTTCTCTCCTGTGTCGGGTCGGCCAAAGGCAACCATCGCCACCAGGATCAGGAACGCCATGACAATGCCCACCATGCGTGGCTTCATTGAGTCCTCCGCTTTCGGTGACTATCGACGTCGCCGTGGGGTTCTTGAGCACGACCGGCTCTCTCCGTACCCGAGGCGAGCGACTCGGCTCTCCGGTAGCGCAGAACTGGGACGTCAGTGGGACGTTGAGAACCTGCTAAGAACCCCGAGCGTTATCGAGCGCGAAGTACGTGCCGGAGTCGAGTCGGGCGCCCAGGGTGGACCGTTCAGTCGGCCAGCGAGGGAGGGCGCCCCCTCCGATCAGCCAACGACCTCCGATCGGTGGTGGGTCCCAACCGGCCCAGCGATCGGCTGCACGATAGGTGCAGCGCGAACACGGCTTCCGGCCTGGACAATGAGGTTAAGGCCGAGCCGATGTGACGGTCGGTCCGCCCACAGATGATTGCAGTGGTCCACACTATGAGCGTGGGAGTGGGTGATACGTCCAAGATCGTGTTTCCAGTTCGCTCCAACGCGAGGAGCTTGGTGACCGGAGCCTCGCTCAACGCAGTTCGAAGACGACTGAAGGTCGCCAGTCTGCTGTACGATGTTGTGTTCCTCGAGAGCGGGATGGTGTCGCTCCAAGCGGGTCCAAGCGGTGCGTCGTCGATGTGGCGCCCAGTGCAGCCCGGCGAAGCCGTCCGCTGGCAAACGCCGAGAGAACGTGGTATCGCTCGAAAACACCGGTTTGAGTTCCTGATAGGGACGGAAACCACGCCCGGGGTCCCATCGGAACACATGGTGCCGGTAATCCAGTCGGAGACGTCGATAAGGTGGGAAGCTACATTTGAGCCCTTCAAGCGGGAAATTCCTCCGGGATGCGGCTGGCTTGAATGGGTCTACTCCGAAGACCCGCGGGAAGAGGCCCGTCGGCTCCTCGACAAGTGGGTTCGCAATGATAAGCGGAATCTTGCTCTGGGTAAGGCAATACCGGAGCAGTTTGTTCGGTCGCGAGTGGTCCAGAACGCAAACCGCGACCTCGTCGTGGCTATCGGGGCGGCCTGCGCAGCGAGCCAGGACGATCTACATGCGAGGGTCGTGGTTAGTCGGTTCGAGGACGAGCACAGCGACTGGCGCTTGACTGGGTATGCGCTTCCTATTGTGATTCCAGACGTTGCTGAGCTGTCATGGGAGGCTGTAGCCGCGATTCGCAAAGAAAAGGCGCTTCAGCAACTGCGAGGGATAATGGAGGAGGTCGAAGCAGAAACCTCCGACGTCGCAGTTCGCGGCGGAGATCTCGAGGCGGCTGTTCATCACGCTGTTGAAACTCGGTTATCAAAACTTGCCGGCAAGGTCGATACCGTTGCTGGCACCTCCAAACGAACGGCGGTCGGATTCGTGATTGGAGCGGCGTCGGGCGTCGCCACAATGGGTATTACCGGGCCACTAGGCGTGTTGGCCAGCACTGCGCTTGGATCTGTCACCGGTGGCGTCCTTGACGGACTAGCGATGGTGCGTGAGCGTAGGGCGACCCAGTGGGTCAGCCTTTTGAACCGCCTACGTGAACCGCCTACGTGAACCGGTGTGACCAAGCTGCGCATGGTTCCCGAGGACTCGACGCCGAACTGTCATCGCCATGGTTGCCGAGTGGAAGGTCGTGGCCGCCGGACGGGGCGTCGCGGCCTGCCCACTTTTCCCACTGTCCCGGAGCGTTCCAGCGCGCTGCTGAGGTGCCGCTCCCACGTGACCGCCCTCAACACCGGCTCGTTTCCGGCCCCACCGTTCACGATTGTCACCAGGCCTCTCTCAGGGCGGGTCTCTTGAGCACATCAGCTGCGACAACGCACGCCAGCACCAAGCCCTACGGGGCACGTCCGGGCCTTGGTGGCGGTGTCCGCCAACGCCAGCCCAGAGGACGTTCTCGTGCGGCGACTGCCGTTCCTCATCCATCGCAGGACCCTTGATGGGAAGTACGGTGGCAAGCGCTGTGCAACCCGACACGAACCCGACTGTCGATCGAGGCGATCCGCTACGGCGACGCCAGTACGCGAACCCACCCGTCATCGAGGGCATCGCCCGATTTCAGTGGGCGGAGCCCCTCCCATGGTCGTTCACGACAGCCGGCCTCTTATTCGAACACCTTCGGGGCGAATATCCCGGCGAACCGCGGGCACAGGCTCAGGTCAGTGCTGAGGTCGTTACGGATTCCAACTCCGTGCTCCCGAGCACAGGGTTTGAGCTCCGAAAAGGACCCGAGCGAATCATCTACAGCAGCGAGGATGGCGATAGTCCGATCTATTCTCAATCCTACCTGTTCCGAACCAAACACTGCTTCGACGGCCATCTGAACTCCCTGCGGGGCAATAGATCGGCTCATGCTCATACCGGCTTCCGCCAAGGGAGCGCTTCGTCAAAAGTCTGGCCAAGGCGTTCGATTTCCTGCTCCGCCCATGCAACGGTCTCGGAGAGAGCCGTGTCCAGCTCGCCTTCATTGTACTCGCGTTCGGTCATAACCTTCGAACTCGTTGAAACACCCGCTGTCATCCATGATGATCGCTGACCGGAGCGTCTGAGGACGATCGTCACTTTCCGGGCAATCTCAGCTAACACGAGTTCGGCGATCTGCCCCGCGGCTGTCGAGTCGTCAACCACGACGAACCGACACAAAAGCGCGAGCATCAGCACCTTCTGTCGCAAATCATATTCCGGGAATGCCTCGACCTCATCGGCGAACAGTGGGAGGTAGCCAAGGGCCTCGAGTCGTGCCGCGATATCGACAAGGCGATCTCGTCCGGCTTTGAAATCACCGAGAACGAGAACTTTACGTTGCCGAAAGCGATTGAGAAAGTCTGCAAGATCGAGCTGTCGACGATGCATCTCGTAAGCATCGACGGCCGCTTCGAGTACCTCCTCGACAGCACGTCGTGCCGCCCAATCTACGGTCCAGAACTCCCGAGAACGGGTGCCAAATAGCTCGGCGTACTCAACCTCTCGACTCCATGAACCCGCTTTCGCTCGCATGTCGGTGAGCGTGATAGAGGCATCCTCCGCCGCAAGTCGTACCGGGAATGCACCGTCCAATGTAAGACCACTGATACTCGTGTTCTTACCGAGCATTTTAATCATCGTACCGCCTCGGCGTACGTTGCTGGGTGCGCGAAAAAGCAGGTCCTCAACGCGTGAGCTCCCTGACACGATAGATATGCCACTACCGGCGATGTATTCGTACCCCGCACCAAATTGGGTCGAAATATAGCCGACGATCCCCGTCGGTAACCGCTGGTATCTGACCACATGTGGCAGCAACTGAGGAGGGAGCTTATCCTCGACTGTCTCCCTATAGACTTGGTGGAATGCCTCCAAGTAAGTGGTAAACTCACTGTTCCGCACAGTTGGCACCGTATAAGAATACAGGTCCGGTCCTTCATGGTGTGTATAGGTCACTCCATCGACCTCGGTTACGGTGACATCGCTCGCCCAAGGCGAAAGGCGGCTCCGACGTTGACTGCGTCGACGTTCTCCACCCCGTCACTCCCCACTCCGGCAACGCGCGATCGCCACGAGGGCGGGACGGCATCGCAACGGGTTCTCCGGCGGCCGGCCACGCCGACCGCCCGAGAACCGGCGAACTCCTGCGGGTGAAGTGCTCGATAATCGCGCCGGCTGAGAGTGAGCGCCACCGACATGGCTATGCCCTCGCCGACGGCCAACTGAGCAACACTGGTCCCGAGGGGCCTGGCGCCGAGTGTCCGCCGTACTTGCCGCATGGGCCCCTCATCGCGCGCCCTCTAGCGGGGACCTCGCCCAGTGCTGACGACACGGATGTGGCCCCTGGCGGGGCCACGGGGGAGGCCGGCGCCTGCCTCCCCCTCGCTCGCTCGCCGCTCGCCCCCCTCCTCAGCCACAAGAGTGTTTCTCGGGGCTTCTCATTGCGCAGCGCGGTTGTCCATGGCGGGCGCAACGGGCCTGACGGCCCGGCGCCCGCCCGAGGTTGCGCTGCTGTAGCGGGCCCGGGGCGACCGTCATCGGTGGGAAGCCACCAGCGCACGCAGTCCCTATGTCAAGGCCCGCTGCGCACCCTCGTTGCAGGCGAGGCCCGTGGCCCCTGCGGGCCGCCTCCTTGTCCTCCGGGGGCTGGCGCCCCCGAGCCCCCCGCCTCACCTTCACTGCGGGCGCTGCGCTCTGCGGCCTTCGGCCTCCGGCCTTGACATTCGCCCCGGGCCCACGGATTTGGGGACGCCCCCGAGAACGACTCGGAGCGAAAGGAGCCAGCCATGACCACCACCCCGACGCCCACCCCCACCACCGTTTCCCAGCGCTGCGACGTCGGCGACCACGAGATCGACGGCGAAGTGCACGAGGCCCGTACCGGCAACTGGCTGGTCCCCGGCGACATGGTCTGCGTGATGCTGTCCTGCGAGGAGCACGCTCCCCAGGCGGCGGCTCACACCCGGGCGTGGTGGGAGGAGTGGATGGCGACCGAGGGCGCCGCCTACGGCTACTCCAGCCTTTCGTAGCTCCGAGGGTCGGCCCAGCGCCGGCCCTTTCGGCGCGTGACCCGAGAAGCGCTCGGGCAAGCCCGAACGGAGGACCCATGAACCAGGACCCGATGACCCAGGACGACCTGCACCTGCCCACCGACGCCAAGACCGTCTACTTCTGGGGGGCCAAGGGAGGCGTCGGCACCTCGACGGTCGCCGCCCTGCACGCGGTCGCTCTGGCCCGCGCCGGCTACCCGGTCGCCCTGACCGGCATACCGCCCCAGTTCGCCGACCTGGCTGGCCTGCTGGCCGTCCCGCCCCCCACCGACCGGGTCCTGGACGTGAACGCCGCCACCGCCTGTCCGCCTGCCCCGGCCCTGCGCCCGTACGTCGTGATCGACGGTGGCACCGACCGGGGCCGCAGGCACATGCCGTCGCAGCGGTACCTGGTCATCCGGCCCTGCTACCTGGCCCTGCGCCGGGCTATGGAAACAGGCATTACCGGTACCCAAGGCATCGTCCTGGTCGCCGAGGCCCAGCGCTGCCTCGGCCAGCGCGACGTGGTGGACGTGCTGGGGCTGCCCGTCGTGGCGACCATGGACGTGACGCCGACGACGGCCCGCTGCATCGACGCCGGGCTCATCGCCACCCGCATGGGATCACGGTCGCCGCTTCGCTGGGTCGACGCCGCCCACTGGGCGACCCCGGCCTGACCGCCTCCGGGGTGGGCGCTTCGGCGCCCGCCCTATTGGCGCGCCGGCCCGAGAACGGGCTCACGCACCGAGGAGGCATTCCCATGACCATGACCCGCAGTGCCAGGACCGATAAGGTCGACGAGCTCCACCAGCGCCTTACCGCCCAGGTCGAGGCGCTCATCAGCAGTGACGACTGGCGGGCGATGCTCGACATCGCCGCACGCCTGCACCGCTACAGCGCCCGTAACCTCCTCCTCATCCTCGCTCAGAGGCCTCAGGGGGTGACCCGTCTAGCTGGATATCGAGGATGGCAGTCCTTCGGCCGCCAGGTCCGCAAGGGTGAGCAGGGCATCGCCATCCTGGCGCCCTGCGTCTACCGCAAGCGACCCGTCGACGACACCGAGGGCGGCGACCCGCCCGAGCTGGGCCGCATCCTGCGGGGATTCCGGGTGGCCTACGTGTGGGACGAGTCCCAGACCGATGGGCCTCCGCTGGCCGACGTCCGGCCGCAGTTGCTCGTCGGTGACGACCCGGCGCAGTTGTGGACCGGCATTGCCGCCCAGCTCGCCGCCGAGGGATATGCGGTGAGCCGCGGCGACTGTGGCGGGGCCAACGGCTCGACCGACTTCGTGGCCCGCACGGTGATGGTCCGCGACGATGTCGACGACCTGCAAGCGGTGAAAACGCTGACGCATGAGAGGGCCCATGCCCTCATCCACGATCCGTCCCAGGGCCCGATCGCACGGGACCGGGCCGAGGTCGAAGCCGAGAGCGTGGCCTACATCGTCTGCCAGCGGGCCGGCCTGGCCACGACGGACTACAGCATTCCGTATGTCGCAAGGTGGTCGGGAAGCGATCTCGCCATCGTCGCCTCGACGGCCGATCGCGTCGTGGGTGCAGCTCGGCGGATCCTCGACGACCTCGGTCTCGGTGAGCCCGAGAGCGACGCCGTTGCCACGGACTCCGCGTAGCCTGGTGAGGGTGGCCCAGACGTCAGAGCCCGCCCACGCCGGCGAGGAGTTGCGCCTGCTGCGGGAGCAGGCCGGGATGACCGTCGAGGAGGTGGCCGCCCGGGCCAACGTCGATCCCGGTTGGCTGGCCGGCATCGAGGCCGGTGCCGGGACTCATGACGTCCTCTACAGCCAGTGGGTGGAGCTGGTGAAAGCTACCCAGCCGCCTCGGCCCGCGTGGTGGGACGAAGGCTACGAGCACGACCTGAGCCTGCCCCCCGACGGCCACCACGAGCCCACGACGGCCAGTGGCCGGCAGTACTGGGACCGGATCGCCAGTGTCAGGGCGGAGATCGAGCGGCACTGCCAGCGTGGTCGAGCCGGCGCCCGCTGACCCGGACCGCCAGCTCGAAGAGCTCTGCCGGGTCCTGAACCACTTCGGCGTGCGCTAGTTGGCCAGGCCGGGCGCCGAGCATCGACGTCGAAGGCGGGTTGGACCTCGACCCGTAGGAAGCGGCGGTCTTTCGGCCGCTGAAGACGGCGGTCGTCGATTTCGGTCGCGCAGGGGCGTCTGAGCAACAGCGGCCGCCGAAGACAGCCTGGGGCCTCTCGCGCTGTACGGCTCTCCGGTCCTCGGCGGGGGCTCTACCACGGCCGCCGGCTCCGTCTGGCAAGGGGCCTGCGGGACTCCGCTGATCGCTCCGTTCCTCGGCGCCCTGACGGGCAGACCCTTGCCAGCGCCTTGGCCCGTGGTCGGCCAATCGCCAGCGGTCCCGGAGGAGCCGGGGCCGGATCGAAAGGAGCCACCGATGGCCGAGCCGACCACGCCGTTCTCCCTCACCGACACCGCTGTCACCGTCCACACCGCCGCCCTCCCGGGTGAGGACACCGTCCTCGTGTTCATCGAGGCCAACGCCCATGTCACCCACGTGGTGTCACTGACACCCGACGCCGCCCGCCGGTTGATCGTCGGCCTGTTCGAGGCGTTGGACGTGGTGGCGCTCTCCGGCGACGACGCTGCACTCGAGCCGTGAGCGCCACCCGACCAGCCGAGCCCGCCCCGGTCGGGCAGTGCCGCATTTGCGGCGAGGACACCTGGCGGGCCGACGAGGCCGGTCCGATGCACCCGTGCTGCGTCGTCCACGAGCGACTGAACCCCCGTCGTCGGTGCCTGGCATGTGAGGCATCGATCGCGGCACGCCGATATCCGTAGCGTCCCCCGCCGACGCGCTCACCGCTGGCGATCCTGCCCACCCTGCCCATCGGTCTCGACCGTCGAGCCCAGGCTCTACCACCGAGTCAGCTCCGAGCAGGCCGACAAGCGCGATCCGATCGAGCTCGACCGTCGAGCCCAGGCCGAGCATCGGGCGAGCCCGCTCGACCGTCGAGCGCGATCCCCACCACGGGGAAGCCACCGTGCTCGACCGATGGCTGATCGCCGGTCACGCTCGACCGTCGAGCCCAGCCCAGCGCTTCCATCCCGACCAAGAACGGCTACTTTGCCGCTGACCACCAGCCCCCGAGCTGATGGGTCGGTCAAGGTCCAAACCTGTCGGATCGCCTCTGACGAAGCACCCCGAGATCGTCTCTCCCGACGACCGAAGGCGCTGAGACACCCTTGCAGCTTGCGCGAGCGCAAGCTGCAAACCGCTCGCAAGCTCGCCTCCGTACTGCGTCGCCGTCCGGCGCCGCCCCGAGGGCGCCGAAGCCGTCACGGCGCCGCAGAGCATGGGTCGTGACCTGCGTTCCTTCGATCACGGCGACGCCTGCTGGGCTCTGACGCAGACGTCGTTCGTGGCCCGCGAAGCCCCTCCGGCTCAGAACAGCGGGCCGTACGTTGCCGGCGTGATCGTCAGCGTCACGACCCTTGGCTCTCGAACCGGCGACGCCGCTGCGGCGGCCACCAAGGTCGTCAGGTACCTGGAGGGCCGGGGACCGGCCGACCGCGGCCGCCACCCCGGACCAACGCCCGAGGTGGCCGGCATCGACGCGACATCGGCCATCACCGGCTACTACGCCGACTCGATGGCATCCCCGGGCATCTGGATGGGCCGGGGCCTGAGCGGCGTCCGCATGGACGGCCTCGTCGACCCCGAGCATCTCCATCGGGTCCTCGTCGGCCAGAACCCCCACACCGCCGGCCCGCTCGTCACCGCCAACGGGTCCGCCCAGCGAGCGCACCCCCACGCCGTGGCCACCGCCCTGCGCGGCCCCGACGACGAGCTGCTCACCCTGGCCCAGGCCGCCGACGCGCTGGGCGTCAGCTCCTCGTACCTGCGGGCGCGAGCCAAGGCCACGACCCGGGCCCGAGCGGTGCAGGCCCGCCAGGAGGCCGAGGGCCAGGAGCTGTCACCCCTGCCGCCGTCGCACCTCGACGCCACCCGATCCATCAAGGGCTCGGCCTGGCAGGTGACCCGGGGCGAGGCCCGTCGCTTCGCCGCCGAGCGGGAAGTGCCACCTGTCGTCGTCGGCTACGACCTCACCTTCTCGGTCCCCAAGTCGGTCAGCATCCTGTGGGCCACGGCCACGCCGGCCCAGCAGGTGGCCATCGAGGCGGCGGTGACCGACTCCGTGCGCGTCGGCATGGCCTACCTCGAAGCCCACGCCGCCCACGTCCGGGTTTCGGTGCCCAACGCCAGCGGCAAGGGCCGCCACCTCGAACGCCAGGACGCCGCCGGGCTGGTGGCCGCCGCCTACCTGCACGACACGTCCCGGGCGCTCGACCCCCAACTGCACTTCCACGTGGTGGTGGCCAACATGGCCGAGGGCCCCGACGGCCAGGTGCGCACGCTGGACGGTCGGTCGCTGTTCATGCATGCCAAGACCGCCAGCTACCTGGCCGGCGCCGAGCTTCGTCACCGCCTGGCCATGGAACTCGGTCTGACCTGGGAACCGGTGCACCGGGGCGTGGCCGACATCGAGGGCGTGAGCCGGCGGGCCATCGTCGAGATGAGCCAGCGGGCCCGCCAGATGGACGACCACATCGCGGCCATGGTCGACCACCAACCGACCACGGCCCGGGGCCGCCAGATCGCCGCCTACGACACCCGGGCACCCAAGGACGCTCCCGTCGACCCCGACGCCCTGCGCCCGGCCTGGGAGCACCGCCTGGCCGAGGTCGGCTTCGACCGCGCCGCCATCGACGCCTGCTACGACCGCCAACCCGGCCCGAGGGTTCTGACCGACGATGACCGCCGTCAGCTGTTCGCGCTCATGGCCTCGCCCGAGGGCGTCACCGAGTTCGCCTCCACCTTCGACCGTCGTGACGTGCTCCAGTTCGTGGCCGAGTGGGGCGGCGACCGTCTCCGTGCCGTCGACATCGCCAACCTGGCCGACGCCTGGCTGCTGTCGCCCGAGATCGTCACCCTGGAAGCCGACCGGCGAGACGCCCGTACCGGCGACGTCATCCGCCGCCGCGATGGCCGCACGGTGGTGGCCGTCGAAGGCGACGCCCTGTACTCCACCCGGGAGATGCTGGCCGTCGAAGCCGGGATCACCGCCAGCTACGCCCGCGCCCGCACCACCGAAGTCGGCGTGGTCCCGACCGAGACGGTCGACGCGGTCCTGGCCACGAGAGGCCATCTGGGCGACGACCAGGTCGACATGGTGCGTTCCATCACCACCTCCGGCCGGCGCATCCAGCTCGTCTACGGCCCGGCCGGGTCGGGCAAGACCACGGCCCTGGAGGCGGCGGCACGGGCGTGGGAGCTTGCCGGCTACGAGGTCATCGGCGCCGCCACCCAGGGCACGGCCAGTGAGATCGTGGGGGACAAGGCCGGCGTCGACAACGCCACGGTGGCCAGCCTGCTATGGCGCATGGCCGGCGGCGACACCACCATCGGAGCGACGACCGTCGTCCTGGTCGACGAGTGCTCGATGCTGGGCAACCGTGACCTCCACGCCCTGGCCCGCCAGTCCGAGGAGCGGGGCTTCGTCCTTCGCCTGGTCGGCGACCCGGCTCAGCACACCGCGGTGGCCGCCGGCGGGGCGTGGCGGCACCTGCTGGCCGCCTACCCCCAGGACCGGGCCGAGCTGAACCAGGTCCGCCGGCAGAAGGGAACCGAGATGGACGACGTGCGCCAGGCCCTGGCCGAGTGGCGCTCCGGCGACATCGACGCCGCCATCAACCGACTCGATCGCGCCGGCCGGGTGGTCGTGGCCCATGACCGAGACGACCTGCTCGGTGCCGTCGTCTCGGACTGGTACGGCGACCGCCAGCGTCGGCAGGCCCATCCCGAGCTGGCTGCGTCGTCAATGACCACCGAACGCCACCGTGACCGCCGTGAGCTCAACGCCCTGGCCCGGGCGATGCTGGTCGGCGACGGGACCATCACCGGCCCGACCCTGCGCGCTGGCGAGCTCGAGTTCGCCGCCGGCGACGAGGTGATCGCCCTGCAACAAGACCGCGACCTCCGCCCCGACGGAGCCGGCCGCCGTGACTTCGTCCGCACCGGTGAACGGGGCGAGGTCGTCGAGGTGAACCTGCCCCAAGGCCGGGACCCGGGCTCGGTGGTGGTCGACTTCGCCCGCCGGGGCCAGGTCGTCGTCGGAATGGAATACCTGACCCGGCGCCTCGACAGCGGCGTGGTCGGCGCCCTGGCCCACAGCTATGCGCTGACCACCCATGCAGCCGAAGGCGACACCTACGACGCGGCCCGGCCCATCGCCACCGACGCGTCGAGTGCCAAGGGCCTGTACGTCGGTGTGACGAGGGGCGAGCACGACCTGCGCCTCTACCTGGTCCTCGAACGTGACTTCGATCCCATGCCCGCCCAGCATCCCGAGATGCCCCGGTTGGACAGAGAGACGTCGACCCTGTCCGCCGTCGCCGCTCAGGTGCGCACCGACCGCGACGAACTGCTGGCCACCGAGATCGACCCGCTGGCCGCCCAGGTGGCGGCGCTGCGGCGCTCGCACACCCTGCGCCAACTCGACGAGATGACCGCCTCGTCGTCGTTGGCCGCACCGCTGGCCCGACGGTCGGTGCGCCAGGAGGAGCAGGCCATTGCCGCTCAGGCCCGTCTGCGGCCCACCCGCGACATCACTGTCCGCCTGGGCTCCCGGCCCTCGGCCGGCCCCACCCGCGATGCCTGGGACGCGGCGGTCGGCCACGTCGCCGTGTACCGCGCCCGCTACTCGCCCACGCCCGAGCGCAACGGTGCCGGCGTCGCATGGGCACTCGGGCCCGTCCCCGACAGCCTGGCGCGTCAGGACGCCTACAGCGTGGCTGCCAACGCGATCACCTGCGCCGAGCAGGCGATCCTGAGGCAGCGGACCCCTGCCCAGTTGGCCCAGGAGCGGGCACATCTCCGCAGCGCGCTGGCCACCCCCAGCCCCCAGCGTTTGGAGCACGCCAGCGAGGTGGCGAAGCAGGCCCGAGAGGCCCTCGACAACGCAGAGGCCCGCTACGGCGCAGCCGTCGTCGCCCAGCGTTCGGCGGAACGGAGTGTCCTCCGCCGGCCAGGCGCCCGGCGGATGGAGGCGGCGGCGGCTGACGTGTCCGCCGCGCTGGCCACGCGCACGGCCGCCGCTGACTCACTGCGCCGGGCCACCGAGCGGGTCGACGCCCTGGCGCCCGAGGCGGTGGCCGAGGCTCGGCTGCCTCTGCGACAGCGCCTGGATCGTGTCGAGGCGGCGATCGCCTCCCACGTCGCCGAGGCGCTGGCCAGTCCCGCCGACTACCTGACCACGGCCCTCGGTCCCCGGCCCAGCGAACCGGGCCAGCGGGATCGGTGGAACGAGGCCGCCCGTCAGCTCGAGAACTGGCGCCACGCCGAGCTTGGTCTGGCACCCATCGACGGGCCGCTGGCCGACGAAGGACTCTCAGCGGCCATCGGGCCCGCACCCGACGATCCCATGCTCGCGCTGCGCCGGGACATGGCCGTGCATGACATACGGATGGACTTCAGCCCGAGTCGCATGATCGACCGCGAGCTCGACGGCCCGGTGCTCGAACTCGACTGACATGCCAGCCGCGCCACTGGGAGGCGGGCAAGTCGGGGCTTGGGCGGCGGCAAGGGTAGGAAGTGGCAGGTCTCCGCTCGCCGAGGGCGACGCCGACGTCAGGCAAATCCACGCCAACAGCGGCGACGGCGGTAGCCAGCCCGGTCGGCTCAAAGCCGCGTTCCCAGATCACGCCGTCGCTCCCGGCGTCCCAAAGGACCCACCGTTGGCGCAGACCACCCGACCCGGGTCCTCGTGACCGGCGATCTTGCGGATCGCACGCGGCGAGCGGGCTGTGGCGCGGCAACCGGGGCAAGCTTCCCGGCCGAAGCGCTGGGCGGGAGCGGCATCATCAACGGCATCCCCGTCGCTTGCGAGGCACCTGAATGGGCGCTCCGCTGGCACAGCGGCTATCCACTGTGACCAGTCGACCGCCACGACATGGCCAGACTTTGCGAACGGTTCGGATTCGATCTGCCCAGGGAGTACCTCTAGCCAGCAGCCGGCGTTCGGAGACGGCACGCCCGCCGCTCTGCCGACGTTCTTAGGAGATACGGCTAGGCGCCTTGGCGGCCCGTCCCGTCAGGACCCCGCAGCCTCCACCGACGGAACGCAATCCAAGCCCAGATGAACTCGACGATCCCGAACGGCCAGGCGCCTGCCAGGAAGCCGTAGACGCTCGACAGAACGCAGCCAGCAGCGAAGCCGAGTACGAACCGCCGGCCGCGATGCTCGAGGGCATACATCGTCATCATGAACGTGAGCGCAACGACCCCGAAGGCGGTGACAGCCAAGGTCCCAGTGGATCACGCCGGCCTCTCTCCCGGCGATGATGGATACCCCGCCCAGCTGGCGGAGGCCGTGGTTATGGGGCGCGGCGGGTAACGGCGTGCTGCGGCTACGCCTGGGCTAAGGACAGGGCAGGCGAGGGCGAACTGCGTTGTTAGACGATCCTCCAGCGGAACCGCACGAGCGGCTCGCGTCGGGCACATCTTTGAACGGTCTGACTGGGCGCCGAGGGCGGCGAAATCTGTCGACCCTTGTCGGGCAGGTTGTGCCACTGTCTGCCCGTGGATCGGCGGAGATGGCCGCTAGCGAGATTTAGTACCTCCGTCGGGATGACCCAGGGGCTGGCGGCCGTAGGCGGCACTAGGTGAAACGGGTCTACCTCGATCAGTGTCATTGGATTCGCCTCGAAGCTGCTGCGTCCGGGAAGTCGACCGACCGGAGAACTAAGCAGGCGCTTGAGCTCCTCCACTACGGCGTCGACCAAGGCCTCGTGTCCCTGCCTCTCTCGGCCGTCCACTACATGGAGACCTACCAGCGTCCGAGGTCCCGACAGCGCCTCGCTGCTCTCATGGCTGAGCTGTCTCGCTTCCACGCGATCGCCGGTCCGCCGGACATTCTTCCGGCCGAGTTGGACGCATACCTGCATGAGCGCTACGGCAAGCCCCTCGAGCCGCAGCCACTTCGTGTCTTCGGGCGCGGCGTCGCATTCGCGTTCGGCGCGGATTTCCCTCCCTTCCGGGCACGTGCTGACGTGCCCTGGCCGCCCGGCGAGCGCGCCCGGTTCGAGCAGGCGGCGGGCGAGGCCCTGGAGTTCTTGGCGATCTCCGGCCCACCGGATGGCGTGCCGATACCCGGATGGGACGAGAACAAGGGATACCGCGAGTTCGGCGAGCGCCAGCTTGCGCATGAGCAGGCTCTCCGGCAAGCGCTGGTGCAGGATGGACCCGCAACGCCCAAGAAGATCCACGACTGGGTTGCCGCGACCGAGGTCATGGACATCCAGAAGCCTCTCAACACGGCGCTCGCGCGTGCCGGGATCACCAACGCCGAGTCTCCGGATCTCGACACGGCCGAGGGACTGACCGCGTTGCTCCACGCGCTTCCGAGCCGAGACGTGATCTTCGACTTGCGTCGTCTCCGGCATGCCGACGGGCAGGCCCATTGGGAGGCGAATGATCTCAACGACCTGGGCGCACTGAGCGTCGCCTTGCCGTACTGCGACATCGTCGTGACCGAGAAACTGTGGCGGCACCTCGCCGACCAGGCCGGCATCCCCGATCGGTACAACACCGCCGTCTTGGACAACCTTGGCAGCATGCCGCAACACCTGGTGTGACGGCTAGTCCGGCTATCGAGCCGCTGGATCGGCCGACCCTCAAGCTGCTCGAAGCCGGCCAGCAGGATCGTCCCTCGGTGAACCCCTCCCAAGCCCTCCTTTCTGAGTCATGAGACCCTCACCTCCTACGCGGATCGACGGTTGACGGCTCGTCCGATCAACGATCGGCTTCCGGGACGAAGGGCCTGAGTCCGACTTCCGGCTCGGCGGCGGGGAGACCTACGTCGCGGCCCAGGCAGAGCCACTCCTCGCCCGAGCCAAGATCTTCGGCAAGGTCGTCGGCAAGGTGACGCAGCGCTCATCCTGTCGTCACCGTCCTCAGCTGGTGCGCACGGGGGCGATTGCTCATCCTCGGGGGAGCCCTACACCTGTCGTCGTCACGTTGCCAACCCACCCCCGAAATCCTTTACCCACTGTTCACATTCTCGGCAAGCTCCAGGGCAAGTCCCACGGCAAGAGCGTGGGCGCAGGGTCCCGGCATGACCAACTTGTTCCGGGACCTGCAAGACACCTGGGAGCGCGACGGCGAGTCCGCCGGCGCCCGCTCCGCGCTCCAGGGATGGGCGACGACTCGTCCCGCCCTCGCCCGCTTCGCCACGCCGGCCGAGCTGGTCCGACTGGCTCACCGGCACGACGCCGCGGCGAGGGACCTCATCGAAGCCATCACCGAGGAAGCGGTCTCCGACCCCTGGGCTGCCCGAACAGTCCTGCAGGCGCTCGTACCCGGTCTGGCCGCGCTCGCCAGACAGCACTTCGACCTGGTCGGCGCGGCCCGCGAGCCGTTCGCAACCGTCGCCGAGCTCGATCAGTTCCTGGTCAGCACCGCCTACGAACGCATCACACAGGTGGCCGCCGAGGCCCCGCTCTTCCGCCTGCGCACCGTGCTGGACCGCACCTGGGCCCGGCTACGTGCCCACGCCCGAGCCCATCGCCGTGATCACGACCGTCGGATCACCCTGAGCGATGTTCATGCCGGCATTGCCGCACCCGCTCGTTCCGACGCCGAGACCCTGGCCCTGTTCCTCGTCGATGCCGTCGAGCGCCAGGTGCTGCGCCCGGCCGACGCCCGCCTCGTCTACGCCACCCGGGTCTGCGGCCACCCAACCACGGAGGTGGCCAAGAGAATGGGTTACAACCTCGACTCCCTGCGGCGTAGGCGCCACCGCGTCGAGCAAGTGCTCGTCGCCGAGGTACAGGGCGAGATGCGACCCCGCAAGTGCGTGGCGTCGGCGGGACCCTGCGGCTGATGCCCGCTCGTGAAGCGAACGGGCGGAACGGGTCCGGCGAGGCCATCTTCCTCGTCATAACGCTCGGTGCCCTCGCCATCACCTGGGTCGGCGCCCAGCTCGCCGCCGTTCTCATTGGTCACCGGCTGGCCGCCGGTCTGGGGCCGACCTTCCATGCCCTCCTCCGCCTTCCGGCCAACGCAACGGACCCCCGCCTGGCGTGGGGCCCACCCTGGAAGGACGCGCTCCCGACCGCTCCCCTCTACTGGGCCTGCACAGGCTTCGCTGCCCTCCTCGCTCTCGTGGCTGTGGTAGTCGGCCTCCGAGTCTTCGGACGCGGTCGCGTCGGCATGGAGAAGCGCACCCGCCTCGGTGTCGACACCAACGCCCGGCTGGCGACTCCCCGAGACCTGCGCCCGCTGATCGTCAGAGGACCGAAGCCGGGACGGCTCATCCTCGGCCGGGTGGGCCGGCACCTGGTGGCCAGTGAGCTACGCAACCCGGCCAAGCCACCCCGTCCCGGGAGCCGGTTCGGCGATCGTTCGGCCATTGCGGTGATCGGGCCCAGCCGTTGTGGCAAGTCGGCCAACATCATCTCGGCCATCCTCGAGAACGAAGGACCGGCCGTCCTCTCCAGCGTCAAGGGCGACCTGCTCAGCGCCACCATCGACCGCCGTCGAGCGCTGCGCGGTGGTGAGATCAAGGTGTTCGACCCCACCGGCATCGTGAGAGGCCAGCCCCGGTCGGACTGGTCGCCGGTGGCCAAATGCGGCGACGTGACCGGGGCCATGAAGCTGGCCCACGCCCTGGCCAGCGCGGATCCCGACAGTCTTCCCCACGACGGGTACTTCGGGGCCATGGCCGAGCAGCTCCTGTGGCCGTTGCTCTTCACCGCCGCCGTCTCCGAGGCCACCATGGGCCACGTCGTCGACTGGGTGCTGGCTGAGGAGGGTGCCCGTGCTGACATCACCAAGCGCCTCGACCCCATCCTCGCTGCCGCCGACCCGGTCCGCCGGCGCCACGCGGCCATCGCCATGCGCCTGCTCAAGTCCCTGTGGGACAAGCACCCCCGCATCCGCTCCGGCTTCTACACCACGGCCCTCACCATGGTCAGCAACTGGGAGGACCCGGTGGTGGCTGACTGCTCGGTCAACAGCGACATCACCCTGGAGTGGTTGGTGAGCGGCCCCAACACGCTGTACATCTGCTCACCGGTGCATGAGCAACTGCGCCTGGCAACCGTGTTCGGCGGCATCCTCGACGACCTGCTGCAACAGGCCTACGAATGGCAGAACGAGCACGGCTCGCGGCTTCCCGACACCCTGCTCGTCCTCGACGAGGCGGCCAACACGCCGGCGCGCTGGCTTCCCCAGGTCGCCTCCACTTGTTCGGGCATCGGCATCCAGCTGGTGACCATCTGGCAGTCCAAGGCCCAGATCGACAACGCCTACGGGACCCTGGCCGACTCGGTACTCACCAACCACGGCACGAAGATCTTCTTCTCGGGCATCTCCGACCCCTCGACCATGGACTACGTGAGCCGACTGCTCGGCGACGAGGAGGTCATCCAGCGGGGTGCTTCGGCCGACGTGGGCCACGGACGACACAGCGTGAACGAGTCGGCGACCCGGGTACGTCTCGTCCCCGCCGACATCCTCCGTCAGGTCCCTCCCGGCGAGGGGCTGCTCGTTCACGGGACCCTACGCCCGGCCCATCTCCGGGGCCGCTTCTACTACGCCGAGCGTAAGCTTCGTCGTCTGGCCGGCGAGGACGCTGTCGTTGCCACCTCGGCAGCGCTCGCCCCCCATCCTCGGCACAACTCTCGACTCTGATCCTCACCACCGATGCCAAGGCCGGCCCCTGACTTGACGGACCTCGTCGACCGCCCGCTCCCGCCGGGGTGCCGCGAGCCGCAGGCTTCTCAGCCAGAGTTCTCCGCCGTGACCAATGACTGCGCGCTCGTGGCGGCCGCCGTCCGGTGTCTCACTGACACCGGCTTCGAGGCGTGTCTGTTCGGGGCTGGGCCGAGCAGCTCCTGGGCCTTTACGATCCACGCCCCGCGGGGATAGATCTGCTGGTCATCGACTCCAATCCCGACGCCTTGGAGGCCTGGCTTCACCACCATGACGAGATCGGCGCCAAGCGCTTTCCCCACAAGCGGGCGTTCCTGCTCGATGGCGTGCTTGTGGAGCTGTTCCTAGTCAACCGGGTCGGGATGGACTGCGCGAGGACCGCATCCTCGACGAGGTCCGTGCCACGGGCGGCGACGTGCGCCCGATCTGTGAGCCCTTTGGCCTCAGCGTCGAGGGCGCGCTCCGCTACACGTCGAGACTGGACCAAAGCGACACCACAGCCGGGCGCTGCTGATCGCACGATTCCGATCCCCTCGGACCCGTGCATCAACGAGTTCGTTTGAACCGATCCACGTGCGAAGGGCGCGGGTGACTGCCTCGAAGGCATGATCTCGTCGCGGCACGTGCCCCGTTTCAAGTCCTCGTCTTGCCCTTCCGGCGTATGGGGCAGTCCGCTGAGTTCTGCCTGCTGCGACGCACCGACGACGATGTGTGGCAGTGCGTTGCGGGCGGCGGCGAAGACCGCGAAGAGCCGCCGGACGCCGCTCGCCGCGAAGTTCGCGAGGAGCTGGGCCTGGATCAGGCCGACGAGCTTTATGCCCTGGACTCCCAGGGATCGGTTCCCGCGGAGTGTTTCCCAGCCCGGTCCAGTTGGCCCTCGGGCATGCTCACGATCCCCGAGTACTCCTTCGCCCTCGAGTGTCCCGGCAAGATCGTGCTGTCGTCCGAACACACCGAGCTGCGGTGGTGCGGCTTTGATGAAGCGCAGCGCATGCTTTGGTATGAGAGCAATCGGGCGGCTCTGCGAGAGCTGGTCGAGAGGCTGCAGCAGCATCGTCTGGCAGCGACCTAGTGGAAGCACTGGCCCGCGACCCCTCGGCCCAACTACCTCAACGATGGCGCCTCGCGTTCCGGAACCCAAGGGTCCGCGTAGGCTCGCGACCGGCTCCCGACCGCCAGTTCCCGCCCGAGGTTCCTTCAGTCTGCGTGAACCCAAGGTCTTAAACCGTCAACCTCTGATCTGTGTTGCAGAAGGCCCACTCGCCGGGGGCAACCACATGTTGGACGACGGCGGTGTGCTGGCCGACCTTCCAGAGGGCCCGGCCCTTGGACAGCTTGGGGAGAAGTTCGGCCTCGGCCTCGGTCAGCTGCAGCAGTTCGGCGGCCTGGGCCACCTCGGTGGTGGACTGACGGAAGAGCACCCGGCAGTCGGTGTCATGCAGCAGGCCCATGGCCACCTTGGCCGTGGTCGAGCCGTCGGCGGCCTGGGATGACAGGTCGCTGATGCGGTGGGCGATGGCCACGTTCACCACCCCGTACTGGCTGCACAGCTTGGTCGTGGCCTGGAAGTACAGCGCCACCCGCTCCTGGGCCAGCAGCGCCCAGGCCTCGTCGATCACCTGGATGCGCCGGGGAGTCTCCGTGCCGTCGGGCACGGCCATGGCCGCTTGCAGCCAGCCGGTGGCCGCCACCATGACCAGGGTGAGGGCGGCGGGGTCATGGTGGACCGAGGACAGGTCGATGACCATGCCCCGACCCGACCAGTCGATGGGCACGGTCGACGGCCCGTCGAACATCCCCCGTAGCCGCCCCGACAGCAACTTGTCGAAGGCCAGCAGCACGTGCTCGGCCCCGGCGGCGAGCTGTTCGGGCGTGCGCCGCAGCGGGTCCCGGCCCACCATCTCGGCGGTCGGATGGGCCACCAGTTGGGCCACGTCGGCCAGGGTGGGGACATCGCGGCGGGGCAGCGCTCCGATGGCGGCCAGGGCCCAGCTGAGCACCGAGTCTTCGAGACCGACGAGGTCGCGACCCATCACCGCCCCGATGAGCGCGCCGACCATCGTCGCCCGCCGGCCGGCCAGCTCGTCGGCGGTGGCCCACGCCGCGGCCGGGCCCGGCTCCAGGGGGTTGAGCCGGGTCGGGCCGCCCGGGTAGAGCGAGATCACGTCGAGGCCGAGGGCGGCGGCCAGGCCGTGGTACTCGCCCTTGGGGTCGCAGATGGCCGTCCACCGGGGCATGCCGCCGGGTGAGCGGAACACCCCGATGCAGCGGTAGAGGAACGTCTTCCACGACGTCGACTTGCCGGCCCGTGGAACCCCGAGCACCAGACAGTTGGGCGAGTCGACCAGCTTCTGGGTGTAGGCCTCGAACGGGTCGAAGCAGAACGCGGCGCCCCCGGCCAGGTGGTCGGTGCCGAGCATCACCCCCCGACCACCGAGGCCCTCGGCCGCCTGGAACGGGTAGGCCGAGCACAGGTGCGCTGTTGTCGCCCGGTGGCGAGGGATGCGCAGGCCGGGTGTCCACAACGACCGTGCCGCCCGGGCGAGACCACCGCGGGTGGCGCCGGCTTGATCCGACGACTGGCGGTCACGCCGCCCGGTGCGGGCGTCATCCAGGTCGACGTCGCCGACCTCGTCGCGGCTGAGCATCACCGGCGCCCACGGGACGCGTCGCTTCGATCGACGGTCGGTCCTCGCCATCACGACAGCTCCTTCGCGGCTGCCTCGGTCAATGCAGGAGCCCCTTGGGGGCCACGCCCCGGGCCAGGGGCAGGCAGGCGCCGACACCCTCGGCCTGGCGGCCGTCGAGGGGGCGAAGCTCGATCTGACAGCCCGCCGCCACCTGGACGAGGTCGGCGCACGCCTTCTCCAGGGCCTCCTCACTGGCGGCGGCCACCGACACCAGACCGGCGAACTCGAACTCGGAGAAGCCGGCCACCAGTTCCTCCTCCCGCTCCTCGACGGCGAGGGCGGCCCGGCGGTGCTGGGCGCCGACCCGGAAGCCGGTCTTGCGCCGGTGCTCGGCGTCGGACTCGAGCTTGGCCGCCTGGCGGGTGATGGTGCGCTGGCTGACCCGGGGCGGCACCGGCTGATAGGACACGGCCACGGTGCGCACCGCCTTGCCGTAGAGGAGCAGGTCCGACATCCACGTGGCGCCGACTTCGGAGCGTGGCCATTCCCGGAAGTAGAAGCAGCGGTGGAACGAGCCGTCGACCTGCCAGTGCGACCACGTTGCCTTGGCGGCCAGCGGGCCACCGTCGCCCGGCTCCACCAGTCCGGCCCGGTCGCCCAGGCTGCGGCCCCGGCGGTCCAGAGTGGGGATGACCGTCGGGTCGAGGCGCACCCGCAGGGCCCGGGCCAGCTCATGGGGGGTGAGCGGCGCCGAAACGGCCAGCCCGGCCCGCTCCAGCCGGACCCGCAGCAGGCCGACCTCGTTGACCAGTGCATCGATGGCCACGGCGTGGCGATCGCCGGCGGCGGCGACCTTGGCCCTGATCCGCCCAGCCGACACCACCACGGTGACGAGGACCTCGTGGCGGGTGGCCACCGGTGCGCTGGTGCGCAGCAGTTGGCGGTAGGAGACGACGGCGGGGTCCTGGGGGTCGTCGATCATGTGCTCGGCCAGGTAGGCGTGCTGTTCCTCCATCCCCGCCGGCGCCGCCCACTCGCTCCAGCGGACCTCGATGACCGGGCCCCGCTCCTGGCAGAACGGGGCCAGGGCGTCGCCCCACATGGCCAGCAGGTTCTCCTGCTCGCCCCGCTCCACCAGGGCGAACTGGCGCCCGGCCACCTTGAGGCTGGCCGCGTAGGTGTCGGCCCGCTGGTCATGGACGACGGCCACCGGTGCGCCACGGTCCTCGCCGGCCACCAGGATCACCTGAGCGTCGAGGGGCGGCGGCAGGGGTGGAGTCGTCGCCAACGGCGCGGCGGTCCGGGTCAGCGGCGCCAGCCACACCTGGGCATTGCCACCGCCGGTGCGAACCCAGCGCCACACCGACGGCACCCACTCCAGCAGCGAACGTCCGCCGATCCTGACCAGGCCCAGCACGAGGCAGGCGACCATGGGCACCGCCGACGCCGACAACGCCACGCCCGCCTGCATGAGCAGCACGCCGACGACGATGCCGAGGCCGAGCGTGACGATCTGGGGGCCGGCCAGGCCGAACATCCACCCGGTGCGGTCCTGGGGGTCGAGGCGATAGGTGCGCGGGCTCATGCCCCACCTCCTCCCGAAGTGCCGGCTTCAGCGGCGGCCTCCTTGGCCTTGCCGGACAGGGCCTTGGCCGCCCCTACCGGCACCATGACTGCGGCGGCGGGCCCGGCCGCTGCGCCCGCCCCGGCTGCTGCACCTCCGCCACTGGCCGCAGCACCGCCGGCCGCCCCACCGCCGGCTGCGGAGCCTGCGCTGGCCGAAGAGGCCGACCCACCGCCGAAACCGCCGGCCGTCGACCCGCCCCCTCCACCTGAGCCGCCACCACCTCCGCCACCCGTCGGTCCGCCACCCGTCGCGGCGCCCGTGCCCCCGCCTTCCCGGCCCGCTCCGCCGGCCAGTCGCTGCAGGCCCTTGGCGTAGTAGGCACCCTGCAGACCGGTCTGGGCGGCGCGGGCCGGGCCCCGGCTGATGCCCTGGGCCACCAGGGCGGCCTCGAACACCGGGATGAGCTTGAGCACCAGGAAGGGTGAGAAGGAGGCCAGCGACATCAACGTCACGCCGACCACGACGGCCTGCAGGGTCAGGCCCGCCTGGGTCCCGAAGTCGCCGTCGGTGGGACCGCCGCCACCCAGGGCCGCCGCCCCCAGGCCCAGCGCCAGGGCGACGACGAACTTGCTGACGATGAGGGCGACCCCCAGGCGCACGAAGCTGTGCCAGACGCCCCGTAGCTGGGGCCACACCCGTACCGCCAGGCCGACGGGCGCGGCGGCGACGAGCAGGTAGATGAGCGAGGCCCGCACCATGAGCTCGATGTAGAGCAGGATCGACGAGACGATGAACAGCAGCACCCCGAGGAAGCCCACGAAGCCCAGGGCCACGATCTGGGGCCCCTTGGTGAACCCCTCGAAGAACCGGGCCAAGCTCTCGGGAACAGTCGACAGCACGGCGGCAGACAGGGCGTCGGTGAGGCCGAGCAGGGCCCCGGTCCCCGCGAATAGGACCAGCATCCCGAACACCGACACCGGGACCTCGAGGAACGCCGTGCGCAGCATGACGGCCGGGTCGCCGGCCAGGAGGCCCTGGACGATGGCGAAGAGCAGGAACAGGACGAGGAACACCCCGGCCGCGGCGGCCACCACGCCGAGGATGGGCTTGGCCCGGGGCCCGGCGAACCACCCGCTGTCGATGTTGACCGAGGTCGAGGTGCCCAGGAACCCGAGCAGCTCGTCGCTCACCTTCTTGGCCGCATCGGCCAGCATGTCGGCGAAGCGGGACATGAAGAACTCGAAGGCCGACTTCGCCGCGCTGGAGGCCACGCCACCGAGGGCGTCGCCGACCGCGTTGAGCGGGTTGGGGATGTCAGCCAAGAACGGGCCCATGGTCCGCGCCCTCTCCTTCGCCTCGTCGCCCGCCGGCGTGCCACCCGACCAGCAACGCCCCGGCGATCAGCTCCGTGCCTAGCGCCAGAGCCACGCCCGGGGCGTATAGCGAGCTCGCTCCGCCGCCGCCCATGGCATCCAGCGCCGCGGTTGTGAGTGTCAGCACCCCGGCCACGGCGAGCAACGCCACGCCTACGCCGATGAAGGCGACCATGACCACCAAGGCCAATGCCGCTCCCACCCGTCGCCGCGCCCTCACGGCACCGCCTCGAAGCCGGCCAGGCGGGCGTCGAGCTCGGCCGGCGTCGCCGGGCTCTGGCGACCGGGGTCGGGCCGGGGGCCCGGTGCGTCGCTCTCGGCGGCAATGCGCCAGCCATCTCGCTCCCACACCAGCGTGAAGCTCTGGGTGACCCACTCCTCGTAGGTGGGGATGCCTCGGCCCGCGACCACCCCGACGTACCAGACATCTGCGCTGGCGGCGTCGGGGCCGTCCATCCGCACCCGTACGGCGAGGGGTGCCACCCGGTAGCTGATGGCGCCGACCGGCCACACCTTGCGCAGCGTGGCCAGCTTGGAGGTCATGGCGGCTACCAGTTGGTCGGCCGAGGCGCTCGACGCCATGGCCCGCTTGGCGGCCACGGCCCCGGCCTGATCCAGGGCGACCAGGGTGGCGTAGGTCTGGGCGAAGGCGGTGGCCGCCGCCTTGGCCCCGTCGCGGTCGTGGGCGAACCCCGTGGGAACGCCGGCGACGGTGGTGGTCACCCCGGCTCGAGTGGTGGCGACCAACGTCGGTGGGGGTGAGCTGGCGGCCACCGCGGGCGCAGCGACGACCGGTACTGCTGCGTCGTGGGTCTGGCGGGAGCCGGGAAGGAGCAGCTGTCCGGCCGCCAGCACGACGACCGCACCGGCGACGGCCGCCAGAGTGATGCGGGTACGTCGGGTCACGTCAGCCGGCGAAGAGGGTGTTGACAATGGTGGGGGACAGGCCGGCGAGCAGGGCGCCGACGGCGCCGGCGACGGCGAAGTTGCGGCCCCGACCGGCCTGGTAGCCATTGCCGGCGTGCTGGGAGATGCCCCACACCGCAGCACCCACCAGCAGGCTGGCCAGCGAGCCCCACAGGGCGATCTGGGAGGTCCAGTTCAGGACCTTCTGGGCCAGGGCGCCGCCGGGCAGGCCGGTGGCGCTGGGGGTGACGGTGACCTGGGCGAGAACGCTGGCCACGGCCCGGACCGGGCGGGCCAGTGCCGGGCGGAGGGCGGCGAGGAAGCCAAGTAGCAACGGGTTCTCCTTCGTGGTCGGCGCGGTACGGACCACTACGGGCGCGGCCGAGCGGCGATCCGGACAAGGAAATTCGGACCCGAGGAACATTTCGGTGTCCGACTCGGCCGACCGGCGCACCCGTAGTGCGTCGATGACGAACTTCTTCGACGCTGCGGTCCGAGCCGGCCAGGTTCGCCGCCAAACCGCTACCGACCCTCCCCGCGCGGCGTCGGCGGGTGCCTCGCGCCATGCACGACGACGCCCGCGCCGTCGGGATCTCCTGGTGGCACCGGGCGCTGGTGGCGTCAAGGGCCGCTGCGGGGCGCCGCTGGCGCAGCGCTCCTCGCTGGGGCGACGCCCCTCCCTTGACCCCCCGGCACGCCGGCGCCCTCGGGCTGGGCACCAACCTGATCCCCGCCTGTGGCCGCGGTGCGGCCCGGGGATCAGCTTGGAAGGCAATGCCGATGGCGGCTGAGCCCGCTGCATCGTCGCCCGGATCGCCGGCGGTCATGGCCGGGTCCCCCTCGTCGGCAGTACGGCGGCGGGCGACCTACGGCCTGGTCTTCGGCGAGCCCCCGCCGCCGGGCCCACCTCGGCGGAGGACCGAAGCGCCGCCGGCGCAGCGGCGGACCCCAGTCGGCACGGAGCCGACCTCAGCCGGGCGCCCCCACGGCACCTACGCCAAGGCGGTCGTGGAGCGCTGCCGGTGCGATCGATGCACAGTCGCCCGTCGTGACTACGACCGCACGCGCCGTCGCGCTATTGCCCGGCCCGATGAGATCTGGCTCCCGTACGTGAGCGCGGTGCCGGCCCGTGACCATTTGGTGGCGCTGGCCGCGGCGGGGGTGGGCCTCAAGACGGTGGCCAGGTTGTCCGGGGTGTCCCACGGCAGCCTGAGCAAGATCGTCTACGGCGAGCCCGGGCGGGGGCGGCGGCCGTCTCGGCGTGTCCGGCCCGAGACCCTGGCCAGGATCCTGGCAGTGCGGGCCTGCGCTGTCCGGGGTGGCCAGCGAGTCGATGCCACTCCGACGTGGCGGCTCCTTGACGAGCTCGTGGCCGCTGGCCACAGCCGTCGCTTCCTGGCCCGGGCCCTGGGGTCGCAGGCGGAGCAACCCTCGCTGCAGGTGGGACGGACCAAAGTCCGGGCGTCCACGGCCCGTTCGGTCGAGGAGCTTCACGCGCGGCTCAGGGGCCGACCGGCACGGCCGACGAGGACACGTTGAGCGCCGCCCTGCCCATGGAGGAGGTGCCGTTCCCCGCCGAGTGGACCTCCAGGGGCGCGTGCCAGCTCGTACCGACCGAGGTGTTCTTCCCAAGTCGCGGCCAGGCCGTGGAGCCGGCCAAGGACGTGTGCGGCGTCTGTCCCGTGCTCGCAGAATGTCGTGACTACGCGCTCGGGATCGCCGACCTGAAGGGGGTGTGGGGCGGCCTGACCGAGGCCGAGCGCAAGAAACTCCGGCGCCGGCGTGGCATGGCGCCGAAAGAGGCGCTGCGGGCGGAGGCGTCCGTGCGACGCCCAGGCCGCTCGGCGAAAGGCGAGCTGTACCGAACGCTGGTGGAGCTCGCTGCTAACCCGGGCCGCTGGGCTCGGGTGGCGTGGTACCCAGGGCCCCACACGGCTGCAGCGATGGCGGCGCGGCTGAACGCCGGGCTCGTCTCCGTGCCGGACGGCGACTGGGAATTTCTGGCGCGCTCCGATGACGGTGGTAGCGGCCTGTGGGCAGTGAGCCGACGCCACACATCCGGCGAGCGCTCGATCGAGATTGCCAGCTGAGTTCCACTCCCTGTCGTTCTGCAGCCGGTGGTCTTGTCTCTACCGCGCGAGATCACCCGATCGGCCTGACTCGGCGAAATCAAGAGGCGCGGCGCAAATGCCCCGACGCGAATGGCGCGGCGCCCCCGACCGGCACCACTGTGGCTACGTCATCGTGGCCGGCCTGTGGGGCGGCCTGACCTAGCCCAGGGTGGCCGAGTAGGGAGGTTCTGGGGCGCGCAGTATGGGCGAGGTTGAGCGTTACCGCCCACTCCGGTGCAGGGCGCCCCATGACCAGGAAATCGAGCGTTCGATGCCAACGACGCCCGGGCGACGATCATCGCCACCAGCAGTGAGTTGTAGGTCACCCTAGCCGCACGCGATTCCCTCGACGTCCCAGTACGCGTGGTGTCGATGCCGTCGTGGGAGCTCTTCGAGCAGCAGGACAAGGACTATCGAGGCTCCGTCCTACCGCAGAACCTGCCCACTCTGGCAGTGGAGGCTGGAGTGGCCATGGGATGGGATCGCTACGCGAACGACGTGGTGTCGATCGAGCGCTTCGGGGCCTCTGCGCCGGGGCAGACGGTGCTTGAAAAGCTCGGCATCACCCCGGCTAACGTCGCCGACCACCTGCGCAGGCTCATCGACGACTGACCGTCAGTCAGGGACTGGAACAGGAACGCCGGTGATCGGTCGTTGTCCGTAGTAGGGATCTCGAGCACGTCGGTCGGCATGCCGGCGTCTCGCGTCCGAGGGTAAGGGCGACCGCCTCGGCGTGCTCGGCGGTCAGGATCCTCGACGGGTCGGGGAGGGTGTGGTGAGCCGCAACAGCACCGTGGCGCTGAGGGAGTGCTAAAGCGCCCTCGGCGCCGCGGGGGAGGGGCGAGACCGCCCGGGCCGCCCGTGGCCGGACGAACGTCGTCAAGTCGGAGTCGGGCTCCCGCCGGTCGAGCTCGTCGGCGTCTTCGCCCTCCTCGCAACCCCGCTCCGTCGTGTCCCGCTGCAGCTTCCGGACGGCGCCGCAGGGGTTCCGGGGTCCCGAGAGGGGCGGCCTTCATGTCGGCATCCTTGACACTCCGACAGCTTGTTCGCCGCAGCTGCGCTATGGTGAGATTGTGAATCCATTCACAATCTCTGGAAACGATGAAGTGCGCGGCGGGCCGCCGAAGCTGGACCGCCACCAGCTACGGATCGAGCAGCAGCGGACACTGGCTACGGCCCGGCGAAACTACGGCCTTGCGTCCCGGGCGCTGTTCGTACTGCTCGACATCGTCTACGGCCGCCCACGCACGCTGTCGAAGTTCAAGGTGCTCGAGGTAATCGCCCGGGTGCCGTACCAAGCGTGGGAGCAGGTGGCCTATGTGGCCGTCACTCATAGGTACTCGCGACCCAACTTCGCTCGGCGCATCTTCGAGTATGTAGCCGAGAGCCGAGCTCAACAGGACAACGAGCAGTGGCACCTCCTCATCCTCGAGGACTTGGTCGAGAAATCGGACCAGCGCGAGACCTTCGTTCGGTACCGCCTCTTTCCTCAACTCATCGCCCTGGGGTACTACCACCTGTCGTGGCTCCTGTATGCGGCCAAGCCAGCTTGGAGTTATCGGCTGAATGCCGACTTCGAGGACCACGCCGAACACGAGTACGCCGAGTTCGTGCAAGAGAACGAAGCGTTCGAGGAAACACCGTACGAGAACCCGTTTGCAGCCGAGTACGGCACGTTCGCAAGCCAGGCCGACCTCCTTCGCCAGATCGGTCACGACGAGCGAACCCATAAGGAGGAGAGCCTGGCTCGAATGTCCGAACCTCGCTTCCGCTGATCGGGCTCCGCCCGTCAGCAGCGCGTCATCAGCAAAGAAGAGAGAGGAGATGGCATGCAGACGCCAGTGAGCGACGCTGGCTCCGCCGGGCTGCGTAGTCCGAACGCAGCGGCCGCGATGCGGCAGGAGACCCTGGTGGCGCTGCGCGCCCTGAAGCGGCGGACGTCGGACCTAGCTGCCACCCACCTGGAAGCCCTCGACCACTTCTACCTCTCGCAGGACCTGGGCTCGCTGACGCGGCTCGCCGAAGGTCGTGTCACTGTGGGGGGCTTCGCGAACGTGATGCCTCTGGTCGGCCAGCCCCGGGACGGGACGGCCAGGGCCAGCCTGGCCAGCACCGCGGCCTGCGTGCGCTCGCTGCTGGTTTCCGCCGCGGTGAAGCCCGGTCACGCCGATTTCACCGGCCTGCTCGGGATCGTGCTTGACCGGTACAAGAGCGGACAACTCAGCACGATCGGGCTCGACCACATGAACCCCTTCACTATCGGCCAGATCCTCCCCCTGCTGCGTGAGGTCGTGGGTCCGCAGCCGGAACCCGCCGTTGACACCATGGTTGGCGACGCCGCGGGGCGCTTGGAGCACGAGCTCGATAATCAGGGCGTGGCCATGCCGGCCAAGACGGATCCCGATGCGGATGAGCAGCGCTTCCTCCCCCACGGCTACCTGACCTACGGGGCCATGCACGCTCTCGCCGCCTGGGGCCGGCACGAAGGCGAGTTCGCAGCACGCAGCATGCAGTGGTCGGAGATGGAGCTCTACCGCCAGATCGCCCTTTTCCACAGCGGCCACGACGAGCGCAGCGACGCCTATCAGCTGGGCTACAACCTCCTTATCCAGTACCGGTTCAACCGGTACCGCCTGGGCGACAGCCTCGTTGAGTCGGGGCTCCGGACCCTGTTCGAGGCCCAGCTCGACCGGGGCGTGTGGGAG
>CAYZMG010000012.1:56988-73612 GCA_964479465.1 uncultured Acidimicrobiales bacterium
GACCCCATTTTCCGGTATGGCAACCACGGCGAGGCGCACTGCTTCTCATTCGAGCTCCTCTCTTGCGTCCTACGCGACTTCAAGAGCCAGTGGTCGCTGCTTGTGCCCTGGGAAGAGCACCTGACCCGCGCCGTAGACTGGGCGGCCCGCAATGCTCTCCGCCGCTACGGCCCTCCGATGTGGCGCTCTGCGCATCTGGTCGAGGACACCACCCCCCAGTCGTGGGCCACGGCCGAGGTGTACTCCTTCCTCCAGCTGTACACGTCGTACCTGTCGTGGCGGATCGAGTCGATCGTCCGCGAAGGCTTCCGCAGTGAGCCGGGCCAGGCGCCCAACCCCCGGGCCTTCGACGGGCTCTACCAGCCCGAGGTCCCCCGCTCCCAGGACGGCCCGGTGGTTCTGGGCGATCTCCTCCGAGAGCGGCTGCTCGATCCACTGCGCGTGCCCGGCGACCAACCCGCCTACTCGCTGGTCCGCAGCGCCAACGCCCGGGGCAGGGCCCGCTCGGCGATCCTGTTCGGCCCGCCCGGCACAGGCAAGACCACCTACGTCCGCAAAGCCGCGGAGTACCTCGGATGGCCCCTCGTCATGCTGGACCCGAGCGACTTCGCCCAGGAGGGCCTTCCCTCATCGCCACGGTGGCAACCCGGGTGTTCTCGGAGCTGCTGGAGCTCGAGGACACGGTGATCCTCTTCGACGAGATGGAGCCCCTGATGCACAGCCGGGCCGATTCGGCTGGCAGCTTCGAGCAGAAGTTCCTCACCACCAGCCTCCTGCCCAAGCTCCAGGCGCTGGCGGACCGGGCCGCGTGCGTCTTCTTCGTCGCCACGAACCATCTGGAAACCGTCGACGCCGCCGTTCAACGCCCGGGACGGTTCGACTTCCGGTTGGCGATCATGCCGCCGTCCTATGAGGAGAAGCTGCGCATGGCCCGCGATTGCCTGGGGCCCGAGCTGTACGCGGCGGCCGAGGCGGACCTGCGTCGCCAACCGTACCGGACCAATATTCGCCTCGCGTCGCGCAACGAGATGCTGGCGTTGTGCGACGACATCAAGCATCAACCCGAGCGCATGGAGGACATGCTGAGCCAGTTCAGAGCCGAGCTAGCGGACGACGAGCGGTTCCGCCAAATCGGGAACTCGTGAAACATGGGTGCCAAGGGAGGTCACAAGTCGGTCCGGCGGTGCGACACGACAGGGGTTCTCGATGGGTCGGCCACCAGAATGGCCGGAGCGGTTGGCTTCATCCGGGAGCTTCTGGACACACCTTGGCCCGCCACGAGCCTCCGGGGAACCGTTGATCTTCACCTCCGGGGGGCCGGACCTATCTTCACCTCCGGTGGGCCGCAACAACACCGGGCGTCAAGCCGCTGGCCGGACATCCATTCGCCCTCCACGCGCAGCCACGCGCACCCCAGCCTTCGACGATGTAACGGTGTGTGGGCCGCGTCGAGGCCGGCTGCCACCTCCTGCAGTGATCTACGCTGAGTGAGATGGCAACAGGAGACGCGAAGGACGGAGCACGGCCGAGAGTCGTCATAATCGGTGCCGGTTTTGCCGGGCTGGCGGCGGTTCGGGAGCTGGCCGGGTCGGGGGCAGACGTGACCCTCGTCGACCGCAACGTCTACAGCACCTTCCAACCACTGCTCTACCAAGTGGCCACCGGTGGGCTGAACCCCGGTGATGTCGCCTACTCCGTCCGGGGATTTCTGCGCAATAGGGATGCCCATTTTCGCCACGGAACCGTTTCCACCGTCGATCACGCGGCGCGCAAGATCCTGTTCGAAGCCGGCGGTGCGCTTGAGTACGATTACCTGCTCATCTCCATCGGTGTGAACGTCAATCACTTCGGCATACCCGGTGCCCACGAGCACAGCCGTGGCCTGTACACCCGAGCGGATGCCATCGCGTTG
The DNA here is from genome assembly GCA_964479465.1 of uncultured Acidimicrobiales bacterium. Lineage (GTDB taxonomy): Bacteria > Actinomycetota > Acidimicrobiia > Acidimicrobiales > AC-14 > CADCTB01. The sequence continues at coordinate 58,901 of CAYZMG010000012.1, forward strand.
CGCGACGAGCTCATGGGCGCGCTGGAGCGTTACGCGACCGGGCGCGGTCCCGACCAGCTCGCCGTCGTCATCGTTGGCGGCGGCGCCACGGGCGTGGAGATGGCGGGCACGTTGGCCGAGCTGCGCACCGCCGGCCTGGCTAACGCGTACCCCGAGATCAACCCGGCTCGGGTGCGGGTGATCCTGGTCGAAATGGCAGGTGATTTACTCGGCCCGTTCCACCCCAAGCTGCGGGCATACGCTCTGAAGGAGCTGCGTCGCCGCCACGTCGACGTCCGGCTGAACACCGCGATAGCCGAGGTCCAAGCCGACGAGGTCGTGCTCTCCGACGGAGAGAGGCTCCCGTCGAACATGACCGTTTGGGCGGCAGGTGTGTCAGCTCCCTCCTACCTCGCCGACTGGGGCCTGCCGCAGCGGGAGGGAGGCCGGCTCGCCGTCGGCCCCGACCTTCGCGTCGATGGCCACGACCGTATATTCGCAGCGGGCGACATCGCCCGCATCGACGGCCAGGTCCTGCCCCAGGTCGCTCAGCCTGCACTACAGGCCGGCGCCCACTTCGCGGGCCAGATCAAGCGCATCATGGCCGGGCGTCCACTGGAGGCGTTCCGCTACCACGACAAGGGCTCCATGGCGACGATCGGGCGCGGTGCGGCGGTGGTGGAGATGTCTGACGGGCGGTTTCGCGTCACCGGCGTCCCCGCGTGGCTGGCCTGGCTCGCGCTCCACATCGTCACGTTGCTCGGTGGCCGCAATCGAATCTCCGCGCTTCTGAACCTGAGTTGGCGTTATCTCGCATGGCCCAGTGGTAGCGGCGTAATCGTCGGGGACGTGAAGGAATAGCGTCCGCCTGGCAACAGGAGGCTTGCTTGCGAGCGGCGTCGACGGCGGACCCCGGTGGCTTCGACGGGGGAAGGAACAGCTCGGGATGGCTGGCGGCAGGCGGCCCGGCGATGCCAGCCCCTCCGCACCAGCGCGAAGTTGCCGGTGTCCCCGCCGGTGGCGGCTAGGAGCCAGGTTGGGCGACGCCAGCGGCGGAGCGCGGCGACCGACACGGCGGTGGCGGCTGCGATGGCCAGTGCCCACGTTCCGGTGCTCATCGGCGCCTCCTGCGCTGCCAGGGCACGAACGCGATCCGCTGGTGGTGGGCGATCAGGCCGTCGGGGAGCAGCTCGACGCGGCCGCCGCTGCTGAGCACTCGTTCGATGATCTCGTCGACGGCGTCGTCGAGCACGCCGGGGGCGGCGCTGTCGGCTGCGGGTTCGAGGCGCCCGCCGGTGGTGATGCTGGCGGCCCGCTCGAAGGCGTGCTCGACGAGCAGGAGGCCGGGCTGGCGGCGGGCGGCGCGCCACACCGGTTCGATGCCGCTGGCCGCCGTGCCGTTGCTCACGGCACGGTCGAGGTGTTCGAGCGCGTCGAGTCGGCGCTCGGCGAGCATCTGGGCGACCGACGGCGCGACGGTGGCGGCCAGCGCGTCGAGGTGGGCGTCGGGGGCTCGGCGGACGATGCCCTCGATCCGGTGCGCGTGGCGGGTCCGGTCCAGGAATCGAGACAGCGTCGGTTCCGGGCCGACCACCAGCACGGGTTCGTGGTTGCTGGACAGCGCCGGGCCGACGGCCATGTCGATGGCGCGGAGGCGTCGGGTGCGGCGGGCGTCGTTCATCGCGTCACGGTCCCGCCCGCGGCCGGCGCGTCCGCTGGAGTGTGGGGTGGTGTCGTTGAGCTCTAGGGGCGACGGGTGGAGGCGGCCGCCGTGGCCGTGGAGCAGCTGCGGGTCGGCGAGGTTGAGGGCGAGCACCCAGTAGCGGGGTTGGCGCAGGTCGGTGGCGAGGAGGTCGCGGGTGGCGAAGGTGTCGTCGATGACCACGCGTTCGCGGACGTCGACGCCGAGGCCGACGACCGAGCAGCGGTCGGTGTTGACGTACACGGCCAGGCTTCGGGCGCCGGGCGGTGCGGCGGCCGAGTCGACGGTGTCGGCCAGGCGGTCGAGCAGCGTTGCGTCGACGCCGGCGCCGAACTCGGCGCGAAGCCGGCCGATGGCGTCGCGGCGGAGCCGGGCGAGCCTGGCCGGCCACGGGGTGGCGCCGGCCAGGGGGACGAGCAGGGAGATCGACGGGTAGCGGCGATGGTGGGCGGCGGTGGCCGGATCAACCTTCAGCATGGTGCTCCTTGAGAACGGCGCAGAGCGCGGTAGCGCAGCAGCGGGTGAGGTGGTCTTCGACAACGTGCACCAAGGCGAGGGAAGCGAGGGTGGCGCCGAGGCCCATCACGCCGCCGTGGTGTGAGCGGCCGGCAGGGTGGTGGGGTGGAGCACGAGGGTCGACACGCCGCGCCGGTCGGCGGCGATCCGGATGAGCCGGGCCAGGGTGCGGGGGGTCTGGGCGGAGCGGGTGGTCACGATGGCCGCTGGCGCATGCTGCGTGGCCCAGTCGGCAATCGACTCCGGGGTATCGGGGACCACGACGAGTTCGACAGCGTGCGGCGCGAACCGTTGTCGGGCTTCGGCGAGGGTGACGCCCATTGCATGTTGCACCGTGTCCCACGCCGCGGTTCCTGCCCGCTCGAAGGCGACCGGTGCGGCGGCGACGACGCGGCCGACGGGTACGCCGAACCGGTCGAGGGTGGCCGCCCCCATCGGGCCGACAGCCGCGGCGGGCACGACCACCGTCAGGCCGCCCCGGACCGGGGTGGGCGGGCCGATCATGACGGGCGGGGTCTCCGGGTGCGACGACCCGGGCCTGGTCGACGAGCAGCAGCACCGCCAGCGGGCCGGCGAGCGCGCAAACGATCATCCACCGCCAGCCGTCGTGGCCGCGCCGGTACAGGATGTTGGCGAAGGTCATGCCCGCGGTCTCCTTTCAATGGTGGGGCGTGGGCGGCTAGCCGGGTCGACTCAGCCGCCGAACTCGAAGAGGTCGCCAAGGAACGACTTGCGCTTGCGTTTGGATGGGCTGCTTCCGTCAGACTGAGAGCGGTCGTCGTCATCGTCATCATCGTGGTGGTCACGCCGTCGGACCCGACCGGGTCCGGCGGTGTCGAGGCCAGCAGCTCGGTCGATCAGGCTTGTCGAGCTCGCCCCGGTCCAGCCACACCCCCCGGCATACCGGACAGTGGTCGATCTCAATGCCGATGCGTTCGGCGAGCACGAGGGCGGTGCCGTCCGTTGGGCAGTTCATCGCTGCCGCCTTGTGCTCACGACCAGGGGCGCCAGCGAGAGTCGGGCGACCCGGGCCAGTCGGGCGGATTCGGCGGCGAGGAGCCCGGCAGCGCAGGCGACGAATGCCGCGGTTGCTATGAGCATCTCGCCTTCCTCGGAGTTGTGGGCAGGTGAGGGTGCATGTATCCCATCATCTACTGCCGGCTCGTGGCAGACAAGGGCGCGACGAGACGGTGTTGACGCCCCTATTGTTGCCGGAACTGAGAGGGATTGGTAACCCAAGTTTGCGACGGCCTCGTCGGGCGCCCACCGGGACCTTCGAGCGACCACCGGCGCCCAACGGCGATTGGGCCGGTGAGGGCGCTCAGGTGTCGCTGATCATCCGTCTCGCTCGTACGGCCAACTCGAGGACGAAGCGCCCTTCGGGGTCGTCGGCGGCGTGACCGGTGAGCTGGGCGATGCGTTCGAGCCGGTAGACGACGGCGCGGGGGCTGAGATGGAGGCGGCGTGCGGTCCCCGACGCGTTGCCAGACTCGGCGAAGTACGCGTCGAGCGTCGCTATCAACGGTTCGGGGCCGCCACGGGCGCCATCGAGCGGGCCGAGCACGGCCCGGACCATCTCGGCGACCGTGATCGGGTCGAGGGCGAGCACCCGGTAGGGCAGCAGCGACTCGAACCGGACGATCGGGTCGGCCAGGCCCAGGCGGCGGGCCAGCTCCAGCGCTTCGCAGGCCTCGTTGTAGGAGCGCACCAGGCCGCCCGGACCGGCATAGGGGCGGCCCACGCCGACCTGCCAAGGCCCCTCGCCGCTCTCGTGCAGGGCGCGAGCCACGTCGACGGCCGGGTCGGTTGCGGTGGCCGGGAGCACGCAGACGAGGCCGCCGTCCTTGGTGGCCACCACCACGTCGCGCCCACCGAAGCTCACCAGCACGTGGGTCTCGACTCGGGCGTGAACCGGGCCCGCGTCGACAAGGACTCGCTGGGTGCCGGTGCGAGCCACGGTCACCAGGTGCGTGCCGGCCAGATTGAAGCCAAAGCGGGCGGCCCACTCCCCCACCAGGTCCGGGTCGCCGCCGCCGCTTAGCAGGTCGTCGACGAACTCACGCCGCATCGTCTCCTCGCGACGCACGCTCTGGCGCTGCGCCCTCTCATGCCCCTCAGCCAGGGCTTCGGCGGCGTCATCGGCCGTACGGAACAACCCGCCGGCGACCGCCGCCACCAGCGACGCGTCGGCGCTGCCGGCTCGCCCGGTGATGTCGTCCCACAGCCGCCACAGCGCGCTCAAGTACAGGTCGAGCAACGCGGAGAGAGCGATCCCCTGGTCGGCCGCGGACTCACCAATCTGGCGGCAGGCGTCCAGATCGGCCCGACCCAACCGGCGTCTGAGAACAGCGGCCTCGAGCACTGCCTTCAGGTAACCGCCAAGCAAGGCACGGTCGACGCCCGCCTCGCGAGCAGCCTTGGCCGCGATCCGGCCGATCGCACCGTCGCGCGATGGCGCCACCAACGATTCGATCTTGGAGCGGGCAGGTCGGGCGGCGCCCAACCTCCCCTCCGCACCCTGGGCGGTCATCTCGAACCCGAGTCTAGGTCGAAGAACTATCCCGGCATCCGATGTTCGGAAACATAGAGGGCCACTTTTGGTCCGGGAGCGCGCATTGTCTTCGAGGTTCTCGCCAGCGCAGTATTGGCTTCATGCAACCAACCCACCGACCTGGCGCCCGAATGGAGAGACTCTGAACCGGCTCCACCCTCCCCGCCGCCCAGTGACAGTTCGACCGCAGTCGAGCGGGACGGCCTGGAGTTAGCCTATGCCTACCCAGCTCGTCCAGGGTCTGCTTGATCCGGCGATCCTGTTCTTTGTCCTCGGGGTGTTGATCGGTGCAGTCCGCTCCAATCTGGAGATCCCGCCGGCTCTCGCGAAGTTCTTCTCGCTCTACCTCCTGGTCGCCCTGGGCCTCAAGGGCGGCGCCGAGCTGGCTATCGGCGGGCTCCCAGCGACGGGAGCGCTGGCTCTGCTCGCAGCGATGCTGATGGCCACCGTGGTCCCGTGCTACAGCTTCGTGATCCTGCGCCTCCGCCGTTGCGACCCCTTCAACGCGGCCGCCATCGCTGCCACCTATGGCTCCGTTAGTGCCGTTACGTTCATCACCGCCCAGCAGTTCCTCGGTCGGAACGAGATCGAGTTCGGCGGCTACATGGCGGTGGCGTTGGTACTGATGGAATCGCCGGCGATCGTCATGGCGGTGCTGCTCGCCACACTCGCGCGAAACCGGCAGGCCCAGCAGGCGGTTGCCCACGGTGCGGCAACTGTCAACGCAGGTCCGGAGCTTGAGGATCCACCGCGGCCGTCCTCGCTGTCCATGAAGAGAGTGTTGCACGAAGCCTTCACGGACGGCGCCCACCTCCTGCTGATCGGCAGCCTGCTCATCGGCTTCGTCACCGGCGAGCGGGGGAAGGAGATGATGCAGCCGTTCACGGCTGACATCTTCAAGGGCATCCTCGCGTTCTTCCTGCTCGAACTGGGTCTGCTGGTCGCGCGCCAGCTGCTCGAGTCGCAAGCGCTCCTGGGGCGCTTCCTGATCGGGTTCGCTGGCGTAATGCCGGTGGTCAACGCCAGTCTCGCTCTGGGGCTCGGCCGGCTCCTTGGGCTGAGCCAGGGCGATGCCGTGCTGGTCGCGGTGCTGGCTTCAAGCGCGTCCTACATAGTGGTACCGGCCATAGTCCGCTATGCGATTCCGGAGGCTCAGCCGGGCGTGTACTTCACGATGGCTCTCGCGGTGACGTTCCCCTTCAACATTCTCGTCGGCATCCCGCTGTACTTCTGGATGAGCGGTCTCGCGTGGTGAACATTGATGGTGTCGCGCATCCACGGGTCATCTCAGTCTCGTTGCCGCCTACCCTCCGGGCACCAGCGGCGGATGAAGAACGGGTTACGACAGAATGGCGCACCCCTACTGCATCGACCCGCCGGAGGCCGTGAACATGAGAACCCTTGAGCACAAGAAACTGCTGATGGTCATCGCCCCGAGTGAGCTGCAGGCCCTGGTCGTGGAGACGGCACGCCACCGTGGCGTAGGCGGCTACACGATCGTGCCCGCCACGGGCGCTGGCGAGTCGGGGTTGCGCTCGGGAATGCTCAGCAGCGATTCGAACGTCGTGATCTACATCATCATGTCCGAACCACGCCTGCTGAAAGTTCTCGAGGACCTCGACGCTCTGATGAGCGTAGGCCACCGCTTGAAGGCGCTCGTGTCGGACATTGCGATCATGCCGCGCAAGCCGGCCGTTCCCGGGTAGCTGGGGGACGATCTACCGGCCGGTATGCCGACCTTCGGCCTCTCGACCGGGTCCGACGGCCAAAGCGCCGCCTCACTTCAGCAGGACCTTGGGGCGAACCTCCCCCGGCGATAAGGACGCGCTTGCCGTTCAGCAGGGTGTGGCCCCGCCATAGAGGTGGGCGTCGGAGTCCCGTGAGGCATCGGCCATGTCGGCCTGGTGGGCTCGGACGGCGGCGCAGATGGCAGGGTCGGAGATTCCGATGATCCGGGCGGCGAGGAGGGCGGCGTTGGCGGCGCCGCCGATGGCGACGGTGGCGACGGGTATGCCGGTAGGCATCTGCACGATCGACATGAGCGAGTCGAGGCCGGCGAGGTACCGGGACGGGACGGGGACGCCGATGACCGGCAAGGTGGTGACCGCGGCGAGCATGCCGGGCAGATGGGCGGCGCCTCCAGCCGCGCCGATGAGGACCCGTAGGCCCCGATCGGCGGCGGTGGTCCCGTAGTCGAGCAAGTCCCAGGGAGTGCGGTGCGCCGAGAGGATCCGCACCTCGTGGGGGAGGCCAAGCCCGTCGAGCACGTCGGATGCCGCCGCCATGGTGTCGAGGTCCGAGGCGCTGCCCATGGCGATGCCGACGAGGGGTGCGATGCCGGTCATGGTTCGGCGAGGATCACCGCGGCGGCTCGGGCGGTGCCGAGGGCCTCGTCGGGGTCGGAGCCCACGGCGGTGACGTGGCCGAGCTTTCGCCCAGGGATGGGGGCTTTGGCGTAGAGGTGCACGTTGGCTCCAGGGACGGCGAGAGCTGCGGGCAGGTTCTGGAGCGGGTCGGTCCCGGCGGCGTTGCCGATGACGTTCACGGTTGCGGCCGCGGGTGCGACCATGGCGGTGGATCCAAGAGGCCAGTCGAGGATCCCTCGCAGGTGGTTGTGGAACTGGGAGGTGACCGTAGCCTCGATGGTGGCGTGCCCGGAATTGTGGGGGCGTGCGGCGAGCTCGTTGACGACGAGGTCGCCTTCGCAGGTGAGAAACAGCTCGACGGCGAGGATGCCGGTGGCGTCGATGCCGTCGGCGATCGACTTCGCGAGGCGCGACGCTGCGTCCGCTACAGAGTGGGGTATCGCGGCCGGCATGACGAGCTCGCGGCACATGCCATCGACCTGGCGGGTCTCCACTACCGGGTAGGCGGCGGTGAAGCCCGAGGGGTTGCGGGCGACGAGAACAGCGAGCTCGGTGGCTATGGCGACGTTGGCCTCGACCAGCCAGCCTCCGGGGGTATCGGTGCGGAGCACGGCCCGGGCGGTGGCGAGGTCCTCGACGAGGTGCACCCCGCGGCCGTCGTACCCGCCGCGGCGGGACTTCACCACCACCGGCCACCCCCAGCGCTCCGCTAAGGCGGCCACCGCGTCGGTGTCGCCGGGATCGGCGGGGGCATGGGGCGGCACCCGGAACCCGAGGTGCTCGAGGGTGCGGCGGGCCAGGAGCTTGTCCTGGGCGAGCCCGACTGCTTCGGCGCGGGGCCGCAGTGTGTACCCGGCCGCCTGCAGCGTGTGCAGGTGCTCGATGGGGACGTGCTCGTGGTCCAGCGTGACGACCTCGCACCGCTCGGCGAGGGTGCGCAGCATCTGGAGCGAGTCGTGGGGGCCGCGCAGGTGGTGCGCCCCCGCCACCACCGCTGGCTCGGTCGCCGACGGGGCCAGGACCTCCAGAAAGATGCCGAGGTCGACGGCGGCCTGGTGCGTCATCCGGGCGAGCTGGCCCCCGCCCACCATGCCGACGCGAGCCGACACTAGACCTTCGCGGGTGACGGTCGGAACGGTTGCCGGGATCACCCGAGGGGCTCTGGACTGCTCACGAAGGTCTGGGAGACCACATGGCCCGGGTCGATCCGCATGCGGTCACTCCGGCGATGGTGAACACCTCACTGATCACGGGCAGGTCGTCGGCGGCACCGAACACCTTGATCTTGGCCATCGTGGGGAGACCCCTTCGGTTCATACCGGTACCCCCGGGTGATTCCGCCGATCGTTTCCCGTGGTGCCACGGCTCCCATGTGACGGTAGGCCCGCCGCAGCTGCCTTCGGTGGGATCGGCGCGTGGAGTGCCAAGGCGACCCAACCCCGTCGAACTGGCCGAGGGCGCCGTTGCGGTCCTCGGTCGTCATCCGTTCCATGGTGCCTGCACGATGGTGATCGATGGCGAGCGCGATCCCGCCGGGGTTGACCCGGTTGTCGTGCCAATCTAGGAACGTTCGGTAAACCAGATCGCGTCCAGCTGTCATCGAGCGGAACCCACCGATGAACGCGGCGATGCAAACCAGGTCGATGCGGGCGGGCCCGCCCTACGCGGGTGGCTCGTCGTGCCTCCAGGTTGGCGGCCCCGCCGGAGGAGCAATGGGTCGGGCGGCGAGGGCCGATTCATGATATCAACCGTACGGCGCCAAGCTGTCGCCCGCCAGTGTTGAGCGCCACGCTGGTTGAGCACGCTGTGAAGTCCAGGCGACAATCAGCCTGAGCACGATTCCGGTCGCCGGGTCGCGCCGTGTCGGCGGCCATTGAGAACCTGGCCGGAGACGGCCAAAAGAACTGACAAACGCTGGCGGCCACCGAAAACTGCGCGGTGGCGGCCACTAGATCTGCCTTTCCGATGGGCCGAGTGGCGCTGGGCGAAGCTGTGGCGCAACGAGTAGATGGTGATCTTCGAACGATCGTAGGGCTCGCCGTCCTCTCCCTCCAGCTCCGGGAGCGCGTCCAGCCAGGTCCTGAAGTGCAGGTCGAAGGTGCTCACGTTCATGCCCTTGGTGCCTCGGGGGTTCATCACCGGGGCGGGAAAGAGGGCCAGAGCCGAACGCTCGGTGCCCGGATAGCGGGCGGCGATGCGAGCTTGCTGGGCGCGGATGATCTCGGCCGTCCCGTCGTCGATCGGCAGTCGGTAGCCGACGACGCCCACCTTGGGCATGTCGTACACGAGCACCGGAGCTCGCCGCATCTGTCCCGCCTCGTCGACCACGTCCTCGTGCTCCAGGCACTCGAGGCGCAGCCCGCACAACTCGCCTGTCCGCCGGCCGACTTGTGCAGCGAGCTCGACCATGGCCCGGCGGTCAGGGCCGAACTCCTCCTCGAGCACGGCGAGGGCGTCTGGGGCAGCGCCTTGCCCTGCTCCTCGCGAGAGCCCTCCGGGACACGGGCGCTTCGGGGGAACACGACGTTCTCAGGCCGTGCATCGGGCCTACGGGACGGCTGAGGCCCAGAGCCCTGGCCTCGCGCAGGAACCGGTCGAGGTGCCCGGCTACATGGGGAACGCTCAGCCACTCATCTCGGATTGCCTGGAACGACACCGCGTCGAATCGTAGGTGTCCCGTAGATGCGCTCGCTCGACAACCCGGCGCGTCGTGGGAGCCGAGCCGATGACCGGTCCTCGAGCTGGCTAGGAGGACCGCCGATCGAAACTTGTCCGGGGTGGATGCGCGGCCCGACGACCTATCCGCCCCGTTGGCCGACCATACGGCGTTCTGTCACCTGGCGCATCAGGTGGCGGTAGAGCTTCATGGTCTCCGGTGGGACCCCGCTCTCGGGGTCGAGTTGCTCGTGGGCCCAGCACTTGGCCTGAAGCCCCTGCTCGATCCCGTCGACATCGCCCAAGGCGCCCGCCGCCGTCATCCACGTGTCGAACAGCCCGAGCTGGGTCGGCAGGAGCAGCAGCCCGCGCTGGGTGGCCCATAGCGCCGTCTCGGGTTCCGTGGCCATGGCCACCTCGGCCAGCTCGTGAGCGGCCTTGGTCACCGCCAGGCGGATGTCGGTGACCAGATGTTCGCTGTCGGCCCAGGCGTAGGAGCCGCGGGGAACGTCGGCGAAGGGCTCCCCTTCGACCAGTTCCAGGGCCTCCCGGTAGAGGGCGATGGCCTTCGCCGTGTCGTGTCGGCTGGCGGCCTCGGCGGCGGCAGTGAGGGACTGGAAGAGTGTCCAGTCACATCCCACGCCGGAGCCGATCCCGTAGGCACCGTCGACAGCCATGGGCAGGTGCCAGCCCGAGTTCCCCTCGCCCAACTGCTTGCGCAGCCGGGAGACGGCCTGGTGGAACGTGTCCGCCGATACCTCCTGGAGGCGCTCCCGCTCGCCGGGCCGGGCGCTCGCCAACTGCGCCGGCCAGCAGTGGGTGCGGAGCTCGCCGGCGGGGACCCGCCGCCTGGGCGCATAGACGGCCAGGTACACGAGGACCTCGACCAGCTTGCGCCGGCCCTTCGGCTCCTTGGCCCATCCGGTGACCTCCGGGGCTCGGCGCAGGATCGACACCCACACCTCGCAATCCTCTCGCCGGCGTATTGCCGGACGGCGGGCGCCGGCGGGCGCCGCGAACGGGATGGGGGCGGCGACATCCTCGACCTCGGCCACAGTGGCCAGAGCGTTCACGGCCGTGGCGATCACGGCCTCGTCCAGCCCACCCTGGTCGGCGACCACCACCGATGGTCCGTCGTCGATCAACCCAGACGGCGACCGGACCGTAGCGGGGCCCGTTTCGTCGGAGGTCTCGACAACGACCGATGCCCCCCCGTCGCGCTCATCGACAAAGTCGTCGACGCCAGCGAGGAACACGTCGAGCCCCAAGGGCTTGAGGACGGCCGTCCCCCCGGTCCCGACCACCAGTTGCCAGTCCGCTCCTGGGAGCGGCCCTGCACCGACCAGGGCCACGCCGGTACGCGCCGCGGCGATGACGGCGAGCCGGTCAACGATGGGGGCGTCAGCGTCAGGGCCCACCACAATGACCATGGGGTACCAGGGCTCTGTTGTCACCTCACTGGCGACCCTGGCCGCCAAGGTGGTGACTCCGGCCAGACCGTCGGCCACGAACTCGGCGGTGCCGCGGGCCTCATCCGCCAACTCTTCACCGTCGCTCACCGCCCCTTCGAGGCTGGTGAAGGCGTCCAGGCCGCAGATGCGGAGGTCGACGCCCTGGGCCCAGCTGGCAGTGGCCAGCTCCAGGGCGACACCGGCCAGGAAGGCACGGACCCGGGTGGCGTCGCCCTCCACCGACAGGGCGCCGAAGCTCTCCAGGTCGGCGAGGATCGGGCCTTCCGGGGTTGAGCCCAGGCTGACCAGGGCAGGGGCCAGGACCGGGTAACCGCCGCCGCGACCCTGCAGCGCGGCCAGGTCGACGTCGGCGGGGACGCGCCACACGTGGCCCCCGTCGGCCGCCTCCCAACCCTCCGGTGCCACCGCCAACGGGTGGGCCAGGAGGACCTCCACCCCCATCTCGCCGGCCCGGACGCAGCGCAGTTCCGGCGTGGCGATCGGCGACGAGGTGGCCAGGGCGGCGGTGAGCGCCCGCAGGGTGGCGTCGATCCACTCCTCGGCCTGGTCGGCGGCGATCGACCGCGCCCGGCGTTCCAGCGGCTCCAGGGCGGCCTCCGCGCCCCGGACGACATCGCGTCCTGGCCGAGCCATCGACGCCTGGGCCACCCGACCCCGACGCAGCCTGGCCAGCCAACCCCCGAGGGCGAAGATGGGCAGCCCGAGCGCACCGGCCAGAGCGGCGCGGGTGGCCCACGGGCTGACGGCCACGACCGACCCCCTGCCTTGGGGCGTCGTCCCGTTCGTCGTCGCAGGCGCGGTTGGCGACGTCGCGGTTGGCGACGTCGACCGGCCCGCCACCGGCACGGTCACCGGTGGTGCATTGGCCATCACGGTGGTCGTCGACGATCGGGCGGTGCTCGGCGGGGACACTGTTGTCGCCGGCGAGGCCGTCGCCGACTGCGCAGTCGGGGCAGGCGTAGCGGCGGCCGGCGCGATCGGGGCTGGCGCGGGTGGCAGGGGCGGCGCCGCCACCACGTCGGCACCGGTGGCGTCGGCGGGAAGGATGAGCTCCCATCCCGGGTAGACCCAGCTCCTGGGCTCCTCGCCGAGGCGACGGCCGTCGGGCTGTACCCGCTCGGCGTTGAGGTCGCGGATCTCCGTCCACCGGAACGGGTCACCCAGGAAGCGCTCGGCGATGTTCCACAGGCAGTCCCGGCGGTCGGCCCAGGTGTGGACCACGTAGCTCGGCGCACTGGTCACGGCGACGACGGGCACGGCCTGGGTTGCCGGCACCGCCGGACCGAGAAGGGGTTCGGCCATGGCCTTGGTGACGCTCAGCACCACCGGGATACGCGGCGCAGGGGCGCCAATGGCGGCACTCGGCACCAGGGGAGCGGCCAACAGCAGGCCGCCCACCAGCCAACTGGCCAGCCGCTGGGACAGACCCCGGCGACCGCCGACCGCGAACACCTCCGGCGCCACACCGACGGCGATCGTGGGAGCGTTCCGGCGGGCCCGCAGTTCGATGCGGAGCTGGCTGACCACGTGGCGCAGCACCTGGGCCCACAGCACCCAGAACACCAGGGCCAGCAGGCCGAGCACGAAGCGCTCGTCGGGCTCCCATCCCTCGGCCAGGGCGGTGCGGACCTCGTCGAGTTCCGGCAGGCCGTGGGGCAGCGGCCAACCCACCACCACGACGAGCAGCGCCGGCAGTCCGCCGGCCAGCGCCCCCAGGCCGAACACCGAGCCCGCGGCCCGCAGGAGCCGTCGTGGCGTGCCCATCACGGTGCCTCCTCGACGTCGATGCCCCGCACCGAGCGGGCAGTTCCCCTCCCGTTGACCGTCACTGAGCCGATGCCGATGATGCGCAGCAGCGACGTCGGCTGGTCGAAGCTGACGTTCACCGTCACCTCGTTGGCGCTGACGGTCACGCTGCCGGAGTGGCCGGTCGCCCCCAGGAAGCCCTGGGCGGCAGCGTCGGCGGCGCCGGGGTCCAGGGTGATCTCACCGGAGGTCCGGTAGGTGGAAGCAGCCAGGGCGTCGGCCCCCGCCCGTGCCGCTCCCTGGGCCTCGTCGATGGCCCGCCGACGCGCGGCGAGCACGAGGCCGCCGTCGACCACGAAGCCGGCCAGGATCAGCAGGCCGACCATGGCCAGGCTGACGAACAGCGTCAGCTGCCCGCCCTCACCCCTGAGCCGACGCCGGTTCATCCGATCCTCCGGTAACTGTCGACGACCGCCAGTCCCCGGGCCTGCATGGTCCTGGTGCCCGGCGTCCATAGACCGCTCAGGTCTGACAGCGAGATGGTGCAGGACAGCTCGACGCGAACCCAGCCGCCGGGGCGGAAATCGCTGGTGTCGACGCTGACGGTCAGGCCGGCACAGGTGAGGTCGTGGGCAGCCAGAGCGTTGTTGGCGGCGGCGCTGGCGGCTGCCTCGGCGTCACCAACGGTCCGAGCCATCGACCCGGCCCGGGCTGCATCACGGGCGGCAGCGTCGATGTCCTCACGGGCCAGGCCGAGCCGGCCGAGCCCGACCACCACGTAGACGAGCAGCAGGAAGGCGGGAACCAGCAGCACGAGCTCGAGGACGGCAACACCCCGTTCGTCGGGGGCCACCGGGCCTACTTGCGCCCCCCGCTCACGACGTCGCCAGAACGTGGCGGCCCGTCGCGCGCCCGCCGCGAGAGCGAGGGCCAGTCCCGCGACGATGACCGTCCAGCCCTGACCCCGGGCGACGAGGGTCCCCCACGCCACCGCAAGCAGGGTCCCGACGCTCGCCACGGGTAGGAGGTCCTTGTTCATGGCCCGGCCAGGTCGGGGTCGAAGCGCTCGACCGGACCGGTGGCGACGGCCCGGATGCCGACACGCAGCAACGGGACGACCTGGGGCGCCTGGCCCCGGACCTCGACGCGGGCGCTGGCGGTGTCGCGGGCGACGTCGACCTGCGGGCTCAACACCAGGGCGGGCCCGGCCTGGGCCAGGAAGTCCTCGGCCTGGGCGCGGGCCGCCTCGGGTGTCCCGTCCGCCACCTGTGCCGCCCGGACACCCTCCTGGGCCGCGGCGGTGGCCAGGTGGGACGCATGGAAGTAGACGACGAACTGGGCCACCGTCATGACCAGGAACAGCACCACCGGGATGACGAGCACCACCGACAACGTGGCCACCCCGGCCTCCCCGCGCTTGCCGGCGCGCCGAGGAGCCCGGCTCTGGCCAAAGCCACGCACGGCCGTGGACTGCAGCGAAGGAGGGACGACGCTCACCGGCGACGGGGTCGACAGGGCTGTGGTTGACGGGCCTTATGGCCCGGTGGGGATGGCGGTCGTGGCCGTGTTCACTTTGGTGGTGATGATGGCGATGACGGCGATGGCCAGCACGGCCAGTCCGCCGATCCACAACACCGTCTCCAGAGTGGCGACACCCCGTTCGTCGTCGCGGACCGACGAGAGGCGGCTTCGCATCATGAGGTAGGCGTAGTGGAGGGCGGTCAG
>CAYZMG010000013.1:0-46067 GCA_964479465.1 uncultured Acidimicrobiales bacterium
CGAGCCAGAAGCGTCGAGGGCAAGGCCGCAGGACGAAGGCCCACTCTTCCCCGTGCGCCAAGGACGAGAACGGAGCCTTCGGCGGTTCTGGCCGGAGAAACGCGGCAATGGTTTGTGGTCAGGGCACTAGCTGCGCCGGCCGATGCCGGCGCGGTCGGCGCCGATGATGAGCACGATGGCTGTGACGATCGCGACGATCGATCCCAGGATGTTCAGCTCGAAGATGTCGCCCGTGCCGAGGGCGTTGGCGATCACGCCGCCCACCACCGAGCCCAGCACTCCGATGACCAACGTGGCGACGATGCTCAGATGCTGCTTGCCCGGCAGGAGAAGCCGGGCCACAGCCCCGACCACCAGACCAAAAACGATGAAACCGATCATTCGAGCCTCACTTTCCTGTTGAAGAGACAAACACCGATTCAGCCGTCGCCGTCGAAGGACACTCAGTCCTCTCCGCCGGCGTCGGCCTGCTGACTGTGACCACCCGGCGCGTCCTTGGCGTTGCGCTTCAGGCGGATTCGGGTGATGGCGTGGTGGTCGACGGCGAGGACGGTGGCCGTCCATCCGTCGATGGCCACCGAGTCGCCGGGCTTGTCCGGAATTCGGCCCAGGGCGGTGAGGACAAGCCCGGCGACGGTGGCGTAGTCCCCTTCGGGCAACTCCACACCGACATCGGCGAGGTCGTGTACCGGGAAGCTGCCAGCCAGTAGCAGCGAGCCGTCGGCCTCGTACTCGACGCCGGCGACGTCCCGGTCGGTCTCGTCGTAGATTTCCCCGACCAGTTCCTCCAGCAGATCCTCGACCGTCACGATGCCGGCACCACCGCCGTGCTCGTCGACGACCACCGCGAGCTGCTGGCGGGCCTCCTGCATGGCGCGCAGGGCATGGAGAACCTGGGCCGTCTCGGGGATGAAGACCGCTCCCGAGGCCCGCTCACGCACTGGCGTCGTTTCGGCCCCGATCAGGTCACGCAGATGCACCACCCCGATCACCTGGTCGAGGTCGCCACCGTCGGCCACCGGGGCGCGGGAGTGCCCGCTGGCTACCAGCACCTCGAGAGCGTCGGCCGAGGTGGAGGCCGAGGTCAGAACCACCACGTCACGGCGGGCCCGAAGCACCTGACTGAGCGTGCGCTCGGATATCTCGAAAGCCCCCGACAGGATGGCGCGCTGCTGGGGGGTGAAGGCCCGGTGGGCCCCGACCATCTCCCGCAGTTCCTCCTCGCTGACCTCTTCGCGCTGGCGTCTGGGATCGCCGCCCATGAGGCGCACGGCCAGGTTGGTCGAGTGCGACAGCATCCATACCGCGGGGCGGGTGAGGGCGGACAGGAAGGCCAGTGGCCGGGCCGCAACCAGGCCCCAGCGCTCGGCCCGCTGCATGGCTACTCGCTTGGGGGCGAGCTCGCCGAACACCAGGGTCACGTAGGCCAGTAGGAGGGTGACCACCACGATGGACACAGGGCGGGCTGCCTCGCCGAGGAATCCCAAGGGGGCCTCAAGTGGCTCGGCCAGGGACACCGCGGCGGTGGCCGAGGCCAGGAAGCCGGCCAGGGTGATGCCGATCTGTATGGTGGCCAGGAACCGGTTGGGTTCCCGGGCCAGGCGGGCGAGAACCTGCCCTGAGCCCCCACGGGCCTCAAGGCGTCGGAGCTGTCCCTCGCGAAGGGAGACGAGAGCCAGCTCGCTGCCGGCGAAGGCAGCGTTGGCCAGGACGAGTACGGCCACCAGCAGCAGCTGGGGCAAGATGCCTTCCACGGGCGGTGCTCCTCAGGAGACGACGGATGAAGGGCTGCGAGCTACCCCGCCGGCCGCCCGGCGGAGCGGCGTCGACGGTCAAACGGGAAGGAGAGGTGGCGGCGCGCGGCTGCCCCACGGCGAGGACCACGCCAGCTGGGGAGCCGGTACGGCTCGATGTGTCGGCCTGTGGTGGCGACCCAGCCCAACGGCGACGAGAACGGCCACCACCGCCGGCGCAGTGGGCAGCTGCGGAGGCCGGCGGGAGAGGTCGCTGCGCCGGTAGGCGTCGGCGGTCGAGGGGGAATGGCCAGCGGCCACGACCGCGACCGTGACGACGCCGGTGGCCCCCTCGGGTGGCGCGTCGGCACTGAGCGCCCAACCCGCAGCCAACACCAGCACCGCCAGTACGCCGAGCATCGCCGCCGCGACCAGGAGCCGGCGGGGCCTGGATGAATCGGTCACGAGGGCATCGATGATTGCTGTCCGGAGGTCGACAACGATGGGAGGCTACCCGCATTCCCTCCCGGGCAGGCAGCATTGGAGGCACTCGATGATGCGGCGACGGACGAGGTGACGCGGGTCACCAGTCGAAGGGAAGGGCGGGCGACGGGAGGGATGACGGGTCGGCGAGGCGCAGGAAGGTCGCGCCCACGCCGGCCAGTCCCAGCATGAGCCCTGGTGTCTCTCCCCCACCAGGAACGCCGCAGGCGATGTCGCCGGCCGCGGCGTCCGTGCCGTTGAGCGCCCACTGGGCCAGGCGCCGGCCGTGGGCAAGGTGGTCGCCGTCGCCAGTCATCTCGCCGGCCAGAGCGTGCAGTTCGGCCACCGAGCTGACGCCATGGCACAGGGAAAGGTTGCCCGCGAAGGAAGGCGCCGCCGCGTCGGCGCTCACGGCCCTGAGGGACCGCATCGTCGCCGCGGTGGCGGTATCCAGGGCGGCGGCCGCCTCGGCCAGGACGGTGGGGTCCCCGGTGCGCCGCCACGCCAGCAGGCGGGCCACGCCGATGCCGCCGGCGCCGTGGCACCAGAACGACGGGTGGTCGGAGGGCGCAGCGCGAAGATCGGGCCAGTTGCCCGCCGCCCGGTCGAACCACGAGCGCTCGTAGCGCTCCGCCTGGTGCGCCCCCTCCGCGAACCGGTCGTCGCCCGTGGCCGCGGCCAGCATGCCAAGAGCGACGGCCGGGCCCGACGCGCCGTGGCCCAGACCGCACAGGCCCGGCCAGGCCGGGTCGGGCGCCGGCCACGACCAGCCCTCCGGGGCCCGCTCGGCGGCAGCCAGCAGACGCTCGCCGGCCACCGCCGCCGCCCCGGCCAGCGTCGGGGGCGCGCCCGGCCGGCGGGCGAGGACGAGGAGGCCGACCACCCGGCCGGCGTCGCCCCCGATGAGGTCCGCCCCGCCCGGATCGCTGGCGACCGGCGCCCCACCGCCGGCGCACAGCGCGGCCACCGCCTCCCCCAGGCCGCCGGCGCCGGCCCCGATGGCACCCGCCGCGGGATCGTCGCCCAGCATCCGGGCGACGCTGGCGGCGGCCACGGCGACCCCCAGGGCGCCGGTGTAGAGGCCCGTATCCTCCGGCGTCTCGCCGGTGCGGTGCAGGCTGTGGCGCACGGCCCCGATGGCGGCGCGGCGGACGCCGGCGTCGCCGCCGGCGCGCCAGGCGTGGGCCAGGAACCAGGCGACCCCGCTGGTGCCGCTGTAGAGGTCGGCGCCGACCGGCCGGTGCACGAGCTCGCCGTCGGGCGGCGTACCCGGGCCCTGGTCGATGTCGTCGCCCGTCCAGGTGCAACGGTCGTGGTGCCACACCGCCTCGGTGACCATGCGCCGGGCGATCGCGAGGCCGACATCGCGGCACGACGTCATCCCGGCGGCCAGGAGTGGTCCTCGGAGGCGCCCGGGTTCAGGTGGGGCCGCCGGGGATCGATGCCTCCGGCCACCAGCCCGGCCTCGGCGGCATCGACCGTGCGACCCCGCTCCAGTCCGGCCGCCAGCAGCCGACACCGGTGCTGGCCGAAGCTCTCGCCGGTCTCCGGGTCCTCAGCCACCGCCAGCCCCGGTCGCAGGCGCAGGGCCAGGGGTGGTGTCGCCTCGCCGAGCAGGGCGGCCACCTGCCGGTGCGCCGCCATGAGCACCGGCCGGAGTCCGGCCGCGTCGGCCCGGCGGACGTACAGCACCGCGCTGTCGGGTCGAACCGCGCCGGGGACCGACACGGCCTTGAGCCCGTAGGCGGCGCCGGCGCCCTGAAGGGCCGAGGTGATGGCGCCGACCAGCGCCGGCAGGGCCGGCGTCGGGGCGTTCCAGTAGTAGCGCACGACGCCCACCGGCCGGGCCGTCTCGTCCCAATCTCGGCCGAAGGTGAACCAGAACCCGCCCGGATCGGCGTGGTCCCGCCGGGCCGTCACCCGCACCGCGGTACCGGGTACCGGCGGCAGGCACGGCCCGCCCACCGGCAGGACGTCGACGCGGTGCAGCACCCGCCGGCGGCCCTCGCGCACCACGCCGACCCGGCCTTTGGAGGAGACGGCGGCGACCGACCAGCCGTCCTCCCACCGGCCGGTTGCCGCGTCGGCGGCTCGCAGCGCGTCGAGCAGGTTCTCCGACGCCGGCGACCGCGGCCCCGGCGCGGCGTCAGGTTCGTCGCCGCTTTGGCCCAGGTACCAGGTGACGTACAGGTGCTCGGCCAGGTCGACGGCGTCGTCGACTCCGGCGGCCGCCTCGACGGCGGCATGCAGATCCCGCCCGACCGGCGAGGTGTTGAGGCCTACGGTCACGGCGGGCGGGGCCCGCCCGCCGTCGCCCCGGCCCCCACCGGCAGGCCGCCGAGCCAGCGGCCCAAGAGGTCCGGAGCCTCGACGAGTGATGCGGCCAGGCCGAGCAGGGCCACACCCGACTCGAAGCCGCTCTCCCCGTCATGCGCGGCGAGCTGGAAGGCGTTCTGGACCAGGCGGGCCGGCACCAGCGCGGCGCCGGCGTCGAGGTCCTCACCACCCGCCACCTGCGCGTAGGCCGACCCGAAGGAGCCGAGGAACCAGTCCAGGCATGCGCACAGGCGGCCCAGGCCCTCGGGCGCCAGCAGGCCGTCGCAGTTGCCGTGGTCGAGGGGAAGGACGGCGTTGAGAAGGGCGTCGGCCACGGCACCGGCGATGTCCCACGCCGGGTCGCCCAGATCGACGAACTCCCAGTCCACCAGGACGACCCGGTCCCGCCGGCCCGGCACGATCAACGTGTTGTCCCACCGGATGTCGCCGTGGATGACCCCGCGCCGGCGCCAGCCCCTCCGCAGCTCGCCGAGCCGGCGGCAGAGGCCGGTTCGGTCGGCCACCTCCCGGGCCATGCGGCGCAGGGCCGGGTACTCGGCGACGAACGGCGGTTCGTCGGGTGTGGCCACGGTGAGAGCCCACGGCTCGGCCCCCCGGAGCGGGAGGGCCGACCAGTCGATCCGGTCGGCCATGCGTCGCCACCGGGCCAGTGCGGCGCCGAAGAGGCAGGCGGCGGAACTCGCCGGCCCGCCGGCGCGGATCCGCCGCTCGAGGGTCTCGGCGCCGTCGAGGGCGCCGAGCACCAGGAGGTCGTCGGCGGCGGCCACCAGCGCGGGCACCGGGAGGTCAGCCGGACCGACGCCGTTGGCCGCCAGCGCCCGGTAGAACGCCCGCTCCAGCGCCGGGTCGCCCTGGCCGACGGGCCGGTCGGCCAGGCACGCCTTGGCCGCGACCGGCGGGCGGTCGCCGGCCGTCACCAGGTACACGCTGTTGGAGCGCGAGACGTCGTGGAGTGACACCTCGCCGTCGACCACCTCGGCCGGCGACACCAGCCCGGCATCGAGCAGCCGGCGCAGGACCGCAGCCCCTCCCGGCACCGCCTCAGCCGGCCGGCGCCGGCGTCACTCCGGCCATTCGCCCGACCAGTACTCCTCGCCCTCGCCGCCCTCCTCGACGCCCGCCCGATGCCAGTAGTAGGTGATCCCGGCGTCGTCCCCGGCCCCCTCCTGCCCAGCGCCGAAGCCGGGCCCGGGGACGGGCTCGCGCCGGGGTAGGCCCGGCGTCGGCGTACACATGCCGAAGGCGGAGGGGCAGGCCAGCGACTGCTTCGGGAAGCACGCCGCAGCCACGGTCTTGACCACCACGCATCCCGGGTTGACAACGGTCTTGATGACACACGGCTGCAGGGTGCTCTTGACCGGGCACAGGGTGATCACGCTCGGCCCGCACGGAATTGCCACGCTGACCTTCACGCACGGGGTGGCGAGGCTCTTGATCGTCACCGGCCCCCGCAGGCGGTCGAGGGCCGCCTTGGCCCGCACGATGCCCGCCCCGCTGTGCTGGTCGAACCCCGCCGGGCCGATGTCCTTCGCCGTGGCCTTGAGCGCGCTCTTGATGCCGTCCTGGGTGGCGCTCGGCAGCGCCTGTTTGTACAGGGCGACGACGCCGGCGACGATCGGTGTGGCCGCCGATGTTCCGCTGTCGCTGCCGAAGTAGCCGCCGAAGTGGGTGATGCCGCAGAAGTCCGGCTTGTTCGGGTCGAGCGCCGCCGGCCCCTGGCTGCTGTAGCCGACGAACTCCTCGTTCTTGTTCACCGCGCCAACAGTCATGACCCGGGGGTGCCCGTTTGCCCCCCAGATGCTGCGCCCGGGCCCGGAGTCGCCCCCGCACCGCCCGTCGGGGCACGTGTCGCCGCAGTTGCCGGCGGCGAACAGGATGATGATTCCCTCATCGAGGAGCTCGACGACCTTGCGGGTGAAGGGGTGGTTGGGGTTGCTGGCGTAGGAGGTGTCCCAGCTCTCCCGGAAGATGCCCCAGCTGTTGGAGAGGATCTGCGGCGTTCCGTTGGACCGGAACTGGTCGAGTGCCCACTGGAACGCCTGGAGCGCCTTGCTGATCGTGCCCGGGGAGTTGGCGGCGCCGGAGATGCGCATGTCGTAGATCTGGGCCTCAGGCGCCATGCCGAGGACGTCGGTGCTGCACATGTTGCCGTGCTCGCCCCAGGCCGCGGCCTCGGTGCCCCACGAGGCCACCGGCCAGCCGCCGATCACGCGGGGGATCCGGCGAGCCGTCTGGCCGGCGATGACCGGCCGGCCCTGGGCGGTGATCCCACCGTCGACCACCCCGACGACGATCCCCGCGCCGCGGAAGCCCTCGGCCCAGATCGACGACACGCCGAGGTAGTTGGCGACGTCGGCCATGCTCCCCTTGGCCACCCCAGGGGCACAGTCACACGGCGGGATGGGACAGGCGAAGGGGGCGATGATCGTGTCCGGCCACACCGAGATGACGTCGGGCCGGGCTGACAGCGCGGCCAGCGCAGCGTCGTCGGTGACCGTCGCCCGCACCACGATGCTCTGGCCGGCGCCGAAACCCGAAAGGCCCATGCCGCCCTGGGCCGTGTTGCCGATGGGCACCGGCTCGAACTCCTCGTCGAGGGTGAAGCCACCGTCGGAGAACTCGCGCACCGCAGTCATGGCGAAGGAGCCGGACACGCCGGGCGAGGCCAGCATCTCCACCAGCACGCTCAGCCGGCCGTCGGCGTCGCGCGCCACCGGCGGCTCGTCGGTCCCCCCGTCGCCGTTGTCCGCGCCCTTCGCCGCCGCGCGACCTCCACCCGAGCGTGCGCCGCGCCCGCGTCGTGACTCTGCCATGCCGCCTCCTGTTCACCTGTGGGGGCCGGCCCCTCACCGACGCAGCTTCGCAGCCGGGGGTCAGGAGGTCAATCGGCTCCGACGTCGGGCCGGAAGGGGGCGATCGGGGTGTCCCGCCACACCCGCACGACCGGGACGTCGCTGGGGTCGACATCGTCCGCAGCCGTGCCCCGGACGATGTAGGTGGGCGACGCGGTGCCCTGGCCCATGGGCACGGGATCGAAGTCCTCGTCGACGACGAAATTCGGCAACTGCCGGGCCACGGCCAGCGCGTCCTGCGCCGACATTCCGGGACGGGCCTCCACCTCCAGCATCACACCGTCGCCCCCGCCTCGCGCCGGCGGCCGAGGCTTGATTCCGCCCCCGTCGTCGGGACCGATCCGCGGCGCGTTGGGGTTCTCCGTGGGCACGCCCTCATGGTACCGCCGGAGGCAAAACAGCCACCGCCGGGCATCCCTCTGCGAGATGCCCGGCGGTGGCCGGTGGGACGGGTGGAGCGGTCAGGCGCGAACGCCGCGACGGCTCGTGACGGCGTTGTAGATCAGGAGGAGGATGATGGCGCCGATCACCGAGCCGAGGAGCCCGGCGGGGTTCAGGCCGCGGTCGGTGCCGTCCCCACGGAAGAGAACGTCGGCCAAGAAGCCGCCGACGAACGAGCCAAGGATGCCCAGGACGATGGTGGCACCGATGCTCATGGGGTCACGGCCGGGGACGAGGAACCGAGCCAGCGCCCCGGCGATGAGGCCGATGATGATCATGCCCAGGATGAAACCGATCATTTGCGTGTTCTCCTTGTTCGAAAAACCTTGTTGGCTTTCGTGTTCCCGCCGGAGAGTGGCCGCAAACGCGCTACCTGCGACGCTTCGGGGTCTTCTTGCCCCCCTTTCTGGCCCCGCTGGGACGGCTCCGCGTCGGCGCCGTGCGGGAGGGTTGAGCGGCCAGGGCGGGCGCCGGGAGGCGCACGACGAGGATGGCGCCCACGATCGGCGCCACACCGGCGAGGATGAGCAACAGCGTTCGCAGGACGTCGGAACCGCCGCCGTCGCCGCCGGCGGGCGTGGCCGCCGCCGAGGTGGCCACGACGAACCAGCCGGGCGTCTCGAGCTCGGTGAAGACACCGTGATCCTGGCCGTACGGGCGGAACGTCGCCTCCTGCCAGGCCTGGCCGTCGGGCGAGAAGAGCATCCGGTCGCCGGTCTCGGAGGCGGTGAGGGCGACCGTGCCTGGAACGGCCAGTCGCGTCACCGTCGTGCCCGACGGGACGTACGCCAGCTCCACCCGGTAGGCGTTGCTCACCGCCCGCAGGCCGGCGGGCAGGGCGCCGAGCGCGCCGGCGTCCTCCGGGATGATCCTCACCTTCACCGCGGTGTCGGGCGGACTGGACGCCACCGACCCCTTGTCGAGGCCGACGATGGCCTGGGCGTCGTCGGTCGCCGCGTTGGTGGCCGCCACTCCGTCGGGGGCCAAGGAGACGTCGCGTTCCACCGGCTTGGGGACGACGTTGTCCCCCGCCCGCTCAGGCGGCGGGTTGACCCAGGCATAGGGCGTCGGCGGGGCGAACCCGTTGAAGAGGGGCAGCACCGGGCGCGACGACAGCTGCGCGGTCATCGCGGCCACGACCACGTACAACAGGGCCAGGCCGGCGCCGGCCCACGCAAGCCGGCGGCTCACTGTTGCGCCATCCTGCGATGGCGCAACAGTGAATGCTTGTCGGACCGTCCTCCCGGGCCGGTCACTGAATGGGGATGGCCGCAAGTGGGCGGGTGGCGAACGCCGGCGGCCACACGACGGCTTGGGTGGAGGCGTCGACCCACTGCCAGATCACGCTGACCGCCCGCCGGTTCTCCCCCGCGTCGTCCACGCCCGGCCCGGCCAGGTCGAGGCCGGCGCCATTGGGCAACGTGCCGCCGGCCAGCTTCACCGACCGGGCGGCATCGGCCACCTCCCGGGCGCCGGAGCCGGCCGCCGCCGGCAGGACGTGACCGACCAGCGCCCAAGCGTTGGCGAACCCCGACAGCGCGGCGGGCGTCATCTCCTCGCCGTGGAGCTCCTGGTACCGGGCCCGGCCCCACGAGAGCACCTTCTGGGCCTCGGGCTGGAGGGCATCGACACGGACCTCGCGGCCGTCGGGCTTGTCAGAGGCGAACAGCCCCACGGCGGCGGGGCCGAGGGCGTGGGCGAACGACGGCATGCAGTAGCTGGAGCTGGTGCCGATGCTGGCCTTCAGGCCCAAGCCCTGGGAGACCTGGGCCTTGCGCAGGGCGATCCCGTCGTCGAGGTAGGCGGAGACGAACAGCACGTCGGGCTTCGTCGCCGCGATGTCGCGGACCAGGGCCTCGGCGTCGAGGCCACGGACCGAGTACGGGAACGTTCCCACCAGCTCCTGGCCGCTGACCTTCGCCTCCTCCGCTGCCCCAGGCCGACCGAGCGGCCGTAGGCGTCGTCGACATAGGCCACCGCGTACCGCATCGGGCCCGTGGCCCCCAGCGTGGTCGTGAGCTGGTCGCGGACGAAGGCGACGGCGGCGCGGCCGAGGCTCGCCCCCATCGGTGCCAGGCGGAAGAACGTGTCGCCGGCGCCGGCGTCGGCGCCCACCAGACCCACGGCGCCCGTCTCCCACAGGACCATCCCGCGGCGCTGGGCGGCGGCGGCGGCCGGCGCCGAGATGGTGCTGCCGTAGGTGCCGAGGACGATATCGACCCCCTTG
Source organism: uncultured Acidimicrobiales bacterium (assembly GCA_964479465.1). GTDB lineage: Bacteria > Actinomycetota > Acidimicrobiia > Acidimicrobiales > AC-14 > CADCTB01. The sequence goes on from CAYZMG010000013.1 coordinate 10,074, forward strand.
CGCTGGAGTTCGCCGAGCGCCCGGGGAGCGGCTTCGCCCCGGTCGACGTCGAGCAGCTCGAGGCGTATCGGCCGCCCGCGCACCCCGCCGCGGTCGTTGGCCAGCTCCAGCGCCAGCTTGACGCCGTTGGCCTCCTCGGCGCCGCCGGGGCCCTGGAGCCCGGAGATCGGGTAGATGGCGCCCAGGGTGAGGGCGTCGGAGTCGTCGGTGGCGGTGCAGCCGGCGGCGAACAGGAGCACGGCGACGACCACCAGGGACAGGCGCTTCGGCATGGGCGACCTCACAGGAGAGCGAAGGTGTTGGCGAGGACATGGGTGGCGGCGGGCACCGACCAGCGGCCGGTGGCCGCCCGCTGCCAGGACAGCACGAGGCCGGCGGCCACGTCGAGGGGCAGGACCCACCAGCCCCAGACGGTGACATGGACCAGGGCGAAGGCGACAGCGGTAACGGCCACCGCCAGCACCGTTCCGTACCGCTCGACCACCAGCCCGTACAGGTACCGGCGGAAGAACGCCTCCTCGGCCACCGCGGCCAAAGCGTTCAGGCCGACGGCGACGGCCAGCCCGCTCGGGCGCACCGGCACGTCGACGACCGCTCGGCCGAGGGCGAACGCCAGCGCGCCCACGCCGAGGACGGCCAGCGAGATCGCCCACCCGGCAGGATCGTTCGGCGTACCTGAACGGCGTGTCTTTGTCGCTGTCGGGGACGCGAAGAAGTTCTGCCGCCACGCCAGCCCGGTGGCGCCGAGGGCCACGAAGAAGGCCACCCGCCACTCGACGGCCACGCCGGCGGGCAGGAACCACGGCCGGGCCAGCAGGGCCACGACGCCGGCCACCGCCGGCGCCCACCACCACGACATCGGCCGGCGCCGCACGTCGATTGCGAGCACGCTCATAAAGCGGTGCTCTCCGGCTCGCCGTCCTCGGCCTCCTCCGCCTCCCGGCGCTTCCGACTGATCCGGGCCAGCATCGCGAAGACCACGATGGGGATGAGGATAAAGGCTCCCTCGGCGATCGCACCGGCGGTGCCCCCGTGGGCGAGGACCGGCACCTTACGCCCCCAGGAGCAACGCCAGGCCGCCCACCGTGAACAGGACCATGGCCACCAGCAGCGGGTACTGCGACCGGGTGGCCTCCTTGTGCGGGAAGACGGCAAGGGCCCGGTCATGCGCCACGACCACGCCGGCGACGTGGCCGGCGACGATGCCGGTGGCCTGCACGTAGGCGATCACCGTGGTGGACACGAGGGTGAAGTTGACCGCGTTGCCGGCGGTCCCGAAGAGGTCCCATCCCTGGCCCAGGGGGTCCGAAGCGAGTGCGACAGCGCTCTGGCCTTCGAAGACGAGCAGGGAGAAGTAGTGGGCCAGGGCGTAGGCGAAGGCGATCGGCACCAGCGAGTGCACGAACAGGGCGCTTAGCTCCTGGAAGCGCCGGCGGTGCAGCCGCCCGGTGACGCGCATGGCGCCGACGAAGGCCAGGGTGACGATCGACATGGCCCAGATCAGGCCGGCGGTCGACAGCAATGTGCGCTCGACGTCGGACATGTTGCGGGTCAGGTCGATCCAGAGGCGGGTGCGGCTCAGCCCGTCGAAGCTGGTCGAGCCCAGGGCGACGATGACCATGGCCTGGGTGGCGGCGTCGGGCTTGAGGCCCACGAGGCCGGTGAGGTGGGGGCGCATGCGGATGCGCCCCTCGACGTCCTTGTAGAACGGCGCCATGTGGCCCAGCAGGTCGAAGAAGACGGTGAAGCCCTCGCCCTGGCGTAGCCAGTCCCGGCCCCACCGGACCACACCGGCCATCACGGCGACGGAGTAGACGAGGATGGCGACGGCCAGCGTGGCGGGCTCGGCTCGGTTCGACGGGACCAGCTCGAGCCACACGAAGCCGGCCAGGGCCGCCACCGCCGGCCACCGGCCCCAGGTGTAGGGAGCGACCGGCGTGTCGCCACGCAGGCGCTCGACGGCGGCGGCCATGGTGTCGAAGGGGTTGACCACCCGCCACAGGTCGCCGACCAGGGCGCAGACGAGCGTCATCCCGACCCAGAAGACGACGTAGACGAAGACCGGGGTGATGTTCTCGGCGGTGTCGCGGTCGCCGAACACGGCGGCGATGACCACCAGGACGTAGAGCGCCATCCCGAGGGCTCGGCCGGCGGTCAGGAGCGCCCTCTGGAGCCCGCCCCGTCCCATCACGACCCGCCCGTCGACCCCGCCCTCCAGCCGGGTGGTGCGCCAGAACACCGCCAGGCCGGCGAAGGAGATGATGAGCGCCGCGGCGGCGCCATAGGTGAACATCCACAGCGGCAGGGGCAGATCCGTCCGGGCCCCCAGGCCGTGGGCCGACGCGGGCGTCGCGCCGGCGACGACGAGGCCCGCCGCAGCCAGGGCCGCGACGGCTGACCGCCGCCGGAGGGTCAGCGCACCTCCAGGGTGAACAGGAGGCGGCCCGAGTTCTCCAGTTCGACCTCGAAGACGCCGGGGACGTTCGCTACGAACGTGACCTCGCCGACCTTGCCGGGCGCGACGTCGGCGAACTTGTCGTAGCCGTGGACATGGACGTGGTCGGCCGCGTCGCTGGTCACCCGGATGGTGACCGGCTGGTTGAGCGTGGCCCGCTGGCGCGACGCTCCCTCGACCACCTGCCCGCCACGCACGGTGACAGAAAGGACGGTGCCCGCGGTTGTCGTCGTCGTGGCCACGGTCGTCGGGGTCGCCCCTGTGGCGGTCGTCGGCGTACCCGCGGGGGCCGTGGTGGACGCTGGCTGCCCGGCCAGCGTGGGCGAATCGTCATCCCCGCCACACGCGGCAAGCACGAGGAGGGCGCCGGCGGCGAGCGCGGCTCCGGCACGGCCGCGAAGAGGAGCAAGAGGCATGCCTGCAAAGTAGTGCCCGGCGGGCACGGGCGGGCCGCGGTGGGCTACGTTCCGGTTCACAAGAGATCGCGTCACCGTGGGGGTCGACAATGGTCGGGACGAAGCTGCCCGCGCGGGCGGCACTGGTCGCGCTGGGCACGTTGGTGGCAAGCCTCGGCGCCGGCGCCGGCGCCCAGGAGGCGCTCCTCGACGAGCCGGTCGTGACCGCCGCCGTGCAGGTGACCCAGAACCCCGATCCCGGTCGGGCCCATTCGACGCCCCAGATCGCCCGCAACCCCGTGACCGGGGAGCTGGTGATCGGCTCGGCCGAAGTCCGCACCAAGAAGACCTGCGACATCCACATCTCCGTCGATGACGGCCGCACCTGGTTCGAGGGTGGCAGCCCGATGACCGAGCCGTTCACCGATTGCAGCCTCCAGGCCACCAACGGGCCCTACATCACCCTCGAGTTCACGCCCGACGGCACCCTGTTCGCCGGCTTCTTCGGTAGCGACCCGAAGTACGTCACCCAGCTCAACCGCGCCGACATTCCCCGCCACATCTTCGTGGCCCGCTCTGAGGACAGCGGCCGGACGTGGAGCACGTCGATGGCCTTCGAGGGCGAGGAGGGCGACCCGGGCATCGGTGGCAGCCGGCGAGCCCAGCTCTCGGTGGACAGTTCCAATCCCCAGCACGTCTACGTGGGCTGGCAGAAGGGCGGGTTCAGCACCCCGGCCCCCGGGGCGGCCCGCAAGGCCATGATCTCGGTCTCCCACGACGGGGGCCGCAACTTCGGCCCTCCCCAGGAGCTGAGCGAATCCCGGGGCGGCGGCCAGCCGCGCACCGCGGTGGACTCCCGGGGTGTGGTCCATGCCGTGTTCGCCGCCGACACCTTCGGCCTCCCGACCGGCGACGCCGCGCCCCCGCGGCCCATCGTGTACCGGCGCTCGGTCGACCAGGGCCGGACGTGGTCGGCGCCCGAGGAGATCGACCCCGGCAACGTCGGCTTCAGCTTCGGCCGCCGGCACCTGATCGCGGTCGACCCGATTACCGACGCCATCTTCGTGACGTGGGCGGGCAACACCAACCCGCGGGCCCGCCGCCCCCCGGCCAACATGCCGTCGACGCCGGAGTTCGACGACCGCGAGATCCTCTTCCGCGCCTCCACCGACGGCGGCACGACGTGGAGCCCCTCGAAGACGGTGAACGACGACGCTGCACAGCAGAACATCCAGCACTACAACCCGGGCATCTCGGTGGCCCCGAACGGGCGGCTCGACATCGCCTGGTACGACTTCCGCAACAGCCCGACGCCGGAGTTCGAGGGCCCGGGCGGCAACGCCGGCGGGATGAACGACGTCTACGCAGCGTCGTCCTACGACCGGGGCGCCACGTTCGACACCAACATCCGCGTCACCGACCGGATCATCGACCGCAACATCGGCGTGTGGTCGAACAACGCGCACAGCCAGACCAGCGTGGCCATCACGTCCTCGGAGGAGACCACCTACATCGCCTGGCAGGACTCCCGCAACGGCAACGAGCTGACCAACGTGGAGGACATCTACTTCGCCACCATCCAGCATGCGCCGGCCACCGAGTCCGACGACGCCGACGACGACGTGCCGGGCTGGATCCTTCTCGGCGCCTCGGCCGCCGTGGGCATGGCCCTCACCGTGCTGGTGGCGCTGGCGGTCGGCCGGCGCCGGCGAGCCTAGGCGGGTCGCTCGACGATCTTGTCCCGAAGGGTCCGGAGATGGGCCAGGACGGCGGGAATCAAGGAGTTGTCATGCCCTCGCGGGCACCGCGAATGGGGGTTCGTGTCCCATGCCGGCGGGGCGACAAGATCGGCCGGCAACCAGCACGTCGGGCAGGGCACGGTTTCCTCGTCGAACATCAAGACACCTCCCCTTGGCTTCGGTGCGCGATCACGACGCCTCGAGGTGCAACTCGAAGGGGAATGCGCTCTCCACCGAGGCCTGCCCGTGGGCGTCCTCGATCAGCGCCGTCGGTGACTCACCGGACATGACCCCGACGGCGAGAGCCAGGGCGGCGACCTGGCCCGAGTCGAAGCCGGCGCTGAACCCGGCCAGGTAGTCGGCGGAGGGAACCTCGGGGCCCACCCTCGCCACCACCGACTGCCGAGCGGCGGCGTTCTGCAGGAACCCCCGGCACAGAGCCTCAGCCTCGGTCACGGCGTCTCCTTCGCTTAGATGTTCTGCACATACAGTACCCCGCGCTTTAGACGGGAAACTGCGAGTTCATACACCGTTATTGACGGCCGTCCCATGGCCGAGCTACGACGTCAGCGCACGGTTACCGATAGCCCGGCTCGGGGAAGGACTTCCAACGGTTACCCACACACCACGACCCCGCGGTTCATGCGGGGTCACCCACACCAAAGGAACCGCTTGATGCCCGAGAACGTTGCACAACCCCATCCCGCCAACGTCCCTCCCTACGATGGCCGGACCACCGGCCAGTCTTCCGACGACCTCAGCGAGGACCTGCGGGGCACCGTCGAACGCCAGCTGGCCGACACCAAGACCGGCCGCCCCGGCGCCACCGCCAGTCCGGCGGAGGAGAGCCGTGTGGGCGCCGGCGAGGTTTCCACCGGCTCGGCCGGCGCCGGCGACCAGACCGCGACCAGGGCCGACGCAGCGACACCGGGCGATGTCGGCACCAGCACCACCCGCCGGGGTGAGGACGTCGTCGGGGAAGACGGCGAGTCCGGCCGTCACCGCACCGGCACCCAGGGCGAGAGCCAGCGCCCGGTGGGCGAGTCCACGGCGAGGGATTCCACCGGCATCGACCCGCAGGAGCCCAGTGGGGCCACCCTGCCCGCAAGCGGCTCCTCCTCCTGAACGACCCTGCCGACGCTGCTCGGCTGGCCGAGGGCCACCGCCTGCTCGTGCGGGTGCGCGCCCTGCTGGCCATGGCGGAGTCGAGTGAGTTCGCGGCCGAGGCCAGGGCGTTCTGCGACAAGGCAGGCGCTCTGGCCCAGGCGCACGACATCGAGCCGGCGCTGCTGCGGTTCCCTCGCGAGCCGCTCCAGGTGGCGGTGATCGTCGCCGAGCTCCAGCGCCTCCAGGCGGTGCTCGAAGCCCACGAGGCCGACCCGAACCTCTGGGAGACCAAGAGCGCCGAGTGGTCGGCATGCTTGGATGACTACGACATGGTCCTCGAAGCCGCGGCCGAGATCGTCCAGCGCCCGGTCCCCCGGCTCCCTTACGGCTGCCGCCGGCACTTCCGGCCCGAGGAGCGCACCGAGATCGAAGCCCTGCTGCGGGCCAGGCTGGTCACGGCCGATGCATGAGCTGTCCCTGTGCGAGGCCATCGCTGCCACTGTCGTCAAGCACGCCGGCGACCGCGTCGCGGCCAGCGTCGTCGTACGCATCGGCTACCTGCGCCAGGTGGTCCCCGACGCTCTCTCCTTCTGCTGGACCATGCTGACCGAGGGCACCGACCTGGACGGCTGCACCCTCGAGATCGAGCGGGTGCCGGCGGTGATCAGCTGCGCCGGCTGCGGAGCGGAGACCACCCTCGATGTGCCGCTCATGATCTGCGCCGCCTGCGAGGGCGACGACGTCACTCTCCTGTCCGGCGAGGAGTTCCAGGTCGTGTCCCTCGATCTTGCGGAGGTCTGACGTGGGACGGTTCCACCGCCATCCTGACGGTACGGCCCACGAGCACGACGACAGCGGCCACATCGGTGCCAGCAACCACGACGCCAGCAACCACGACGCCGGCGACCACAGCGGCTACGCCGTGACCGGCACCTCCCGAGTCGCCGTCCTGGAGGACATCTTCTCCGAGAATGACAGGGTGGCGGCCGAGAACCGGGCCCGGTACGACGCCGCCGGCGTGCGCACCGTGAACCTGATGTCCTCGCCCGGCGCCGGCAAGACGTCCCTCTTGAAGCACACATTGGCCCGCCTGGCCGGCGCCGTGCGCATTGGCATCCTCGAGGGCGACATCGCCACCAGCATCGACGCCGATCGCCTGGAGGGCTACGGGGCGGCCGTCGCCCTGGTCAACACCGGCGCCGGCTTCGGTGGGGAGTGCCACCTCGACGCGGTGATGGTGCAGTCGGGCCTCAGCCGCCTCCCCCTTCCTGACCTCGACCTGCTGATCATCGAGAACGTCGGCAACCTCGTGTGCCCGGCCGAGTTCAACGTCGGGGAGCATGCGAAGGCGATGGTCTACGCCGTGACCGAGGGCGAGGAGAAGCCGCTCAAGTACCCGGTGATGTTCCGCGCCGTCGACACCGTCGTGGTGAACAAGGTGGACCTGCTCCCCTACCTGGACTTCGACATGGACCTGTTCCTGGCCAATCTGCACGACGTGAACCCGAAGGCGACGGTCATCCAGGCCAGCGCCAAGACCGGTGCCGGCGTTGATGAATGGTGCCGGTGGCTAACCGAGTCATTACCTAAAATACGTTGACCGTCTCTCTCACCGACTCGTAAGATACAGGGGCGGCGAGAAAGGCGGTCCCTTTTGCTCTACGCGACTGCGCAGGCGCAAGAAGAAGTAGTAACCCTGTCCGGTTGGTACGTCGGCTACATCATTGCCGCCGTCGTCATCGTCGTGGTGGTGGCAATGGTGGCCATCATCCTCTCCCTCGTGCGCCGGATCGGCGGCGTGGCCGACGACATCACCGAGGTGCTCGACGAGATTCGCACCAACACCGTCACCATCCCTGCGGTGGGCGCCCTCAACGACAACCTGCTGAACGTCGTCACGCACGCGGCCCAGGCCCGCACCGCCCTGGCAGGAGGCTGACCATGAACACAACCCTGGCCCTGGCGTCCGACCATGTCACCTTCTGGTGGATCACCCTCGGTCTGGGCGCCGTCGTCATCTCAGCGGTGATCGTGCTGCTCTTCCTCCTGGAGCTGTACGTGCGCGACCTCGACGCCGGCGTCCAGCGGGTGTGGGACATGGCGGCCCGGGTCGCCACCCAGACGGCCACCACATGGATGCTGCCCAAGACGGTCGAGCTGGTCGGCGAGTTGGGTACCGAGGTCCAGCGCCACGTCGACTTCCTCGCCTCTCAGAGGAGTGCGTGATGCGAACCCAAGTGATTCTCTCCGTCGTCGAGGTACTCGCCCTCGTCGGCGTCCTGCTGTTCTTCCTGCGCCGGATCGACAAGCTCCTCGCCCACATTCAAGGCAACCTCGGCAAGACCGCCGAAGGAGTGGCTGCGGTCGAAGGTCATTGCGAGATCATCGGCCCCGGCACCGATGAGATCAACCGCCTTCTCGGCCAGGCGGCCGCAGGACTTACGCAGGCTACCGAGGAGGCCGAGGCGCTGGCATGACAATGAGCGGATCCCTGTAGGATCCCGCCATTGTCTCGAAAACCCGGTGCCGGTCTCCGGGGTCGTATCCCCGGAAGCCGGCGCCGTTTTGTGCCGCCCTACGCGCCGGCCCGGGCCCGAGCTACCGCCTCTCGCATGGAGGGCCGGCGGATGGCCGGCTCGTCGTCGGCGTCGTCGACGTCCACGAGCTCCTCGACAGCCACCGCGGCCGGCGCCGGCCTCGTCCGGCGGGCGGGGCGGGAAACGGGCGGGGGCGCCGGAAGGGGCGGCTGGGCGGCGGCGGCGGCCTGGGCCTCGCCGACGATGACCAGCAAACCCTCGAGGTCGTCGTCGATGGCGGCGACGTCGGCGGCCACCCCACCGATCACGTCGCCGACGGGGTCGGTCTGGCCCTTGATCGCGGCCACGCCCCCCTTCACCTTGGTCAGCGTGCCGGCGATCTTGCGCAGCGACGCGGCGATGGCGATCAGGTGCACGGCGATGGCGGCCACGATCACGGCGACGATCACGAGTAGGACCACGGTTGCAGCATCCATTGGGATCTGTCCTTTCGTTGCGGGCGGGGATTAGAGGAGGGCGGCGAGCGCGGTGCCGTACCGGCCGACGAGGCCGCGCGCCGCTCCGGTCAGGCGCTTGGTCTCGACCAGCTTGGGAACCGCCTCCAGGTTCCGGCTGAGGGCGAGGCCGTGCTCGAGGGTCACCTCAGCCAGCTTGCTGATGGCCCACAGACGGCGGACCACCCGGCCGGCGTACAGCAGCAGTAGCGGGGTGACCACGAGCAGGAGGACCAGATTGGCGACCCACAAAAGCTCCATCGACGACTTCCTCTCTCTCAGCGGCCCGGATGGGGACCGGGCCCGAACGTGGGGGGAGCGGCGCCCCGTCCCATCGACCACGTGGCGCCGCCGAGGCGCCCTTCCTGCACGAGGACCGGCGGGCGCCGGCGGTAGCCGGTTTCGAGGAGGGCCTCGGCGTCGGCGCCGGCATCGAGAGCGATGCACGGCGGCCGGTACATGCATGCGGAGCAGACGTCCCAACCCGGCGCCGGGTAGACGGCCAGAGCGGTGCTGGTCATGTCGCGTGCCTCGCAGCCGAGCTTGTGGCGGGCCTGCTCCAGTTCGGCCAGGCCGCGCCGGACCGGCGTCCGCCGGAACGTCTCATCGGCGCCGTCGCCGTCGGTGCGCAGCTCGTTGTAGATGACGCCGGCGATATCCATGCCAAGGTTCGACCGCCCCCACGCCCAGCAGCAGGCGGCGCCGGCCTCGTCGAGGACGAGCGCATCCTGCGCCGCCCAGCCCTCGCCGATGCGGTGGTCGACGAGCCAGTAGGTGTTGAAGGCGTCGACGACCACGAGGTCGACGCGGTCGGAGTAGTGCACCGCCGCCCCGTCGCCGGCGGCCAGGTCCCGCTGCGGGTCGGTCGGGTCAGGCACCCGGACCTCAATGTCGGTCTCCACGCGCAGCGGCGTGAACAGGTCCACCTCCGGCGCCCAGTCGAAGTAGCGGCCCAGGAGCGCCTCGCCCTTTCCCGCGAGACCCTCGTAGCCGGCGGGCCAGGCGGTGACCACGCGACGGTAGGCCTCGAAGGCGAGTGGCCGGACGATGGCGCGGCCCCATTCCCACATGCCGGGGAAGTACCAGACGGCCAACGCCGCCCGGACCGCGTCGCCGACGTCCAGCTCGGTGAGCTTGACGTCCGGTTCCCAGCCCTGGCGCAGCTGGGAGCCGAAGTCCCAGGCCCGCCGGCAGCGCTTGAAGGCCCGCCGGTCGGCGGCCGTGATGAGGACCGCCACACTACGGCGAGGCTCAGGCGATGCGCCGGAGCTTGGCCCCGGAACCCTCGCCCAGCGCGTTGGTGCCGTTCTTGACCACGTCGGCCAGTATCCCGATTGCGCTGCCCGCCAGCTCCTTGAGCTCCCCCGACGAGATGATCGTCTTGAGCGCCCCGGTCATCTCCTCGTACGCCTCGGCGCCGGCCCTCGTACCGAACAGGTAGCCGAGCCCGAACCCGATCATCACACCCACTGGTCAACCTCCGTGTCGTTGTTCCCCATCAGTTGCAGCCCCTCCAGGGCCTTGCGGGCCTCGGCAGGGTCGATCTTGTTCATGGCGAAGCCCACGTGGATGAGGACGTAGTCGCCCGCCTCGAGTGGCTCCTCGAGCATGCCGATGTTGATGGTGGCCTCCTCGCCGAGCACGTCGATGGTGGCCAGGTGGGGGTTGTCACGCAGGGCGACGACTCTTCCCGGGATGCCGAGGCACATCTACATCCTCCGCAGTCGGAAGTACCGTGCCAGGTCGGGGATGGAGATGACGACGAGGCCGAGCGCGGCCACGATGCCCATCCCGACGAGGATGGTGGCGACGATGCCGATGGTCCGCACCTACATCTCCCGCATCTTGAGGTAACGGGCGATATCAGGTAGCGACCTCATCGCCACCCCCGCCAGCGCGGCGAAGAAAAGCGACATCAAGAGACGGCGGATCATGTTCGGTGCTCCTTCCCGACATAGCTCATAGGCCGACGATCACCGCCGGCGTGGTGGACAACTGTTCCTGCACGAGCTCTTCGATCACGCGAATGGCCTCGTCGATGGAGGCCTCGACCGGCGCCGACAGCCCCATGTGCTCGTCCATGGCGGATGGCTGGCACCCGACCACGAGCATGCGGCCTACGGTCCCGCCGAGGCCGGCGAGGAGGCCCATGACCGCGGCCGGCTCGAGGTCGTGGGCATCGGGCGCCACGTCCTCTCCGCCGCCGAGCTCGGGCTCGAACACCGTGATCGTGCCCGGGTCCTCGCCGAGATCGAGCGTGTCGACGAGGATAACGAGGTCGTAGGCGCCCTCGAGGAGCTCGTAGGCCAGATGGACGCCCCGGATGCCGTACTCGTCGACCCGCACCCCTTCGGGGATTGGCCGCCGGCGCATGCGGGTGGCCACCTCCACGCCGAAGGCGTCGTCGCCGAGGAAGATGTTGCCGACGCCGACCACGAAGATCCGCGCCTCACTCATCCCACGAACTCGAGCTCGTCGGGGCGGAAGTAGAGGTACCGGCCGTGAGCGCGCGCCATGTCGGTGCCGGGGTCTTCGTCGAGGGTACACGCGAACTGCGTCTCGCCGTCGACGTCGAAGAACACGCCCTCGACCGTGGCCGTCTTGCCGACGAGGAACATGTCGTGGGCATCAGCCCGCCCGGTGGGCCGTAGGCGGACGTGAGCGCCGCGGCCCACCGGGTGGGAACCGACCAGGGCGGTGTCGGTCCACGGGTCGACCGAGGCATCCATGCCCGGGTCCCACCAGGGCGTCTCACCGGGAGCCGCCGGGTCGAGCGGGGCGTCCAGGCGCGGCGTCGTGACCGTGCGCAAATAGCGCACAGCGCCGTGCAGCTTGTCGAACAGCTCCGGTGGCATGGCATCGACCCGGTCGATGATCGCCGCCGCCCGCTCGTCGGTCCCCCGGGCCTCGTGCTTCTCCTCGTCGGTGAGCGTCAGGACGCGCAGGGCCAGGATCTCGTCGATCTCGGTGGAGTCGAACATGTCGCCGGCGCTCTCGGGCGCGATCTCGGGGTAGTCGTAGAGAGTGATCGGCGAGGACAGCACCACGCTGCGGTCGCCTTCGTCGCCGATCATCACTGGCCAGGTGCCCTCGTTCTTGCACGATGCAACCGCAGGGGCGGCGAACTCCGGGTAGTCGATCAGGGACAGGAACTGGCCGTGGTGCACGGCAAGGAGCGTGTGCACCGCAGCGAGCGAACGACGGACGACGTCGTCGCGCGGCGCCCCCGGCCGCGACCATGGTGTGACGTTGGAAACCTCCACCGTGAACTTCACCAGTGGGTAGGGGCCGTCGAGCCGATCGGCCGACACCCGAACCTCGGCGGAGACAGCCTGCCGCTCGCGTACGACCCGGCCGGCCCCGCCGAGGTCCTCCACCGTGCGTACGGGCGCCAGCTCGAAGGGAACCACGCGCTCCCCCAGGCCGAGGGCTTCCACGTCGAGCTCCTCCTCGACCGCCTCGTCCCATGCCGTCCAGCGGTGCCCGTCGACCTCCAGAGAGGCCACGGGATTGCCCGCCGCATCCTCGATGCTGCGGGACTGCACTCGCAGGAAGCGCAGCTTCAAGTCGACGATCGGCCGTGACCCCTCGACCAGCACCTCGGTGCGCAGAAACCACCGCTCGCCGGCGTCGGCCTCGCAGTGCTCCTTCGGAGCCACGACGCCGAACTGCCAGCGGATCTGGTTTTTGGCCGCCGACGCCCGGTACGGGTACAGGACATAGCCCTCGTACAGGACGGCGTCGGCGACCTTGCGGGCGCGCTCGAATCCCTCGAGGGTGGAGCGAACCGTCGAGGACCGGGCCGACACGGTCACCCGTCCACCCCGCTCAGGGGGCCGCTCGGGCCCTCGGATTCCTTCAGCAGCGCCTCGATGGCCTGCTCCCAGGTCGGAAGCGCCCGTTCCGCCTTGAACCGCTCGAGGTCGTCGAGGGTGTCGCGGCGGAGCCGGATCCAGCCGCTGTTGGGGAAGTACAGGTCCATGAGCTGGCGCCAGACCGCAGCCGGCATCTTGACGTGGGACTCCTTGTGCCACGGCACCGGCTCGACGCCCGCGGCCGAGAAGATCGTCCCGTTGAACAGGAGCACCAGGGGCACGTCGCCGTCGTCGAGGGCGTGCAGGTACTTGGCCGCGGCCACTTCGAAGTCGTAGGTGCAGGGGACCGGAACATCGACCTCGGTCGTCCCCGTGAAGCCGGCGACCATCGTCATGGCGTGGGTCCAGAGGAAAGGCTTGAGCGTGTCGCCCCACCGCGGCGTCTCGCCGAAGATGGCGAGCAGGCGCTCCTCCTCCGCCGGCGCGTACCGGCGCTTCTGGGGCTCGATGCGGATCTGGCACCGCAGCGAGACCGAGTGGACCGCCTGTCCCGTCGTCTCGTCGATCTTCAGCTTGAACAGCAGCGTGGGCGCAGCGGCGTAGGGGTCCGGCGTGACGCCCAGGACCGCGAAGTCCAGATCGCTCATGTGGACGCGCTCATCCGGCTCGCGCCTTGACGCGGGCGAAGAAGGCGTTGAGCTCGGCCCGGGCCTCCTGGCCGCCGTCGAAGCCCTGCCACAGCCGCCGCATCTGGCCGACGAGCTCGTAGCAGGCGTCGATCGGCACCAGGTAGCCCTCGGCCGGCGCCCGCACGAGAAGGGCTTCCACGTCGGATTCGATGCTCGCCAGCTCGGGGTTGGCCTCCGAGAGCCGGTCCCAGGTGTCGAGTGGTAGCAGGGACTCGGTGGCGCCGGCGGGGCTCGGGTAGAACGCCACCACCCGGTCCTCCACCGAGTTCTTGAAGAAGAACGCCATGGCGACCGGAATCTGCAGCTCCTCCCACTGGCCCGGCGAAAGGGCGAACGAGCGGAGGGTGACGTAGCGGTCGGGCACGGCGCGGAAGCGCTTGCCGCCGGCGCCGCCGGATGCGAACAGCAGGTAACAGGGGCGGCAGGCGCACATCAGGCCCCGGTTGTCGAGGTCGACGACGTGGCCGTGCTCGTCGGCCACCTCGGCCGTGCACATCTCGCACCGCTCGCCGGGCCGGGGCAACGGGACCGGCGCCCGCAGCCGCTGTAGCAGGTCGAACGCCCCGGTCTGCTGTGCCGTCAACGCACACCGACGGGCTTGGCCGTCAACTTGATCGGGGTCGGCGGGACGACCGGCTCCGGCGGAGGCTCGGGCTCAATCCACCCGTCGACGATGATGTGGGCCACCTCGGGCGCGGCCTGGCGGATGGCGTCCTCGACCGCCATCTTGAGCGTCACCGCGGACGACGGGCAGCCGTCGCAGCTGCCCAACAGGCGGATGGTGACAGCGCCGGCCTCCTCGTCGACCTCCAGCACCTCGACGTCGCCGCCGTGGGAGGCCAGGTAGGGACGAACCGAGTCGAGGGCGACGTCGATGCGCGACGCCAGCTCGAAGGGATGCAGCCCGTGCAGCACGAGCAGGTTGTGCACCAACCCGTTCTTCACCACCTTGTCGAGGAGCACCACATCCCCCGAGTCGACGATCAGCTCCATGACGTTGTTCAGCCCCGCGCCGTAGAGATCCGTCACCAACCGGATGCACTCCTCCGCCCGCTGGCGGGCGGTCGGCTCGAGCATCCGGAGCTCCTCCAGGAGGTGCTCCAGACGCTCGCCGACACTTGTCAGGTCCTGGGACGTCACCCCTCGTACGACGTCGGGGAGTGGGTCTTGCGCAGCACCTTGCCCTTGCCCAGGTACATGTGGACACCACACGGCAGGCAGGGGTCGAAGCTGCGGACGGCCCGCATGATGTCGATGCCCTTGAAGTTCTCCCGGTCGTTCTCCTCAAAGATCGGTGTGTTCATCACCGCGTCCTCGTAGGGGCCGGGGGTGCCGAAGGAGTCGCGGGGGTTGGCATTCCAGGGCGTCGGGGGGTACGGGTGGTAGTTGGCGATCTTGCCGCCCTTGATCACCATGTGGTGGGAGAGCACGCCACGCACGGCCTCGGTGAAGCCGACGCCCACGCCCTCGTCGGGGACCTCGAAGGACTCCCACGTCTTGGTGTGGCCGGCCCGGATCTCGGCCAGGGCCTTCTCGCTGAAGTACAGGGCCTGGGCCGCGGCGTAGGCCTGGAAGTAGGTGCGGGCCCGGTTGCGCTCGATGGCGTTGGACCACTTCGGGATCTTCCACTCGAAACTGACTTCGGGCTTCAGCGCGGTGCGGGGCAGGTTGATCTGCACGCTGTGCCCGGTGGCCTTGACGAAGCCGGTATCCACCAGTCCAGAAAGTGCCGTGGACCACAGGCGGGCGATGGGGCCGCCACCGGTGTCGAGGGCGAGGTGGTCCTTGCCGTCGAACCAGCGGGGCGACATGACCCAGCTGTACTTGTCGTCGAAGTCCCGCTTCTGGGGCTGGGGGATCGTGTGCTGGTTCCACGGGTGGGTGCGGTCCACCGGGTTCCCGAGCGGGTCCTTGTCGACGAACATGGGCTGGTCGCCCCAGTCGTCGTAGAACGAGCTGCCGAGAAGGATGCGGATGCCGAGGTTGATGTCGACCAGGTCGTTGGTCACGAGCTTGCCGTCGACCACGACGCCGGGCGTCACATACATGGCCCGGCCCCACTTGGTCATGTCCCGGTAGTTGAAGTTGCAGACGTCGGGGTCCTGGAACGCGCCCCAGCAGTTGAGCAGGATGCGCCGGCGGCCGACCTCCTCGTAGCCGGGCATGGCCTCGTAGATGAAGTCGAATAGATCGTCGTGCAAGGGGACGACCTTCTTCATGAACTCGACGTAGCGCATCAGCCGGGTCAGGTAGTCGGTGAAGAGCTGGATGGTGGCGGTCGTGCCCACGCCGCCCGGGTACAGGGTGGAGGGATGCACGTGGCGGCCCTCCATGAGGCAGAACATCTCCCGGGTGTAGCGGCTGACGACCAGGGCCTCGCGGTAGAACTCGCCCGAGAACGGGTTGAGCGACCGCATGATGTCGCCGATGGTCCGGTAGCCGTGGGCGTCCGTATTCGGCGCCTCGGTGGCGTTGGCCAGCTCGAGCACGCCGGGGTTTGTCTCGGCGACCATCTTCTCGCAGTAGTCGACCCCGACCAGGTTCTCCTGGAAGATGTTGTGGTCGAACATGTACTCCGCCGCCTCGCCGAGGTTGACGATCCACTCGCCCAGGTGCGGCGGGCGCACGTCGTAGGCCATGTTCTGGCAGTAGACAGAACAGGTCGCGTGGTTGTCACCGCAGATGCCGCAGATGCGGCTGGTGATGAAGTGGGCGTCGCGCGGGTCCTTGCCCTTCATGAAGATGCTGTAGCCCCGGAAGATCGACGACGTCGAGTGACAGTCGACAACCCGGCCGGTGCCGAAGTCGATCTTGGTATAGATCCCGAGGCTCCCGACGATGCGGGTGATCGGGTCCCACGCCATCTCGACCAGCTCGGAATCCCGGCTGTCCTTGGTTGAGCCCGTCCTCTTCGGAATCGTCGTCGCCATAAGAGAAAGTCCCCCTTCGTTGGAGAGTGTGGAGTGAAGTGTGTTGTGAGGGTTCAGCTACGCGACTAGCGCCACTCAGACCGGTAACCGGTGAGGAGCTTCTGGCCCTTGGTGCGCCACTGCGGCTCCTGGTCGACCGTCTTGGCGGTGATGCTGCGCAGGCCGCGGATGACGACGCCGTAGGCGCCGCTCGCAGCGGTGGACACCTTGCCGCCGGGCGGCTCGTCCATGAAGGGCATGAACTTGTCGGGGAAGCCGGGCATGGTGCAGCCGATGCAGATGCCGCCGACGTTGGGACACCCGCCCACGCCGTTCATCCAGCCACGCTTGGGGACGTTGCACTTGACCACCGGGCCCCAGCAGCCCAGTTTCACGATGCACTTCGGTGAGCCGTACTCGGTGGCGAAGTCGCCCTGTTCGTAGTACCCGGCCCGGTCGCACCCCTCGTGCACGGTCTGGCCGAACAGCCACGCCGGCCGCAGGGCGTCGTCGAGGGGGATCATCGGCGCCTGGCCCGTGGCCATGTACAGCAGGTACAGGAGAGTCTCCGACATGTTGTCCGGATGGGCCGGGCAGCCGGGGATGCAGACGATCGGGATGCCGGCCTTGGACTTCCAGCCCCAACCCAGGTAGTCGGGCACGCCCATGGCGCCGGTGGGGTTCCCGGCCATGGCGTGGATGCCGCCGTAGGTGGCGCAGGTGCCGACGGCGACGACCGCGGTGGCCTTGGGCGTCAGGCGGTCGAGCCACTCGCTGGTCGTCATGGGCTGGTCGGTTTCGGGATTGTTCCCGAAGCCGCACCAGTAGCCTTCGCGCTTGATGGCCTCGTTGGGGATTGACCCCTCGACGACCAGCACGAAGGGCTCCAGCTCGCCGCGCTCGGCCTTGAAGAACCACTCGATGAAGTCGTCGGCGCCGCCGACGGGGCCGCACTCGTAGTCGATCAGGGGCCAGTGGACCTGGATCTTGGGGAGCCCGGGCAGCGCCTGCAGGGCAATCTCCTCGATGGACGGCTGGGTCGCCGCCGTGAGGGCGACGGAGTCGCCGTCACAGCTCAGGCCGGCGTTGATCCAGAGGATGTGGATCACGGTCTCGGCCGGAGGAGCTGCCTCTGCCTTTCGAGTCGCTGCCTTTGGTGCGGCCTTGGTAGCGGGCATCGAGTTGAACCCCCCTGTTCTCTGAGCGCGATGGAGTGGTGTTCGTGAGCGACGGCAGGCGTCGACCAAGGGTGGGAACCCCGAGTCGCCAGTAGAACTACACCCGTCGGCCACGCCTGTAAAGAAGTGTCCTTGGGCTAGGTGGGCGAGTTACTAGGTGTTCACAGCCTGTTCCTCGGCCCCCTGTTTTGTCGAAATCTGTTGCGGCGGCGGCGCTTCGGACGGAGACTTGTGAGAGGGCAGCGGCGGCGGCCAACCCTTACGGCGCAACCCGGCGGGCCCGTCCTCGCACCCATCTTCCGACAAATGACGAGCCCGTCGGGGCCGCCGAAATGCCTAGTTGGGGCGGGCGTCCCAGGTTGGTATCAGCTGCCGCGCCGCGCGCGCTTCGTCAAGGCGACCCACAGGGGATGTGCGCGGGGCATGGTGGGCATCGTCGGCCGTGCCGCCGGCGATGCGGAGCAGGGCGTCGGCCATCGCCGCGAGAGTCTGGGGGCTCTCGGTCTCGGTGGGCTCGATCATGAGCGCCTCCTCGACGATCAGCGGGAAGTACGTCGTCGGAGCGTGGAAGCCCTCCTCGAGCAGGCGCTTGGCCACGTCGAGCGCCCGCATGCCGCCGGCCTTCTTCAAGTTGGTGGCCGACGCCACGAACTCGTGCATGTTGGGGCGGTCGTAGGGGATGTCGTAGGTGCCGCGGAGGCGGTGGCGGAGCCAGTTGGCGTTGAGCACCGCCGCTTCGGAGACCTTGCGCAGCCCATCGCCCCCGTTGGCCAGGATGTACGACCAGGCCCGAGCCAGGGCCAAGGCGTTGCCGTGCCAGGAGTGGATGCGCCCGATCGAGTGCTCGGGCTCGACCCAAGCGAAGGTGCCGTCCCCCGCGCGAACAGGGCGGGGCCCGGGCAGGTACGGGAGAAGGCGTTCGGTGACCGCCACCGGGCCGGCGCCGGGGCCGCCGCCGCCGTGGGGCACGGCGAAGGTCTTGTGCAGGTTCATGTGCACGATGTCGAAGCCCATGTCCCCCGGGCGGGTGACGCCAAGGATGGCGTTGAGGTTGGCTCCGTCGTAGTAGAGGAGCCCGCCGGCCTCGTGCACGGCGCCGGCGATGGCGACGATGTCCTCCTCGAACAGGCCGAGGGTGTTGGGGTTGGTAAGCATGATGCCGGCGACGTCGTCGTCGAGGCGGGCTTGCAGGGCCTCCAGGTCGACACAACCCCGGTCGTCGCTCGGGATCTGGGTGACCGCATACCCGCCGAGGGTGACGGAGGCCGGGTTGGTACCGTGGGCCGAGTCGGGGATGAGGACCCGCCGGCGCTTGGCATCCTCGCCCCGAGACCCATGCCAGGCCCGCATGAGGAGAAGGCCGGTGAGCTCGCCGGCGGCGCCAGCCGGCGGCTGGAGGGTGGCGGCGGCCATACCCGTGATCCGGCAGAGGGCTTCCTCCAGGTCGGCGAAGAGCGCCATCCAGCCCTGGGTGAGCGCCGCCGGCGAGGCGGGGTGGACGTCGGCTAGCCCGGCCCGGGCCACGGCGTCGTCGCACAGCTTGGGGTTGTACTTCATGGTGCACGAGCCCAGCGGGTAGGCGCCCAGGTCGACGGAGAACTGGCGGTGGCTGAGGCGGGTCATGTGGGCGACCAGGTCGCGCTCGGAGACCTCGGCGACCGGCGCCGGCTCGGTGCGCAGGTGCTCGGCCGCCACCAGATCCTCGGCCGTCCACTCGGGCACGCCGGTCGTGCGGAAGTTGGCCGCCGTGCGGCCCGGCGACGACAGCTCGAACAGCGTGGGCTCTTCGTCGCGCCCCATGAGCGGGGCGCTCGACGCCCGACCGCCGGGCGCGGCGGCGGCACCCCCTCGTTCTGGCTGCACTGACGGTCGAATGCGACCGCTGGTGCTGCCAGAACGGTCGGAGGCGGTCACCGGACCACCTTCTCCATCGCCGCCACGTAGGCGTCGATCTCGACGCGCGTGCGCTTCTCGGTGACGGCCACGAGCAGCCCCCCGCCGTATTCCTCGCCCAGGGCCACGCCGGCCAGGAAGCCCTCCTCGGCCATGCGGTCGACCACGGCGCCGGCGTCGACCGGCGTACGGATGGCGAACTCCCGCAGGACCGGTGCCGTGGCCAGGGGCTCCACGCCGTCGATGGCCAGCAGCGCCTCCCGGGCGTAGCGGGTTCCCCGTGCGCAACGCAGGGCCAGCTCCCGGAGGCCGGCGGTGCCCAGCCAGCCAAGGTGGACCAGGAAGCACACCGCCATCAGGGTCTGGTTGGTGCAGACGTTCGACGACGCCTTCTCCCGCCGGATGTCCTGCTCCCTCGTACGGAGGGTGGTGACGTAGGCCCGCCGGCCATGGGTGTCGACCGTCTCGCCCACCAGGCGGCCGGGCAGCCGGCGGACATGCTCCCGGCGGCAGGCGAACAGGCCCAGGTACGGGCCGCCCAGCGACAGCGGGGCGCCGAACGGTTGCCCCTCCCCCACCACGACGTCGGCACCCAGAGAGCCGGGCGGCTTGAGCAGGCCGGCGGAGACGGGGTCGGCGACCACCACGAGAAGCGCACCCAGCTGCCGGGCCAGTTCGCCGGCCGCAGCCACGTCCTCCAGGCAGCCGAGGAAGTTGGGGCTCTGGACGACGACGGCGCCGGGCTGGCCCTCGGCGGGGAAGGCAGTGCGGCCATCGACGAGGGCGACATCGACCAACTGGTGGCCGGTGCCGACAGCCATGGTGGCGGCGACCTGGCGCCACTGGGGGTGGACGCCCCGGGAGAGCCACACTTCCTGGCGCCCGGTGGCGGCCACGGCCAGGTTGACCGCCTCGACAAGGGCCGACGCACCGTCGTAGAGCGACGCGTTGGCGACATCGGTGCCGAACAGGCGGCAGACCAGCGTCTGGTACTCGAAGAGGGCCTGGAGGACACCCTGGGCCACCTCGGGCTGGTAAGGCGTGTAGGCGGTGACGAACTCCGAACGGAAGGCCAGACGGCCGACCACTGAGGGGATGTCGTGGTCATAGGCGCCGGCTCCGGCGAAGCACACCAGATCGCGGCCCACGGGCCGGTTGGCGCCGGCGTAGGCGTCGAAGCGGCCGGCGACGTCGGCCTCGGCCAGCCCCGGCGCCATGTCGAGGCCGCTCGCCAGCCTCAGGGCGGCGGGGACGGCGTCGAAGAGCTCCTCGACGGAGGAGAGGCCCATGAAGGCCAGCATCTCGGCGATCTCGTCGTCGGTGTGGGGAACGAAGTGCATTTACGGCCGGCGGCGGGACACGAAGGGCGGGTGGACCACCGTGGCCGCCAGGCGCGAGCCCCGGGCGTCGACCGACACCACGGCGCCGGCCGGGACCGCCGGAGGCAGGAAGGCGAGGGCGATGCCCCGCCCGAGTGTGGGCGAGAAGTTGCCGCTCGTCACGTCGCCGATCGCCACCCCGTCCATCATCACCTTGTAGCCGGAGCGGGGCGGCTGGCGGCCCTCCACCTCGAGACCCCGGAGGATTCGCTCGATGCCCCGCTGGCGTTCGGCCTCCAGGGCATCGCGGCCCCGGAAGTCGCCCTTGTCCCAGGAGACCACCCAGTCCAGCCCGGCCTGGGCCGGCGTGATGCCCCGCCCGAGCTCGTGGCCGTGGAGGGGCAGACCGGCTTCGAGGCGGAGCGTGTCACGGGCGCCGAGGCCGGCGGGCAGGATGCCGGCGTCGAGGAGCGCCTCCCAGAGCTCGGGGGCGGCGCCGGCGGGGATGGCGATCTCCACACCGTCCTCGCCGGTGTAGCCGGTGCCGGCGACGACGCAGGTCGCCCCGTGCCACTTCACGGTGGCGACGGCGAAACGGGGGACGGCCGCGGCCTCGGGTGATACGTCGGCCAACCAGCGCCGGGACTCCGGCCCCTGGACAGCGATCACCGCCCGGGAATGAGTGATGTCCTCGCCGCCGATCGCCGCTCGGACCCCCTCGGTATTGGCCGCGTTGGGCATGACGTGGAACTCCTGCGGGCCCACCCACCAGACGATGATGTCGTCGAGCACGGAGCCGTCGTCGTCGAGCAGGTGGGTGTACTGGGCCCGGCCGGGAGCGACCTTGCGCAGGTCGTTGGTGAACGCCCCCTGGATGGCGTCGTGGGCGCCGGCGCCGTCGAGACGGACGGTGCCCAGGTGGCTGACGTCGAACGCCACCGCACCGGTACGACAGGTGCGGTGCTCAGCCAGGGTGCCCGACGGGTACGACAGCGGCATCTCCCAGCCCGAGAAGGGCACCATCTTGGCCCCGAGGGCCCGGTGGGCGGCGTCAAGTGGAGAGCGGCGATCCGGCATGGCTCCCTGAGGCTACCGGGCGTCCGCGTCAGGAGTGTTCCTCCCGACGGTGGCCGCTGCCACGCACTAGAACGGGCGGGGTGAGCTGCGGGACGCGGACGCAGGAGGTGCGGGACCCTCGCGGGCTCCACTTGACGGCCCGCCGTGACGCCGCGCGTTCAAGACCTGGCATTACGTTGAAACGGGCCAGGAGCTGAAGGGTCACGGGTGAATCCAGGACAGGGAGTACGAGCAGCCACCCTCCGCCGCCGCATGCAGTTCCTGTTCGTGCCCTTCGTGCTCCTGCTCTTCGCCAACCTCGCCATCGACCGCTACTTCGTCCAGCAGCGCGCCGCGGTCCTGAGGTTGGTGGAGGGCCGTCTCAACCCGGCCCGGGTGGCGCTCTCCGACCTGCTGGTCGGCCTGGTCGACCAGGAGACCGGCGAGCGGGGGTACATCATCACGGGCCAGGACTCGTTTCTCGGTCCGTACCACGACGGACAGGTCCGGGTCGACGCCAGGCTCGACGAGCTCGACGCCCTGCTGTCCTATGACGCCGACCTGCGGGCCGGCCTCCAGCGGGCCCGCAGCCGGGTGGCCGCCTGGCGTCAGCTCGGGGCCGAGTTCGAGTTGAGCACCAAGCGGGCCGGCCGCGACGCGGAGGCCGCGGCCCTGGTGGCCACCGGCACTGCCATGACCCTCTTCGACGCCGCCCGAGCCGAGGTGGCCGACCTCCAGATGGCTGTACGGGAGGAGCTGACGATCAGGGAGCGTCGCCTGGACGACGTGCGCCGGCGCCTGACCGACCTGCGCCTCGCCAGCGCGGTCCTCGGCGTCGCCGTCGTCCTGCTGGCCCGGTCGCTGCTTTCCCGTTGGATCACCCGGCCGGTCGCGGCCCTGGGCGACGCCGTGAGGGTGGTGGCCGCCGGCGACCTTGACCACCCCATACCTGCGGTGGGGCCGCCCGACCTGGCCGGGCTGGGGCGTGACGTCGAGGCCATGCGGGAGCGGCTCGTGGCCGAGATAGGCGAGGCCAGCGCCGCCCGCGCCGCACTGGCCCAGCGGGGCATGATCGTGCTCGGGCTGCGTGACGCGCTTGCCCCCGGGGACCTCGACCTTCACGACGGGCTGGTCATCGCCACCCGGTTCCAGCCCGCGGAGGGGGTCGTGGCGGGCGACTGGTTCGATGTCATCCATCGCGAGGGTGAACGTTTCGTCGTCGTCCTGGTCGACATCTCCGGCCACGGTGCAGAGGCGGGCGTCTTCGCCCTCAAGACCAAGTTCCTCACCCTGAGCGCGCTGCGGAACGGCATGGGCCCGGCAGAGTCACTCCGCTGGCTCGCAGATCAACTGGGCGACACCGGCGACCAGTTCCTCACCGGCGTCATCATCGAGATCGATGCCTCCACCGGCTGCATTCGCTACGCCAGCGCCGGCCATCCCCCCGTCCTCGTGTCGGACGGGGCCTCGGTCGTCACGCTCGGCCCCACCGGACCGCTGCTGGGACCGCTCTCGGGTGACTGGGCAGACGCACGGGCCGAGCTCCCTCCCCGTGGCGTCCTTGCCGTCTACAGCGACGGGCTGATCGAGGCACATGGCGCCGACGGGGACCAGTTCGGCGTCGAGAGATTGGCGGCGCTACTGGTGGCCGAGGAGAACGAGAACGACCCCGAGACCGTGGCCGGGGCATGCATGGCCGAGTTGGCGGCCTTGCAGGGCGAGCACGAACCCGACGACATCACGCTGGTGGTGGTGGGCTGCCGGTCACTGGGCCACCAGTGAATGCTCTCGGACCGGCCTCCCGGGCCGGTCATGACCTCACGACGGTGTCAGCCGTGCGGACGACGTCAGGGGGGATCTGAAGGCCGAGCCGATCGGCCACGCTGGTGCTCAGGATGAACCGGAAGCGCCCGGGATCCTCCACCGGAACGTCTGACACAGGGGCCCCGCGGAGCAGCCGTACGGCCTGGCGGCCGAGCTGGCGGTAGATCTCGCGGGTGTCCGGTTCGAGCACGATGAGCGCGAAGTCGGCGGTGGTGTTGGTCACCACCGGGACCGGATCCGATGCCAAGGCTGCGGTGATCGAGGGGTAGTTGCGCAGGGTGGTCGGGGCGTTCCCCAGTACGAGGCACTCGATGCCCTGCCTGCGCAGATCGTCGATGACACCGCCGATGTCCTCTGCGGCGGTGAACGGCCCCAGGGCGATCTCCACCCCCAGGCTCGCGCCGGCGCGAACGAAGGCCTCCATGGCGGGCTTCCCGGCCGGGTCCGATGTGGGGTAGAGGAACCCGGCCTTGGCCAGCCCGGGCAGGGCCCGACGCGCCAGCTCCAGCGTACGGTCCGCAGGCACTCGGAACGTCATGCCGGTCAGCCGCCCCTCCGGTCGACGTTCGTTGGTAAGCAGGCCCACGGCGCTGGGGTCGTTCGAAAGAAACAGGACGTTTGTCCCCGGTGCCCCTCTGGCCGCAGCCATGGCACCGCTGCTGGACAGTGCCACCACCAGGTCGAGCCCGTCCCTGGCCCACTCCCGAACCACCGACTCGGCCTCCACCGGGTCGGCATGGACCTCGGTATGGTCCGCTCCGACGACCCGCACGTTCCTGCCGGTCACGAACCCCGCCTCCGCCAGTTCGGCGAGGAAGACCTCGAGATTCCCCGGCTCCAAGGACTGCACGGCGCGCAGCACCCCGATGGTCGATACCTGAGTGGGCGCCTTCGGCGCCTCCTCTGCCGCACAACCCGCCACCGCGGTGAGCAGAAGCACGGTGATCAGTACCCCAGTCGCCCGTCGCCGGTCGCGCCCCATCCCATGTGCAGACTATGCGAATGGGTGTGGGCAATGGGGGGTGAGGGGGTGGAGGCCGTCGGGTCAAGGAGAGAGGGCGGCCAGGACCACGGCGTGGAGAGCGCCGTTGGTCGAGACCGCGCTGCCGCCGTCGGGGCGGGCCTCGCCCGCCAGGTCGGTGAAGCGGCCGCCGGCCTCCTCCACGATGACCTGGATGGCGGCGACGTCCCAGACCGAGACCTCGGGCTCGACGGCGATGTCGACGGCGCCTTCGGCTACCAGGACGTGGGACCAGAAGTCGCCCAGGCCACGGGTCCGCCAGCAGCGCCGGGCCAGGGCCAGGAAACGCTCTTCCATCCCGTAGGGCTCGAAGCCCTGCACGCTGTCGTAGCTCATCTGGGCGTCGGCCACGTCGGCCACCGCCGACACGCGGATGGGGTGCGCAATGCCGGCCTGCCGGGCTCCGGGCCGGGCGGCGAACGCGCCCTCGCCCCGGGCCGCCCACCAGCGCCGGCCCAGAGCCGGCGCCGACACCACGCCCACCGTGACCTCGTCGTCGTGGCGGAGGGCGATGCACGTGGCCCAGATCGGGATGCCCCGCACGTAGTTCTTGGTGCCGTCGATGGGGTCGAGGATCCACCGCCAGGCGCCGGCGCCCTCGAGGCCGTACTCCTCCCCTATCACGGCATGACCGGGACGCTTGAAGGTGATGCGCTTTCGCAGGTTCTGCTCGACCTGCCGGTCCACCTCGGTGACGGGCGTGAGGTCGGGCTTGGTCGACACGACCAGGTCGGTGGCGCGGAAGCGCGCCAGGGTCATGGCGTCGGCCAGATCAGCCAACTCCAGAGCGAGGGCGAGATCGCTGTTCAGGCCGGCTTGCGCCGGCGGTGACGCGCCGGCGTCGGCGCCTCCCCGGCGTCGGGCATAGAGAAGCGCAACGGCAGGGGCTCCACGCCGTCGGTGACCGGCGGGACGCTCTGCGACGGCGGCTCCAGGCCGTACTTGACGAGCAGGTTCAGGTAATCGCGCTGGTAGAGGACCCGGATGTTGACCTCCGGGTACAGCTCCTTGAGCCGGCGGGCCTTGCGGTTCTTCTTGGTCACCAGCTTCTGGTTCATCGTGGTGATCTCGATGAACAGGTCATAGGCCGGCAGGTAGAAGTCGGGCGTGAACGCCTGGGCCGAGGTGCCGTCGCCGGCCCACTCCAGCACGAACGTCCGGGGCTCGTAGTCCCAGAGGATCCCGTAAAAATCGAGCAGCTTGGCGAACTGGAGCTCGGAATTGTGCGCGAAGCGCACCCCGGCGTGGGGCAGGGGTGCCTCGCCTCCGGCCGGACCGGTCTCCCGCTGCTCGCTCAGGATGCTTATCCCCCTCCGCCCATCGCTCCGGCGACCGACCCCATGGAGGGATGTGACGCGGAGGGGACTTCGCGAGGGGGGCGAAGATCCGTGATGGCGGCGTCGAGCTCGTCCTTGACCCCGCCCAGGGCGACGATGGACAGCACACCCTGGCCTTGGCGGACCAGATCGACCAGCTCGCCATCGGTGCGGACGAGCACGGAGCCGGCGCCGTTGATGACAAGGCTGGCGGTGGCGATGTCCTCCCCCATGTGGTCGCGCAGGTACTCGATGGCCCGGCGGGCCGACTGCAGCGAGACGCCGGCGTCCAGGAGCCCCTTGATGACTTTCAGCTCGACAAGATCCCGATACGAGTACTGCCGTTGCGTTCCCGAACCTCGCGCATCAGCGATCGAGGGCCGGATCAGGTCAGTGCGCGCCCAGTAATCGAGCTGCCGGTACGTGATCCCGACGATCTTGCAAACCTGCGGTCCCCGGAACCCCGAAACGAAAACATCGTCCTCGCCCATCCCATCCCCTTTATCCACAAGGTCGAGCGCTTACGCAGCAGTGTAGTTACGCCCTTGTGAGGAGAGTAGGTGCTTCTCCACAGGACTTCAACGACCCAGGAGACGGCTAGGAGGCGAAGTCCTCCGGGTTCACACCCTCGAGGAACTCGCGGAAGCGCTCGACCTCGTCGTCGTCCTCCTCCTCGTCGTCCTCGCTCATCGTCACCGCAGCCTCGGCCAGGACGGCCTCGTCGGCGAAGATCGGGGTGCCCAGACGGGCGGCCAGGGCGATGGCGTCGGAGGGACGGCTGGAGACCTTGTAGCCCGATCCGTTGGTGGTCATCTCGATCTCGGCGTAGAAGGTCCGGTCGCGGAGCTCGGTGATGACGATGCGCTCGACGCCTACCCCCAGGGCGACCAGGAGGTCCCTGAGCAGGTCGTGGGTGAGCGGGCGGGCGGTGACCACGCCGTTCTGGGCGAAGGCGATAGCGGTGGCCTCCACCGGGCCGATGAAGATCGGCAGCACGCGGTGCTGGCCCTCAGACTCGCGCAGGAGGACGATCGGGCTGTTCGTGGGCATCTCAACCCGCACCCCGACAAGGTGCATCTCGACCACGAGCCGACGTTACCTCCTGTAGAGCGAAGGGACGTACGCATCTGGGTCCTCCTGGAGCACGTCCACGTTGCCCAGCACCACCCGGTCGAGGTTGCGGTAGCGCTGGGAGAAGTCGAGCCCGTAGCCCAGGACGAACTCGTCGCCGATCTCGAAGCCCCGGTAGCGGACCGGGGTCGGGATGATGCGCCGGCTCGTCCGGTCGAGCAGAGTGCAGGCCTCCAGCGACCGGGGGTTGCGCCGGCCCAGCTCGGCCAGGAGGTAGTGCAGGGTCAGGCCGGTGTCGACGATGTCCTCGACGAGGACGACGTCGCGCCCGGAGATGTCCATGTCCAGATCCTTGACGATGCGGACCCGGCCCGTCTCGGGGGCGTAGGCCGAGATAGCCATGAAATCGATGACCGGGACGATCGTCAGCCGGCGTACGAGGTCGGCCAGGAACGGGATGCTGCCCTTGAGCACCGCCACCAGGACCACGCCGTCGGTGTGGACCGTCGATATCTCGGCCGCGACCCGGGCCGCGGCCTCCGCCAGCTCCTCTGCCGGGATCAGGATGCGAGGCGGCTCTATTGGCCCTCGATGTACTTCCGCAGCGCCTGGCGCAACATGGCGGCCCGCAGCCCCTGGCCCAGGCGGGTGAGGTCGGAGAGGGCGTCGGCTGCGGCCTTGCGAGCCTGCGGGTTGCGCTGCTTGAGCATGGGCAGGACCACCTGCTCGAGGAACCCGGCCTCCCGCTCGCCGGCGGTCTTGTACATGCGCAGATGGCGGGCCTCGACGCCGTACTTCATGAAGCCGGCGGCGAGCTGGGCCACCATCAGGGCCTCCTCGTCGTAATAGACGCTGGACGCCGCCCGGCGGCCCGTGAGCAGGCCAAAGCGCTCGAGCTCCCGCAGGTCGTCGTCCTCCAGCCCGCTGGCCGCGCCCAGCTCGGCGAGGTTCATGCTCACCCCGGTGGAGCTCAGCGTGAGGGGGGCCTCAGCCGGCGGGGGCGGCGGTGGCGGCGAGGCCGAGACCGGGGAGGGCCGGGGAACCGGCCGAGGGGCGGGCTCGGGGGCGGCCGGCGCCGGCTCGGGGGCGGGGTCGTCGACCGGCGCCTCCACCCGGGCCGACACCTCCACCGCGACCGGCGCAACGTCGACCGGCTCCTCGGCGGCCTCGGGCGTGACGCCGCCCCGTAAGCGACCCTTGATGACCTTCAGCGGCAGGAAGTGCTCCCGCTGCTGGCGCAGGATCCATTGCAGGCGCTCGACGTCGGTGTCGTAGAACTTCCGGTAGCCCGACGGCGTGCGCTCCGGGTCGAGCAGTCCCTGGCTCTCCAGGAAGCGGATCTTGGAGATGGTGACGTCGGGGAACTCCTCCTTGAGCAGGGCCAGCACCTCGCCGATCGACAGGTACGCCCGCTCCTCCACTGTTTCAGCCACCCGTGCTCATCGGTTCGCTCATCTCCGTTCCCTCACTCCTCACCCGGCCCGCCGGCGAAGAACACCAGGCGGAACTTCCCGATCTGAAGCTCGTCGCCGTTGGCCAGGGGTGCATCGTCGATGCGCTCCCGGTTCAGGTAGGTGCCGTTCAGCGAGCCGGCGTCACGCACGGAGTACTCGTCTCCGGTGCGGACGATCTCGGCGTGGCGACGGGAGACGGTGATGTCGTCGAGGAAGATGTCGGAGTCAGGATGACGTCCGGCCCGGGTCACGTCGCCCTCCAGGACGAACTTGGAGCCGGCGTTGGGGCCCCGCTTGACCACCACCATCGCCGTCGCCTCGGTCAGCCCGGCCATGGCCTCGGCCATGTCGTCGTCGAGGATTTCCCCGGTGCCGTCCACTGGGGCGAAGGTGATCGTGGTCTCCTCGCCGGCGTCGGCCAGCTCCATGGCTGCGCCGCACGAGGAGCAGAAGCGGGCGTCGATGGCGTTGCGGTGACCGCACTTGGTGCAGAAGAGGTCGGCCGGCATCAGGAAGCGATGAGGGTGGAGTAAGCCTCGGCGTCGAGCAGATCATCGAGGGTCGCCGGCGCCGATGGCTCAATGAGGCAAATCCAGCCCGCGCCGTAGGGATCCTCGTTCAGCCGCTGGGGCGCCTCGGCCAACTCGGCGTTCACCTCGACCACCGTGCCGGCCACGGGTGAGTAGACGTCGGACACGGACTTTGTCGATTCCACCTCGCCGCAGGCCCCGCCCGAGTCGACGACCGTTCCCACCGCCGGCAATTGTACGAACACCACGTCACCCAGGGCGTCCTGCGCGTAGTCCGTGATGCCGATACGCACCCGGCCGCCATCGAGCAGCGCCCACTCGTGATCCTTGGTGTACCGCCTGTCTTCGGGCACCTTCATGGCGCGAGACGCTAGCAACCAGCGGCACCCCGCCGGAGCAGGACCCGGCTCCGCCACCCGGCTCCGCCGGCAAAGGCTCGGTCAACGAAGAAGCTGGCGAATACGACGGGCGTACTCCTGGGCCAGGTGGCGGGCTTCGACATCGGAGGGCCCCTCGGCCCAGACGTGGGTCACAGGCTCGTCCGGGTCGGGCAGGATCAGGGCCCACCCCTCCTCGTGGAGGATCTTGACCCCGTCGACCAGGACCACTTCCCGGTCCTTGGCCGCCTCCACCACCCGGCGCATGACCAGGCCCTTCTGCTCCCAGGGGGTGACGACGGTGTCATGGGCCATGTGGAGGCGGGGCAGCCCGGCCACCACCTTGGAGAGCCGGAGCCCGGAGCGGGCCAGGAGCTCGAGGAGGTGCACGAGGGCGGCGGTGGCGTCGTAGGCGGGCAGGAAGGCCGGGAAGATGAAGCCGCCGTCCTGGCTGGCGGCGAGGACCACGCCCTCGGTGGACTCGGCGACGTCCATGATGTGGCTGGAGGAGACCTTGGTCCAGATGACCTCGGCGCCGGCCTCGATGGCGATGCGCTCGGCGGCCGAGCTGGCGGAGACGGGTAGCGCGATCTTGGCCCCGCCGTGGCCCGACTGGGCGTGGTGAGAGGCGACCAGGGTGACCATCACCAGGAGGGACTGATCGTCGGACAGGACATGGCCCTCGTCGTCCACCAGGGTCAGGCGCTCCCCGTCGGGGTCGATCACCGCGCCCAGGTGGGCGCCCGAGGACCGGACCAGCTCCGCCACTCGGGCGCCGTGGGTCTTGGGCTCGTAGGCGGCGGCGCCGGCGGTGAACGCGTAGGGGTTGACCGACAGCACGTCGGCCCCCAGCTTGGACAAGACGTTGGGCATGACCAGCGACGTCGAGCCGAACGCGTAGTCCAGGACGAGCTGGAAGCCGGCGGCCGGGATGAGGGCGGCGTCGACGCTGGCCAGCATGGCCGCCGAGTAGTGCTCCAGGGCCCGGGCCGGGTAGCTGATGTCGCCGATGTCGGCCGCGAACGCCCGCCGGAAGTCCTCCCGGTAGAAGAAGCGCTCGATCTTGCGCTGGGCCGCCTCGTCGATGTCGGTGCCGTCGGCGTCCAGGAACCGCAGCGTGACCGATTGAGGGTCACCTCTCGCCAGGCGCACGGTGACGCCGCCCTGGCCCTGGGAGCGCCGGACCTGGAACCGGGTGACAGGTACCGGCGACATCTCCAGGTCGGTGACGTCGACGCCGGCGGCGTTCAGGCCGGCCATCACCGCCCGCTTGAGGGCTCGGGCCGCCCGGCTGGAGTCCCGCGACGTGGTGACCGTCGAGCCCTTCTTCATGGTGGTGGCGTAGGCCATGGCCACCCGGCAGGCGAGCTCGGGGGTGATGTCGACGTTGGCCAGCCCGGTTACCCCGTTGCGGGTGAACAGGCTGCGGGCGCCCCGTGACTCCCAGACGATCGAGGAGTTGATGATGGCCCCGGGCTCCACCGTCTTGAACGGGTAGACCTTGACGCCGGGGTTGATCACCGCGTGGTCGCCCACGAAGCAGTTGTCGCCGAGGACCACGCCCTCCTCGCAGCGGGCGAAGGCCCGGAGGTCGGTGGACCGGCCGATCACCGAGCCGCGGAGGCGCACGCCCTGGCTGATGTAGGCGTTGTCGTGGACCACAGAGCGCTCGATGTAGGCGTCGGAGCGGACCATGACGTTGGTCCCCAGGACCGAGTACTCCTGGAGGTGGGCGCCGGCCTCGACGCGGCAGTAGTCGCCGATGATGGCGGGGCCGGCGACCTGGGCCCCGGGGTCGACCTCGGCCCCCTCCCCCAGCCAGATGCCCTCGGCGATCTTGAAGCCGGGAACGGCGACGGCGACCTTGCCGTCGAGGACGTCCTGGTGGGCCTTGAGGTAGGCATCAAGGGTGCCGACGTCCTCCCAGTAGCCCTCGGCGACGTGGCCGAAGATGGGCTTGCCGTCGGCGAGGAGGGCAGGGAAGACGTCGCCGGAGAAGTCGACCGATTCGCCCTCGGTGATGTAGTCGAACACCGCCGGGTCACACACGTAGATGCCGGTGTTGACCGTGTCGGAGAACACCTGGCCCCACGTGGGCTTCTCCAAGAAGCGCTCGATCGAGCCGTCTTCCCGGGTGATGACGATCCCGAACTCGAGCGGGTTCTCCATCGACTTGAGGGCCAGGGTGGCCAGGGAGCCCTTGCGCTCGTGTACCGCCACCAGCTCGGACAGGTCGATGTCGGTGAGCACGTCTCCGGAGATGACGAGGAACGGCTCGTCGAGCTCTGCGCTGGCGTTGCGCACCGAGCCGGCGGTGCCCAGCGGGGTCTCCTCGGTGGCGTAGACCATGCGGACCCCGAACTCGGCCCCGTCCCCGAAGTAGGTGCGGATGGTCTGGGGCAGGAAGGCGAGGGTGACGACGATGTCCTCGAAGCCGTGGGACTTCAGCAGCCGCACGATGTGCTCCATCATCGGCCGGTTCGCCAGGGGCATCATGGGCTTGGGCTGGTTCGATGTCAGGGGCCGCAGCCGGGTGCCCTCACCGCCGGCCATGATGACGGCTTTCATGTTCGCCACCTCGGCGAAGTTTTCATTGGCGGGCCGCCCGGCCCTCCCGGAGGGCCTCACGAGCGGGGGCGACGTAGGTGATCGCCGCGTACCAGGCCATGATCAGGCCGGGGACGGCCACCGCCCACGCCACTATGTACGCCGGCCCCTCGCCGTGACCCCAGAGGAACAGGGGGAAGGC
Source organism: uncultured Acidimicrobiales bacterium (assembly GCA_964479465.1). Classification (GTDB taxonomy): domain Bacteria; phylum Actinomycetota; class Acidimicrobiia; order Acidimicrobiales; family AC-14; genus CADCTB01. The sequence continues at coordinate 42,002 of CAYZMG010000013.1, forward strand.
GGTCATCATCAGGAGCGTCCCGCACTTCCCCGCCCAGCTGACGTCGATCCGCTTGGACCCGAGGGCGCCCAAGAGCACGGTGGTGGCCGCCACCAGCACCTCACGGGCGATCGCGGGCCAGAAAATGATGGGTGGCACCGACCCGTCGATCAGGATGGCGATCATCCCGGTGACGAGCAGGACCTTGTCGGCGATGGGGTCGAGGACCTTGCCCAGGTTCGAGACCTGGTTGAAGTGGCGGGCGATGTAGCCGTCGACCCAGTCGGTGGCACCCAAACCGCCCAGCAGGAAGGCGGCGCCCGTCCGGTTCTCCCGGCCGAACAGCAGCCACAGGAACACCGGCACGCAGAGGAGCCGGAGCACCGAGATGGCGTTGGGGATGGTGGCGATGCGGTCGAGGCCGGCTTCTTCGTCCCGCTCCCCCGTCATCAGAAGGCATCCTACCCGGCCTCCTGGACCGCCCGGCCCGGCCATCGGGGGGTAGTGTCGCCGCCATGGGGGTTGACGCGGTCATCGTCCCGCGCCCGTTGACGGTCGCGGCACTCGATGTCACCGGCGGCGAGGTGAGGGTCACCAACACCGGTACGAGCGAGGACGAGTTCTCCTTTGCCATCGACCGCAACGCCGCCCAGTGGGGATGGGTGACGCCGCCGACCGTCGTCGTGCCCCCGGGGGGCGAGGGCTCGGTCAAGGTGCTGTTCCGGCTGCCCAAGGCACCCAAACCGCCGGCCGGCCCCCTGCCGTTCACCGTCACCGTCGCATCCGTCCGCGACAAGTCGGTCTCCACCGTGGCCGAGGGCACCGTCGAGGTGGCGGCGTTCTCCGACGTCCTGGCCACGCTCAACCCGACGACGGCGCAGGGCAGCGGACCGTCGCACCACACCATCGCCCTGTCCAACCGGGGCAACGCGCCGGTGCGGGCCCGGTTGAGCGCCAGCGACCCCGACGGAAACCTGGAGTTCGACATCGAGCCGGTCTCGCTCGAGGCGGGGGCGGGGTCGATCGCGTCCGCCAACCTCCGCGTCACCCCCAAGCACCGCCTCCGGCGAGGCACGGCCGAGCGGCCGTTCCAGGTGGTGGCGGAGGCCGACGGCCACGAGCCCTTCCGGGTGGAGGGGAATCTGACCCAGGAGGGCACCGGGACGGGGCGGACGCCGATCATCGTCGCCGTGGTCGTCGCCCTCCTCGTCGTGGCCATCGCCGCGGTGGCCTTCGCCGGCAGTGGTGGCGACGAGAGCACCGGCTCCACCGTGCCGGCGGCGTCCGGCGGTGCCGCGCCTGGCGACGACCCTGCCTGCCCGGCAAGAGGTCACGACAACCGTGACCGGGGCACCAGTGGCGCCCTGCCGTTCAACTACTCGTTCCTTTTCACCACGCCCGACGGGTGCAAGCCCATCCGCTTCAACCCGTGCGAACCGATCCACTTCGTCATCAACCCGGCCGACGCCCCGCCCGGAGGCGTGGAGGACGTCCGCCAGGGGTTTCGCCTGATCGCCGAGGCCGGCGGCTACACCTTCGTCGACGACGGCCTGACCGACAGCGACAGGTTCAACTTTGGCCGGCTGGCCTATGACCCAGCCCGCTACGGCGAGCGGTGGGCGCCCATCGTCGTCAGTTGGGGGCGGCTGGGCAGCCAGGGCCGCAACGACGTGGTCGTCGCCGGCATGGGCAACGGCCACGTCGTCGACGGTGCCATTGTCACAGGGATGCTGAACCTCAACGCGGATGCGCGCATCGACGCCTCCCGGGAAACGCCGATCCCGAACGGGTACGGCGAGGGCATCTCCTGGGGTCGGGTGATCCTCCACGAGCTGGGCCACGTCTTCGGCCTGGGCCACGTGGAGAGCAGGAACTCCATCATGCACGAAGCGCTGCTCGAGCAGACCCGGAGCGTCACTCAGTACGGGGTGGGCGACATCCAGGCCTGGCGCCACCTCGGCCGCCAGGCCGGCTGTGTTGAGGCCCCGGCGCCGCGTGCGGTGCCGCCCCTCGGTGGTAACCGGGCGACGACCACCACGACCGCCCGGTCGTAAACGCCGGGTGTCGCCGGCGACCAGCGCGGCCAAGCCGGGGGTTCTGGGGATAGTTCTGGCCGGCGGGGCGGGCCGGCGCATGGGCGGTGTGGACAAGGCTGCGCTGCGCATCGGCGGGGTCACGCTTCTCGACCGAGTCCTGGGCGCGGCCCGGCCGGTGTGCGACCGGCTGGTGGTCGTCGGTCCGGTGCGGCGGACGAGCGTGGCGGGTGTGACGTTCGTGATGGACGCCGAGCCAGGTGGCGGGCCGGGGGCGGCGGTCGCCGCCGGCCTGGCGGCGGCGCCGGGCGGCGGCGTGGTGCTGGTGCTGGCCGCCGACCTGCCCCTACTCACCGCCGGCCACCTGCGCGACCTCCTGGCCGCTCTCGACGCCGCCGGCGCTGATGCGGCGGCGGCGGCGGACGAAGGGGGGCCCAACCCCCTGCTGGCCGCCTACGCCGGGCCGGCGCTGGCCGCTCGGGCCGGTGCACTCAGGGCCGGCGCCCGGGCTGCGACATTGCTGCCTGCCGACGTGGTGGCCGTCGATCTCGGCCGGGCGACCCTCAACGTAAACCGGCCCGAGGATCTGGCCCGCGCCGAACGATTCCTGGCCGCGCCGGGCGACGCCGAGTGATGGCTGCCTTCAGGCGCTACTCTCAGCGATCCGGGTCACCAGAAGTCGGGCGGTGGTGGGCATGAGCGAAGACTACCCAGGCCGCCTCGCCGAGGCGATGGCGCTGGAACTGAGCGAAGCGGAGATGGAAACCGTCCTCGAACTGGCGAGGATCGTCGCCCATGGCAGCGAGCGGAAGTTCGCGCCGCTGTCGACGTACCTCGCCGGCCAGTTCGTGGCCGAGCTGGTGCGCACAGGCGTGCCCCGGGTCGAGGCCCTGGCCGAAGCGGTGGCAGTGGCGAAGCGGACCCTCGATACCGAGCGGTGAACCCGCGCCGGCTCGTCGCCTCCTGGCCGGTGCTCCGCCAGCTGGCGGGCGCGGACCGGCTGGCGTTGGGGGCGGCGGCGCAGTCTCCGACCTCGGCAAGCCTTGAGGCCCGAACCGAGACAGCCGACCGGGTCGTTCCCTCCGTCTGCCCGTACTGCGCGGTGGGCTGCGGCCAGCGCGTCTACGTCAAGGACGAGCAGGTGATCCAGGTCGAGGGCGACCCTGACAGCCCCGTCTCCCGTGGTCGCCTGTGCCCCAAGGGCGCGGCCACCAAGCAGCTCGTCACCGGCCCAGCCCGGGAGTACCGGGTGAAGTACCGCCGGCCTCACGGCCGCGGCTGGGAAGACCTCTCACTCGACCGGGCCATGGACATGATCGCGGAGCGGGTCATCGCCACCCGGGCCGCCACCTGGGACACCGAGAACCGCCGCACGCTCGGCATCGCCAGCCTCGGAGGAGCGACCCTCGACAACGAGGAGAACTACCTCATGAAGAAGCTGTACACGGCGCTTGGGGCCGTGCAGGTGGAGAACCAGGCCCGCATATGACACTCCGCCACCGTCCCCGGTCTGGGGACCTCGTTCGGTAGGGGCGGCGCCACCGGGTTCCAGCAGGACCTGGCCAATTCGGACTGCATCCTCATCATGGGGTCGAACATGGCCGAGTGCCACCCGGTCGGGTTCCAGTGGGTCATGGAGGCCAAAGGCCAGAGGCGCCCGGGTCATCCACGTCGACCCCCGGTTCACCCGCACGAGCGCAATGGCCGACACCTTCGTGGCCCTCCGGGCCGGCAGCGACATCGCTTTCCTGGGCGGGATCGTGAACCACATCCTGAGCAGGGGGCGGGAGTTCCGGGAGTACGTGGCCGCCTACACGAACGCGGCGGCACTCATCGACGAGCGCTTCGCCGACACTGAGGATCTCGACGGTCTGTTCTCCGGTTGGGATCCCGACAGCCGGGCCTACGACGCTGCCTCGTGGCAGTACGCCGGCGAGGGCCCGAGCGGCCCTCTGAGCGGGGACGAGGACCCGAGCGGCCCTTTGAGCGGGGACGAGGGCCCGAGCGGCCCTTTGAGCGGGGACGAGGGCCCGAGCGGCCCTTTGAGCGGGGAC
>CAYZMG010000013.1:46167-72452 GCA_964479465.1 uncultured Acidimicrobiales bacterium
GAGGACCCGGCACTCGAACACCCGCGCTGTGTGTTCCAGATCCTCAAGCGCCATTTCGCCCGTTACACGCCCGAGATGGTGCAGGAGGTGTGCGGCGTCCCGCCCGAGCAGTTCCTGGCTGTCGCCGAGGCGCTGTGCGACAACTCCGGCCGGGAGCGGACGTCGGCGATCTGCTACTCGGTGGGCTGGACCCAGCACACCGTCGGCGCCCAGACCATCCGCACCGCCGCCATCATCCAACTGCTGCTCGGGAACGTCGGCCGGCCCGGTGGCGGGATCATGGCCCTGCGCGGCCACGCCAGCATCCAGGGCTCGACCGACATCCCGACCCTGTACAACCTCCTGCCCGGCTACCTGCCGATGGCGCAGGCCGGCCGCCACTCCAACCTTGCGCAGTACGTCGAAGCCACCACCGCCCCCGCCGGCACGTGGGGCCACGCCGGTGCCTACATCGTCAGCCTGCTCAAGGCCTGGTGGGGCGACGCCGCCCAGCCCGAGAACGACTTCTGCTTCGACCACCTGCCCTTCATCACCGGCGACCACTCCACCTACCGCACGACGCTCGACATGGCCGACGGCAAGGTCGCCGGGTTCTTCGTCGTGGGCCAGAACCCGGCGGTGGGCTCCGCCAACGGGAAGCTGCACCGGATGGCGATGTCGAAGCTCGACTGGCTCGTGGTGCGTGATCTGGTGGAGACCGAGACGGCGACGTTCTGGAAGGACGGGCCGGAGATCGACTCCGGGGAGTTGGCGACCGCCGGCATCGGCACCGAGGTCTTCTTCCTGCCGGCGGCCGCTCACACCGAGAAGGACGGGACGTTCACCCAGACCCAGCGCATGCTCCAGTGGCACCACAAGGCGGTCGAGCCGCAGGGCGACTGCCGCTCGGAGCTGTCGTTCTACTTCCACCTCGGGCGGATCATCCGGGAGAAGCTGGCCGGCTCCGACGAAGCACGTGACCGGGCGGTGCTCGACCTCACGTGGGACTACCCGCTGATCGGCGATGAGCCCGACGCCGAGGCTGTGCTGCAGGAGGTCAACGGATTCGGCCCCGACGGCCTGCTGGCGGGGTTCGCCGGTCTCAAGGACGACGGGTCGACATCGTGCGGGTGCTGGATCTACTCGGGCTGTTACGCCGGCGGCGTCAACCAGACCGCCCGGCGCCGGCCCGGTTCCGAGCAGAGCTGGGTGGCGCCGGAGTGGGGGTGGGCGTGGCCGGCGAACCGGCGCATCCTCTACAACCGGGCCTCGGCCGACCCCGCCGGCACGCCGTGGTCGGAGCGCAAGGCCTACGTGTGGTGGGACGCCGGCGCCGGCCGGTGGACGGGCCACGACGTGCCCGACTTCCCTGTCGACATGGCGCCCGACTACCGGCCGCCGGAGGGGGCGACGGCCGAGTGGGCCCTGAGCGGCGCCGACCCCTTCATCCTCCAGAGCGACGGCCGGGGCCGGTTGTTCGCCCCCACCGGCCTCCTCGACGGGCCGCTTCCGACCCACTACGAGCCCCATGAGTCGCCGTTCACCAACCCGCTGTACGGCCAGCAGTCGAGCCCGGTGCGCCAGACGTTCCATCGCAAAGGCAACCCATACAACAGTGCCGGCGCCCATCCCTACGTGATGACCACCTACCGGCTGACCGAGCACCACACCGCCGGCGGGATGTCACGGTTCCAGGCCCACCTGGCCGAGCTCCAACCCGAGATGTTCTGCGAGGTCAGTCCCGCCCTGGCCGCCGAGCGCGGTCTGGAGAACGGCGGGTGGGCGACGATCACCTCCGCCCGCACGTCGATCGAGGCCCGCGTGCTCGTCACCGACCGGATGGCGCCGTTGCAGGTCGCCGGCCGGGAGCTTCATCAGGTCGGGCTCCCCTACCACTGGGGCTGGAAGGGCCTGTCGACCGGCGATGCCGCCAACGACCTGTTCCCGCTGGCGCTGGACCCCAACGTCCACATCCAGGAGGTGAAGGCGGCCACATGCAACATCACTCCCGGGCGGCGGGCACGACCGTGACCCGAATGGGGTTCTTCACCGACACCTCCGTGTGCATCGGGTGCAAAGCATGCGAGGTGGCGTGCAAGGAGTGGAACGACGTCCCCGACGACGGGCTCGACTTCCTGGCCATGTCCTACGACAACACCGGCGCCCTCGGGGCAGACACCTGGCGCCACGTGGCGTTCGTCGAGAAGAGCGCCGACGCGGGCGCCGGCGTGAAGTGGCTCATGTCGTCGGACGTGTGCAAGCACTGCACCCACGCCGCCTGTCTCGACGTCTGCCCGACCGGCGCCCTTTTCCGGACCGAGTTCGACACCGTGGTCGTCCAGCAGGACGTCTGCAACGGCTGCGGGTACTGCGTGCCGGCGTGCCCGTTCGGGGTGATCGACAAGCGGGAGCCCGACGGGCGAGTCTGGAAGTGCACCCTGTGCTACGACCGCCTCAAGTCGGACCTGGAGCCGGCGTGCGCCAAGGCGTGCCCTACCGACTCGATCCAGTTCGGGCCCCTGGAGGAGCTGCGGGAGCGGGCAACGGGCCGGATGGGCGTGCTGCGGGAGGCCGGCGTGGCGGAGGCGCGGCTGTACGGCGCCGACGAGCAGGACGGCGTCGGCGGGTTCGGCGCCTTCTTCCTGCTCCTCGACGAGCCGGAGGTCTACGGCCTCCCGCCCGATCCCGTCGTCACCACCAGGGACCTGCCCAGCATGTGGCGGGCCGCCGCCGGCGCCGCCCTCGCGCTGGAGGGGGCGGTGGCCGCCGCCGTGCTGCCGGGGTGACCGGCCCGGGAGGCCGGTCCGGGGGATCGGTGACCGGCCCGGGAGGCCGGTCCAGGGAATCGGTGACCGAGAGCTACTACGGCCGCCCCATCCTCAAGGCGCCGGTCTGGAAGCCGTACATCCCCGTCTACTTCTTCGCCGGCGGGCTGGCCGGCGCCTCCTCCACCTTGGCCCTCGCCGCCCGCCTGACCGGGAACCGGCGCCTGGCCCGGTCCGCACTCGTCGCCTCCGCGGCCGGCATGGCGGTGAGCGGCCCGCTGCTCGTGCTCGACCTGGGCCGGCCCGGTCGGTTCCTCAACATGCTGCGGGTCATCAAGCCCACGTCGCCCATGAGCGTCGGGAGCTGGCTCCTGGCCGCCTTCGCCCCGGCGTCGTTCGGCGCGGCAGCGAGCGACGTCACGGGCCGGCTGCCGGGGCTCGGCCGGGCGGCGGCGGCCGGCGCCGGCCTGCTCGGCCCCGTGGTCGCCACCTACACCGCGGTCCTGGTGGCCGACACCGCCATCCCGGCCTGGCACGACGCCTTCAGGGAACTCCCCTTCTTGTTCGCCGGGAGCTCGATGGCCAGCGCCGGCGGCGTGGGGATGGCTCTCACCCCTGTGGCCGACGCCGGCCCGGCCCGCCGCCTCGCCGTGCTCGGCGCGGCCCTCGAGGTGACGGCAGCGCGGACGATGGAGCACCACCTCGGCGACGTCGCCGGCCCCTACACGGACGGTCGTGCCGGGCGCCTGTCCAAGGCCGCCCAGGCCTGCACCGTCGCCGGTGCCCTACTGGCCCTGGCGGCCGGACGGCGCCGGCCCGAGGCAATCGGAGCCGGTGCCCTGCTCTGCGCCGGCAGCCTGCTCACCCGCTTCTCGGTCTTCCGGGCCGGCTTCGAGTCCGCCGCCGACCCAGCCGCCACCGTCGGACCGCAGCGCCCGCGCGCCGGCTCAGCCTGACGCCGGAACTGTCCAGACGACCTGGTCGGCGCCGGTCTGAGGGTCGGAGCTTCCGTCGCATCCCGTGGAAACCGCCGTGGCGACGATCACATAGGTCCCCGGTGATTGGTACTGGTGAACAGCGCCCATGTCGATATACATCCTGTCGGGCCCCGGCCAACCCACGGCAATGGGGCGACACGTCGAGTTGGCGGGCAGTGTCAACGGCGGGGAGCCGTCGCCCCAGTCGATGGAGACGCTCCTGATCCAGCCGTCGGCGTCGTTCACCATGCCTGCGACGGCCGCCCACCTCAGGTCCCCGGCGTGGCCGGTGAGCGTCCGTTCGATGTCGACCACCGGCAGCGACGGGCCCTGGGCCGTGGCCGTGCCCGGATGCACCTCGATGGTGGCCATGAAGATTGAAACGACCGGCGGGTCCTGGCAGTCAGTATTGGCCTGGACCCAGAACAGCCACAGCCCGTCGAGGTTGTACACGTGACTGGTGTGGAACCTCGCCGTGCCGGGCGACTTCGGGCCTGTCCCACACGTGAACGGGCCGGACCCCCCGTAGTAGCCGTCGCCGAACAGCAGATTCATCCGGCAGCAGGGGTGCTCGGCGCTAGAGAGCTCGACATCGAAGTCGACCGGCACGCCGGCCCGGGCCGGCTTGTCGATGGCAACCCTGTACGACACTCCGTTGGAGACTCCGGCCCACGACGTCTGCCCGGGCGTGTACGGCAGCTGCACGACCTCTGGTGGCAGCACCGCTCCGAAGTCGGACCGCTTGTTGCGAGGGACCAGAGGCACCGTCGTGGTCGTGGTGGTCGAGGGGCGGACGACCGGCGGTCGGGTCGTCGCCGTCGTCGCCGTCGTCGACGGCCGGCGGGTCGTGGGGATCGGTGGCGGTGTGACCGGAGCGACCGTCGTCGGCGGCGCCGGCACGAAGGGCCACGTCGAGGTGGTGGTGTCGGCCACTTCCGAGAGCGCCTTCCCGGCCGCCCGGGCGCTCCCGCCGTCGACCGCAACCGGCCTGGGGTCGAATGCCATGGCTGACAACACCCCGCTGGCGAGGGTGAGTGCGGTCAGTGAACCAACCAGGATCACAGACCGGAACCTGCGCTCGCCGCCCACTCGCACTTCCTCGGCATCCCCGACGACGAACTTGAGCGGTACCGTCGGAGTTATGACCGTCGCATCCGATTCCGAAGCCGCGCGCCAGGCGATCGTGGCCGCCCACCTCAAGCCGGCGGAGGAGCGGCCGCCCTCCAGCGCCGGCGGTGTCCACCACCTGGCCCTGATCTGCAGCGACGTGGAGACGACCGTGCGCTTCTACCAGGAGGTGCTCGGCTTCCCCCTCGTCGACGTCATGGAGAATCGGGACTACCCCGGCTCGACCCACTTCTTCCACGACATGGGCAACGGCAACCTGCTGGCCTTCTTCGACTTCCCCGGCCTCGGCCTCGGGCCGGCGGTCGAGACGCTGGGTGCCGTCCAGCACGTCGCCATCTCGGTCGACCGGGCCAACTTCGAGGCCATCCGTGAGCGCCTCGACGGTGCCGGCCTCCCCTACCTCGGTCCCGACCGCGGCTTGACCAACTCGATCTACGTGAAGGACCCCGACGGCGTGCAGATCGAGCTGCTGGCCGAGCCCCTCCGCATCATGGACGGGCGCCACCTCGGCTGAGGCAGGTCGAGTCAGCCTTCGAGCACGACGGCGATCCCCTGGCCCACTCCCACGCACATGGCGGCCAGGCCGTAGCCGCCGCCCCGCCGGCGCAGCTCGTGGGCCAGGGTGGCGACGATGCGGGCGCCCGAGCACCCGATCGGGTGGCCGAGGGCGATGGCACCGCCGTTTGGGTTGACCAGGCCCGGGTCCAGCTCGGGCCACTCGGCCAGGCAGGCCAGGGCCTGGGCCGCGAACGCCTCGTTCAGCTCGACGGCCACCAGGTCGGACCACCCGATGCCGGCGCCGGCCAGGGCCCTGCCGGCGGCCTCGACCGGGCCGATGCCGTAGAGATGGGGCTCGACGGCGCTGGTGGCCCGGGCTGCGATCCGGGCCAGCGGCCGGCGCCCTGTCGCGGCCACGATGTCCTCCCGGGCCAGGAGCAGGGCGGCGGCGGCGTCAGCGAGGGGCGACGCATTGCCCGCCGTCACCGTCCCGCCGTCCTCACGAAAGACCGGGCGCAGGCGGGCCAGGGCCTCGATCGACGTGTCCGGCCGGACGCACTCGTCGGTGGGCAGCGCCGCCCCGGGCACGGCGACGACCTCCCCGGCGAAGCGGCCGGCCTCCCACGCCGCCACCGCCTTGCGGTGGCTGGCCAGGGCGAAGGCGTCCTGGTCGTCACGGGTGATCCCGTAGCGCTCGGCCAGCAGCTCCGCGCCCTCGCCGAGGGAAACCGTCCAGAGGGCGGGCATGGCCGGGTTCACCAGCCGCCAGCCGAGCGCGGTCGACACCAGGCCGGCGCCGTCGGGATCGAGGGTGACCCAGGGTGCCCGGCTCATGGACTCGACCCCGCCGGCCAGTGCTATGGCGGCGTCGCCCGCGGCCAGGGCCCGGCTGGCCTGCGCCACCGCCTCCATCCCCGACCCGCAGAGCCGGTTCACCGTGGTGCCGGGGACGCGCACGGGCAGGCCGGCGAGGAGAACGGCCATGCGGGCGACGTTGCGGTTGTCCTCGCCGGCGCCGTTGGCGGCGCCGAAGACGACGTCGTCAATCTGCTCAGGCGCAACCTCCGGCACCCGGTCGACGATCGCCCGGACGACCCCGGCAGCCAGGTCGTCGGGCCGCACGCCAGCCAGGGCGCCCCGGTGGCGGCCGATTGGCGTCCGCACCGCGTCCAGGACGTAGACCGCTCTCACACCGGCCCGTCGCCCTCCCATGCCGCCCGGAGGAGCGAGCGCAGCCGAGCCTCCTCCACCGGGCGCGGGTTGGCCGGCGGCGCGGCGGCCACCTCGGCGGCCACCTGGTCGATCGCCCCCTCGGGCATCCCCAGTTCCGCCAGCGCCATGGTCAGGCCCAGGCGTGCCGCCAGGTCGTACACGCCCGAGGACGCCCTCCCCGTGCCCACGGCCACGGCCATGCGGGCGGAGAGTGAGCCGAGGGCGGGCTCGTTGAACGCCACCACATGGGGCAGAAGGGCGGCGTGGGTCGGGGCGTGGGGCATGTCGAACCGGCCCCCGAGGACGTGGCACAACTTGTGGTGCAGGCCGGCGCCGGCGCCGGCCAGGGCCATGCCCGCCTGGCAAGCCCCCACGAGGGCCCGGCCGCGGGCCTTGGCGTCCCAAGGCTCGGCCACGGCGATGGGCAGCGAGGCGCACAACGCACGGGCGGCGTCGAGAGCGATCGGCTCGGTCAGCGGGCTGGCGCCGGCGGTCCACAGCGCCTCCAGGCAGTGGGCGACGGCGTTCATGCCGCTGGCCGCGGTGACCAGCGGCGGCAGGCTGTAGGTCAGCTCGGGGTCGTAGATCACGGTCTTGGGCAGCACCCGGAGGTCCCGCCCCGTCTCCTTGCGGCCGGCGGTGGTGATGCCCCAGATCGGCGTCATCTCCGAGCCGGCGTAGGTGGTGGGCACCGCCACCAGCGGCAGTCCCGACAGGGCGACGGCCTTGCCGAGGCCCGTCGCCGAGCCACCGCCGAGAGTGACGATCCCGTCGGCGCCCACCCGGATGGCATCGGCCGTCACCGTCTCGGCCAGCTCGGCGGGGACGTGCTGGCGCACACCGTCGATCCGCCACGTGAGCCGGTGGTCGAGGGCCGCCACCATGGCGTCGGCTTCGGCCCGCGACGACTCCGAGGCGATGAGCACGACCTGCCTGAGGCCGAGACCGTCGAGCTCGGCGGGCAGCCCGTGGCGGGCGCCGGCGCCGAACACCACCCGCACCGGCACGCCCTCGTGGACGAACGGCACCGCCGGCCCCGTCACGGAACCATGCTTCTCAGGGCCTCGAGCTCCGCTGCGCTCGGCGCCGGCGTGACCGCCACCTCGCCGGCGACCCGGAGGTCCCACCCGGTGGCGGCCCGCACGTCGTCGACCGAGACCCCGGGGTGCACCGCAGTGAGCACCAGCTCCCTGTCGTCGCCGGCTTCGAGCACACCCAGGTCGGTGATGACGGCGGTCCCGCCGCTCCCGGGCACCGACGTGCGGAAGTCCAGGCGCTCGACGAACGCCCGCCGGGAATGCCGGAGGACGACGATCACCCGCCGGGCCGACGAGGCGATCTCGGGGGCGCCGCCGGCGCCGGGCAGGCGGACCTTGGGTGCGTCGTAGGGTCCGATCACCGTGGTGTTGAGGCAGGCATGGCGGTCGATCTGGGCCGCGCCGAGGAACCCGACGTCGATGCGGCCGGCCTGGAGCCAGTAGTTGAAGATCTCGGGAACGGACACGACCGTATCGGCCGAATCGGCCAGCTCGCCGTCGCCGATGGAAAGCGGCGGCAGCCGGGGCTTCGAGCCGATGGTGCCCGACTCGTAGATCAGCACGCAGTTCGGGGCGTGGAGGCGCCGGGCCAGGTTGGCAGCCAGGCTGGGCAGGCCGATGCCGACGAGGCAGACGTCGCCGTCGGCCAGCCGGCGGGCGGCGGCCACCGTCATGAGCTCATCCGCGGTGCACGGGTCAGACAAGCACGTGCTCCTGCATCCACGGCTCGAACCGGTCCCTGTCCCGGCTGATGGCGTCCCACTCCCGGTAGAAGTCGTTGTCCCGCCGGCTGTAGCCGGTGGCGTAGGACGGGTGAGCCCCACCCGGGACGACCGCCACGGCCGTGACCGCCCACCCCGGCAGCACCACCGCCCCCGGTCGCGGCTCCAAGGTGTCGACCATCTCCTCGACCGTCACCAGCGAGCGGCGGGCGGCCAGCACCGCCTCCTTCTGCACCCCGGTGATGCCCCAGAGCATGACGTTGCCGGCGCGGTCGGCCTGCTGGGCGTGGATGACGGTCACGTCGGGGTTGAGCGCCGGCACCGCGGTCAGAACCTCACCAGTGAACGGGCAGGTGACCGTGGCCACCGTCGACGTCACCCGCCCGAGGTCGGTGCCGGTGTAGCCCCGCAGCACGGCCATGGGCAGCCCGGAGGCGCCGGCGACGTACCGATTGGCCATGCCGGCGTGACTGTGCTCCTCCAGGGCGAGCGGCGCCGGCCAACCGTGCTCCACCGCGTCACGCAGCCGGTGGAGCGACCCGACGCCCGGGTTGCCACCCCAGGAGAAGATGAGGCGCTCGGCGCAGCCCATGCCGATGAGCTGGTCATAGATCACGTCGGGCGTCATTCGAGCCAGGGTCAGGCGCCGGCGCTGCTGGCGGATGATCTCGTGGCCGGCGGCGAAGGGGATGAGGTGGGTGAAGCCCTCGAGAGCCACCAGGGCGCCGTCGTCGACCAGCTCCCCGATCGCCTCCGCGAGCGTCGTGATCTCGGCCATCCGGGGCCAGTCTTTCGCATGACGCTAGGAGTACATTCGCGATATGGGGGACATGGGCAGGCGCGGCCTGGCGGCGGGCGTTCTGGTGATGAGTCTGCTGGCTGCGGCGTGCTCCGGCGGGAGTGGCGACGACGACACCCAAGACCTGGGCCTGGACCAGGGCGAGTCGGTCCTGCAGTTCGAGGCGGCGGACAAGCTCCGCATGGGCGGCACCCTGGCCATGCCGGAGCGCTCGGGCGGCGGGGCCGTCGGCGCCGTCCTCATCGTGCCGTCGATGGCCCGCAACGACCGCAACGGCTACATCGAAATCATCCCCGCCGACCCGATCTATGAGGATCTGAGCAAGGCCATCACCGGCGCCGGCCTGGCCGCGTTCCGCTACGACCGCCGCAGCATGGGTCTCAGCAGGCTGGAGTCCGGCAAGCAGCTGACATTCGAGGACTTCGTCACCGACGCCCACGAGGCCCTCCTGTTCCTGTCCCAGCGCAGCGGGATCGACGCTTCGAACCTGGCCATCGTGGGCCACGACCTCGGCGGGATTGCCGCCATGCGTGTGGCGGCCACCGACGACAAGGTCAAGAGCGTCGTCCTGCTCTCGACGCCGGGGCGGCCGCTGGCGGACGTCATGGCGGACGGCTTCGAGAAGACCTTCGGGCCCGAGTCGGCCGGCGCCTTCCGCGGCGTGATCGGGACCCTGCTGTCCACCGGTTCCCTGCCGGACCGCTCCACCATCCGGCCCGAGCACCAGACCGCGCTCCCCCCCGGCAACGACGCCTTGCTCAGGGATCAGTACTCCCTCGACCCGGCTGCCGAGGCAGCCAAGGTCAAGGCGCCCACCTTGATCGTGACCGGCCGGCAGTCGTCGCTCGTGACCCCGGCCGAGGGCGAGCGTCTCAAGGCGGCCCTCCCATCGGCGCAGGCCTTTACCGCGGAGTCCACCGCCTCGCTCCAGAAGATCACCGCCGCCCTCCCCCAGTCCTTCGACCCCAACGACCACCGGGCCCACGGCGGCGGCCGCCCGCCGGACACCGCGGATCGCGACCAGCCCGCCATGACCCAGATCACGACCTTCCTGACGTCCAAGCTGGCTACGCGCCGGTAGGGCCGGCGGCGGCCCCGCTTCCGAAGCCGAATAGCGTTACCCCCCTGAGACACTTCGACGTCCTCATCGTGGGGGGTGGGTTCGGCGGGGCCACCGTCGCCCATCACCTCCAGAACCTCCTCGCCGTCCGCGGGCGGCCGGGAGGCCCGCGCGTGCTGCTCGTCGCGCCGGAGAACTTCCTGCTCTTCGCCCCGCTGCTACCGGAGGCGGCCTCGGGCACGATCGAGCCCCGCCACGCCGTCATCCCGCTGCGGGAGATGCTCCGGCGCACCCAGCTGCTCGTCGGCCAGGTCACCGGCATCGACCTCGATGCCCGCACCGCCGTGGCCGAGGACCTGACCGGCGCCCGCCACGAGGTTTCCTGGGACCAGCTCGTCCTGGCCCCGGGGTCGGTGCCCACCGTGATCGCCGTCCCCGGCCTCGTCGAGCACGCCGTCGGGTTCAAGACCCTGCCCGACGCCATCTGGCTCCGGAACCGGGTGCTGCGCCAGCTGGAAACGGCGGACGCCACCCTCGACCCCGGGCGGCGCCGGGAGCTGCTGACGTTCACCTTCGTGGGCGGCGGCTATGCCGGCGTCGAGGCCCTGGCCGAGATGGAGTCCCTGGTCAGCGACGCCCTGCCGACCTATCCGAACCTCAGCCGCAAGGACCTCCGGTGGGTCCTGATCGAGGCCCGCAACTCCCTCCTGCCCGGGCTCGACCCCAAGCTTGCCCGCTACAGCGAGCGCCACCTCCGCCGCCGGGGCGTCGAGATCATGCTGGAAACCTGGCTGGAGAGCTGCGTCGACAAGTTGATCGAGGTCTCCAAGCCCGGTGTGGCTCCCTATGTCTCCGACACCATCGTCTGGGCCACCGGACAGCGGCCATCTCCCCTCGTCTCCGGCCTCGGCCTCGCAACCGACGAGGTCGGGCGCCTCATCGTCGACGACCACATCCGCGCCGTCGGGCGCTCGGACGTGTTCGCCCTGGGCGACGCCGCCGCGGTGCCGGACCCCGACGGGGGGATCTGTCCCGGCACGGCCCAGCACGCGGTGCGCCAGGCCAAGGTGTGCGCCCACAACGTGGCCGCCAACCTCGGGGTCGGCGGGCCAGTGCGCTTCACCTACCGGAACCGGGGACTGGCGGTCACCCTCGGCCGCAACCAGGGCACGGCCCAGGTGTACCGCTTCACCTTCACCGGCCTGCCGGCGTGGCTGATGGGGCGGTCCTACCACCTGCTGATGATGCCGGGGCTGGCCCGCAAGGTACGGGTGGTCGCCGACTGGACCACGGCCATGCTGTTCCCGCGTGACCTGTCCCAGCTCGGCGCCCTCGGTCGTCGCACCCCGCTGGACGACGGTTCCGGTTAATCGGACGTTAAAGCACGGCCGCGATACTCCGACCAGCGCGACAACCGGTCACCCCGGTGTGGGGCGATGGAGGGGCAGCAAGGTTTGTGCGGGGCCCGGGCGACGGCGGGTCCCGACGCAAACCCTCTCGGAATTCGTGGCGGGCGATCGGAGACCCGAGCGGAGGGATCTCATCGCCGGCGCCTGATCAGGCGCGGCGGGCGGTGTCGCGGATGTAGTTGTAGATCGTGTCGGTCATGCCCTGGACGTTGTGCTTCCTCCGGGCGTGCTCCCCCACCTTGGCCTTGAGCTCGTCTTCGCTGCCGGCGCGCACCACGTACCCGCAACCCTCGGCTCCTGCCTTTGCGCAGCTGTGCTCGTACATTGCCGTCCTCCCTCGCACCGGTCCGTCCGGTCGACGACCACTGTTCGGCGCCGGCCCCGTGCCCGGATGACGACCGTTCAGCTGCTGAAACGCCCCAGGGAGGCGACGGCCCGCTCCCGGTAGACCTCGGCGCCCTGCTCGCCGGCTCTGCGCACCGCGGCGTCGAGGTCGGCGCGGTCGGCGCGGAGCTCACCCCGCAACCGCAGCAACTCGGCCTCGCAGAACGACGTCCCCATGACGTCGACCTCGCCCAGGGCCTCCGCCACGGCGCGCTCGGCGCGGTCGACCCGTCCGAGCCGCTGCCACGCCTCCGCGGCCAAGGCCAGCCAGAAGGGCCGCCACGGCCGGATGGAGGCCAACGCCGCCGGGGGCAGGGCATGCAGTGCGGCGCCGAGCTGGGCGGCAGAGTCGGGCCGATGAGCGGCCGTCCACAACTGGGCCACCTTGGCATGAAAGGCGAAGTCGGCGAGCTGGTGGGTGCCGGAGTGGACGAGGAGCTCCTCGGCGAAGCGCCCGACCTCGGTGACCGTGCCACTCAGCACGCGGGCGAAGACGGCGAAGGCCAGGCCGATGGCCACGCTGAACGGATCGCCCAGGGCGCGGGCCCGGGCCAAGGCGCCGTCGATAAGTGCCTGCCCCTTCTCGTGGCGCCCGTGTAGGTGGTGGGCCATGGCCAGCCAACTGTCGACCTGCACCCGGAGGTCGGCATGGGTGACATGCGCCAGCGTGTCGTCGGGCAGAACGTCGGCGAGCTCCTTGCCGGCGGTGAGATGCCGGGCCCCCTTGTCCAGCTCGCCGGCGCAGAGCGCCACGCTCCCGAGGCCGAGGTGGGCGGTGGCGGTGACGACGGGTTCGGAGGCATCGACGCCCAGACGGAGCAGGTGCTCACCCAGCGCCCGGGCGCCGGCCAGGTCGCCCCTGGCCCACGCAAAGCTGAGAAGGCCCCACAGAGGCTGGAGGAGCCGGCGCTGGTCGCCGAGGGATTGGCACAGCTCCGTGGCCCGGGTCCATGCCGCCGCCGTCTCGGAGACGGCAACCCCTTTGACCAGCGTCAGCAGCGGCGCCAGCTGATCTTGGACGGCCAGCTCATGCAGATCACGATCCGGCCCGGGCGCCATCGTTGCCACGAGCTCCAACGCCCGCCGGAGGTGGCTCTCGGCCACCTCGTAGGCCAGTGCCGCTTGCGCCGCCGCTGAGGCGCGCAAGGCAGCAGCAACTGCCCGATCCGGGCCGGTGACGGGCACCGCTTCGTACAGGTGGCGGGCCACCTCGGTGGCCGCCGCCTGGTCGCCGCCGACATGTTCGAGCGCCTCGGCGACCTGGCCATGCAGGCGGGCGCGGCGCAGGCGGGAGGCCTCGGCGTACACAGTCTCCTGCACCAGGGCGTGGGAGAAGACGAACCGCGCCGGCGCCGCCGGCTGCTCGGCCACCACGCCGGCGGCCACCGCCAGGTCGACGAGATCCAGGGCGGGGTCGAGTTCCACGCCGGCGGCCACCGCCACGACCCGGAGGTCGAAGTCCAGCCCTGCGACGGCGGCGACGGTGAGGAGACGCCGCGTCTCATCCGGGAGCCGGGCCAGGCGGCGCTCGACCACCTGGCGGACGGCCCAGGGCACGGCGGCGCCGGCGGCGTCCTCCGTCAACTGCCTCTCGGCTACGAGCAGGCGGGTGAGCTCGCCGACGAAGAAGGGGTTGCCCGCAGCCCGGGACCACACGAGGTCGACAACAGCCGCCGGCGCCTCGCCGCCGGCCTCGTGGGCCATGAACTGGGCGACCTCATCCCGCTCCAACCCGCCGAGGCGAACGTGGAGGCCGCGTGGCAGCCGGCCCAGGGCGGCCAGAGTCTCCGTGAGCCGCGCATCGGGTGCAGGGTCGACGTCGCGGTAGGTGGCGACCAGCAGGGCGTTCAGCGCCGGGATGCGCCGGGCCACGTGGGTGGTGAGGTCCAGCGAGGGCGGATCGGCCCACTGGAGGTCGTCGATGACCAGCGCGAGAGTCCCGGAGGCCGCCAGGCCTTCGAGGAAGCCGCCGACGGCTTCGAAGAAGCGGAAGCGGGCGCCGGCCGGATCCAGCGGTGGGAGCGACGCCAGATCCCCGACCACGGCGCCGACCTCGGGGACCAGTTGGGCGAGTTGGGCGCCGTGGCTGTGGAGCGCGGCCTGCACCGCCTCCGTGTCGGGGTGGCGGAGCAGGGCTCGGATGACCTGGATCCAGGGCCAGAACGGGGGCGCCCCGTCGCCCTCCTCGCAGCGGCCCCAGGCCACCGCGCAACCGCGGGCGGCTGCGGCGCTCACCGCTTGCTGTACCAGACGGGTCTTGCCGATGCCCGGCTCGCCGGCCACCAGGACGAAGCCACCGGATTGTTCTGCCGAGCGGGCCAGGGCAAGATCCATGACGGCCAACTGGGCGGTCCGGCCGACGAAGACGTCCTCCAAGGCCACCGTTGTGGCGGGGGGAGGGGGGGCTACGAGCGCCGCCGGCAGCGCCTCCGCGGCCGGCGGCGTCCAGTCGAGCTTCGGTTCCTGGGCGAGTATGCAGGACTCGAGCCGGCGCAGGTCCGGTCCCGGGTCGATCCCCAGCTCGTCACCGAGGAAGGTCCTGGCCGCGGCGTAGGCCCTCAGCGCCTCGGCCTGGCGTCCGGAGCGGTACAGGGCAACCATCAGGAGGCCCACCAGGCGCTCTCTGAGCGGGTGCAGCTGGACCAGGGCCTCGAGCTCGCCCACCACCGAGGTGTGGGCGCCGAGGGCCAGGTCGGCCTCGATCCGATTTTCCAGCACCGCCACCCGAAGGCTCTCCAGCCGCTCCGCTTCCAGGGCGGCGAAATCGAACTCTTCCATGGCCCGGCCCCGCCACAGCGAGAGGGCCTCGCCGAGATCCCGCCGGGCCGCACCCGGCCGTCCGCCGGCCAGGTGCCGGCTTCCCTGGGCGGCCAGTTCCTCGAAGTCGGCGGCGTCATACTCGCCGGGTGCGATGCGAAGCAGGTAACCGGGTGGATGGGTGACGATCCGCTCCGGGGGCGTGCGGGCCGGACGTTCCGGCTCCAGGATGCGCCGGAGGTTGGCGATGTAGACCGGCAGGCTGCCCATCGAACGCCCGGCGGGCGCCGCCGGCCACAGGAACTCGGCAAACCGGTCGAGGGAAACAACCCGGTTGGCGTTGACAAGTAGGGCGGCGAGGACGAGGCGCTGCTTCGGGCGCCCAAGGTCAAGGCGCTCCTCGCCGCTGGTCGCATCGAGCGGCCCGAGCAGCCCGAAGTGCATTCGTCCGCCGCTCATGGCGCCCAAACTAGAGCGCGCTCGCTACCCGGACGGGGAAAGCGTCAGCCAGGTCTGGCTGATGGCCGACGGGTGGGGCTCGCCGAGGTCGACACCCGTGCGCATCCCGTAGACACCGAAGACGCCGGCCACGGGCACCACGGCGAACTCGCGGTTCACGAGGGCGGCGGTCATGGCCGCCGCCAGCCCCTGGACGTCCTCCCCGCTGGTCGCCGCTGCCGCCTGGGTGACCAGCGCCGAGTAGTCGGGATCGGGGGCTGTACGCAGCGCCAGCAGGAAGGCCGGGTTGGCGTCGTTCTGATTGGGCATCGCCAGCTCGACGTCGTACCCGCGGTCGCGGTTCTGCTCGCCCGTCCTGATGTCGTGCGCCTTGCGGACAGCTGTCTCGATGCCGATGTCCCTCAGCTGGGCGGCGATGAACCGCAGCCCCGCCTCCGGGACCGACGGCCCGCCGATGAAGGTCAGCGACAGCCGGCGGGCACCACTGGTGCGGATGCCATCGGCGCCGGCCTTCCAGCCTGCCTCGTCGAGGATCTGGCGGGCGCGAGCCGGCTCGAAGGTGGACTGGGCCACCGACGCCGCCGCCCCGCCCAAAACCGCCGGCGGGGACATCCACCGGCCGGGCTCGCCGTTGCCCCCCAGCACCTCGGCGACGTAGCGCTGCCGGTCCACCGCCAGCGAGACGGCCTGGCGCAGCGCCCGGTCGGCCACGAACTGCCCGGTGGCGCTGAAAAGGAGGACCTGGGTTGCCCCCAACGGGGCCCGGACCACCCGGAACCCGTCGGCCTCGACCGCAGCCACCGCGTCCCGGGGCAGCCCGGTCACCATGTCGACCTCCCCGCGGCGGAGGGCCTCCAGGCGGATCTCGGGCTCGGGCATGAACCGGAACGTGATCCGCTCCGCCCGGGCCTTCGTCCCCCAGTATCCGTCGAAGCGCTCCACGACGAGCTGGCGGCGGGGCTGGTACTCGACCACCCTGAACGGTCCGGTGCCGACCGGTGGCTCGGAGTCGTTGTGGGCGTCCTGGGGCACGATCGGGCCCTCGGGATGCACGAGCTGCTCCGGCAGGCGCAGGTTGGGCGTGGTGGACACGAAGTCGACGGTGAGATCGTCGACCTTGGTGACCGTCTGCAGGGTGCCGGACACCGACCGCAGTAGCGCCTCCCGGCCGGTCCAGGACCACACCACGTCGTCGGCCCCGAAGTGCCGGCCGTCGTGCCAGGTCACGTTCGGGCGGAGGTGGAAGCGCCACGTTGTGGGGTCGACCATCTCCCACCGCTCGGCCAGGCCGGGGCGCACGGTGAAGTCGGGGGCGAGGGAGACGAGCGGCTCGTACACGCCGGCGTTGAGTTCGCCGGCGGCGAAGTGGCGGGCGGTGGCGCCCTGGCCGGTGAGGGGCCAGATGTCCTCGCCGACGCCGATGCGGACCTCGCCGGCCCGGGCCGGGCCGGCGATCGACGGCTCCGGACCGTCCCCGCCGCCCGAGCAGGCCGCAGCCAGGCAGGCCACGACGAGCATGCCGACCACCCTGCCCAACCAGTCGCGCGAGACGATGGCCGGATCGTAGATCCTCCTCCCACCACAGCATCGATGCGACGAGTTCGAACAGATCGACGGCGCTTCGGGCCCCCTCCACGGACAAGGTTGGCGACAGGCGCTGTTCACCCGGCGAGAACGCATCCGAAATCGGAAGGTCACGGCCTCTTCGTAGGTTCGAGCGATGGATCTCACCCGTGGAACCGAAGCCCGGAAACGACTGAAAGGGCTGTGGAGTTTCCAGGGCAAGTACCGGATCCTCCACCTCACGTGGCTCGCCTTCTTCTTGTCCTTCGTGGTGTGGTTCAACTTCGCGCCGTTCGTCAACACCATCGGGGAGCAGTTCGGGCTCACCAAGGCCCAGAAGGTCACGATCGGCCTGTGCAACGTGGCCCTCACCGTCCCGGCGCGGATCTTCATCGGGATGGCGCTCGACCGCTACGGACCTCGCCGGGTCTATTCGGTCATCCTGATCTATTCGGCGTTCCCGTGTCTGGCCTTCGCCCTGGCGCAGACGTTCAGCCACCTCGTCGTGAGCCGGCTGGCGCTGAGCGTCGTCGGCGCCGGCTTCGTCGTCGGCATCCGCATGGTCTCGGAGTGGTTCCCGCCCCGTGAGGTGGGCATGGCCGAGGGCGTGTACGGCGGTTGGGGCAACTTCGGCTCGGCGGCCGCCGCTTTCAGCCTGCCGCTCGTGGCGGGGATCGTCGGCGGCGACGACGGCTGGCGCTGGGCGATTACCGCCACCGGCGTGGTCGCCCTGCTGTACGGGCTGTTCTACTTCCGGGCCGTCGAGGACACCCCTGAGGGCGTGCGCTACGCCCGGCCTCGCCGCCAGGGGGCGCTCGAGGTCACGACCAGATCCGCAGCCCACGGCCTGGCTCTCCTCACCATCCCGCTGGTCGCCATACTGGGCGTGATCCTGTGGCGAGTCTGGCTCGTCGAGGTGATCACCACGACGGTTCTGTGGGTTGGCCTGGTGGCCGTGGCGGCCTTCCTTGGCTTCCAGCTCACCACCGTGTACCGCGTCAATCGCCCGGCCATGCAGGGCGCCTACCCAGAGGCCGACCAGTACCCGTTCCGATCTGTGGTGGTGCTGTCGGTCGCCTACTTCTGCACGTTCGGCTCCGAGTTGGCGGTCGTCACGATGCTTCCTGCGTTCTTCGCCGACGCCTGGGGCCTCGGCCCGGCCGTGGCGGGCGTTGCCGCCTCCGCGTTCGCGTTCATGAACCTGGCGGCCCGGCCCGTCGGGGGCATGCTGTCCGACCTACTCGGCTCCCGGAGGCGGACCCTGCGGACCCTGTTGGTCGGCTTGACCCTGGGGTACGCAGGCATGGCGCTGCTGGGCTCCGCATGGCCGGTGCCCCTGGCCATCGCCATGTGCATGGCATGTTCGTTCTTCGTCCAATCCGGAGAGGGCGCGGTGTTCGCCATCGTGCCCTTGGTGAAGAAGCGTGTGATTGGCCAGGTAGCCGGCATCGCCGGCGCCTACGGCAACGTCGGAGCGATCACCTTTCTCACCGTCTTCCTCTTCGTGAGCCCGTCGGTGTTCTTCATGGTCATCGCCGCCGCCGCGGTCGTAGGAGTGCTGGTCACGCACTGGCTCGTCGAACCGGCAAACAGCTTCGGTTCGGAACTGGCTGTGGACGAGCTGGAAGTGGTGCTGGCGGAGGACGTGTTGGAGGCTGTCACCGCCGGCTAACGCCGTACCGGATGCCGGCGGCGAGAAGAATCGAACTCCTGTAACGGGCCTGGCCACGGCGAGGAAACAGGTTCAACCCGTTGCGGGTATCGCTCCAGACGGCGACCACGCCGGCACCATGGCGGTCATGACTGACAAGGTCTGGACGGCCGCGGAGCTCCCGGCTGACTGCGTTCGCGACCAGGTCGTCGGCTACTTCAGCCTCACCATGGGCTCGGTTCGACGTGCCGACGCGCCGGCGAGGCTGGTCCGAGCGATGCCGGCGCACCCCGTCGGCATGGCCCCGCTCGCCCGTCTTGCTGTCCACCGACTCCACCAGGGCCATGGTCGCAGCGCGCTCCTACTGGCCGAGGCCCTCCGCAAGGCGGTGCGCAGCACGGCGGCTGCAGACGCGGCTCGCGCCCCGCCCAAACGTCTCACACCATGCCGGCGTTCGGGAATGGCGTCGCCGTCCAGCGCGAGCCGTGGTTATGGGGCGGCACTTCGGGCGAAAGATGACCCGCACGACCCGAGAACTCACCGATGCGGCGCCGCGAATTTCGAGCACAGATGGGGGCGGCCTGGCATCGTTGCGACATGCGGGGGAGGCGGCAGGCGACGAGGTTGTTGGGACACGCGAATCGCCGGCTGGTTCTCGCCCTGGTCGGCGTCGAGCTCGTCCAGGCGGTACTGCCTCTCGGCGTCATCGCCGCCATCGGCGTCATCGTCGGGCGCGTTGTGGAGGGCGGAGGCATTGCCGTCCCTCTCGCCGGGATGAGCGCCCTTCTCCTCGTCCAGCAGCTCGTTGCCCCCCTCCGGGCCGCTGTCCAGTGGTCGGTCATCCGCGAGGTCGACGGCGAGGTCCGCAGCCGGGCCATGGAGGCGGCGTGCCGACCTGCCGGGATCGCATCCCTCGAGGATTCGGTCACCCTCGACCTGCTCGCCCTCGCCGGGGGGAACATCGACAAGCACTGGGACGCCACGCCAGGTGGCGCCGCCGCGGCCTTCGTCGCCCTGGGCGCACGCTACGTGCAGCTGGCCGGCGCAGCCGTGGTCCTCGCCCAGGTTTCCGTACCGGTGACCGCCGGCCTCCTTGCGGTGGTCATCCCGTCTTTCGTGCTTTGCCGGCGGTGGGCCGGCCTGCGCATCCAGGTACACCGCGACACCCTCGGCGTCGGCCGCGCCTCCCGCTACACCGCCGGCATCGCCAACGCGCCGCCGTACGCGAAGGAAGCCCGGCTCTTCTCGCTCGTGGGATGGATCCACGACCGCTACGGCGGGCAGTGGGACCAGATCTCGACGCCCCGACGCGCCGTCAGCCGCATCACCGTCCGGCGAACCGTCACCCTGCTCGTCACGATTTCCCCCCTGGTGGCCCTCGCCTGCGTGGCCGTGGGCCGAGCCGGGTTGGACGGCGACCCCGGGCCGCAGGGGCTGGCCGTGGCATTTCAGGCCACCCTCCTCCTCCTGGCCATCCTCGATCCGCGCGGCGAAGAGACCTACCAGCTCGACTTCGGCCTCGCCGCCCACGACGCCCTCGTCGAGGTCGAGCAACGGATCGCCGCCATGTCCCCGCTCGGCCGCACGCGGTCCGGCCGGAGCGCGACCGGCCTCCCGTCGCGCGCTATCTCCCTATCGGGTGTCTCCTTCGCCTACGGCGGCGCGACCAAGGTGCTCGATCGCCTGGACCTCACCATCCCGGCGGGAACCTCCGTGGCCATCGTCGGCGTGAACGGGGCCGGGAAGACCACGCTCGTGAAGCTGCTCGCCGGTCTGTACGAGCCGCAGGCGGGGGAGATCACCGTCGACGGGATCACCCTGGACGACCTCGACCTCCCGTCATGGCGACGCCAGCTGGCGGTGATCTTCCAGGACTTCGTCCGTTACGAGCTCTCGGCGGCCGACAACGTGGGCTTCGGCGGCCCGCGCGTGGCCCGGGACCGCGACACACTCGATCGCGTCGCAGCGCGCGCCGGCGTCGCCGAGGTCGTGTCGAGCCTCCCCGGCGGTTGGGACACGCCGCTGGCACGCCAGTACACGGGCGGGGCCGACCTGTCAGGTGGGCAGTGGCAGCGGGTCGCCCTGGCCCGGGCGCTCTGCGCGGTCGAGGCCGGCGCCCGCGTTCTCGTGCTGGACGAGCCGACAGCCAACCTCGACGTCCGGGCCGAGGCCGAGCTGTTCCGCGACTTCCTCCAGCTCACGTCGGGCCTGACCACCATCCTCATCTCCCACCGGTTCTCGACCGTCCGCCACGCCGACCTGATCTGCGTGCTCGACGGGGGCCGGGTGGTGGAGCAAGGCAGCCACGAGGATCTCGTCGCCGCGGGAGGGCGGTACGCCCGGCTCTTCGGCCTCCAGGCGGCCCGGTTCCGTGACTGACACCCGGGCCGCTCTCGGGCTGCTGGCCCATCTCGGCCGCCGCGCGGGGAAGGCGCGGTTGGCCGCGGCGGTGGGGGCCGCGGTTGTTGCCGGCATGGCCGCGGTGACGGTGAGCGTGTGGCTGAAGCTCATCCTCGACGGCGTGACCGAGGGCGACTCGAGCCTCGTCACGCTGGCGGCAGCCACGCTGGGGGCGACGGTCACTCTTCAGGTGGCGGCTTCCAGCTACTCCCACCTTCTCCTGGGCGAGGTGAAGACGGCCTGCGCCCGGGTGATGATGGCCGACCTCATCGAGGCGGGAGCCGCCCCACCGGGCATCGAGCATTTCGAGCGCCCCGATTACGCCGACCGCATCGCCCTCCTCAAGCGGGAGACCAACGACCTCTCGAGCTTCGTTCCGGTCCTGGGCGAGGCGGTCGGTCTGGTCGCCAGGGTGGGGGTCACCGGCGTCCTCCTCGCCCGCGTCCACCCCGTGCTGCTGCTTCTCCCCGCGCTGGCCGTGCCCTCCTTCTACGCCGGCGGGCGGGCCGAGCGAGCCATCAACCGGGCCAAGGAGGCCACCGCCGAACAGGACCGGCTCGACGAGCACCTCTTCGCCCTCGCCACCACGCCGTCACCCGCCAAGGAGCTGCGTATCTTCGGGCTGGGACCGGAGGTCGTGGCCCGCGAGCGGGACGCCTGGCGTGCGGTGACCGCGTCGGTGGCGCGGGCCCAGTTCCGGGCCGGCCTGCTGCGCGCCGCCGGCTGGCTCCCGTTCGCCGCCGGTTACCTGGCCTCGGTTGCCTACGCCCTGGCGCGTGCCGGCCGGGGCGAGCTCACCCCTGGCGACGTCCTTCTCGTCATGATCCTGGCCGGCCAGGTGAACGGCCAGGTGGCCCAGCTCCTCAGCCTGGCAAACCGCTCGGCGGCCGGGATGCGGGTGCTCGGCCGGTACCGGTGGCTGCTGGAGTACGCGGCGCAGGCCGTGGCCGCCGCGGTTCCCGCCGACCCCGCGCCGGTGCCCGATCACCTGCAGCACGGGATCGACATCAACGATCTGTCGTTCCGTTACCCCGGCGACGGCCGTCCAGAGGTGCTCTCCGGGATCACGCTTCACCTTCCGGCCGGCTCGACCGTGGCGGTCGTGGGCGAGAACGGCGCCGGCAAGACGAGCCTGGTGAAGCTCCTGTGCCGCTTCTACGAGCCGACAGACGGCTCGATCGCGGTCGACGGCATCGACCTTCGGCGATTCGGCGTGGAGGAGTGGCGCCGGCGGATCTCGGGTGGCTTCCAGGATTTCGCCCGGATCGAGGTTCTCCTGCGCGAGTCAATTGGAGTCGGCGACCTCCATGGCGACGCCGGCGGCATGGTCATTGACGACTCGGGCCGACTGGAGGCCGTGCTCGGTCAGGCCGCGGCGAGCCTCCCCGTGGGCCTCGACTCGCAGCTGGGCGCCCAATGGCCAAACGGCGTCGATCTCTCCACCGGGCAGTGGCAGAAGGTCGCGCTCGCCCGTGGTCTCCTGCGTACCGGCCCGCTACTGCTCTTGCTCGACGAGCCCACCTCCGGGCTCGACCCCGGCGCCGAACAGGCGGTGTTCGAGGCGTTCGCGTCGGCGGCAGCGAACGCTGCACGCAGCACCGGCGCCGTCGTGCTGCTCGTATCTCACCGGTTCTCCACCGTACGCATGGCCGACCGCATCGTGGTGCTCGAGGGCGGTCGGGTTGTTGAGCAGGGAACCCACGACGAGCTGATCTCCGCAGCTGGCCTCTACGCCGAGCTTTACACGCTGCAGGCTCGGGCTTACATCTAACCACCCTGTTCGCGACGCCCGCTGACGGCAATCCCGGCCGGACCCACCCTGATCCCTCGGCCGGCGATCAGGGCGACCCTGGCGGACCCGCTGCGCTCGTGGTTAGGGAGCACTTCGCGCGGGCGGACTGATACCGATCGCTTCCAAGCCATCTCGTGCTGGCGGGGCACCCGGCGGGTCGGACTCACCCGCCGGCCCGCACCAACTCTACGGCGCGACGAGCGACCGGTTGGACTGAACTGCTACCACCATGCCCTCGTCGTCCAGGCAGGTATCCTCCCCCCTGCGGGAAGCCGTAGGTTGCATGAAACGTGAGTTCTCCAAGACGACCGGACCAACAAGTTCTGGACGATAGACGTCGCGGACAGCGTCGTCATAACGACGAACGGCCGCATTGGCGCCAAGCCGCGCGAAACTCGATTCGCACTTCTTCTCGGTCGATGAGTTCCTGTACTCCCGGTGCGTAGTCGTCGCGAACGGAGAGCAGGTCTACGACGAGATTCTCTCCAACCCGACGGCAATGCCCAAGGACAGCGAGTTCGAGAGCGTCCTCTACCTAGCCGGGACCGCATACTCCCAGAAGACGGGACGCGACTTTGATTACTGCGCCCCAACCAGCTACGAGACGTCTCAAACCTCGTGGGGTGGGGGGCGTGAACGCGCCGCCTGCGACTGATCACGAGTTGGAGGGGTCGAAGCCGATGAGCTGGCTAGAGCGAGGAGGCGGTCTTGTCCGCGCGTGGCGGCGCTCCCGACCGGTGGCCGCCGGACCGGAGGCCACATTATTAGGCGATAGAGGACACCTGCGACGACCTCCGATCCCCGATCTTCTGGGACGCGGTTTCGCTAACGGCCGCGCTTGCTGGGCTCTTCGGGCAGGACGCCCGCTGGCCGAGCGCTGCCACCCTCGATGTATATCCAACGTAACCACCAGACGATATACTTGACCCATGAGCAAGCGTCTGGTCGACATCGACGACGACCTCTTGAAGCAGGCCACCGCCATCCTCGGGGCATCGACCATGAAGGAGGCCGTCAACCGATCTCTCGAGTCCCTCGTCGCCGCGGCCCGCCGCCGCCGTCATGCCGATCGGCTCCAGGACATGCGAGGCCTTGACCTCGATGACTCCCAGGTGATGTCAGGGGCCTGGCGCTGACCGCGCGTTTCCTGGCGGACAAGAGTGCGCTGGCCCGGTTCCGGGTGCCGGAGGTGTCCCGACGGCTTCGCCCGCTCCTGGAGGAAGGCCTCATCGCTACGTATGCGATCGTCGATCTAGAGGTGCTCTACAGCAGCCAGAGCCTGAGCGACTACGAAGAAGTGCTCGACGAGCGCCGCAGCTTGGACTCCGCCGACATCACCCCGGACGTCATGGAAAGAGCCATCGGGCTGCAACACGAGTTGGCCCGGCGTGGCCAGCACCGCCTGCCGATCCCTGATCTGGTGATCTCGGCGGCCGCCCAGTCGGCCGGTCTCGTCGTGCTCCACTACGACGCCGACTTCGAGCGGATTGCCGCAGCCGGCGGTGCGGACCACGAGTGGGTCGTTCCGAAAGGATCGATCTGAACCCGAGCGGCTCGGGGAACCGGGCGCCCACGGCCGGCGATCAGGGATGGTTGCCCTGGCAGCTCAGGCCGCCCTTATGGGCGGGTGGCACGATTGTCCGGCGCGCCTGGCTGCGATGTAGGCAGCGCGCCCGGGCTATTGGTCGACCCGATCACGCAGGAGTCCAGCGCCGGCAACCACTGTGAAGACCACCCCCGCCACAGCGAGGTGGGCGATCAATGGTTCGGTTGTGCCCGTGCAGCGGACGGCGAGGGTGACGGCCGAGGCCACGAACTCGACGAGCATGCCCGGGACGAGCAACGCCCCGCTCCACAAGACCTTTCGCTCGGCGTCGGCCCTTGTGTCCCCTGCCCGCTCCTGCACGCGGGCAAGGATCGCCAGCCAGCCGACGATGCCGAGAAGGCCGAGTCCCAGCGCCACGATCCGCAAGTCTGGGACCGCGTCGTCGTCGCTGCAGCGGATCGGGATAGCCAGAGTAAGCGGCAGGACGGGCATGGTGACGGACACGACGGCCACGACCGCCAACCACCATGCCCGCCGGCGCAGAAGGCGGTGCACCGTAATGGCGGCGACGATGGCGAAGGTGACCGGCCAGAAGAACCACACCGGGTTGGTGGCGGTATCGATCACAGACCTCAGCCCTCAAGCGAGTCGGGATCCTCGTTTTCCCAGGACTTGGTCAGCTTCCGCTTGAGCGTTTCCACCTGAACGACGAGCGCGCCGAGAAGCTCCTCCAAGTTGAACTGCTCCGAGGTTCTGAACGACCATGCTGTGCCGCCCTCCTCATCGAGTGACTTCACAAGGACGAACGCCTGGAGCGGGGTCCAGCCAGGCTCTAGCCGATGAAGCCTGAAGTCGGGCAACACTTGCCCGATCGGCTGCCGTTCGTCATCGCTCATGACGTCAAGGTTGCCCTACGGATGTCGGCGGCTGCGGCGATTCGCGTCTGCCGCCGGTCGGTATCAGGCGCTGACGTCGATATGACCGGCGCGGCGGCCGCAGCGGCCGACGCATCACGGCACTTCTTTCTCACCGCGCCGAAGGAGGCCCCGGAGGACGGGATCTGCGGTTATCGCCTGCGCCCCTGCCGGCGATTTCGTAGCGGCTCGGCAACGCCGGTGAAGGAGACTCTGCGCGTGCTGAGGCTCCTCGAGACCGATCGACTGGCGTTGAGGCCAATCACGCTCCATGACGTTGAGCTCCTCGTGGAACTCGATAGCGACCCGGAGGTCACGCGGTACGTCACCGGCAGGCCGAGTTCGCCTCAGGAGGTCCTGGCGAGAATTCGCGATCGACTCGGATCTCGGTGGGTCGCCTTCGACCGCTTCACTGGCGCGTTCGTCGGCTGGTTCGAACTGGTCCCGGCAGGCCAAGACACCTACGACGCCGGCTACCGCCTCCGCCGCCAGTGGTGGGGCCAGGGTCTAGCCACCGAAGGCATCCGGGCCCTCATCGACTCCGCGTTCTCGCAACTCGGGGCTCGGCGCATCACCGCGCACACGATGGCGGTGAATGTGCGGAGCCGAGCCGTCATGGAGCGGTGTGGCATGAGCTACGTGCGCACCTTCCATCTCGAGTGGGACCATCCCCTGCCGGGAACAGAGGAAGGGGAGGTCGAGTACGAGCTCACCGTCGACCGTTGGCGACCCCGCGGCGGATGACTATGCCCGGCGTCTCCGAACGCCGGGGAAGCCTGAGCTATTGGTTCCGATCATGGCTCCGTAGAAGTCGCGCACGGGCATCTCGCCCGAACCAGTCGTACGCCTCAGCCTCGTGTTCCACCGACAGCACGGGCACTTGGCGGGACCCAACCGGGATCAACATCCGATGATGAGTCGGATCCGTCGGTGGACTCCACAGGCCGTCCGTTGTGAGCTTGCGGACCGCACCCATGACCTCGACATCGAGATGGAGGTCCTCATGGGAATCCGACCAAAGTGCGACCGCACCTTCGCCGATGAGCGGAGGCCAACCGCCTCAACTACCCCACCCTGCCAGCCGAGTGGCGATCGCATAGGCACCACGTTCGTCAGTTTGCACGTCGACATCTCGGCACTCCAGGTCCACACCATGAAGACGGTGAGCGACACTTCCCGAGGATGTCCCGAAGCTTGTTGAAGTTCGGTGACGGCCCTTCGTTCTCAGACTAT
>CAYZMG010000014.1:0-64466 GCA_964479465.1 uncultured Acidimicrobiales bacterium
CTCATCAACCGGGCTGGTGAGGTTTCTCCTTGACACGGATCACCCATATAACGCCAGCTATACGGCAACTTCACGGCTCTCTCGGAGGTCGGGCTTGCCCGGCGAGGGACCGAGATGGTGCACATAGCCGTCGGCTGGGACGCCGGCGACACGGAAGGGCCAACGACGCCAGAGGAACGCGAGCCGGCGGCCCCGTTTTCGGCGCCCGCCGGATGTCAGGCGGGGCGGGACCAGTCGGGCCAGAACTGGTCGGCGATCTCCGGCGGCAGCACGACGCCAAGCTTGTTGGCTTCGTTCATGACCTCGTCGGCGAGCTCGGAGACCGAATCAGGTCCGGCGTAGGCGACGACGGTGCCGTTCTCGGGCTCGCGGCATCGGTAGAGACCCGCCACGATCCCGGCCGCGACGTCCGCAGCGGCATCCAGGCCCAGGATGGCGCGCCTTCGCAAGTCGGCGAGGAAAGGTTCGACGGCTTCTTCGAGGATTTCCCACGCCGCCTCTGTCTCGTGGACGTAGCCCCGGCCGCGGTGCGTCCGGAGCGCATTGCGAGGGCGTCGAGTGGGAGCTCCTCCAGCGCGCAGGCGACACTGTCTGCGATGGCGTCAACGGACGCGTCGTCGAGAAGGCGACGAGCGGCGTCTTCAGCTTCGGACCGCAGCTCGGGATGCGACGTGAGGAGCTCGACGAGGATGCGGGCGTGTTCGGCGCCAGATAGGGCGTCCAGCGCCGACGTGGGAGGCGGGCGTCGACGCGGGGGCATGACGCGAACGGCCCCGCTACCTGACGACCCGTAGCGGTGGCGGGGGGTCGTCGAGGCGGACGCCGGTCAGCCTGAGGCAGCGGTCCCGGAGGTGGTCGCGGTGCATGCCGGGTTGGTCGGCGGCGCGGAACACCTCGACGGCGAGCTCCTGGCGACCAGCGGCCGCGGCCGACTCGGCGAGGGCGACGATCGGCATCCAGTGGTCCGAGCCCAGGTGGTGGGCGGCGCTGGCGTAGCGGGAGTAGCGGCGCCCGGCGATGTGCAGCCAGGCGACCAGTTGGAGCGCCTCGGCGGCCTGGTAGTCCTGGTAGGCGGCCTGCCACACTTTTCCTCGACGTCCCCGCGCCCGTGCAACGACCGGAGACGCCCGATCAGCTCGGCTTCGAGCGCGTCCAGATTGCCGCCGAAGTCACCGACGGCCACGATGGCGAACCACCGGTCGAAGTGGCACCAGTCGGCGCCGGCGATCGTGGTCCACGGCTCGGGGCCGAAGATGGGCGGGTGGCGCTGGATCCCCGTCACGACCGGGTCCACCGCGTACGGGCTCGGACCGGCTCAAGGCACGCCAGCGCATCCCACGGCCCGGTCGGGTCGAGCCACACCCGTGTTGTGAGCATCGCCTCGGCGTCGTCCCACCGGCGCTGCCGCCATGCGCACAGGGCGAGGCCGTACAGGCAGCGGAGGAACGGGCGGTTGTCGACCAAGCCCCACGGCAACACGCCCGCGAACCCTTCCGGCAGTGAACGCTCGGCCACGGCGACGCCGGTCTCGTAGAGCTTGGCCGCCGGTCCCGGTCCCCGGGTGTCGAATGCGATCAGGCCCAGGTGGCCCCAAGCGTCGATGCAACGGGCGTCGATGGCCAGCAGGCCTTCGAGCAACCGGATCGCCTCGCGGTCGTAGCCGGCACGATGCAGGTCGGCGGCGTCGACGATCGGGTCGGTGTCCCAGTCGTCGGGCTCGACGCCGGGAAGCACCTGCTCCATCTCGAAGCACGGCCTCACCCCGGCAGCGAAGACCACCTCGGACAACGGGTCCAGCGGCTGGTCCGGCTCGCCCCAGTACTCCTCGGTCGGGTCCCAGTCGCCCATCGGCTGCAAGGCCAGCGGAGACCCCATGTCGACGGTGACCGAGGCGAAGCGCGGGTACGCCCACGGTGTCGCCCTGTCCGAGGTGATGGAGGTGAGCGGTGCGGCGCCCGACCAGCGCCGGTAGGCATCGAAGAGGTGCCGGGTCCGCAGCGGCAGCGGCCCTTCCGGCGTCACGTCGAGCAGGGACACGGCGTGGACCTCATCGGCACGCCGGCACAGAGCGATCAGGCCACGGCGTTCGTTGCCGTCGAAGTCCACCGAGAGGACCTTCACCTCCACGCCGACCACCCGGCCACGCAACGGGAACCGGGCCTCGTCCTCGAACACCTGACGGAACGACCAGAGCTGTTCGTGATCGCCGTAGGCGTCAACGGTGATCTCCTCGATCACGTCGTCGATCCGGTCGCCCACGGCCCGAACTTACGCGATCACCCTCGTCGCTCGCCCTACGGTGGCCGGGTGCTTCCCGAAACCGATGTCGCCCGCGCTCGCCGGTAGGTCGAGCGTCGCAATGACCGGCAACCGGAGCGAGCCCGCAGGCAGATTCGATGCGAGTCTCGACGTGGCCGACCGGTTTGGGACCATGTGCGAGTGCCGGCCGGGTCTACCATCGCAGGGCCCGGCGCATGACGCGTGAACAGATCGAGAGACCGGTACGAAGACGCCGGCGACCATGGCCGAGGTTCTGCAGGGCGTCGAACCGATGGGGGACCTGAGTCAGTTCGCGATCAGGGACTTGACGCCCGAGGACGAGGAGGAGTTCTTTCGGATCCTCGAGAACATCTGAGATATGGCGACGGCGATCGTCGTCGACACGATGATCGCCAGCGCTTGGCTAGGCCGGCGGGCGTCCGAGCGCAAGGCAAGGTGGCAACCCCCTGCTTGAACGGGCTGCGTGGGTTCTCCCCTTCACGGTCGTCGCCGAGATGTGCTTCGGCGCCGAGGTAGCGCGTTGGGGTGAACGGCGACGCGGAGTGCTTGACCGCCTCATCACCCGCGCTGGTGTCGCGCCGCCCCTCGAAGAGGTGACTGACGCGTATGTCGAGCTCCGAACCTGGACCGTGCTACTAGCTCTCTTCCATCGGACGCACTGGCACGACCCGCCACCAGGGGCATCCGCCGGCGGCGGGCGGGGAAGCACGAGAGCTGTCGGTCACGGGCGATTGGAGTAGACCGGTGATACAACCGACGGCCAAGGTCGGTCGAGCGACTGCGGTCGGAGAGAGGGGCAGCGATGCGCGCCGTGGTGTTCAGTGAGTGGCAGACGTTCCCGACCATCGAGAACGTCGACCAACCTGAACCGGGTCCTGGTGAGGTGCTGCTGAAGGTTGCTGGCGCAGGTGCTTGTCACTCCGACGTCGCGATCTACAAGGACTTCGCCAAGGACGCGCCGGGATCCATCCCGCCATCGTTCACGCTTGGCCACGAGAACGCCGGCTGGGTCGAGGCCCTCGGCTCGGGCGTCTCGGGGGTCGACGTCGGCGACGCGTTCCTCGTGTACGGGCCAATCGGCTGCGGTCATTGCCGGATGTGCTCGCGCGGCCAAGACACCTACTGCGAGAACGCTGCCTCGATGCCGTACCTCGGTCTCGGTCTCGGCCGCGATGGCGGCATGGCCGAGTACGTGACCGTTCCTGCCCGGAACCTCGTGGCTCTCGGTGACGCTGACCCGGTCGCCGCCGCACCGCTCGCCGACGCGGGGCTCACGCCGTACCACGCCATCAAGAATGCGCTGCCGAACCTGGCTGGCGGCGGGCGGTTTGCTCTTGTGATCGGCTTGGGTGGCCTCGGTCAGATCGCGGTGCAAATCCTCACGGCCTTGACCGGGGCGACGGTGATCGCGACGGACATGAAGGCCGACGCGATGCAGCGGGCAGAGGAGAGCGGCGCGGTGACGGTGCCGGGCGGCGATGGGCAGATTGATGCCATCCGTGAGCTCACGGGAGGGCGCGGTGTCGACGCCGCCTTCGACATCGTCGGAGCGGCGCCGACGATCAAGACCGCCCAGGCGTCGATGGCCCAGGGTGGGCGTCTGACCGTGGTCGGCATCGCCGGCGGGGTTACGGAGTGGAGCTTCTTCTCGACCCCGTACGAATCGACCCTCACGAACACCTACTGGGGCACGATCGAGGATCTTTACGACGTCACCGCTCTGTACCGCGCCGGGCACATCCGACCCGAGATCGAGCGCTACACCATGGACAACGCGCTCGACGCATACCGGCGACTCGAGGCCGGGGAGCTCTCGGCGCGGGCGGTCGTCTCGCCGCACCCATAGCCGTTCCCGCGGCGCAGGTGGCTGGTCACCCCGATCCGAAGCCATGTAGCCCGACCCTGCGGTCGACCGGGCGGAAGTCGCCGTCATGCCGCCGGCGGATCAGAACGGGAACCTTCCGGCCCGAGCACGGCGCCACCGCAGCCTCCCGTCCATGCCCCAGAGCCGGCCGGCGGGAACGAGGGTGAGTATGACCAGGGGCACGTACTCATGGGGCTGCTCGAAGAGCCAACGGTTGGACGAGGCGTACAGCAGGGCGAGAAACAACTGCTGGGCCAAGCCGAGGAGGGCCGCACCCCGGCTGGCGAGGCCGACCACGAGGAGCAGACCGACTCCGATCTCGGCTGCGGTGACCATCCACTGGACAACGTCGAGGTTGTCCAGGAGGAATCGCACCAACGGCTTGAGCCCGGGCACGTCGCTGCCGGGGCCACCGTTGGCCGGGTTCTCCAGACCCTCGAAGCGCAGGATGAACCGCATAGCGGCGCGGTCGATGAGATTCCCCTGATAGGGACCGACGGTGATCGTGGTAATCCCGACCAGCTTGGCCAATCCGTTGGCGAGCAGGATGGACCCGACGAAGATGCGCAGCGCGGCCAGGCCCATAGCCAGTTGGCGGGCCGGCGGCAGCGTTGGGGAATGCGCATCGTCCGCCCGGATGGCCACGGTCCGTGCCTAGCACCTGCGAGCCGGGTGGTCGAGGCGCCCGGCGGTCGCCAGGACGTCGGCCACGGGCGGCGTGAGAGCATGAGACCATGGCCCCGCGCATCACGCTGGTTGACGCCGACCAGGCCCCGTTGCTCGTACGCCACCTCTTCGCCGGCGGCGATCCAGGCGTGATCGTGGGGGCACTGGCTACGGTGCCCGAGCTGGCAGAGGTCGCCGTTCCCTTCCTCGGAGCGGCTCTCGGCCCCGGAGCCGTGGATCCTCAGGCGAAGGAAACCGTGGTGCTGCGCACGTCGGTCGTCCTGGGGTGCCGGTACTGCGTCGACGCCCGCACCGTGGTGGCCCTGGATGTCGGGCTGGATGCCGGGCGGGTTGCGGCGCTACGCGAGACCGGCCCCGGTGAGCGCCTGCAGGGGGTGGACGACGACATCGCGGCCTTGGTGGCGTGGACCGATGCAGTGGCCCTGGCCAAGGGACCAATCCCCGATGAGGTGCATGCGGCGCTGGCGGATCGCTACGCAGAGCACCAGATCGTGGAGCTGCTGGTCACCCTGGGGACGACCATGCTCCTGAACCGGCTGTGCACCGCGCTGTCGTTGCCCACCTCGCCCGAGACCCTCGCCCGCCTCGCCGCCGAGGGGTTCGGCCCATGAGCGGGTCGGGGCCGGCGGCAGCTATCGAGGAGGGCCGTCTCCCGGGCCGGATCTGGTTTTATTCCACCTACGCCTGCAACCTGGCCTGCACCTATTGCCTCACCGAGTCGGGCCCCGGCGTGCCCCGGCGATCACTCGACGGCGCCACGATTGTCGACCTGGCCCGCCAGGCTGCGGCTCTGGGCTTCACTGACATCGGGATCACCGGCGGCGAGCCGTTCCTCAACCCCGACCTGCCGGCCGTCCTGGCCGAGGTGGCGTCCGTGCTGCCGACGATCGTGCTCAGCAACGGCACCCTGTTCAACGACGCGCGACGGGCCGCTTTGCGCCCGTTGGCCGGTCTCCCGATCCGCATCCAGATCTCCCTGGATGCCGACGAGCCCGAAGTCAACGACGCGGCAAGGGGCCGGGACAATTTCGCCAAGGTCGTGCAGGCCATTCCTCGCCTGCTCGACGCCGGCATCGGGGTGCGGGTGGCCACCACCATCGACGGCACGCGCGACCCCGACGCCATGGCCAGGTTGTGCGAGCTGCACCGGTCCCTGGGCGTCGCCGACGAGGACCACGTCGTACGGCCGGTCGTCCGCCGGGGCCGGGCTCGCGTCCGGGGCGAGGGCATCGGGGTCACGCCGGCCGACCTGCCGGCGGAGCTCACCATCACCGCCGACGGCGCCTTCTGGAGCCCGTTCGGCCCCACAGTCACCGCCGGCGTCCTCGATACCGACCTTCTCGTCACCCGCACCACGAATCCTCTGAGGGTCCCGGCCGAGGCGCTTCTGCGGCTGGTCGAGGCGCGCCCCCGAGGGGAGGATGCCCGCACCGGGATTCGCTGAGCATGATTACCCGCTGGCCGGTCGGCCAGTGATGCCCAGAAGCTTTCTGGGCGTACCGATGCAGTCCGGCGTGGCATCCAATCGTCCGGCGCCCACCGCGGCTTACGGCTGACGCCGGCTCGGGCGCCGGCGCACGACGGCCATCACCAGGCCGGCGAGCTGCCCGGGATCGGTGCACCGGTCCGGATGGCGACAGAGCTCCAGCTCCAGGGGGATCAGCCTCGTCCGCTGGAGCTGGTCCAGCGTGACGCCGCTCGATTCCACCTGAGCAAGGACGTCCTCAGCCAGAAACGCCAGCGCTCGGCGCCACGGGTTGGCCCCGGGCGGGTCGTCGGCTCCGGATTCGCCGTCATCGCCGGCCAAGGCGATGAGTTCGGGCACGGAGCAGTGGGCGAGGGCGTTGACCCACGCCCAGGGGGGTGCCCGCCTCCCATGGGAGCCGAGGTAGTCGGCGTACCGTCCGGCCAGGAGCGACTCGCACTCGAGCGTCAACTCGGCTGCGAGCCCGACCACCGGGTCCTCAAGCCTGCGCTTCCACACGGCGACCTCCTCTTCCTGTCATCGTCCGCCATCGCCCGGCGAGCGGGTAGGGACGAAGGGCCCAAAACCCTGCGCCGACTGGTCAGTCGGACAATGGCGCGCCATACCGGCGCTAAGGGCACCATTCGCAGTCCCGCTTGGCCATGGCCTGCATCGGCACCGCAGGTGCGTGGAGGGTGCGTCACCCAGACATCCCTCCGCCGGCATTGTCCGGATCAGGTTGTGGGGTCGCTGATCGCTCAGCCTCTCAGCCTTGCGGCTCCCTCTTCCGCGTGGCAGTCCCCACTCTCCCTTGCTCCGCCCCTCCCGGCGGGGCGGGCGTGGCAGGACGAGGAGTCGAACCTCGGGGCTCGCCGAGCCCGGTCCTAGTAGCAGAGCGAAGGTGCCCTCGGAAGAGCGGGAAACCGTCCACGCCCTCCTGCCACCTCCCATTCTGCACCCGACCCAGCCCGCTGGCACGGGGCGTTCGACCCCGCTTCGGCCGGCGAAGGTCCCCTTCGCAGATTCTGGGGAGGCGAATGCGTAGGGTTTTGACAGTGGCTTGGGACGATCCGCTCGTAGGTATCGACGTCGAGGGCCCCGTCCTGGTCGAGGTCTTCGTCCTCTGCGTTCGGGCCGGCGCCATCGAGCTCACCGGGCCGTGCGGGGCGTCGCCCTGGTACATCGAGAAGGCGGCGGGGGAGCACCCGGTCGACGTCGTCCGCCGGCTCGTCGCCGATGTGATCGGCGAACCGCAGCTGGTGCACTCGACCTCTTGGCGCCAATCGGACGAGGGAGTGATCCTGAGCTTCTTCGTCGTCGTCGACCCCGGGCTCATCGAGACCATGGAGTCGGCCCCTGTCGTTCGCGGCGAGCTCGCTCGCTCGGGAGCCACCACGGCGCCGGCTGCGATCGCCACCGGCCAGGTTCTCGAGCACGGTGCGAGTGCGCTGCGCGTGCGGGTGGGAGACCACCGGCGACGAGGATGCGGTGGTGGCGGCGACCCAGGAGCACGGCCTCCGCCTGCACAACATGGAGGCGTCACGAGAGCAGGTGGTGGCGATGGCCGTCGGCGAGGCTGAGCCGCCGGCGCCGGCGGCGGGGGGCGCGGCGTGAGCGTCGACGTCCTGACCGAGACCACCATACGTGCGCCGATTGACACTGTGGCGGCCTACGCAACGGACCCCTCGAACGCGCCGGAGTGGTACGTCAACATCACCTCCGTCGAGTGGGAGACGCCACCGCCGGCGACCGTCGGCTCCCGGGTGCTGTTCGTGGCCCGCTTCCTCGGCCGCCGGCTGGCCTATACCTACGAGCTCGTCGAGCTGGTACCGAACGAGCGGCTCGTCATGCGGACCGCCGAGGGCCCGTTCCCCATGGAGACGACGTACACCTGGTCGCCGGCCGGCGACGGTTCGACCCACATGACCCTGCGCAACCGGGGAGAGCCCGCCGGCTTCTCCAAGGCCGCCGCGCCGGCGATGGCCGCCGCCATGCGTCGGGCCAACACCAAGGACCTCGCCGCCCTCCGCCGGATCCTCGAGGCGAAGCAGCCCTGATCCGTCCCGGCCTTCCTCAGGTACGATTGACCAGGGCCGGCGCTTCCAGCGCCGGCCTTTTGCTGCCCAGCAGGAGCCATGCGATGACGATCACCGACAACAACAACAACAACAACAACGACGCCGGCGCCGGCACCTTTGCCGATCTCGGCCTGCGGCCTGAGCTGCTCGCCGCGCTCGCCGGCCTCGGGTACGAGGAGCCCACGCCGATCCAGCGGGAGGCCATCCCACCGCTGATCGCCGGAAAGGATCTCCTTGGCCAGGCGGCCACCGGTACCGGGAAGACGGCGGCGTTCGCCCTCCCGCTGCTCCAGCACCTCGCCCGGGACAACCGGCCCAAGCGGCCGACGGCGCTGGTACTCGTCCCGACGAGGGAGCTGGCCATCCAGGTCTCCGAAGCGGTCCACCGCTACGGGAAGGAGCTCGGTGTCCGGGTCCTGCCCATCTACGGGGGCCAGCCGATCTTCCGCCAGCTCAGCGCCCTCGACCGCGGCGTCGATGTGGTCGTCGCCACGCCGGGTAGGGCGCTCGACCACATCGGCCGGGGCACGCTGCCCCTGGACGGGCTGAAGGTCGTCGTGCTCGACGAGGCCGACGAGATGCTCGACATGGGCTTCGCCGAGGACATCGAGGCCATCCTCCAGTCGACGCCGGCGGAGCGGCAGACGGTCCTGTTCTCCGCGACCATGCCGGCCCGGATCGACGGCATGGCCCGCCGGCACCTCCGCAACCCGGTGAAGATCCACATGGGTCGCTCGGCGGTCGACTCGGGTCAGGCCCCCCTGGTGCGCCAGGTTGCCTACGTGGTACCCCGCGCGTTCAAGACGGCCACGCTGGGTCGGATCCTCGACGTGGAGTCGCCGGCGGCCGCCATCGTGTTCTGCCGCACCCGCGACGAGGTCGACCAGATCGCCGGCACGCTGAACGGGCGGGGCTACCGGGCCGAGGCCCTGCACGGCGGCATGACCCAGGAGCAGCGCGACCGGGTGATGGGCCGGCTCCGGGCCGGCACCGCCGACCTCATCGTCGCCACCGACGTCGCCGCTCGCGGTCTCGACATCGACCAGCTCACCCATGTCGTCAACTACGAGGTGCCCTCGGCGCCCGACTCCTACGTCCACCGCATCGGTCGCGTGGGCCGGGCCGGCCGGGAGGGGGTGGCCATCACCTTGGTCGAGCCCCGCGAGCACCGCATGCTCAAGACCATCGAGCGGGTGACGAAGCAGCGGATCACCGTCGAGAAGATCCCCACCGTCGCCGACCTCCGCTCCCGCCGGCTGGAGCTGACCCGGGCCGCCATCGAGGAGGCGATCATCGAAGACGACTTCGACGGCTACCGCGTGGTCGTCGAGAGCCTGGCCGACAAGTTCGACGTCATGGAGGTGGCCCTCGCCGCGGTGAAGCTGGCCCACGAGGCGACCGGCCCCGTCGCCGACGACGAGGACATCCCCGAGGTCGTACCCAAGGGCGACCGGCCCGCCAGGCCGGCCAAGGGTGCTCGCCCGCCCCGTGCCGCCGGCGCCGGCATGACCCGCGTGTTCGTCGGCGCCGGCCGCAGCGCCGGCATCCGGCCCCAGGACATCGTGGGCGCCATCGCCGGCGAGACCCGCCTCAGCGGGCGCGACATCGGCGCCATCGAGATCGCCGACCGCTTCACCCTCGTGGAGGTGCCCGAGGCGGCGGCCGACGAGGTGGTGACGGCTCTGCGGGCCAGCACGATCAAGGGGAAGAAGGCCACCGTCCGCCGGGCCTACGAGGACCGGTAGGTCCAGTTCAGATTCCCGTCACAAGTTCACACTGACGAAACACGTCGGTACCACTGTCGACACATCCGCTGTTCAGACTCGGCGACAGCCGGCCCGGGACCGGCCGCCCGCTTCGTCCGCCCTGAACATTGGAGGTTGTTCTCGTGCCGGAAATAGACACCGGTGATACCGCGTGGGTGCTGATGTCGGCCGCCCTCGTCCTGTTTATGACGCCCGGCCTGGCCCTCTTCTACGGCGGCATGGTCCGGAGCAAGAACGTGCTCGCCATGCTCATGCAGAACTTCTTCGCCATGGGCATCGTGACGGTGTTCTGGGTGCTGTTCGGCTACTCCCTGGCCTTCGGCGATGCCGGCAACGCCGGCTGGATCGGCAACTTCGACTTCATCGGGCTCAAGGACGTGGCCAACACCACATCTGGAACCATCCCGACCATGGCCTTCGTGGCCTTCCAGTTGACCTTCGCCGTCATCACGCCGGCCCTGATCACCGGGGCCATTGCCGACCGGATGCGCTGGGCGGCGTGGGTCGGCTTCATCGCCGCCTGGTCGATCCTGGTCTACCTGCCCGTGGCCCACTGGGTGTTCGCCGGCGGCTGGCTGGCTGATCGTGGCGCCCTCGACTTCGCCGGCGGCACCGTCGTGCACGTCAACGCCGGCGCTGCCGCCCTGGCGCTGACGATCCTGCTCGGCAAGCGCCGGGGCTGGCCCCGGGAGCCCATGCCGCCTCACTCGCTGCCGCTGACGCTGCTGGGCACCGGCATCCTGTGGTTCGGGTGGTTCGGGTTCAACGCCGGCTCGGCGCTGGCCGCCAACGGCGTCGCCGCCCAGGCGTTCATGAACACCTTCGTCGCCGCCGCCGCCGGCATGCTCGGCTGGCTGATCGTCGAGCGCATGAAGTCGGGCCACGCCACAACTCTGGGTGCGGCGTCGGGAGCGGTTGCCGGCCTGGTGGCCATCACGCCCTGCGCCGGCTTCGTCGGCGGCGTGGCGCCGGTCATCATCGGCCTCGTCACCGGGGCGCTGTGCTTCCTCGCCATCCAGCTGAAGTTCAAGTTCGGCTACGACGACTCGCTCGATGTCGTCGCCGTGCACCTCGTCGGCGGCGTCCTGGGGTCCCTGATGGTGGGCCTCTTCGCCGACGACGCCGTGAACGAGTTGGCCAGCGACGGCCTGTTCCTCGGCGGCGGCGCCAGCCTGCTCACCGAGCAGTTCATCGCCGTGGCCGCTACGTTCATCTTCTCCTTCGTGGTGTCCTACGGGATCGGCATCGCCCTGAAGGCCATGCTGCCCAAGGGCATCCGGGTGACCGAGGAAGAGGAGCACACGGGGCTGGACCTGACGCAGCATTCCGAGACCGGCTATTCGCTCGAACGAGCCTGAGAGGGGAGTGGACATGAAGCTCATCACTGCCATCGTCAAGCCCTTCCGGCTCGACGAGGTGAAGGCCGCCTTGTTGAGTTCGGGCATCCAGGGGATGACCGTCACCGAGGTGCGCGGCTTCGGCCGCCAGCGGGGCCACACCGAGGTGTACCGGGGCGCCGAGTACCAGATCGACTTCGTGCCGAAGGTGCGGATGGAGATCCTGGTCGACGACGGGGACGCCGAGCGGGTGGCCCAGGACATCATGGAGCACGCCCGGACCGGCCAGATCGGCGACGGCAAGATCTGGATCACCTCCGTCGACTCGGTGTACCGGATCCGCACCGGCGAGGCGGGGACGGACGCTATCTAATTGCTTGACTGGGCGGGCGGCGGGGCAGCTGTCCTGCCGCCCGTTCAGCTGCGCAACCCCTCGGCGATGAGGATGGCCCCGAACACGAAGAACGAGAGGGCAGCTCCGATCCTGATGGCCCGGGCAGGCATGCGGGCGCCGAGCAGGCTGCCCACCACGATGGCCAGGGCATCGGCTGCCACCATGCCGAGCGTGGAGCCGACCCACGTCCCGAGGGCCCCCTCGGTGGTGGCCAGGGTGACGGTGGCCAGCATCGTCTTGTCGCCCAGCTCGGCGAGGAAGAATGCCAAGCCGGCGGCGACGAAGGCCGACCGGTTCGACCGCTGCGCCTTGGCCGCTTCCTCCTCGGACAGTGAGTCGCCCCGGAGGGTCCACAGGCCGAAGGCCAGGAAGGCCACGCCGGCCACCACTGAGATGACCTCGGTCGGCATGGCGGCGCCGACCGACATGCCCACGACCACCGACAGGGCATGGACGACGGCCGTGGCGACGGTGATGCCGGCGAGGACCGGCAGGGCCTTGTAGCGGGCCGCGAACGCCAGGGCCATGAGCTGGCTCTTGTCGCCGAGCTCGGCGACGAAGATGACCCCGAAGCTGAGCAGCAGCGCGTCCACGACCCCGGCATCATGGACGATGCCGGCGGCGGTCTAGGCCAGCACGCTCCGCAGCAGGTCGACGCGTTCGGGCACCACCCGGTACCAGACCCACCGGCCCCGCTTGTCGCCGGCGATCAGGCCGGCGTCGGCGAGGATCTTCAGGTGGTGGGACACCGTGGGCTGCGAGCGGCCCAATGGCTCGACCAGCTCGCACACGCACGCCTCGCCGGCTGGAGCCGACGCCAGCAGGCTCAGCAGCCGGAGCCGGACCGGGTCGGCCAGGACGGCGAAAGCGCCAGCCAGCTCGGTGGCCTTCTCCTCCGTCAGGGGCGCGGCGAGGACGGCCGGGCAGCAGCTTTCTTGGGATAATCCATTGACAACCATCGATGCGTGAGGAAGACTCATAGACGTCCCTCAATATACCAAGGAGAACAACGCATGTCCCGCGTCCAGCTCGCCCTCAACGTCGACGACCTCGACGCCGCCGTCGACTTCTACTCCCGGCTCTTCGCCACCACGCCGGCCAAGCTGCGGCCCGGCTACGCCAACTTCGCCATCGAGAACCCGCCGCTGAAGCTGGTCCTCTTCGAGCAGGCGGGCAAGGGCGGCACGATCAACCACCTCGGGGTGGAGGTCGAGAGCTCGGAGCTCGTCGGCGCCGCCCAGGCCCGGCTGGCCGGCGAGGGCCTGACGACGGCCACCGAGGAGGGCGTCGCCTGTTGCTACGCCCGCCAGGACAAGGTCTGGGTCGACGGGCCGTCCGGCGAGCCGTGGGAGATCTACACGGTGCTGGCCGACGTCGAGATGCCGGGCGGGGAGCTCCGCACGGTCG
The DNA here is from genome assembly GCA_964479465.1 of uncultured Acidimicrobiales bacterium. Classification (GTDB taxonomy): domain Bacteria; phylum Actinomycetota; class Acidimicrobiia; order Acidimicrobiales; family AC-14; genus CADCTB01. The sequence goes on from CAYZMG010000014.1 coordinate 13,279, forward strand.
ACCCCGAGACCGGCGCGGTGTGTTGCGCGACCGCGACGGAGGACGGTGAGGTTGTCGCGTCGGCGGCGGCGTGCTGCTGAGAAGGGCCGTCGCCGAGGCGGTGGGCACGGGCCTGCTCGTGCTCGCCGTCCTCGGCTCCGGCATCGCCGGCTCCCGACTGTCCGGCGATACCGGGATCCAGCTTCTCGTCAACGCCCTGGCGACGGCCGGCGCCCTGGTGGCGATCATCCTGGCCGTCGGCCCCGTTTCCGGAGGCCACCTCAACCCCGCAGTCACATTGGCCGACCTGGTGCTCGGGGGATTGCGTGCCGCGGAAGCCGGCGCGTACTGCCTGGCCCAGGTCGTCGGCGGGGTGGCCGGCGCCGTCGTGGCCAACCTCATGTTCTCCGAGCCGGCGGTCGCCCTGGCGACGGCGTCGCGCGGCTCAGGCGCGTTGTGGCTGAGCGAGGTGGTCGCCACCTTCGGGCTCCTGCTGGTGATCTTCGGCATCGTGCGCTCCGGCCGGGCGGTGGTCGCCCCGTTCGCGGTGGCGGCATACATCGGGGGCGCCTACTTCTTCACGTCCTCCACCAGCTTCGCCAACCCCGCCGTCACCGCCGCCCGCTCGCTGTCCGACACCTTCGCCGGCATCAACCCCGGCTCGGTGCCGGCGTTCGTCGCCTGCCAGCTGGCCGGCGCCGGCCTGGCCATCGCCCTGACCCGTTTCCTGCACCCGTCGATTGCCCCGCTCAGGGGGCCGCTCGGGCCCTTCGCCGGCGTGGCGCCGGAGGTGGTCGTCCCTCATGAGGAGAGAGGTGCCTGACGTCGACCTACCCGCCGTCCTGTTCCTGTGCGTCCACAACGCCGGCCGCTCCCAGATGGCCATGGGGTGGTTCAACCACCTGGCCGGCGGGCGAGCGGTCGCCTACTCGGGAGGCTCGGAGCCGGGGGAGCGGGTGAACCCGGCCGCGGTCGAGGCCATGGCCGAGGTGGGAATCGACATCTCCGGCGCCCAGCCCAAGCGCTGGACCGACGAGGGGGTCCGGGCCGCCGACGTGGTGGTGTCGATGGGCTGCGGCGACGCCTGTCCGGTCTATCCCGGCACGCGCTACGAGGACTGGGTGCTGGCCGACCCGTTCGGCAAGGGCGTGGAGGAGGTCCGCCCGACCCGCGACGAGATCGGCGGGCGGGTCCGCGAGCTGCTCGCCAGCCTCGGGGTGACGCCGGCCTGAGCGAAGATGCACGGTCGAGGCGTCCCGCACCTGGCAAGGTGTGTACCTGACATGGCGAACTTCGTCCGCGCTGCCACCCAGGTGTCCCAGTTGACCCAGACCGTCGTCCTGGACACATCGGTCCTGGTGGCGGACCCCGGGGCGATCAACGAGTTCAGCGGCTGTGCCGTGAAGGTGCCCCTCACGGTCATCGAGGAGCTCGACAGCCTCAAGACCCGCACCGACACCGTCGGCCACACCGCCCGGGAGGCGTTGCGCCGGATCGAGGCGCTACGGGTCTCCGCCGGCGGGTCCCTGGCCGAGCCGCTCACCCTCGCCCACGGCGGCACGCTGGCCGTGGTCGTCAACGGGGTCAACCACACCCTGCTGGCCGAGCATTACCTCGACCCGACGAACCCCGACAACCGGATCATCGGTGCCGCCCTCAGCCTCCACGGGCGCGACACGACGGTGGAGGTCGTCTCCAACGACGCCGCCCTGCGCATCAAGGCCGCCCACGTCGGTCTGGCGGCCAAGGAGTACGTGCCCGTGCCCGCCTACGGCCGCAGCGGCGACAGCCCGGGATGGATGACGGTGGAGGGGCTCGACGGCGCCCTCATCGACCGGCTCTTCGAGGAGCGCAAGATCGAGGTCACCGCGCTCGACCCGTCGATCGAGGTGTACGAGAACGAGTTCGCCGTCCTCCGGGCCGGCAGCCAGTCGGCGCTCACCCGGCGCAAGGGCGCCTCCCTGTGCCTGCTGCGCCAGGACCAGGAGGCCTTCGACCTCAAGCCCCGCAACGTCGAGCAGCGGCTGGCGCTCGACCTGCTGCTCGACCCGTCCGTGAGCGTCGTCGCCCTCGACGGGCCGGCGGGTACCGGCAAGACGCTGCTGGCCATCGCCGCCGGCCTGGAGCAGGTGTGGAACCATCCGGGCAACCGCCGGTATGAGCGTATGGCCATCTACCGGCCCCTCGTCGCCGTCGGCCGCCAGGAGGTCGGCTACCTCCCGGGCACGCTGGACGAGAAGCTCGACCCGTGGATGGGCGCCATCCACGATGCGGTGGTGGCGATGAGCGACGGCCGGCGCAAGGGCGCCGCGGATGAGACCATCACCCAGATCACCGCCGAGGGTCGCCTCACGATGGAGTCGGTCACCCACCTTCGGGGCCGGTCTTTGCACGGGGCCTGGATCCTGCTGGACGAGGCCCAGAACCTCGAGCCCAGCCTGGCCAAGACGGTGCTGACCCGCGCCGCCGAGGGCACCAAGGTGGTCTTCACCGGCGACACCAGCCAGATCGACGCCCCCTTCCTGTCGGCTCACAACAACGCCATGTCCGTGCTCACCGCGGCCATGGGCGGCGGGAGGGGTGGCGCGCTGTTCGGCCACATCCGGCTGTCGCAGGGTGAGCGCAGCCCGCTGGCGACGCTGGCCGCCGCCCTGCTCTAACGAGCGACGACCTCCGCGGAGCGTCGGTCGTCGTCTCTGAGTCTGGCCGCCAGTGCCACCGCGGCCTGCACGACGACCGCGAGCAGCAGCAACCGGAGGAGCACGGTCACCGGGAGGGCGACCCGGCTGGCGTCGGCGGCTGAGAGCAGCGCCGTGCCCGTCAGTGCGGCGTAGCCGGCGAGCAGGGCGGAACCGACGGACCATCGTAGAGCGGGCGGTCCCATGAAACCGGGGGGCGCGACCTCCAGGCGCCGGCGGACCGCCAGCGCCGCCCCCGCCATCGCCGACCACATGAGAAGTGGGTCCAGGCCCGAACCCTGACGGCGGGTGAAGAAGAGCCGCTCGACGGGTCCGGGCACGAGCGATGGCACTGATTCCTCGCCCACCGCGTTCTGGACGCTCACCACGCTGGCGTCGTCCAGCGCGTCGCCGAAGTACGTGAAGGCCGCAGTGGGGTGGCGGGCGAGATGGCCGGCCAGGATCGAGAGGTACCGCTCGCTCAGCCACGCCTGTCCCTCGGCGCACCCCTCCCTGTCGATTCGGACCCGGTCGACCGGCGGGTCCTCGGGTGCCGGCGCCTGGCGCTGGCGGATGCATGCCGGTGCGCCGGCGGACACCATGGCATCGACGAGCTCGGGCCCCGACGGCGTGGTGTATGCGGCCAGGTAGTACTGGGTCAGCGTCCTGCCGTTGAGTCCCGGCACGCCCATCCAGTTCCCCCAGGTCCGGTCGACCTGGACGTTGTAGCTCCATGCGTAGGCGACCGCCCCGACGCCGAGCATGGCCAGAACCAGCGCAGGTACGAGAGCGGGGCCTGTCCGGCCGCGGTTGGCCGCCAACGCCAGGCCGGCGACGAGCACGGAGACGATGACGAGGGGGATCAGGACGGGGCGCAGGACCCCGAGGAGCGAGGCGGCAACGAACGTCATGGTCATGGTGGGCACCCGGCCGCGACCGCTGCCGACGGAGAGAAGCCCGCCGACGAACAGGGCCACCAGCGACACCGTGACGGACTCGCTGAGGAGAGCTGCATCGAACCCGGAGACCCCGGACGAGCCGGCCAGCCCGGCAACGCCGAGACCGAGACAGAGTGAGACGACCCGGTGCGGCGTCAGGCGCCCGAACTGCCAGATGCAGAACGACCAGCAGCAGGTGGCGATCAGGAACTGGATGATCACCCGCCAGGTGTCGGTCGGGGCGAGGGCGTAGAGCCCGGTGATCGGCCACGGACGGAGGCTGTTGCCGGCCAGGCTGCTGGTCCCGAAATCCAGCCACGCCTGCCCGGCTCGGCGGTACATCGGCGTGTCGGCGGTCACCACCGGGTTCCCCAGCATCGCCAACTGGACCACGCGCATCAGGAGGTAGACGCCCACCGCTCGGCGGGGCGCCCAAAGCGTCGAAGGGCGCCGCGGCCGGCGGGGAACACGCGGCAGAGCCCCCGATCCCATGGCCGGAGCGGCCATCGGGCGTGTGCTGTACATCGCGGTTGCCTCTCTCGCCTTGGGCACCTGTGCGCCGTTGTACTTCTAGACGTGCAAGCCCCAAGTCTGGTTGACAACCACCCGGCAGTTGCGGACCGGCGGAGTTCGGGCAGTATTCGCCTATGACGACACTCGTGGTCCTGGATCAGGGCGAGTCGATTTCCATCTCCTTCGACGACCTCCTGAGGTACCACGGCAGGAGCTCGATCGCCGGCGTCGCCCACGCCTTCAAGGCGATGGAGCGCGCCTTCCCGCTGCTATCTCCCGGCGGACCACCGGAGCGCGCCGACATCACCGTCGAGAGTGGGTTCCCCGGCGGAGGCGCCCGTGACGCGTTCGAGATGGTGACCCGGGCGGTCACGGACGACCGTTACCGGCTGGCGCCTGAGGCGGCGGGGGCCGAGGCTCCGGAGGCGCCGGGAGGCCACTTCTACTTCCGTCTCGGCTATCGCGGCGCAGCGGTCGACTTGACGCTGCGGGCCGGCCTCGTGCCGGAGGAGTTCCTCGAAGTCGCATGCCGGGACGACCCCACGCCGGCCCAGGCCGCCCAGGCCCGGCAGCTCAAGGAGGAGATGGCTGAACGGCTCATGAGCCTGCCGGCGGACGAGGTCTACGACGCCGCCCTGTCCGGGAAGTAGCGGGTACCCGCTCACGCCCAGAGCCGGGCGCTCACCTCCACCCATAACCGCTCGAACGCCTGGGCCGCCGCCGACTTCGGCGCGTACGAGCCGACCGGTGCTCGCTCGGGGCCCATCCGTTCGATGGTGCTGGCGTTCGGAATGGCCGTCTGGAACAGCGCCGGCCACTCGGCGCGCAGCTCGGCCATGACCTCCTTGTGGAGGCGCTTGCGGCCGTCGACCATGGAGAAGTACGGGAGGAGGGCCGGCGGCGACTCCTGCCCGCCCAGGAACTCCGACAGCTGCTGGAGCGTGCGGGAGGACAGCGTCGTCGGGATGACGGGCACGAGCAGGGCGTCGGCGGCCCCGAACACGCTCTCGCTGGCGAGAGAGATGCTTGGTGGGCAGTCGAGGATGGCGACGTCGTAGCGCGGCGCCACCCCGGTCAGGAGGGCGGCCAGCCGTTCCGTCGGTCGCTTGCGCCCGTCGAGGTGGAGGTCCAGGTGGCGGAGGGAGAAGTCGGCGGGCACGATGTGGACGCCGGCGACATCACTGGCCCGGATGTGCTCGGCGAGGTCGCCCTTGGCGCCGATCAGCCGCTCCGTGCCGCCCTTCACCTTGGGCCGGACGCGGAAGAAGAAGGTTGCTGCCCCTTGAGGATCGAGGTCCCACACGAGCACCCGGCTGCCGGCCAATGCCGCTTCGCGGGCCAGGTTCACCGCCGAGGTTGTCTTCCCCACGCCGCCCTTGATGCTGTATGTGGCCAGGACCTTCATGGCCGAGCGGCCTCGAGCAGCTCGTCGAGCACCCGGGCCGTCTGCTTGGTGTCGTAAGCGGTGAACCGGGCGGCGAACTCCTCGCGGGCCTGGAGCCGGCGGTGCTCGAAGATCTCGGTCAGCCGGCCCATGGCGACGAGCGTGCCGGCGCCCACGCCGGCCTCGTGCAGCTCCTGGCTCATGGTCTTGAGCTGGGCGGTGTGGACCTCGGTGTCCTGGTGCTCGCCGAGGTTGTCCTGCAGGGCCTTCAGCCGCTGCACGAACGGCTTGCGATGCGAGGCGGGCAGGAGGCCACCGAAGCACTCCAGGAGGTAACGGAGCCGCTTGGCGTCCTTGCGCAGCTCGTGCAGTTCCTCGGCCGGGGTGGCAGGGGTGATGGGCCGGCCCCGGGCCAGCACCTGTTCCTGGGCGTCGCGTATGCGCGCCGCGACGACGGTGCCCAGCGGCCGCTGTCCCTTCGCCGGCGCCTCCGAGTCCTCCAGCCACGCCGCCCACTCGGTGATGAGACGTTGGTAGCGAGGCGAGCGCAGCTCGTCCACGAGCGTGGCGTGCTCGGCGGCCCGGCGAGCGCTGATGTGGGCGAGGAGCGGCTCCAGGGCGGCGGAGGACTCGGCGTCCAGCGGGGCCACGTAGCCCGGCCACTCGATGAGGTAGACGTCCGCGTCCCGCAACGGGCTCGTCGCCGCTCCGAGCCATTTGAGCTCGGCTCCGAAGTGCCGGCGTCCGTCGGACGGCAGCACCCCTTTGGCATGGGAGAGGATCGATCGGCTGCGGCGCACCGCGATGCGGAAGTCGTGCAGGAACTCCGAGTCGACATCGTCGACGGTGCCCTGCCAGTTGGCGCCGGCGGTGGCCGCCAGGTTGGCGAGGACGCGCCGGTAGCCGCCGGCCGCCGGCTCCGAGGGGTCGAGCGGTACCCAGGCGCGGTCCTGGAAGCCGCGGAGGTCGACGCCGGCCTCCTTCGCCGCAACCTGGAAGAGGTCGCCGTCCAGAGCTCGTAGGCCGATCGACGTGAGGAGCGCACCTGCCTGTCGGGCGGCCTTGTCGTATCCCTCGTAGGGGACCACCTCGGCCGACCACGGCACGGAAAGTCGTTGACCCGTCCCGAGCACGAGCTCGTCGTGGATGTCCACGGCCGCCACCGCCTTGCCAGATTCGTTGCGCCGCAGCGCCGTCGCATGCATCGACGACAGCGTCATCACAGGGAGGAGCGCCCGGACGTCGAGCGCCGGCGCCAGCCGGGCCCGCAGCGGGCCCGGCGGCAGGTCGCCGGCGGTCGCCGGCACGCGGTCGACGACCATGACCGCCGGCGCCGGCCCCCCGTCGGTGACGGTCAGGACCAGCTTCTCGCCCTCCCTGGCCACCTCCAGGCGCAGGCCGGCGGCGTGCAGGCGACCGTCGAAGGTGTCGAGGAGGGTGCGCTCCGTGCGCACAAAGGGCCTCAGCTCGTAGCCGGCGCCGGCCAGCGCGGCCGCCACGTGCCGGGCCGGCAGGTCGTCGCTGCCGTAGGTCACGCGTGTGGGGTCGGGCACGGGGTGGACAGCATGCAACAGAATCGCGCCGAGCCGCTAGGCACCCTCAGCGGTGGGGGCGCGGTTCGAGGAGCGCAGCCGCGATGTAGGGCAGGGCCCCCGCCATGTCGATCGACTCCGCGTAGCCGGCGAGCGTGCCGAAGTCCTCCCGCAGGAGGGTGAGGCACCCCTCGAGCGCCTCTGGGACGACTCCCAAGAGACCGGGGCCGAAGCGGTCGACCTGGGGCTGCACCAAGGCCGGATGCTCGAACCGCATCCGGCCGGTGCGGCGGATCGTGGCCTCCCGGCTGGCGGCGAAGTCCCGCACCAGGACGTCCTCGGGGACGCCGATAGCGCCGAGCACGGCGGCGATGACGATCCCGGTCCGGTCGATGCCGGTCGGGCAGCACACGACCGCGGGATAGCTGGCCCGGTCGGTGAGGATGGCGAAGATCTCCCGCATGGTCTCGACGCCGGAGAGAAGCGTCGTGTAGTAGCTCTCCGCGATGAGCTCCGGCTCGGCCGAGCCTGCGCCGTCGGGCAGGCCGGGCAGGACTGCTGGTAGCGGCAGGTAGAACGTCGTCCCTGGCACTGGACCGGGGCCCTGTGCCGCTAGCTCGGCGCCGGACCGCAGGTCGATCACCGACGCCACGCCGAGCTCGCCGAGCTCCCGGCGGCCGGCGCCGGTCAGGTCGCACAGCCCGTCAGAGCGGTAGAGCGCGCGCCAGCGGGTCGATGCGCCGCCGGCCGCCGGGTAGCCGCCGACGTCCCGGAAGTCGAAGCAGCCGCGAAGGTTGAGCCGCCGACCGCCAGATGCTGTCCCGAGCGCCATGGTGCGGATGGTACGGCTCACGGTTTGCCAGCCGGTGACCGCCGGCTGAACGGGCGGCAACCTGTCTGCCAACTTCCGGCACCAACCCGTCCCTCGACCGAGGCATCCCCGAGATGTTGGCCGCCGTTCCCGTCCCATTCACGACGCCGTCACCCGGGCGTCAGCCGGGGCTCGTACGTTCCGGCGCACCACACGACTTGAGCGCAAGGACGGGTGATACATGAACGACACCGATGACATCGGCTCCAACCCGAGCCAGAACCCGCTGCTGGCCGACCTGATCGCAGCCCGCTTCGACCGCCGCACCCTGCTCCGCGGCGGCCTGGCCGCCGCCGCGGTCGGCTTCTTCGGCCAGAGCCTGCTCGGCGCCGGCCCGGCCGGCGCCCAGGCGCCGGCGCCGGCCCGGCGGGCCACCACGGGCCGGCCGGGGCGCCTCCTCGGGTTCACGCCGGTGCCGGCCAGCACCGACGACACGGTCCACGTCCCCGACGGCTACACCTGGGACGTGCTCGTTCCCTGGGGCACACCGTTGTTCGCCGACAGCCCGGAGTGGTTCAAGGACGCGTCGAACTCCGCCGCCGACCAGGCCCGCCAGGTGGGCTTCAACCACGACGCGCTCCACTTCTTCCCCCTCGGCGCCGGCCCCGCCGGCAGCCGCCGGGGGCTGCTCGTCCTGAACCACGAGTACACCGACGACACGCAGATCTACACCGCCTCGCAGGGCAGCGCGATCACCCCCGACGCCGCCGGGCGCGAGAAGGTGGCCAAGGCTCTCGCCGGCCACGGCGTGACGGTGGTCGAGGTCCGCCTGGGCGCCGGCGGCCGCTGGGAGCACGTGGTGGGCTCGCAGTACAACCGCCGCGTCACCGGGACCACGCCCGTCGCCTTCTCCGGCCCCGTGGCTGCCACCCACCCCATGCTGCGCTCCGAGCTGGGCAACCCGCCCCAGGGCACCCTGAACAACTGTGCCCACGGGGTGACGCCGTGGGGGACGTACCTGGCCTGCGAGGAGAACTGGAACGGCTACTTCGGCACCGCCGACGCCGGCTGGGCCCGCACCCCGCTGGAGGCTCGGTACGGCGTGACCAAGGACGGCTTCGGCTACAGCTGGCACGTCGCCGAGGCCCGTTTCGACCTGGCGCAGAACCGCCAGGAGCTGAACCGCTTCGGCTGGGTCGTCGAGATCGACCCCATGGACGCGTCCTCGACGCCGGTGAAGCGCACCGCGCTCGGGCGCTTCAAGCACGAGGGCGCGACGGTCACCGAGCAGCAGGGCCGCGTCGTCGTCTACAGCGGTGACGACGAGAACGGCGACTACCTCTACAAGTTCGTGGGGAACGCGCCCTGGCGCCAGCTGCGGGCCCAGGGAAGGAGCCCACTCGACGAGGGGACCCTCTACGTCGCCCGGTTCGCCGGCGACGGAACAGGAACCTGGTTGCCCCTTGTCCACGGCACCGGGCCGCTCGGGACCGCGAATGGCTTCGCCGACCAGGCCGACGTGCTCATCCGCACCCGCCAGGCCGCCGATGCGGTGGGCGCCACCAGGCTGCACCGGCCCGAGTGGGTGGCGGTGAACGAGCGCACCGGCGACGTGTTCGTGACCCTCACCAACGGCTCGGGCAACAACGCCGAGGTCAACAGCGGCCGCAACCCGAACAACTTCGGCCACATCGTTCGCTTCCGCGACATCGACAACGTGCATGCGCCGACCGCGTTCACGTGGGACGTCTTCCTCTTCGCTGGCGACCCCGCATACCCCGCTCTGGGCGGGACGAAGGTGCCCGCCGACCAGCCCCTCTTCGGTTCCCCCGACGGAATCTGGGTCGACCCCGACGGTCTGGTGTGGATCCAGACGGACATCTCGAACAGTGCCCAGAACCTCTCCAGTCGTGGGTACGACCGCATCGGCAACAACCAGATGCTCGTCGCCGACCCCGACCGCGGCGACCTCCGGCGGTTCCTCACCGGGCCCCGGGGCTGCGAGATCACCGGCGTCATCACGACGCCCGACCAGCGGACGATGTTCGTCAACGTCCAGCACCCGGGCGAGTCCACCACCTTCTGGAACAACATCGGCGGCGCGCCGACCACGACCAACCCGAGGTCGGTCAGCAACTGGCCCGAGCATCTACCAGGGGGCCGACCTCGCCCGGCCACCGTCGTCATTCGCAAGATCGACGGCGGGAGGATCGGCTCATGAGGGCCCGGACGAACCTGGCAGTGGGCCTCTTGGCCTTCGCCGTCGCGGCGACCGTCGTGCCGGCGCCGGCCATCGCGGAGGGGGCCCCGGTGCTTCGGCTCGTCGGCACCTACGCCACCGGCCTCGCCAGCGGCGACGGTGAGACGACCTCGGGGGAGGTGGCGGCCGTCGCCGGCCGTCTCCTCTATGTCTCGAACGCGTCCGACGTGTCGGTCGATATCGTCGACATCAGCCGCCCGGCGAGCCCGCGGCTCCTGCGGCGGGTCGACCTCTCGGGCTTCGGTGACGAGGTGACCAGCGTCGCCGCGTCCCGCAGCATGGTCGCCGCCACCCTCGACAGGGGGGCGGGGCCCGGCGCCCTTGTCCTCTTCTCGCCCGGCGGCACGAACCTGCGGTCGCTGCCCGTCGGATCCGGCCCCGACATGGTCACCTTCACCCCCGACGGCACCCGCCTCCTCGTCGCCAACGAGGGCGAGCCGACCGGCTATGGCCGGCCCGGCGACGTCGACCCGCCCGGGTCGGTGTCGGTGGTCGAGCTCGATCCCCGTCTGCGGCTGGCGACCCACACCGTCGGCTTCGACGCCTTCGACCCGGGAGGGCCACGGGCGGCTGAGCTTCCGGCCGGCGTGCGGATCTTCGGGTCGCCGCTCCCATCTCTCGACCTCGAGCCCGAGTACATCACCGTCTCCGACGACAGCACCACGGCGTGGGTGTCGCTCCAGGAGAACAACGCCATCGCCGTCGTCGACCTCACCGCGCTGAACGTGGCGCGCATCGACGCGCTCGGGTTCAAGGACCACTCTCTTCCCGGCAACGGGCTCGACGGCAGCGACCAGGACGGCGGCATCAACATCCGGCCATGGGCGAACGTCCGGGGCATGTACCAGCCCGACGCCCTCGCTGCCTTCACGGCCGCAGGCGAGACGTACGTCCTCTCGGCCAACGAGGGCGACGCCCGGGAGTACGCCGGCCTGGACGAGGCCGCCCGCCTGCGCTCGGTCACGACCGACGCGTCCTTCGGCCCGGCCCGGGCCAACAACCAGGTCGGCCGCCTCAACGTCACCACGTCGCCGCCGGCGGGCGCCGCCCCCCAGTCCACGGCCTACGCCTTCGGGGCCCGGTCCTTCAGCGTGTGGAGCGGGCGCGACGGCTCCCTGGTCTATGACAGCGGCGACCTTCTGGAGCGCACGACGGCCGCCGCCCTCCCGGACCGCTTCAACGCCAGCAACACCTCAAACGCCTTCGACGGCCGCAGCGACGACAAAGGGCCTGAGCCGGAGGCCGCCGCCGCCGGCGTCATCAACGGCCGGACCTACGGGTTCATCGGCCTCGAGCGCATCGGCGGCGTCGTCGTCGTGGACCTCGGCGACCCGAGGGCACCGGTGATCGTGCAGTACGTGAACAACCGGGCCTTCGCCGGCGATGCCATCGGCCCCGACAGCGGCCCGGAGGTCATCAAGGTGGTCCCCGCGGCTGAGAGCCCCACCCGAAGGGCGCTCGTCGTGGTCTCGAACGAGATCACGGGCACGGTGAGCATCTACACGAGCTGACCCGCGGCCGGCGGCATCGGTTCGCCTACACCCGGTGAAGTAGGCCGGACGCATCCCCAGGCCGATGACCGCCCGGACGTCCTCCGGTACGGTCAAACGTCAATGGGTCGGCGCGACTATCTGGTCGATGGGGCGGTCGCGCTGGCCGCTTTTGCCGTGAGCGCGGCGATTGTCGCCGCCGCCGGCGACGATCCCGAGGTCCGCAGCCCCGACGTGTTCGCCTTCGGGCTTGTCGCCGCCCACAGCGCCGGCGTGGTCCTGCGCCGGCCTCGCCCGGTCGCTGCAGTCGTCCTGAGCCTGGCAACCGGCGTGGGGTACGCAGCAGCGGATTACCCGCCGGCGCTGTTCCCGGTGGTGCTGCTCACCGTCTACAGCGCCGCCGCCCGGCTTCCCGAGCGGCCGAGCCGGCGGCTGGGAGTCGCCGCCGTCCTCGTGTCGGCCGCGGCGTCGACATTGGGCCCGGGCCCGACGAACACCAGCGTGCCCCTGCTCGTCGCCGGCGCCTGGTTCCTCGGCAACTTCGTTCGGGCCCGCCGGCTTTACACCGAGACGCTGGAGGCCAAGAACCGCGAGCTGGAGCAGGCCCAGCACGACCTGGCCCGCCAGGCCGTGACGGAGGAGCGCCTGCGCATCGCCCGCGAGTTGCATGACGTGGTTGCCCACAGCATGAGCGTGGTGGCGATGCACGCCGGCACCGGGCGGATGGTGGCGGCTGACGATCCCGCTGCGGCCGAGCGGGCGCTGGCCACCATCGAGGCCACGACCCGCTCGGCGCTGGGGGAGATGCGCCGGCTTCTCGGCGTCCTGCGCTCGTCCGACAGCGACGAGCCGGCCGCCCTCGGTCCCGCCCCCGGCCTCGCCGACCTCGACCGGCTGGTCGCCGAGGTGGAGCGCTCGGGTATCGACGTGCAGCTCCGGGTCCACGGGGACCGGCCCGACATGGCGCCGGGGGTCGACCTTTCCGCCTACCGAGTCGTCCAGGAGGCGCTCACCAACGTGCTCAAGCACGCCGGCCCGGCGCAGGCCACGGTCGACGTCCGCTACACGGGCGCCGGCGTCACCGTGGAGGTGGCCGACGACGGCCTGGGCGCAGCGGCGCCGGCGCTCACGGGTGGCCACGGCCTGGTCGGGATGCGTGAGCGCGTCACCGTCCACGGTGGCGAGCTCGACGCCGGCCCCAACCCCGGAGGCGGCTTCCGGGTCGTCGCCCGCTTCCCCGTGGGCGAGGCGTGATGGGGACGATCACCGTCGTTATCGTCGATGACCAGCCCCTCATCCGCACCGGGCTGCGCACGATGCTGGGCCACGCCCCCGACCTGGAGATCGTGGGCGAGGCGGACGACGGCGAGAAGGCGGTCGCTCTCGTCCGCCGCCACCGTCCCGACGTGGTGCTGATGGACGTCCGCATGCCCGCGCTCGACGGGATCGAGGCCACCCGCCGCATCGCCGCAGATCCCGACCTGGCGACCGTCCGGGTGCTGATGCTGACCACCTTTGACCTCGACGACTACGTCTACGCCGCCATCCGGGCCGGCGCCAGCGGGTTCATGCTCAAAGACGCTCGCCCCGAGGACATCCTCTCTGCGGTGCGGGTGGTCGCCGCCGGCGACGCCTTGCTGGCGCCGAGCGTCACCCGCCGGCTGATCTCCGAGCTGGCCGCCCGCCCCGTCGACGTGCCCGGTCCGCCGGTCGAGCTGGCCGCCCTCACCGAGAGGGAGCGAGAGGTGCTGGCCCTGGTGGGGCGGGGGCTGTCGAACGCCGAGATCGCCGAGCGCCTCTACGTCAGCCCGGCGACGGCCAAGACCCACGTGAGCCACATCATGACCAAGCTCTACGCCCGCGACCGGGCCCAGCTCGTGGTGCTGGCGTACGAGAGCGGCCTGGTACGCCCCGGGATGTAGGTCACAACCCATCCCCGGCCTGACGACGCCGGCCGGCGTTCCTGTCAGGTTCGTCGTATGGCAACCATCGAGCTGCACGGGCTGATCAAGCGATTCGGCCCCCTCACGGCGGTCGACGAGCTGAGCCTCGAGCTGCACCCCGGGGTCGTCACCGGCTTCCTCGGCGTCAACGGCGCCGGCAAGACGACGACCCTGCGGATGCTCCTCGGCCTGGTCACCCCGACCGCCGGCACCGCCACCTTCGACGGCCGGCGCTACGCCGACCTCGACCAGCCCACCCGCCACGTCGGCGCCGTCCTCGAAGCGTCCAGCTTCCACCCGGGCCGGCGGGCGATCGATCACCTTCGCGTCCTGGCCACCGCCGGCGGCCTTCCGCCCGATCGGGCCGGCCATGCGCTCGAGCGGGTCGGCCTGGCCGCGAGCGCCCGCCGGCGTGTGGGCGGGTTCTCGCTCGGGATGCGCCAGCGCCTCGCCCTGGCTGCCGCCCTGCTGGGTGAGCCCGAGGTCCTGATCCTCGACGAGCCGGGCAACGGGCTCGACCCTGAAGGCGTCCAGTGGCTGCGCACCTTCCTGCGGGGCCAGGCCGCGGAGGGGCGGACGGTTGTCGTCTCCAGCCACCTACTGGCCGAGGTGTCCCAGACCGTCGACCACGTCGTGATCATCGACGAGGGCCGCGTGGTGGCCGACGCGCCGCTGGCCGAGCTGACGGCGGCGGCCGCGGAGACCGTCGTGGTCACCTCGCCCGAGGCCACCGCCCTCCTTGGGATCCTCGACGGCATCGGGGTCGATGCCGAGCTGACCGGCAACGACGAAGTCACCGCCTCCGCCACCCCCGACGTCGTGGGAAGGGCCATCGCCTTCAACGGCATCGTCGTCCACGGCATGCAGGCCCGGCGCTCGAACCTCGAGGACGTGTTCTTCCAGCTGACCGCGAGCGAGAGGAGCCAATCGTGAAACGCCTACTGCGGGCCGAGCTGCTGAAGCAGCGCACCGCCCCCACATTCCTCCTCGCCTTTGCGGCCGTGCCCATCCTCGCCGCACTGGTGACTTTCGCGGTGTACAGCATGGCCGGGCGCCAGGGGAACGACCCCCTGGGCCCTGACAGCCTGCTGCACGCGACGGGAGCGCCGGCGTCGGTCGTGACCACCCTCGCGCTGCTCCTCGGCGTCGTCGGCATGGCCGGCGAGTACCGGCACGGGACGATCATCACCACCCTGCTGGCCGCTCCCAGGCGGTGGGACGTCGTGGTCGCCAAGGTGGCGGCCCACGCCGTGACCGGCGCAGCCATGGGCGCGGTGACCGTCGCCGTCAGCCTGGCCATCGCCGTGCCGTGGCTGATGAGCGCCGGCACCGATGTCGGGGTCACCGCCGAAGTCGGGCGGGCGGGGGCCGCCCTGATCGCCACCACCGCTCTCTACGGCGCCATCGGCGTCTGCGCCGGCGCCCTGTTCGCCAACCTGAGCGCGGCAGTCGGGCTGGTGCTCGTGTGGCTGCTCAAGGGCGAAGAGCTGTTCGCCGGCGCCCTCGGACACTGGTCTGTCGGTGACTGGCTCCCAGCCGCCCTCGGCGACGGCCTCGTCCGGGCCGGCGCCGGCAACCCGCCACGGTGGGCCGCCGCCCTTGCCCTCGCCGCCTACGTCGCCGGCCTGGCCGCCCTCGGTGCCCACCGCGTCGCCCGGCGCGACGTCGCCTGATCCCACGAAGCCAGGGAGCAGACCATGAAACGTCGTCGAACGGCCCTTGCCGGCATGGTGGCAGCTGTCGCCCTCGCCACCACTGGCTGTCCCGGCAACTTCAGGCACAGCTACGGCGGCTTCACCAGTGCCCTGGAGTGGTGAGGGACGGTACTCTTGTGCCGATGGAGTCCGCTACGGCTCGGCGCTTTGCCTTGGTAGCGGTCATCCTCCTGCTGGCCCCGGTGTGGTGCCGGCCGTCGTTCGCGCAGCGAGCTGTGGAAACGCCCGGGCTGGCCGTCGCCGGCATGGCTCCGGCGGGCTCCGCCTCCTTCCCCGTCATCCGCCGGCACGTCGGCGACGGCTGGTCGCGAGCGAGCGGCAGCCTCGATCACGGCCGAACTGTGGCCGCGCTGGGCCCGGGTTTGCTGTCGATGGGTTTGGCGCTCTGGGCCACCCTGCTGGCCGTCCTCGCCGCCCCGCCGTCATTGGCTCGGCGCCGCCACGTCATCTCGCTGCGGGCTCCTCCGGTCCTTCTCGCGTCCTAGCGAATCGCAGTTGACGACCGCGCCGCTGGCGTGGTCGGGGGAGCCGTTCACCGATTTTCGGACACCAGGAGGAAACCGTCATGCCCGCACGCCACTCGTTCCGCAGGCGCGTCCGTTACAAGTTCGACACCATCCTGGCCCGGGGCACCGTCGCGGTGATCCTGTGGCTCTTTCTGGTCACCGCTGCGGTGGTCGTCGTCACCGGCACACTGCTGTCGGTGCTCGACATCGCGGTGCACGGCCATCAGGTCGGCATCATCGAAGGCATCTGGCAGAACATGCTGCGCAGCTTCGAGCCCGCGGCGATGGAGGCCGACACCGGCTGGCCGCTGCGCCTCCAGTCGCTTTTCGTCGTCCTCTTCGGCATCCTGGTGGTGAGCGGTCTCATCGGACTCATCGCCACCGGCATCGAGCGGCGGGTCGACGAGCTGCGCAAGGGCCGCAGCGAGGTCCTGGAGTCCGGCCACGTGCTCATCCTGGGCTGGTCGGAGAAGATCTTCCCGATCATCTCGGAACTCATCCTGGCCCACAAGGGCCGCGCCCACGACAGCATCATCGTGGTCCTCGCCGATCACGACAAGATCGAGATGGAGGACGACATCCGGGCCCGGGTCCGCAACCTCGGCCGCACGCGGGTGGTCGTGCGGCGCGGCGACCCGGCGAACCCCGCCGATGTGGCGCTCGTCGCTCCGTACGACAGCCGCTCGGTCATCGCCCTGGGCAACAACCACATGGACGGCGACGCCCAGGTGATCCGTTCGGTCCTCGCCCTGATGGACGACGACCGGTTCACCGACCTTCGCGTCGTTGCCGATTGCGCCATGCCGGAGAACGCGGACGCCCTCCGCGAGGCCACCGACGGGCATGCCATCGCCATCGCCTCCTCGGATCTCATCGCCAGGGTCACCGCCCAGGCCTGCCGCCACACTGGGCTCGGTTCGGTGTTCGAGCAGGTCCTCGACTTCGGAGGCGTCGACGTCTACTTCCACGAGGACCCCAGCCTCCTCGGCCGCCGGTTCGGCGACCTCGTCCTGTCCTACGAGGTGGCGTCGCCCATCGGCATCCGGCACCCCGATGGAGTCGTCGACCTGAACGCGCCGGATGACCACGTCCTCGTCGAAGGCGACTCGGTCGTCCTCATCACCGACAGCCTCGCCAAGCTGGCCCTGCACCCAGAGCCGATCCGGCCGGCGCCGGTCGCGCCGAGCGTCACCAACGGGGACCTCACCGCCGGCGGGATCCTGATCGTCGGCTGGAACGTGCTCGCCCCCCGCATCCTCACCGAGCTGGAGAAGTGGGCGGAGCCCGGCGCCAAGGTCCGGGTCCTCATCGACGGCGGCCTGGTCACCGAGGCGGAGATCGCCGTCCCCGGGATCGAGAAGCTCCAGATCTCGGTGACGTCGACCTTCAACACGACGCAGCACAAGGTGGCCGAGCTCTGCCTGGCCGAGCTGTACGAGCGGGTGGTCGTCCTCTGCTACCGCGGCAAGCTCAGCGCCGAGGAGGCCGATGCCCGGGCGCTGATGACGCTGTTGCAGCTCCGGCAGTTCCGCCGGGCCAACCCCGAGCTGGCCGAACGGATGAGCGTGCTCACCGAGGTGCTGGACATCCGCGACGTCCACCTCGCCCGGGTGGCCGGCGCCGAGGACTTCATCGTCAGCGAGAGGATCACCGCTCTCATGCTGGCCCAGCTGGCGGAGATCCCCGACCGGGAAAAGGTCTTCGCCGACCTGTTCGAGACGTGGGGCTCGGAGCTGAGCATGCGTCCGGTCTCCTACTACGCCGACCCGAAGCCGGGGACGGCCTACGGGTCCTATGTTGCCGCCGCCCACAAGGTCGGACACCTCGCCATCGGCTACCGCACGGCCGGGGCCCGGGGCAGGGAGCTGACGACGGCGATCCAGCTCGATCCGCCGAAGTCGAGAGTGGTCGATCTCGCGCCGGACGACCGGCTGATCGTGGTCGTACCCCGCGGGGAGAAGTCACCGATGGTAGCCCCCCACCGGGCCACCGGCGCCCGCTTGATCTAGGTCGAGGCCGGCGCCGGCGCCGGCGCCGGCGCCGGCTTGGGGCGGCAGGCCCGCGACAGGACGATGCTGCCGATCACCGCCGCGACCGCGGACGCGCCGAGGACCCCGATCTTGGCCGCGTCGCGCAGGGGTCCGTCGGTGAATGCGAGCTCGGCGACGAAAAGGGAGACGGTGAACCCGATGCCGGCGACGGCGGAGATGCCGAACATCATCTTCCAGTTGGCGCCCTCGGGGAGACGGGCGATGCCGAGACGTACGCCCAGCCACGCCGCAGCGGTGATGCCGAGCGTCTTGCCGGCGATGAGCCCGAGCATGACGCCGAGCGTCAACGCCGTGGCGCCGGCCCCCTCGAACGCATCGGCCTTGATCGACACGCCGGCGTTGGCCAGGGCGAAGATCGGCACGATCAGGAAGCTCGACCAGGGGTGCAAGGTGTGGCCGATCCGTTCGGCGGGTGAGACGGAGTGGCGGGCCAGGCGGGTCATCGCCTGCATCTGCTCGGCCGTGGGATCGTCTCGGAGGTCATTGGCCCACTCCCGGGCCACGGAGGCGGGGAGCAGCCTCTTCGCCGGCGTCAGGAGGCCGATAATCACGCCGGCGATGGTGGCGTGCACGCCGGAGGCGTACATGGCCAGCCACAGCGCGGCACCGAGGACCAGGTACGGCGCCAGCCAAACGACGCCCGCCCGGTTCACCAACACGATCACCACGATGATGGCTGCGGCGACGCCGAGGTACTGGGGCTGGAGGCCGGCGGAATAGAAGGCGCCGATGACGATGATGGCGCCGATGTCATCGACGATGGCCAGGGTCAAAAGGAACAGCTTCAGCGAGGCCGGCACGCGCGGTCCGAGCAGGGTGACGACGCCGACGGCGAAGGCGATGTCGGTGGCCATGGGGATGCCCCAGCCCCGGGACCCGGCGCCGCCGGCGTTCACCAGCAGGAACAGCGCGGCGGGGAGAACCATGCCGCCCAGCGCGGCCAGGGCGGGCATGGCGGCGGTCCTGGGGTCGCGCAGCTTGCCGTGGACCAGCTCGTGTTTGATCTCCAGCCCGACGACGAAGAAGAACACCACCATGAGGGCGTCGTTCACCCAGTGGTGCAGGTCTCCCTCGAGGACGTAGCGGCCGAAGTTGATCGTGAAGTCGGTGTGCCAGAGCGTCTGGTAGGAGGCACTCCAAGGCGAGTTAGCCCACAGGAGGGCGACGACTGCGGCGACGAGCAGCAGGATGCCGCCGGAGGCTTCCGTGGCCAGGAACTCCCGGAGGAGCCGCGGCATCCCACGGCCGGCGGTGGGTTGGGCGCGTGGGGGGCGCTCGGTGTCGATTGCCATGTGGGGACTTCTCCTGGGGACGCGCCACTTCTGCCGTTTCGCCACCAGGCTCCCGGCACTTCACCACCTAACCGTGGCTTCCTCAGTGTGCCACTGACCGGCTCCCTCCGCACGAGTCAGATCGCTTCTTCGCCCATCTCCCCGGTGCGGACCCGCATGAGGCGATCCACGTCGAGCATCCAGACCTTGCCGTCACCGATCTTGCCGGTGTAGGCGCACTTCCGGATCGTCTCCATGACACCCTCGGCGTCCCCCAGCGCGCAGATCACCTCGACTTTGAGCTTCGGCACCAGATCGACGGTGTACTCCGCCCCCCGGTACGTCTCGGTGTGCCCGCCCTGGCGGCCGAAGCCCTTCACCTCGGTGACCGTGATCCCCTGCACGCCCATGTCCTTCAGCCCGTCCTTCACGGACTCCAGCATCTGGGGCTTGATGACTGCGGTGACGAGCTTGATCACGAGCTGGCTCCTGACGGGACGGTGGTGGTCCGGCCTCCGGGCCGGGACGTGGACGGGAGGGCCGGGGTGGTGTCCGGCCCGTAGCCCGGGGCGCCGTGCTCCAGCACGTCGAGCCCGGCCAACTCCTCTTCCTCGGAGACCCGGAGGCCGACCGTGACCTTGAGGACCATGAAGAGGATGCCGGCGGTGATGGCAACGAAGCTGGCAATGGCGACGACCCCGATGATCTGGCTGACCAGCTGCGAGGTGCCGCCGCCGTAGAAGAGGCCCTGCTGCCAGAACTCGGTGTCCTCGGTCGCGAACAGGCCCACGCAGATCGTGCCGAACGCTCCACACACGCCGTGCACCGAGATGGCGCCCACCGGGTCGTCGATGTGGATGCGGTCGAAGAAGAACACCGCGGCAACGACGATCACGCCGGCGGCGGCGCCGATGATGATGGCCCCGATGTTGCTGACTGCGGCGGTGCCGGCGGTGATGCCGACCAGGCCGGCGAGCATGCCGTTGGCGGTCATGCCCACGTCGGGCTTGCCGCTCTTGGCCCAGATCGCCAGCATGGCGGTGATGGCGCCGGCGGCGGCGGCCAGGGTGGTGGTCACGGCAATGCCGCCGATGGCCCCGTCGGCCGCCAGCTCGGAGCCGGGGTTGAACCCGTACCAGCCGACCAGGAGGATGAACGTCCCCAATACGGCGTAGGGGATGTTGTGCCCGAGGATGGCCCGGGGCTTGCCGTCGGGCCCGTACTTGCCGATGCGGGGACCGAGGATGGCGGCGCCCATGAGGGCGGCCACGCCACCCACCATGTGGACCATGGACGATCCGGCGAAGTCGTGGAACGGCGTCGACAGGCCGGCCAGCCAGCCGCCGCCCCAGTTCCAGTGGACGACGATCGGATAGATCAACCCTGAGATGGCGATCGAGTAGAGGAAGTAGCTCTTGAACTTGGTGCGCTCGGCCATGGCGCCCGAGACGATCGTCGCCGCGGTGGCGGCGAAGGCCACCTGGAAGATGAACGTGACCGGCACGGTCAGCGTGCCGTACTGGAACGCCCCGTCGCCCAGGAACCAGCCTCCGGTCCCGAAGAAGTCGTTGCCCCCGGAGCCGAAGGCGATGGCGTAGCCGACGGCGAAGAACGCGAGGGCGCCGGCGCAGAAGTCCATCAGGTTCTTCATCATGATGTTGGCCACGCTCTTGGCCCTGGTGAGGCCGGCCTCGACGAGAGCGAACCCCGCCTGCATGAAGATGACCAGCACCGCCGCCACCAGCACGAACACGTTGTCCAGATTGACCTGGACCTCCTCCGCCGTCACTGCCACTTCGGCTTCCTGAGCCCAGGCCGCCCCACCGCCGAACGCCACCACCGCGGCGGCGAGCGCTCCCCCGGTCACCAACTTCGCAGTCCGCGTCACACCATTCGTCCTTTCCTCGTCCTTGAGGAACGAACGTACGCAGCGGCTGTGTCGCCCCTGTCTCCGCCCTATGAACGCTTTGTTTCCTGGCTCAGGAGCGGGGGATGGCGACCATGGAGTAGTGCGCCGGCTCGGGGCCCGAGGTACCGAACCGGGCGTTGACCAAGTAGAAGCGGTGGCCGAAGCGGGTCATCGTCGTGGGGACGTCGAAGTTCTCCGATGTCAGCTCGTCGACGATCTCGCCCGAGGTGACGCGGCTGTCGAGCGCCACCACGGCGACCTTGTTGAACCGGTTCTGGACGACGTACAGCCGCCGGCCCTCCAGGTAGATGCCGTCGCCGTTGACCACGGTGGCGCCTCCGAGGTCGATGCGGGTGGTCTCCCCGGTGTCGGGATCGATGCTGTAGAGCGCTCCGGTGTTGGACTGGACGGCGACGAGCATCCGCCCGTTGCGGTCGGCGTCGATGCCGTTCAGGTTGTTGGTCCCGTCGATGTGCGCGTAGTCGCCGGACAGGGGAACGACTTGGCCTACGCCGAGGGACCCGTCGCGGGCGATGGGCACCTTGTACAGCACGGGCCGCCTGGACTCGGTGAACCAGGCCGCCTCCCGGGTGACGACCACATCGTTGACGAACGTCGTGCCCATCGGGCCGCTGGCGAAGTCGTAGGCCGCCAGCTCCTCGCCGTTCTCGTCGTAGACGAATACGTCTCCGGTGGCGCCGCCGGCCACCCAGAACCGACCGAAGCGGTCCTGCTCGATGCCCACGGCCGTCCGGCCTGCGGGAGCATCCACCGCCAGCGCCTGAGCGCCGGTGAGGACGTTCACGGCCATGATGTCGCCCGTCGCCCGGGAGCCCGAGTAGACGATCGTTCCCGGGCCGGAGGCGATGCCCTCCGGCTGCCAGCCGTCCGGGAGGGCGATGACCTCCGGGAAGACCTCGGCCGACGCCGGCGCCGGCGGGGCCAGGATTGCGGCGCTCCCGATCAGGGCGGCGAGCAGGCGGGCGGCGCGGCGGGTGACGGGCATCTGTGTTCCTCCAGTACGCCAGGAGTGCACGAGTGGTGCTACCTGTACTCTCGCGCTAGGTACTTGCGGTGTGCAGCACGTCTCTCGTGAGGTTGTCGCCGCTCGTCGGGTCGAAGAGGTGCATGCGGCCGGCGTCGAACCACAGCTCGGCGTCCGTGCCCTTCTCGATGCGACTGGCGGTGTCGAGGGAGACGATGAGCTGGGTGCGCAGCGATTCGCTGTCGAGCTCCCGGGCCAGGCTCTTCAGGCGCTCGGTGACTTCGGCCGACGCCTCGAACGGGATGTAGGCGTACAGCTCGTTGCCGAGCCACTCGGTGACGTCGACGTGGGCCGTGAACGTGACGCCCCGTTCCCGCTGGCCGGCGTCGACCAGGGCGGCGTCCTCGAAGTGCTCCGGGCGGATCCCGGCGAGGAGGACCTTGCTTCCGCCGATCCGCTCGCGGACCTCCTTCGGGAGCGGGACGCGGGCGAAGGGTAGGCCCACGGCGTCGTCCTCCACCGTCGCCGGCAGGAAGTTCATCGGTGGCGACCCGATGAAGCCGGCCACGAAGAGGTTGACCGGCCGCTCGTACAGTTCCCGGGGCGACGCCACCTGTTGCAGGAGGCCCTTGCGCAGGACGGCCACCCGGTCGCCCAGGGTCATGGCCTCGGTCTGGTCGTGGGTGACGTAGACCGTGGTGATTCCGAGCCGGCGCTGCAGGCGGGATATCTCCGTGCGCATCTGGCCCCGCAGCTTGGCGTCGAGGTTGGACAGGGGCTCGTCGAAGAGGAACGCCTGGGCTTCCCGCACGATGGCCCGGCCCATCGCCACCCGCTGGCGCTGCCCACCGGAGAGCTGGCTCGGCTTGCGCTCGAGGTGCTCGGTCAGCTCGAGGGTCTTTGCCGCCTCCTCCACCTTGGTGCGGATGTCCTCGTCGCTGCGCTTCTGGAGGCGGAGGGGAAATGCGATGTTCTCGTACACGCTCAGGTGGGGGTACAGGGCGTAGTTCTGGAAGACCATGGCCAGGTTGCGCTCGCGGGGCGCCTTCTCGTTCATACGCTCGCCGCCGATCATCAGCTCGCCGGAGGTGATGTCCTCCAGGCCGGCGATCATGCGCAGGAGCGTCGACTTCCCGCAGCCGGATGGGCCGACGAGGATCATCAGCTCGCCGTCCTCTATGTCGAGGCTGACGTCGTTGACGGCCTGGAACCCGTCGGCGTAGGTCTTGACGATGTTCTGGATGCTGATCGTTGCCAATGTCAGCCTTTCACTGCGCCGGCGGTGAGGCCGGCGACGATCCGCCGCTGGAACAGAAGGACGAGGATGACGACGGGGATGGTCACCACGACGGCGGCGGCGGAGATGGCGGCGGCCGGCCGCTGGAACTGCGACGCCCCGGTGAAGAAGGCGAGCGCGGCGGGCACCGGGCGGGCGGCGTCGGTGGAGGTCAGGGAGATGCCGAACACGAAGTCGTTCCAGGCGAAGAAAAAGGCGAGGATGGCCGCGGTGAACACGCCCGGCGCCGCCAGGGGCACGATCACCTTCCGGAATGCCTGCCACGGCGTGGCCCCGTCGATCTGGGCCGCCTGCTCCATCTCCCAGGGGATCTCCCGGAAGAACGCCGACAGCGTCCAGATCGACAGCGGGAGGGTGAACGACATGTACGGGATGATGAGCCCCAGCCAGGTGTCGTAGAGGCCGATCGACCGCCAGATGTCGAACAGCGGGCCCACGAGGGACACGGCCGGGAACATGGCGATGGCCAGGGCCAGCGACAGGATCAGCTTCTTGCCGGGGAATTCCAGGCGGGCGATGGCGTAGGCGGCGACGGTGGCGATCATCACCGACAGCACGGTGGCGATGAGGGAGATGAAGATCGAGTTGCGCAGCGCGCTGGTGAACAGCGGGGTGTTGAACACCGTGCGGTAGTTCTCGAGGGTGAACGTGTCCGGCAGGAACTTCTGGTTGTTGATCCCCGACTCCGGCTTGAACGACAACGAGAGAATCCAGAGGACGGGGAACAGCGTCCAGAGGATTACGAGGACCGGCCCGCCGTAGATGCCCAACCGGCCGCGGAGGCTGCGCTCGTTGCTCACTTGCCGCGCACCGAGCTCAGGTCCACCTTGAACCCCTTGATGAAGACGGCGGCGATGGCCACCACGGACAGGAACAGCAGCACCGACACCGCCGAGCCGAGACCGAGGGCGGTCCTGCTGATCATCTGGCGGTAGGCGAGGAAGGACACCGTCTCGGTCTTCTGGGCGCCGGCCGTCATGATGAAGACGTTGTCGAACAGCCGGTAGGCGTCGAGGGTCCGGAAGAGGACGGCAACCATGATCGCCGCCTTCATGTTGGGCAGGGTCACCCTTGTCAGGCGCTGGCGCCAGGTCGCACCGTCGACCTTGGCCGCCTCCTGGAGCACCTCTGGGACCTGGGCCAGGCCGGCGAGCAGGAGAAGCGACATGAACGGCGTGGTCTTCCAGATCTCCGACAGGCAGATCACGGCGATGGACGACCAGCGTTCGCCGAACCAGGCGAAGTCACCGAGGCCGAGCCAGTTGTTGATGAAGCCGGAGTCGAGGGCGAAGGCGTACTTCCACGCGAAGGCGGAGACCACGGTGATGATGCCGTAGGGGATCAGGATCGACGTGCGCACGACCTTGCGCCCGAAGATCACCCGGTGCATGACCATGGCAAAGGCGAAGCCGATGACCAGCTCCACGGCCACGGTGATGACCGTGATGATCACGGTGGTGAAGACGGTCTGCCACCACAGGGCGTCGGACAGGACCACGCCGTAGTTGCGCAGCCCGATGAACTCGCGGGCTGCCGGGTCGGTGAGCCGGTAGCTGAACAACGAGAGCCACAGGGCGTTCATCATCGGGTAGGCCGTGACGGCCAGCATCACGATGACCGCCGGCGCGGTGAGCTTCCATCCGAGCCGCTTCTCGTTCCGGGTCCGGTCGGTGACCGGGACGCCGATGGCCGGCGCCGCCGTAGCGGTGTTGGTCACAGGAGAACTTTGTCCTTCAGGACGTCGACGATGAGCTTGCCTGCGCGTGCCGGGGCGCGGTTGGGATCGACGGACGCCGGCGGGTGGAAGCTGCGCTGCATCGCAGTGCTGACGTCTGTGTAGTACGGCGTGCGCGGTCGGGGGGCGCCCTCGGCCAGGGACTGGCGGAGGTCGTCGGCCATGGGGAAGACGGTTCGCACCTCGGGGTTGTCGTAGACCGCAGCGCGGGCGCCGGGGTTCTTCGACTTGAGCATGTACTGGGTCTGGCTCTCCAGCGAGGTGATGCAGCGCACCGCCTCGAGCGCGTGGTCCTTGTGCTTACCGAAGGCGCCGATGCCCAGGTTGATGCCGCCCAGTGGCGGGCGGCTCGGGGTGCCGGCGTCGACCCGGGGGTAGCGACCCCAGCCGATGTCGTCGAGCACCGCCTTGTCGAGGGTGCCGGCGGCGACCGCCTCCTGGGCGGCCCCGTAGATGTAGGCCCAGTTCACCATGTACCCGCCCTGGGAGCCCTGGAAGGCAGCCCGCCCGGCCTCCTCGTCGGTGGTGGACAGTGCCGGGTTGGCGGCCCGGGACTGACCGAGTTGCTGGATGACCGCCGCCGCCTTGCGGCCGGCGTCGGAGTCGATCGCCGGCCTCACGTTCTTTCCCGCTTCGGGGTTCTCGAGGATTGTGCCGCCGGCGGAGGACACGAGAGCGCTGATGAGCACCATGTAGCCCTCGTACAGGTTGCCTTGGACCTCGACGGTCTTGCCCGCAGCGGAGGCCACCTCGATGAGCCGGCTCCACGTCACGGGATCGCGGGCGGGGTCGATGCCGGCGGCCTGGGCCACCGACTTGCGGAACCACAGCAGCTGGGTGTTGGCCCAGAACGGTGCGCCCATCAGCTCGCCGTCCCACGTGCCGGACTCGATGGGCCCGGACAGGGCGCCGTCGGTGAGCTCCTGGGCCTCGGCGTCGGTGAACGGGCGCAGGAAGCCGGCGGCGGCGAACTCGGGGATGAAGGGCGGGTCGAGGCTCATCAGGTCGATCGAGGAGTCCTTGGCCGCCAGCCGGCGGACGAGCTGCTCGCGCTGGGCCGTGGCGTCGTTGGGGAGGACCGACGTCTTGATCCGGTAGGCGCCGTTGGACGCCGCCGAGCACTTGGCCGCCAGCTCGGCCTGCCCGCCGTTGTCCGGGTTGATGTACCAGTTCAGGGAGGGCACGCCCGAACTGCCGCCGCCACAGGCGGCCATGACCGACGCGATGAGGACGATGGCCAAAGCCTCCGTCCGTCTGCGCCCGTTGGACACGCCACCCCCTGTGGTCTGGTGAACAGGATGTTACCAATCGGGGCCAGCTCTACACCTCGTCGTCGAAGATCACCCTTTCCTGCGGGCGGAAGCGCAGCACGGCGTCGATGTAGGAACGGATCGCGGTCTCGTTGTCGATCTCGTGGCCTGCGGCTTCGGACAGGAAGTAGCGGTGCTCGAGCAGCTCGTGGAACAGCTCGGCGGGCTCCCGCCGGCCCACCAGCTCCGGCGGGATCTCGGCCACGATCGGCTCGTACACCTCGGCGATCCACCGGGCGGCGACGACGGCCTGAGGCGGCGTTCGGCCTTCGACTCGGGCCAGGTAGGCGCCGAAGGCGGCGATGTCGTTCAGGAGCCGGCGGGCCTGGTTCTCCTGGACCATGAGGCCGGTCAGCCGGCGCAGCTCCCGGCTGTGGTGGCCCTCCTCGACAAGCGCCGGCGTGACCCGCAGGCGGTCGGCGCCGGCCTCCTGCTCGACGATGAGCTCGCCGACGTCGAAGCCCAGATCGTTGAGCCGGCGAATGCGGCCCTCGATCAGGTGTCGCTCGCCCATGTCGATGTCGAGGCTGGCGGTGAGCTCGTCCCACAGCAGCGTGTAGCGCTCCTCCAGCAGGTCGGCGAGCTCCAGCACGTCGACGTCGGGCGACAGCCGGCCGGCTGCCTCCAGGTCGAGCAGCCCGCCGGCCACGTTCTCCCGGGCCAGGTCGACGTCGGCGGAGCGCATGCCCTCGGGAAGCGGCCGGCGGTGCTCGGTGGTCTCGGCATCGACGAGGTACGCCATCAAGGCCCCGGCATCCCGCCGGAACAGCAGGTTGGCCAGCGAGCAGTCGCCCCAGAAGAACCCCTCCACATGGACCCGGACGAGCAGGACCACGGCGGCGTCGACCAGCTTGCGCCCGAGCCCGTACCCGCCCTCGATGCCGAACAGGTAGCCGTAGGGGAGGGCGTAGTCGAGGTAGCGGGTGACGAGAACGGCGCCGAGGTCGGCGCCGGCCGGCGTGGTCCGACCGGTGACCAGCCCGACCGCTTCGACGACGGGGAGGTTCTCCTCGGCCAGCAGGCGGAGCATGGCGTACTCCCGCTCGGCGTCGGCCACGGTGGTCTCCTTCAGGGCATAGACGCGGTCGCCGTCGCTCACGAAGCGAACGATGTGGCGGCTCATGCCCTTGGCCATGCGGACGAGGCGAGGGTGCTGCCAGTCCTCCAGCGGGGTCGACCACGGCAGGTCGAGGAGGTCTGGCGGCTCCTTGCGGGGAATGAACTGAAGCCGGACCGCCACCGCGACCACCATAGAGTGGCCCATACTTGACCCATGCTCTTCGCGCGGCACAAGAGCCGCATGCCGACGTCCGACGAAGCCCTTCCCGGACGTGAGGAACCGATGCCGGTGTCCAACCGCCACCTCGTGAAGGGGACGCCGATCAAGCCCCCCTTCCCTGATGGCATGGAGACGGCCATCTTCGGCTTGGGCTGCTTCTGGGGCGCCGAGCGCAAGTTCTGGGACGCGCCGGGGGTGTACACGACCGCCGTGGGTTACGCCGGCGGCTTCACGCCCAACCCCACCTATGAGGAAGTGTGCAGCGGCCGGACCGGGCACACCGAGGCCGTGCTCGTCGTGTTCGACCCGGCGGTGACGTCCTACGACGCCCTGCTGCGCATCTTCTGGGAGAGCCACGATCCCACCCAGGGCATGCGCCAGGGCAACGACATGGGCACCCAGTACCGCTCCGCCGTCTACGCGTCGTCGCCGGCGCAGCTGGCCGCCGCCGAGGCGTCGCGGCACGCCTACCAGCAGATGCTGGAGGCGGCGGGCTACGGCCAGATCTCCACCGAGGTGGCAGAGCGCAGCGACTTCTTCTACGCAGAGGACTACCACCAGCAGTACCTGGCCCGGAACCCCAACGGCTACTGCGGCCTGGGCGGCACGGGCGTGAGCTGCCCCATCGGCCTGGCCTCCGCCGATTGAGGCCGCGGGCCGGGGCGCTGGCGCTCGCTCTCTCCCTGCTGGTCGCAGGCTGCTCGGACACCGCCGACCCGCCGGCGGCGCCGCCGACGACGGGCGGCGCCGGCGCTGGGGGCACGGAGCCGGCGGCCGGCCCCGTGGAGCTCCAGGTCACCGAGGTGGCCCGGGGGCTGCAGGTCCCCTGGTCGCTGGCGTGGGACCCGGCCGGCGCCCTGTGGTTCACCGAGCGGACCGGACGCCTCACCAAGCTCAACGGGCCTTCTCGGGACATTGCCGGGGTGTCGCCGGTCGGCGAGGGCGGGCTCATGGGCCTCGAGATCGACGGGCAGGGTCGGATGTTCCTCATGTACACCGCGGCCCAGGACAACCGGATCGTGCGCCTGGAGACGGACGGGTCCCAGAAGGTCCTCGTCTCCGGCATCATCCGGGCCTCGGTCCATGACGGCGGCCGCCTGCGGTTCGGCCCCGACGGCACGCTGTACGCGTCCACCGGCGACGCCGGCCAGACGGCGCTGGCCCCCAATCCGTCGTCGCTGAGCGGCAAGGTGCTCAAGGTCGACCCCGACAACGGCGGGGCCAGCGTCTTCAGCCGGGGCCATCGCAACCCGCAGGGGCTGTGCTTCGAGCCCGGCGGCCGGTTCCTGTCGACCGAGCACGGCCCCTCGGGCAACGACGAGGTCAACGTGCTCACCGAGGGCTTCGACGGCGGCTGGCCGGGTACCTCCGGCAACGGCATCCGCAACTACTCGCCCTCGGTGGCGCCGGCGGGCTGCGCCGTCTACAACGCCGACCTCATCCCGCAGTGGAAAGGCTCGATGCTCTTCGGCACGCTGCGGGGCGAAGGGCTGCGGCGCCTCACCTTTGCCACCGACGGCTCGGTCGCCGGCGAAGAGGTCCTGTACGAGGGGGAGTACGGGCGCATCCGCGACGTGGCCGTCGGCCCTGACGGCGCCGTCTACTTCACCACCTCCAACCAGGACGGCAGGGGCAGGGCGCGGGCCGGCGACGACCGGATCATGAGGATCGGCCCGGCTCAATAGCAGATCCGACCGGGCAAGGCGCGGATTCTGTCGATTAGCCTGTGGAAATCCCGGTGCCTCTTGAGAGCGCCGACGCGACCAGATGGCGACCGACCTTCGAAAGATTCCGGGTGTGGGCCCCAAGGGGCGGAGGCGGGTGGGGCCGCGCCACCGGGACACCTGGACGTTCGGCGAGGCGGCCCCCAAACCACTCGACGCTCTGTGGTCGGCGCCCCGCCGGCGCCGGTCGCAGATGGGCCGCCGACGCCGGGTCTCCGCCCTCACCGCGGCCATAGCCGTCGGGTACGGGGCCGCCGCCGTCTACGGGTTGAGCGCCGTCCGCAACTTCACGCGGGTCGACGTGGCGGTGGACGGGTTGGTCGCGGGGTCGGTCCTCACGTCCGCCTCGCTGGCCGAGCGGGCCGTGGTGTTCGCAGTCAAGCCGTCGAAGCAGATCCACCGCAGCGCCCTCGAGCTCAACGGTGTCAAACTGGCCCACCAGGCGTTCTCGATCACCCAGGCCAGCGTCGTGTGGCAGCCGGGCGTGCTCCCCGAGGGCAGTCACCAGATCGTCCTGTCCGTACCCCGTCCCGGGATGGGCGCGGCGCGCTTCCAGCGCAGTTTCACTGTCGACGACACCCCGCCGGCCATCGGCGTCCCGCCCTTACTCGAGGCCACCGGCGTGTGCGAGGCGGTGACCGTTCGCGGCAAGGTGGAGCCGTCGTCGGTGGTCACCCTCAACGGTGCCCCATTAGCCCACAGCGGCGGTGCCTTCACCCTGAACTATGACCGCCCACCGGCGGCGCCCCTGCACCTGACCGCCACCGACGTCGCCGGCAACACCTCGGCGCTGGAGGTCATCGCTCCCGTGCGCTACCCGGGTGGCCAGGGCGTCCACGTCACCGCTGCGGCCTGGGGCTATGAGCCTCTCCGCCGCCACATTCTGGCCATGGTCGACGCTGGACTCATCTCCGCCGTGCAGTTGGACCTGAAGGACGAGGGCGGCGTCGTGGGCTTCGACTCCCGCCACCCACTGGCCAACCAGATCGGCGCCGTCATCCCCGAGTACAAGCTGCGGGAGACGGTGGCCGACCTGAAGCGCCGAGGTGTGCGCGTCATCGGCCGGGTGGTGGCCTTCCGCGACGCGCCGCTGGCCACCTGGGCGTGGAACAACGGCCGCCGGGACTGGGTGGTCCAGACGCCGGGCGGCAGGATGCTCGAGACCTACGGCGGCTTCACCAACCCCGCCCATGCCGAGGTGCACCGCTACAACCTCGAGATCGCCCTCGAGGCGGCCGATGCCGGCGTCGACGACATCATGTGGGACTACGTCCGCCGGCCCGAGGGCGATCCGTCGACCATGGTCATCCCGGGCATCCCGGCCGTCGTTGACTCCTCGTCGACGGGCGTTGTCAACTTCCTGGCCACGTCCCGAGCCGCTCTCCGGGAGAAGTGCGTCTACCAGGGCGCGGCGGTGTTCGGCATCGCCGCCGACCGCCCCGACGCGGTCGGCCAGGACATCCCCCGCATGGCCCGCCACGTGGAGTACCTGGCCCCGATGCTCTACCCCTCGCACTGGGTGCCGGGCGAGTACGGGGTGACCAACCCCAACAAGCAGCCCTACGACATCATCAAGGCCACCCTGGCCGACTTCCAGGCCAAGACCGCGGGCACCGGAGTGGCGCTGGTGCCCTGGCTCCAGGACTTCAGCATGGGCCACCCGTACGGGCCGGTCGAGGTACGGGCCCAGATAGACGCCGCCGCCAGCCTTGGGGTGCCCGACTGGCTGCTGTGGAACGCCGGCGCCACGTACACAATCGGGGCCCTTGACCGCAGTCGGGTCTCCTTGCGCCAGTAGCGCGAAGGAACTACCGGCAATAGGTCAAATGACTCAAGTTCCCGGCCGGTCGTGCCGATAACCGCGACGGGGCGAATGTCACTGAGAGTGACGGAGGGTCACCTTGAGAACAAGCAAGGCCATCGGCTTTCTACTGATCGGCTTGGGGTTGCTGGCCATCATCGGCGCCGCGATCCTTCCCGTCAGCCCGGCCACCCAGCGGTTGGGCCCGTTCCGGGTCGATATCCGGGGCGACAACTGCGGCCCGGCCGGATATGTCCTGTACGAGGACGGCAGCGCCATCTGCAAGGAGGCGGCCCAGAAGCGGCTCCTCTCCGTCTCCGTCGCCGGGCTGCTCGTCGTAGCGCTCGGCATGGCAATGTTCGCCGGGGGCGACGAGCCGCACGGGTCACGGATCCAGATGGGCCCGCCGAAGGTCAGCCGGCGGGAGGCCCGTCGCAATCGAGGCAATAGACGTTATACGCCCGGTTGATCACCGGCTGGGCCACGTTGCGCACCTGGATGCCGCCGGGCGTGAACCCCTTCTCCGTGCCGCCGTGGGCGTGGCCATGGATGGCCACGTCGGCACCTGCCCGGTCGACGGCCTCGCCCAGGAGGTAGCTGCCGAGGAAGGGATAGATCTCCAACCGCTCACCCCGGAGGGTGCCCTCGGTGGGGGCGTAGTGCATGAGGGCTACCCGTCGCTCCACGCCGGCGCCGGCCAGCGCTTCGAGCGCTTCCCGCAACGAGTCCGCCGCCTGCTGGGCGTGACGGACGAAGGCCTTCATCATCGGCTCCCCGAAGTCACTGCCGCTGGCGCCGGGGAAGCCGCTGCCGAACCCCTTGACGCCGGCGATCCCCACCTTCGTGCCCTGTACGTCGATCACCGTGGACGCACCCTCGAGAACCCTCACGCCGGCGTCGGCCAGCACGTCGGTGACCTCTTTCTCCCGGTCGGAGTGGTAATCGTGGTTCCCGAGCACGGCCACGACGGGCACGGGCAGGCCTTCCAGATCGCGGGCCAGGACGGCTGCCTCGTCGGGGTCGCCGAGGCGGGTGAGGTCGCCGGCCAGGAGGAAGACGTCGGCCTGGTCTTCGAGATCGCTCAGGTGGGGCCGGAGGGAGCCGGCGGAGTCGGCGCCGAAGTGGATGTCGCCGACGGCGGCTACACGGATCACGTTAAGCGCTCCACGCGAGGCTGGTCGCCGAGCTCGGTGACGACGGTCTCGTTGTGGACGTCGTACTCGGGCAGGACCTCGCCGGCGACGACCCCCACCATCCGCTGGCGTTCCTCCGTCGACACCTGGCCGGTGAGGAAGACCTTGCCGGCGGCGATGCGGACGTCGAGGCCCATCTCGGCCACCCGCTCGTCGGTGGCCAGGGCGTTCCGAAGATGCTCGATGGCGTAGTCCTCCGGCTCGATCATCCGGAGGCGATCACGAGGCGAAGATGGCGTCGAAGAGAGCGCGGACAGGCTTCACGGGGACCCCCAGGTCGTTGGACTGGGCGTAGAGGAGAAGGCTGAGCACCCGCCGGGCCCCATGCCGGCGGGCCCGACAGATCAGGTAGTCCCAGTCCAGGTCTGATCCAGTGATCACGCCGAGCGCGTCGTGCCAGTGGTGCGGCATGTGCTCGTCCGCAGTCAGGGCCTTGATGATCAACAGATCCTCGGGGGCGATAATGCGGGCGGCGCAGCCCTGCACGTCGACGACCCGGGCATGGGCGAGCATCTCCTCGTCCAGGTAGATGTCCCCGGTGGAGCGGAAGATGATGTCGACGAGGATCTCGTCCTTGAACCCCTTGTAGAGCCAGCGGGGGTCGGTCTCCTCGGTGGTGAAGCCGCTGGCGGCAAGGGCCTCCAAGGTGAGTCGGGCCCGCTCCGGCTCGACGAAGATGTCGATGTCGTTCGTCCCTCGGGGCCGGCCGAGGGTGGCTGAGCTGATCCCGCCCATGAGGACGTACGGGATGCCCTTGTCCTCAAGGGCGCCGATGGCGTCACGCAGGACACCGAGGAAGACCTCCTCGTCGACCTCGCGCCCGTTCGGTGGTGGACCATGCCCCATACCAAGGGGACTACCCCGAGCGACGGGGTAGAAACTGAGCATGAGCGATCAAGAGGTACCCGAGCCCGACGCCGCAGAGCAGGCCCAACCGGTCGCGATGGCCCCCGGGTTCATGGAGGTGTCCTCGGATCCCGAGGCGCCGGAGGCCGACGCCTACGAGCAGGCGATCGAAGCACCGGTGGACGAGGAGGAAGCCGAGCGGTAACGGGGCGGCGGCGCGTCCCACAGAGGTGGTCAGCCGAGCTTGGCCCGGAGGAACTCCAGGGTGCGGACCCACGCCTGGCGGGCGGCGTCCTCGTCGTAGACCTCAGGCCGGGTGTCGTCGAAGAAGGCGTGGCCGGTGCCTGGGTAGGCGAAGATCCGCACCTCCTTGCCCAGATCTGTGAGCGTCGCCTCGAAGGCGGCAACCGCCTCGGGTGAGTTCATGTCGTCGTGGGTGGCGAAGTGGCCCTCGACGGCCGCGGTGAGCGCCGACCACTCCGGGTGAGCCCCGTCGGGGGCGATGCCAGAGAAGGGGACGACCGCCCGCACCGCGTCGGGCCGCAGCGTGCCCAGCCACAGGGCGAGCCCGCCACCCATCCCGAAGCCGACAACCGCGACGCCGTGACCGCGCACCGAGTCGTGGGCCTGGAGGAAGTCCACCGCACCGGAGAGGTCGCGGGCCGCCCGTTCGAGGTCGAGGGCCATCATGGCCTTCGCCGCGTCGTCTGGCTCCCGGTTGGGCACGGTCGTGCCGTGGTAGAGGTCGGGCGCCAGGGCGGTGAAGCCCTCGCCGGCGAAGCGGTCACACACGTCGACGATGTGGTCGACCAGGCCCCACCATTCCTGGATGACGACGAGTCCCAGGCCGGCGCCTCCCTCGTGCGCCGGCGCCAGGTAGCCGGCGCCGGCGCCGCCATTGCTCGGGAACTCCACCATCTGCCCCATCACGGAGAGACGCTATCCAGAACCGGTGGCGGTGAGCTCCGGGGCGTCGGGGCAGTCGACCAGCTCCAGGGCCTCAGCCGGGCTGAGCGGGCCGTCCGGGCCGACCACTGCAGTGGCCAGCTCGATGGGGACGACCTCCCATTCGCCGTCCCAGGGGTGCCCGAGGGCGGTCACCTTGTCCACCATGGCGCCCCACAGCCGGACGGGCAGGATGCGGCCCACGCCGGCGACGACCCAGACGGGGATCTGCTCGGTGTAGGCCACAGCCGCCGCCGCGTGTGAACCGGCGGCGGCCAGGAAGCCGCCGGGGCCCACCGCTGAGGCGTCGAGCAGGACCAGCGTGCTGGCGGACACGGCGGCCCCGATGCCGGCCTCGGGCACCAAAGAGGCCTCCGAGCCGGCGCGGTCGAGGGCGGCCACAAGGGGCGAGCCGTCGCCCATGACGTCGACCACGAGCACCCGGGCGTCACCCCGCCGGCGGAGGGCCTCGGTGACCTGCTCCGGCCATCCCAGCACCGTGAGCACGGCGTCGTCGGGGAGGGAGGCGGCCAGCACGGCCGGCGTGACGTCCTCCTGCAGCCGCTCGGCCGACATCCATGCCTCGGTGCCGGGGTCGGCCGCGGCCACCACCCGGGCGGCCAGCCACCACAAGGGGCCGGATGCCGGCTGGCGCTCGGCCAGCCGCCGGCAGGCCAGGACGAGGGCCCGGGGGTCGTCGGCACACCCGGCCAGCGCCGCAGCCGCCTCCCGGGCGAGCAGGCCCGGCTCCAACCCCGACGCCCGGGCGACCATCCGCAGCCGCTCCATCGGATGCACGGGGCGACTACTGCCCGGGCTTGAACACCATGAGGATGAGGATGAGCACCCAGAGGACGTTGACGATGGCGCCCACGGTGGCCACCTTCTTACCCATGGCCTGCACCTCCGCCGACTGCGCCCCCTCCGCTCCCGCCCGCAGGGCGACCATCTTGCGGATGGTCGGCACCTGGAGGCCCGTCGCCAGCCCCATGAGGACGAAGTAGAGCAAGAACGACAGCGACACCCACATGGCGCTGAACTTGATCGCGTCCTCGCTCATCAGGATCAGCAGGATCCCGAGGATCGGCACCGCGCAGACCGCCACCGTAGGTATCTGGCCGGTCACCTTGAGCGTTGTCTGGGCCAAGGCCAAACCCTCGCGGCCGGGCAGGCTGCGGGACTCGTTGCCGTAGAAGCCGGCGATGAACATCCCTCCGAATCCGATGATGGACGCCAGGATGTGCAGCACCAGCACCACGTTGTAGAGATCGCCGTCAACTCCCATGCGTCCTCCTGATCTCGCTCCCAGCAACTTAGTTGGGTTACCTTCCTCTCGCCGTGGCTACGAACCTTGCCCCTGAACTGGCTTTCGTCCCCGTGAGCGGCAAGCCGCGCACGCTCCGTGAGCTGCTGACCACCTTCCACCTGCTGCTGGTCGCCGTGGACCCGTCGAACGTGCGCAGCAAGTGGATCGTCCCCCCCGCCGCCCGCACACTGTTCGAGTACGAGCAGGCCGACTGCCGGGTGGGCTGGCTGGTGGCCGGCGACGCCGGCGACGCCCGCAAGCTTCTCGGGGGCTGGGCCAAGGACATCACCACCTTCCTGGACCCGGAGTTGACCGCCATCAAGGGCCTGGGGTTGGAGAGACTGCCGGCAATCGTCCACGTGAGCCAGACGCTCGAGGTCGTCACCACGGTCGAGGGCTGGGACCCGCCGGCGTGGCGGGCCCTCACCGTGGAGCTGTCACGCAGGATGCAGTGGAGCCGCCCTCACATCCCGGCGCCGGGCGACCCGGGGCCGTTCGAGGGTGCCCCCCTGCCGCGTCTTTAAGTTTCGCTTTACCGGCGGGGGCCGCTCGTAAGGGAGAGGGCGGCCAGCACCAGGAGCGACGTCGGCGCTTCCCGCAGCTCACCCAGGATGTACGTCGAGCGGTTCACCGTCTCGAGGGCGGACGTGACAGACGGAGCGTCGACCCGGCGACGCCTCAGTTCGGACGCCAGCACTGCCGCATGGACCTGCACGAGGGTGGACCTCCCTTGCCCGGCTGTCCCCCCAACCTTCTGCCCTCAGCCCTGTGGAGCGCAAGAGCGGAAAGCTGTGCTCAAGCCTGTGGACAGTCTGGTTACAGCACCCCGCCCCGCGTCATGGCCTCCACGTCGAGGATGCGGTCGACCTCGCCGGGGCGCAGCAGGCCCCGGTCGAGCACCACCTGGCGCAGGGTCTTGCCCTCCGCCTGAGCCTGGTGCACCACGGCGGCCGCCTCCTCGTAGCCGATGTGGGGGGTCAGCGCCGTCGCCAGGGCCGACGAGGACTCTTCATTGGTCCGGCAGCGCTCGACATCGGCCTCGATGCCGGCCACGCAGCGGTCGGCCAGCAGCCGGGAGACGGTGGAAAGCAGGTGGACGGACTCCAGCAGGTTCCGGGCCATCATGGGCATGGCCGTGTTCAGCTCGAAGGCGCCGGCGGTGGCGCCGAAGCCGATGGCGGCGTCGTTTCCGATCACTTGGGCGGCCACCTGGTACACCGCTTCGGGGATCACCGGGTTCACCTTGCCGGGCATGATCGAGCTGCCGGGCTGCAGATCGGGCAGGCGGATCTCGCCGATGCCGGCGCGGGGGCCGCTGCCCATGAGCCGCAGGTCGTTGGCGATACGGGCGAGGGACAGGGCGACGGTGCGCAGCGTGCCTGAGGCCTGGACCACGGCGTCGCGCCCACCCTGGGCCTCGAAGTGGTCCGCTGCTTCGCGTAGAGGCAACCCTGTCGCCGACGCCAGCCGTTCGATGACGGCGGAGGCGAAGAGCGGCGGGGCGTTGATGCCTGTGCCCACGGCCGTGCCGCCCAGGGCGAGCTCGGTCAGGTGGGGCAGGGCACTGCGGGCCCGCTCCACGCTGTGCTCGACCGCGGTGGCGTAGCCGGCCACCTCCTGGCCCAGGGTGACGGGCGTGGCGTCCATCAAATGGGTGCGCCCGGCCTTGACCACGGTGGCCATCTCGGCCGCCTTGTGCCGCAGGGCGCTGGCCAGGTGCTGGAGGGCCGGGACCAGCTCGCGCTCGACTCCCAGGGCGGCGGCGAGGTGGATGGCGGTCGGGAACACGTCGTTCGATGACTGGGAGGCGTTGACGTGGTCGTTTGGGTGGACCAGGCGCCCCAGCCGCTCCGTGGCCAGCTTGGCGATGACCTCGTTGGCGTTCATGTTCGACGACGTGCCGGAACCGGTCTGGAACACGTCGATCGGGAAGTGGTCATTCCAGCCGCCGGCGGCGACGTCGGCCGCCGCGACCACGATGGCATCGGCGATCTCCCCCTCCACCACGCCCAGGCGGGCGTTCACGACTGCTGCCGCGCCCTTGATGGAGGCTAGGGCGGCGATGAGGCGACCGTCGATCCGGATGCCGGAGATGGGAAAGTTCTCGGTGGCCCGCTGGGTCTGGGCCGCCCATTTGGCCCAGACCGGGACCTGGACCTCGCCCATGGAGTCGTGCTCGGTGCGGCTCGCTTCATCCTGTGTCATCACGAGCGACCGTACCCGCGCTCGCTCCTTGCGACTGTGGACAAGCCGGTCTAGGGTTCGCCCGAACCGAGAAGCCCCCCCGGCGACATTGTGAGGCCAATGACCCCACGGCACCGGCGGCTCGGCGTCCTCGTCGGGATCGCACTGCTTTTCCCAGTTATGACGGCGCCGGCTTCCGCCGATCCTCTCGCGGACAAGCGAGCGGAGGCGGCTCGCATCCAAGAGGCGCTGGAGCGCCAGGGCGAGAAGGTCAGCATCATGGCCGAGCGTTCCAACCGGGCCCAGCTCAAGGTGGCCGAGGTCGAAGGATCATTGGCCAAGACCGCGGCCGATGTGGCCCGCTCCGACGAACGCCTTCGGCAGGTCAAGGCCCGCCTGGCCACCGCCGCGGTGCTGGCCTATGTGCACGGCGGCAACATCTCCCTGATCGGCCAGCTCGCCCGGGGCGGCCAGGCCGACATGGTGGTGAGGACGCAGTACCTGCGGGTGACAGCGGCCGACCAGCGCCGGGTCATCGGCGAGGTCCGTACCGCAAAGCAGGACCTCGAGACCCAGAAGTCCCGCCTCGAGAGCGAGCGCAAGGCCGCGGCCGAAGCGGCCGACGCCGCCACCGCCGCCAACCGCGCCGCCCAGGAAGCCGAGGACGCCCAGCGGGCCGTCCTGGGCCAGGTCACTGGCGAGCTGAGCCAGCTGGTGGCGGCCGAGCAGGCCCGGCGGGAAGCGGAGGAGCTCCGCAACCGGCCGGCGCCGGCGGCGATCACCGCCGCGCCGCCGGTGACCGAGCCCCCCCGGGTGCCGACAACGGCCGCCCCGCAGGCTCAGGCCACCACGATGGTGCCGGCCCAGACCCAGGCCCCGGCGCCGCCGGCGTCGGGCAAGGGCGCCATCGCCGTGGCCGAGGCCCGTAAGCAGCTCGGGAAGCCCTACGTCTGGGGCGGGTCCGGGCCCGACAGCTTCGACTGCTCCGGTCTCACGGCCTGGGCGTGGAAGGCGGCCGGCGTTCGACTCTCCCACTCCGCCTACACCCAGTATTTCGAGACCACCCGGGTGCCCATCAACGCCGTCCAGCCCGGCGACCTCCTGTTCTTCGGCAAGGACGGGGTGGAGAGCATCCACCACAACGCCATCTACATCGGCGGCGGCGACATGATCGAGGCCAGCCAGAGCGGCGTCCCCATCCGCATCCGCGGCTGGCGGGCAGGCGACCTGGTGGGCGCCGGCAGGCCGGGCTAAACGCCCACCCCGCCGGCGGAAGCCGGCTGGCCGACGAACCGTCGAGCGAAGCGAGCTTGGTTCGCCGGAACAGGAAGCGGGGCCGCCGGAGGCGGCACGTCGCAGTTACGTGGGCCGAAGGACGACTATTGCCATGTCGTCGGACATGTGGGGGCTGAAGCTGATGGTGGCCAGTTCGATGCGGCGGGCGATGCCGTCGGCGCTGCGGCCGGCGCAGGTCGAGAGGAGCTCGACCAGGCGGTCCTGGCCGAACTGCTCGCCGGCGGGGTTGCGGGCCTCGACCACGCCGTCGGTGTAGAGGACGAGGGCGTCACCGGGGCGGAGGGCGACCGCCACGTCGCTGAAGTCGGTCCCCGGCAGCATGCCCAGCAGCATCCCCGGCGCGGCGTCGAGGACCGTGACCGACTCGTCGTCGTGGAGGACCAGTGCCGGCGGGTGCCCGCCTCCGGCGAGCAGCACCTGGACGCGATCGGCCAGGGGCGTGACGCAGGCCAGCACCGCGGTGAGGAAGCGGTCGTCGACGTCCTGGCGCAGCAGGGTTTCGTTGAGGCGGCTCAGGACGGCAGCCGGGCTCGGTAGGTGGGCGGCGATGGCCCGGATGCTGTATCGGGCCACACCGGTGACGGCGGCGGCGTCGGGGCCGCGTCCGGACACGTCGCCCAGGACGACGGCCCACCGGTCGTCGCCGAGCGGGAAGGCATCGTAGAAGTCGCCTCCCACGTCGCTGATGCCGGCGGCGCGGTACCGGGCCGCCAGGTCGACGCCGGGGATGCGGGGCAGGACCGGCGGCAGCAGGGTCGCCTCGAGGGCGGAGGCGACCCGGTCACGCTCGGCCGCCACCTCGGCGTGGGCGATGGCGGCCCCGAGGTGGGTGGCGAGCCCCGAGGTCAGGCTCTCGGCCTCGGCCCCGAAGGCGTGGGGCCGCGGATGGCCCAGGTAGAGGATGCCGGCCAGCTGACCGTCGCCGTCGGGGACCGGAGAGATGATCCAGCTGCGGACGAGGCGCCCGTCGGCCAAGGTGCCGTAGGCCTTGCTCAGCCGGTCGTCACGGGCCCAGGCGGCCACGTCGGACACCGAGTGGGGCTGGCCATGCATGCGGGGCCCGGCCAGCAGCGGGGCGTTGCCGATGTCGGGTCGCTCGGCGAAGTCGCTCCAAGCCGCGCCGGTCAGGATGGGCTCGGCGTCGGCGTCGGTCGGGACGTAGAGGGCGAAGCGGGCCCCGGTGAGCTCCCGGCACGCCTCGGCCACGCCGGCGACCAGGGGGCCGGTCTCGCGCTCGGCCAGGAGGCCGGGCAGGAGGACGACCAGGTCGAGCAGACGCCGGCGCTCGTCCTGCAACGCGTCTACCGCCGCTTTGGCGGTCTGCAGCTCGTCGGCCGCCCCGGCCTCCGTCGCCCGTGGCTCCTGGGTCTCCGGGCCCGTCACCGGGCCACACTCCCGTTGGGAGTGCGCCCCGCTGAGTTCTTGCTGGACCGGCCTCCCGGGCCGGTCACATCCCCGGCCGGGGTTTGGTGCGGGCCACCTCGAAC
This sequence comes from uncultured Acidimicrobiales bacterium, assembly GCA_964479465.1. GTDB lineage: Bacteria > Actinomycetota > Acidimicrobiia > Acidimicrobiales > AC-14 > CADCTB01. Next base: position 53,647 of record CAYZMG010000014.1, read on the forward strand.
CACACCGTCTTGCCCCCGCCGCTGCGGCGCAGTGATCCCCACCGGTCGGAGAAGCCCGACAGGATGAACATGCCCCGGCCCGAGGTGTCGGCCGGTCCCGCGTCTCGGGGCACGGGGAGGGCGGCTGACGTGTCGCTGACCTCCACATGGATCACCGCCGGCGTGACGTGGACCATCACCCGCGGGCTACTGGCGGCGTGGACGACGGCGTTCGTCACCAGCTCGCTCACGCACAGGACGATGTCGTCGATGCGGTCCCCGTCGGTCCAGCCGTCGAGGGTGGAGCGCACCAGATCGCGGGCCTCGCCTGCGCTGCGGAGATGCGCGGGTAGATCCTCCGTCGCCTTGGCCAGCACGGCCTCGAGCCGGTCGACCACCAGCGTGACGTCGATGATCGCGGCGGGCAGGTCGGTGGGGGCGAGATCCTTGCCGAGGTAGCCGACGGCGCCGGCGGCGGCGGCCACGGTGGCCAGCTCCTCCGGGGGCCGGCTCGACACCAGCACCACCCTCGACGGGGCCAGCTTGGGCACCGTCTCGAAGGCCGCCGGCAGCGCCACGTCGAGCAGGACGACGTCGGGGGCGCCGGCGGTGGCCATTTCCACGGCGGTCTCGGCATCGCCGGCCTCCAGCACGGAGTCGAACCCCTCCGCGCCGTCCAGGCCCAGCCGGACGAGGAGCCGGTAATCCGGATCGGCGTCGACGACGAGGACACGCGTCACAGGCGCACGGTGGGCAGGGTGAAGGAGATCGAGGCGCCGGCCTCGGGCAGGCCGCACCAGATCACCCCGCCGTGGCCCTCGACGATGCGCCGGGCGGCGGCCAGGCCGGTGGCTACGTCGCCCTCCCCGTTCCCGTTGGCATTGAGGGGCAGCAGGGTGAACAACCGGGGGCGGATCTCGGCGTCGATCGGCTCCCCGTCGTTGGCGACGGTGACCGTCGCCAGCACGGGACCGACCTCGGCATCGACGCGAACGGTCAGCGGCTGCGCTCCTCCGTGGCGGATGGCGTTGTCGAGAAGCACGCCGAAGAGCTTGACGAGCTGGCCTCTGTCGCCCCGCACCTCCGGCAACTCCCCGGTGACGACCCGCACGCCGGCGCCCTCGAGCTCGCCGGCCCGGGCCCCGGCGGCCTCGTCAACGACGTCGTCCAGGTGGAGTGGCTCGAGCTGGAAGCCGTCGCCGGAGGCCCGGGCGTACTCCAGCAGGGTGGCCACCCGCGCCCGGGCCCGGGCCACGTTGACCTCGGTGCGGGTGATGAGCATGCGGGCCTCCTCGCCCAGCACGTCCCCGTGGCGGCCGACGAGCAGGTCGAGCAGGCCGGCGACGTTGTCGAGCGGCTGCTGGATCTCGGCCGCCGCCGCCGAGGCCAGCCGCTCGAGGGCGGCGTTGGAACGTTCCAGCTCGCCGTTGAGTCGCTCGACCTCCCGGAGCTGGTCGGCGATGGCGGCCCGCTGGCTGTCGAGCTGGTTCCCCTGCCGCCAGAGCTCGAGGAAGACGGCGACCTTGGCCCGCAGTGCCTCCGGTGAGAACGGCTTGTACACGTAGTCGACCGCACCGGTCCGGTACCCCTGGAGATGGTGCTCGGCCTCGCCGCTGATGGCGGTGAGGAAGATGATCGGCACGTTGCGGGTCTTGTCCCGCGCCTTGATGAGCTGAGCGGTCTCGAACCCGTCCATTCCGGGCATCTGGACGTCGAGGATGATCACGGCGAAGTTCCCGGACAGGAGGGCGCGCAGCGCCTCCTCACCCGATCCCGCCCGCACCAGCTGGGCGTCAAGGGGCTCGAGGACCGCCTCCAGAGCAAGCAAGTTGTCCGGCCGGTCGTCGACCATGAGCACGCGGGCCGGCGAGGCGGCGCCGGCGTTCACCTGTGCAGCCACACGCGCAATGTGTCGAGGAGCTGGTCGATCTCGACGGGCTTGGTGACGTAGTCCGACGCGCCGGCGGCGAGCGACTCCTCCCGGTCGCCCCGCATGGCTTTGGCGGTCAGGGCGACGATCGGCAGTTCGACGAAGGCGTCCATGGCCCGGATCCGGCGGATGGCCTGGTAGCCGTCCATGTCCGGCATCATGATGTCCATCAGGACCAGCTCGATGCCGGGCGTGGTGGTGAGCAGGTCGATGCCCTCGCTGCCCGAGTCGGCGCACACCACGTCGAGGCCGTGGTCCTCCAGGGCGCTGGTGAGGGCGTAGAGGTTGCGCACGTCGTCGTCGACCATCAACAGCTTGCGGCCGGACAGATCGGTGGCCCGGTCGCCGGCGCTTCGGTTGGCGCCGAAGGGGCTCAGAGCCCGTGCCGCCGGCGCCGGCGCCGGCATTGTCGACGGCACCGCCGCCATCACCGGGAGCAGGAGGGAGAACGTGCTGCCCTGACCGGGGGAGCTGGTCACCTGGATCTCCCCGCCGAGCAGCCGGGCGATCTCCCGGCTGATCGACAATCCCAGGCCGGTGCCTCCGTAGCGCCGGCTGGTCGTGCCGTCGGCCTGCTGGAAAGCCTCGAAGATGACCATGAGCTGGTCGGGCTTGATGCCAATGCCGGTGTCGGAGACGGAGAAGACCACGACATCGTCGGCGGCGACCAGATGAGGGTGGCTGAACCGGGCCCCTTCGGGCGCTCGCCCGACCCGCAGGGCGACGGTGCCCCGCTCGGTGAACTTCAGAGCATTCGACAGCAGGTTCTTCAGGATCTGCTGCACCCGGTGCTCGTCGGTGGTGAGGGACTCGGGCGCCCCGTGGTCGACGCTCACCCCGAAATCCAGCGCCTGCTGGTCGGCCATCGGGCGGAAGACCTGCTCGAGGTCATCGCACAGCGACTGCACCTTCACCGGGGCGATGGCGATGTCCATCCTGCCTGCCTCCACCTTCGACAGGTCGAGGATGTCGCTGATCAGGCTGAGGAGGTCGTTGCCGGCATCGTAGATGCTGGCCGCGAACTCGACGTGGCGCTCGCTGAGGGTGCCGTCGCTGTTCTCGGCCAGCAGCTTGGCCAGGATCAGGAGGCTGTTCAGCGGCGTGCGCAGCTCGTGGCTCATGTTGGCCAGGAACTCGGACTTGTACTTCGAGGAGAGCGCCAGTTGCTCGGCCCGTTCCTCGAGCTCCCGGCGGGCCAGTTCGATCTCGGCGTTGGTGTGCTGGAGCTCGCGCTGCTGGCGCTGGAGCTCCTCGGACTGGCTCCGGAGCTCCTGGGCCAGGCTCTGGGACTGGGCCAGCAGCTCCTCGGTCCGCATGGTGGCCACGATGGTGTTCAGGACGATGCCGACGGTCTCGACGATCTGGTCGAGGAACGCCCGGGTGAGGTCGGTGATCGGCTTGAACGAGGCCAGCTCCATGACGGCCAGGACCTGATCCTCGAACACGACCGGGAGCACGACGACGTTGAGGGGCTCGGCATCGGTGAGGCCCGTGCTGATCCGCGCCGCGCCGGCGGGGACGTCGACGACGATGGCCTTCTTCTCGATGGCGGCCTGGCCGACCATGCCCTCGCCGGTGCGCCACTCGCCGGGCAGGCGCGCCTCCCCGTTCCGGCCACGTAGGCCAGTCCCGCTCCGATAGCCGTAGCCGGCGATGAGCCGGAAGATGGTGTCGTCGGCGTCGCCCCCGGGCTCGGCCATGAAGAAGGCGCCCTGCTGGGCCTGCACCAGCGGTGTCAGCTCACTCATGATCAGCTGGGACAGGGCCCGCAGGTCGCGGTGGCCCTGGAGCATGGCGCCGATGCGGGCCAGGTTGGACTTGAGCCAGTCCTGGTCCTGGTTGCTCTTGGTCGTCTCCCGGAGGGTGACGATCATCTGGTTGATGTTGTCCTTGAGCTCGCCGACCTCGCCGGCGGCGTCGACGGTGATCGTCCGCGTGAGGTCGCCCTGGGTCACGGCGGTGGCGACGTCGGCGATGGACCGCACCTGGGTGGTGAGGTTCGACGCCAGCTGGTTCACCGACTCGGTCAGGCGCTTCCACGTGCCGGACACACCCTCGACCTCGGCCTGGCCACCCAGCTTGCCTTCTGTTCCCACCTCCCTGGCTACGCGGGTGACCTCGGCAGCGAAGGCCGAGAGCTGGTCGACCATCTTGTTGATCGTGCTCTTGAGCTGGAAGATCTCGCCCCGGGCATCGACGGTGATCTTCTGCGACAGGTCGCCCTGGGCCACGGCGGTGGTCACCTGGGCGATGTTCCGCACCTGGTCGGTGAGGTTGTCGGCCATGGAGTTCACCGACACGGTGAGGTCCTTCCACGTGCCCGACACGCCCCGCACCTCGGCCTGGCCGCCGAGCTTGCCCTCGGTGCCCACCTCGCGGGCCACACGGGTGACCTCGTCGGCGAAGGAGCCGAGCTGGTCCACCATGGTGTTGATCGTGTCCTTGAGCTCGAGCAGCTCACCCCGGACCTCGACGGTGATCTTGCGGGTGAGGTCGCCCTTGGCCACCGCGGTGGTCACCTGGGCGATGTTCCGCACCTGGCCGGTCAGGTTGCCGGCCAGCTGGTTCACGTTGTCGGTCAGGTCCTTCCACGTGCCGGCGACGCCGGGCACGGTGGCCTGCCCGCCCAGCTTCCCTTCGGTGCCCACCTCGCGGGCCACACGGGTCACCTCGTCGGCGAAGCCCCGGAGCTGGTCCACCATCGTGTTGATGGTGTCCTTCAGCTCGGCCACCTCGCCCCGAGCCTCGACGGTAATCTTCTGGCTCAGGTCGCCGCCGGCCACCGCGGTGGTCACCTGGGCGATGTTGCGGACCTGGCTGGTGAGGTTGGCGGCCATGTAGTTCACCGAGTCGGTGAGGGCCTTCCACGTGCCGGCGACGCCGGGCACGTCGGCCTGGCCACCCAGGCGCCCGTCGGTGCCCACCTCCCGGGCCACCCGCGTCACCTCGTCGGCGAAGGACCGCAGCTGCTCCACCATCGTGTTGATGGTGTCCTTGAGCTCGGCCACCTCGCCGAGGGCCTCCACGGTGATCTTCTGGCTCAGATCTCCCCGGGCCACGGCCGTGGTCACCTGGGCGATGTTGCGCACCTGGCCGGTGAGGTTTCCGGCCAGCTGGTTGACGTTGTCGGTCAGGGCCTTCCACGTGCCGGCCACGCCCGGCACGTCGGCCTGCCCGCCCAGGCGGCCCTCGGTGCCCACCTCGCGGGCCACACGGGTCACCTCGCCGGCGAAGGCCGATAGCTGCTCCACCATCGTGTTGATGGTGTCCTTCAGCTCGGCCACCTCGCCGAGGGCCTCCACGGTGATCTTCTGGCTCAGATCGCCCCGGGCCACAGCTGTGGTCACCTGGGCGATGTTGCGCACCTGGCTGGTCAGGTTCCCGGCCAGCTGGTTGACGTTGTCGGTCAGGTCCTTCCAGGTGCCGGAGACGTCCTTCACGTCGGCCTGGCCGCCCAGGCGGCCCTCGGTGCCCACCTCACGGGCCACGCGGGTGACCTCGTCGGCGAACGACCCGAGCTGGTCGACCATGGTGTTGATCGTGTTCTTGAGCTCGGAGATCTCGCCCCGGGCATCGACGGTGATCTTCTGGCTCAGGTCGCCCCGGGCCACCGCGGTGGTCACCTGGGCGATGTTGCGGACCTGGGCGGTCAGGTTCCCGGCCAGCTGGTTGACGTTGTCGGTCAGGTCCTTCCACGTGCCCGACACGCCGGGCACCTCGGCCTGACCGCCGAGGCGGCCGTCGATGCCGACCTCGCGGGCCACCCGCGTGACCTCGGCGGCGAAGGCGCCCAGCGTGGTCGTCATCGAGTTGATGGTCTCGGCCAGAGCCGCGACCTCGCCCTTGGCCTCGACGGTGATCTTCTGGGTCAGGTCGCCCCGGGCCACGGCGGTGGTCACCTGGGCGATCGAGCGGACCTGATCGGTCAGGTTGAGGGCCATGACGTTCACCGAGTCGGTGAGGTCCTTCCAACGGCCCGCCACGCCGGGCACCTCGGCCTGGCCGCCGAGGCGGCCCTCGGTGCCGACCTCCCGGGCCACGCGAGTGACCTCGTCGGCGAAGGCGCCGAGGGTGTCGGTCATGGAGTTGATGGTCTCGGCCAGGATGGCGACCTCGCCCTTGGCCTCCACGGTGATCTTCTGGGAGAGGTCACCCCGGGCCACGGCGGTGGCCACCTGGGCGATGGACCGCACCTGATCGGTCAGGTTGGACGCCATGACGTTCACCGAGTCGGTGAGATCCTTCCAGGTGCCCGAAGCGCCGTGGACGTCGGCCTGGCCGCCCAAGCGGCCTTCGGTGCCCACCTCCCTGGCCACCCGGGTCACCTCGTCGCCGAAGGACCGCAGCTGGTCGACCATGGTGTTGACCGTCTGCTTGAGTTGGGCCACCTCGCCTCGGGCGTCGACGGTGATCTTCTGGGACAGGTCGCCGTTGGCCACCGCCGTCGTCACCAGGGCGATGTTCCGCACCTGGTCGGTGAGGTTGGATGCCATCACGTTCACCGAGTCGGTGAGGTCCTTCCAGGTGCCCGAGGCGCCGTGGACGTCGGCCTGGCCGCCAAGGCGGCCCTCGGTGCCCACCTCCCTGGCCACCCGGGTGACCTCGTCGGCGAAGGACCGGAGTTGGTCGACCATGGCGTTGACGACCCGGCCGATGCGCTGGAACTCACCCTTGACCGGGTGCCCGTCCATCTGCAGGGCCATCTTCTGGGACAGGTCGCCATCGGCCACCGCCGAGATGACCCGGGCCACCTCGTTGGTCGGCCGCACCAGGTCGTCGATCAGGCCGTTCACCGAGCCCGCAGCCGCCGACCACAGCCCGCCGGCACCGTGCAGCTCGACCCGCTCGGTGAGCCGGCCCTCGCGGCCGGCGGCGCGGGCCACCCGGGCCATCTCCTTGCTGAGCTCGGTCTGGCGGTGGGTGAGGGCATTGAAGCGCTTGGCCACCTCCGCGTAGGGCCCGGTGCGCCGGGTCGTCAGGCGGACACCCTCTTCACCCGCTTCCGCCGCGGCCAGCGCCTGGCACAGCTCAGCGAGGAACTTGTCGAGGGTCGGATTGCCCTTCTTCCCGTCGCCGGCGGAAGCGCCGGCGTCCAGGTCGATCGCCGTCATGGTCGATCCCCTCGTGCACCGTCGACCGGCATCGCGTCACCCCTCCGGCGTGGCCGCCATCCCAGTCAGCGAAACACAGGCGGCCGATTGTCGATGACCCCAGGCTACCGAAGCCCCGGGGAGAGTGACCCGCGCCGGTCGCCTGGAGCGCAGCTGCCTCGCCGAGGAAGCTCCGCTTCCGAAGGCGCAACTACCGATATACCCCGTTGTGGCCGGTGTTGTAGCGGCCGGGCTGGGGGAAGAGACTGACCCCGTGGGCGCCGGCGCCGGTGGGGATGGTGGCGATCAACCTGCCATTTGTGGTGTCGATCACCGACACCGACCCGTGGAACCGGTTGGAGGTCCACAGCTGGGTGCCGTCGGCGCTGACCTGGATCATGTCCGGGCTGCCGCCCACCCGCCACGTCTGGCGCACCGACCGGCTGGCGAAGTCGATGACCGAGATCGTGCCCTCCATGCGGTTGCTGACGAAGAGCGTGGCCGCGTCGCGGCTGACGTTGAGCCCGTGGGCGCCGAGGCCGGTGGGGAGGAACCCGATCTCGGTCATGGTCTCAGGATCGACGAGGGAGACGCCGTGGCGGCCCTGGTTGGCCACGTAGAGGACGGTGCCGTCAGGGCTGAGTTTGACGTCGATGGGCAGCGCGCCGACGTTGACTCGAGCGACCACCTCCATGGCCTCGGTGTCGACCTTGACGACCTGTCCGCTGAACTCGCAGCTGGCGATGAAGTAGCGCCCGTCGGCGGTGAAGTCAGCGTGGTCGACGCCGGCCCAGGGGACGCCCACACTCTTGATGAACGACCAGTCGGCGGGGTTGTAGAAGTCGAGCCGCTGGTAGCGCTCGGCCACGACGATGGCCTTGGTCCCGTCGGGGGTGAAGTACAGGTTGTACGGGTCGGTGATGGGGATGTTCCGCGTCGGCCGCCCCGTCATGGGGTCGATCTCGGTGAGGGTGTTGCCTTCGGTGTTGTTGACGTAGAGCTTGGTGAGGTCCCAGGAGGGCGTCACGTGATGAGGGCGGATGCCGACGCTGAACCGGTCCACCACCTTCATGGTGGTGGGGTCGATCACGCTGACCGAGGCGGCGTCGCTGTTCGGCACGTAGACCCGCAGCGGCACGTTGGCGACGGCCGGGCTCAGGTGCGGCGTCAGGGTGTAGGAGTAGATGTTCACCGGGCCGGGGGCGACGGCCGCGGGCGGGTTCTCCACGACCGGCCACGCCGGTCCGGCGGGCGCCGGCATCGCCGGACCGACCCGGAGAGCGGGGTCGCCCATGCGGCTGGAGGCGGTCGGTTCGACGGCGGTCTCGCCGTCGGCGACCGCCACCGGTCGGGCCACGCGCATGCCGGCGGGGCGTCCGGTCCGGAGGCCGCCGGGGAACAGGCGCTGAGGTGGCGGAAGGGCGGAGTGCACCTGATCGGTCACCGCGCCCGGCGCCGGCAGGACGCCGGCCCCGGTCATGGTTGCCACGCCGCACCCTGCGAAGGTGAGCACCATGACGAGGAACGCGATGAAGCCCCGCGGAGACATGGCGCGATGACTCTAGCGGGTCCGCGCTTATGATCAATGCCTCCGTACGGCCCGCCGATAGGGTCACGCCGTGATCCGGGACCGGCTCCACGTGGCGGTCTCGGGTGGCGGAGAGGCCGGCGACGACGCCTGTCGGCTGGCTGAGGCGGTCGGCCGGGAGCTGGCCCGCCGGGGCCCGGTTGTCGTGACCGGAGGCCTGGGCGGGGCCATGGAGGCCGCGTGCCGGGGTGCCAAGGCGGAGGGCGGCACGACGCTCGGGATCCTGCCGTCGCACGACCGTGCCGACGCCAACGATTGGGTGGACGTCGCCGTGCCCACCGGCCTGGGCGAGGCCCGGAACGCGCTGGTCGTTCGGGCCGCCGACGCCCTGATCGCGGTGGCCGGGGAGTTCGGCACCCTCTCGGAGATCGCTCTGGCCCTCAAGGTCGGCACGCCGGTCGTCGGCCTCGAGACGTGGGAGCTGGCATGCGGGGGCCTTCCGGTGGAGGCCATCGTGGTGGCGACGACGCCGGCCGAGGCCGCAGAGCGGGCGGTGACCCTCGCTAGGGCGCGGCGCCTACCACCGACAGGATGGTGACGTAGTGGCAGACGCAGGCCACCGCCACCATGGCGTGCCAGACCTCGTGGTAACCGAACCAGGTGGGTGAGGGGTTCGGCCAGTGGGTGCCGAGCACGATGCCGCCGGCGGTGTAGATCACCCCACCGATCAGCAGCAGCGCGATCTGGCCGCCACTGAGCTGGCGGCTCAGCTCGGGGAGGGCCAGCAATGCCGCCCACCCCATGCCGAAGTAGCAGAGCAGCCCGACCACCGCCTTCTCGGCGATGCCGGACATGGCCAGGCCGAACCCGATCGCGGCGGCGAGCCACACCCCGCCGACGGCGGCGGTACCGGCCGAGCCCCGTAGGGCCAGAAGGCACAGCGGGGTGTAGGAGCCGGCGATCATGACGAAGATCGTCCCGTGGTCGATTCGGCGCATCCGGCGGCGAGCCGCCGGCGACCACTGGCGCCGGTGGTACGCCCCGCTCACGCCGAACATGGCCGACATTCCGATGGCGTAGACCAGCCCGGCCAGCCGTGCCCGGCCCGAGTCTCCCGTGGCGACGACGAATGCCCCGGCGGGCAGGGAGACGACGAAGCAGATGAGGTGCAACCACCCGCGGAGATGGGGCGGGAGGGGGTCGTCCGGAACTGAGCCCGGGGCCGGGGATTGCTCGAGGGTGTCGGTCACAGCGCGCACACCGCACTTCTTGACAGGTCGTGCTCCCAGGCTAGTAATCAGCTCGTCTTGCGCAAGATGACCAGGGACCGGGCGGCCAGCGCCAGCTTCTCGTCGGCCTGCAGGGTGATCCCCTCCCGGTCCAAGCGGGGCAGGGAGTAGCCGATGGCGGTGTCGAGCACGAGCTCGAACGAGCTGGCCCACTTGCCGTTGGGCAGGCTGAACACCACCGGATCTGGTCCGTTCAGCAGGAGCAGGAAGCTGTCGTCGACGATCCGCTCGCCGCGGGGGCCCGGCTCGGAGATCTCCTCGCCGTTCAGGAAGACGCCGAGGGCCACGACCTCGCCGCCGAGCCACTGGTCCTGGTCCATCTCGTTGCCGTCGGGACCGAACCAGCCGATGTCGGCCAGCTCGGAACCGTGGATCGGGCGCCCTTGGAAGAACTTGCGCCGGCGGAAGACCGGGTGGTCACGGCGCAGGGCCACCAGCCGCGTGGTCACCGCCAGCAGTTCCTTGGCGTCCTCGTCCAGGTCCCAGTCGATCCAGTTGAGCTCGTTGTCCTGGCAGTAGGTGTTGTTGTTGCCCTTCTTCGTGCGGTTCAGCTCGTCGCCTCCGAGCAGCATGGGCACGCCCTGGGAGAGCAGGAGGGTGGCCAGGAGGTTCCGCTGCTGCCGGCGGCGGAGCGCCTGCACCTCGGGGTCGTCGGTCTCTCCCTCCACCCCGCAGTTCCAGGAGCGGTTGTCATCTGTTCCGTCCCGGTTGCCCTCGCCGTTCGCCTCGTTGTGCTTGTGGTTGTAGGAGACCAGATCCCGAAGAGTGAAGCCGTCGTGGGCGGTGATGAAGTTGATCGACGCACCCGGCCCCCGCCCGTCGCCCTGGTACAGGTCGCTGGAGCCGGTGAGGCGGTAGCCCATCTCGGCTAGCGACGTCCCGTGCCCCCGCCAGAAGTCGCGGACCGCGTCCCGGTACTTCCCGTTCCACTCCGTCCAAAGGACGGGGAAGTTGCCGACCTGGTAGCCGCCCTCGCCGACGTCCCACGGCTCGGCGATGAGCTT
>CAYZMG010000015.1:0-20045 GCA_964479465.1 uncultured Acidimicrobiales bacterium
CGAAGACGTTGGCGATGCCGAGGATGCCGGTGTTGAGGGCGAAGGGGTTGGAGATGGGGGTGCCCGGGGTGCCGGGGGTGCCGGAGTTGCCCGAGGTCGAGACCGGGTTCGAGATCGCCGAGGAGAAGGCGGCGCCGGTGGCGCCGGTGTTGGTGGCGGTGACCTGGGCGCTGGAGTTGCCGGAGGCGCCCGAGGTGGCGGAGGGGTTGACGTTGAGGGTTGCCGCGCCGCCGGCTGCGCCGTTGCTGGCGCCGGTGGCCACGCTGCTGCCGCCGGCGGCGGTCGAGTTCACGGCGCCGTTGGTCCCGGCGACCACGTTGGCCGCCACACCGCCGGAGCCGGCGGAGGGAGAGCTGACGCCGCCGATGCCGCCGCTGCCACCGGTGACCGAGCCGGTCGTGACGTTGCGGGCGTCGCCGGTCGTCCCGGACACCGCCGTGGCCTCCGAGGAGGCACCCGAGTTGGCGTTGCTGCGGGCCGTGCCCTCGCTGACTGCCGGACCGGAGTCGCCGCTGGGCGCCGCCGTGGTCGTGGTTGTGTGGTTCGACTGCGGCGTCGAGGAAGGGATGGTGGACGGCGTCTGGGCGACGGCTGCGCCCCCGCAGAACACCAGGATGGCGGCGATGAGGGCGCCCACCGAGGCGGACACTCTCGAAATCTTCGGGGTACCAGGCTTGCCAGTGTTCATGCTCATCCCTTGTCGGTACTGAGGCCAGTGCGAAGCCGGCCGGTGTGAAGAACGGTGAAGCGGGGCTTGTTCGGGGCGCGCGACGGGGCGCACGCCTCTCCCGCTTGTGACCGGTGTGGTTTAACACACGAGGGCGGGCGTGCAAAGAACCGTTTCGAGCAGTTTTGGGCCGCTGACCTGCACTTTTGTCTCTGTTGGAGAGGCGTTGGAAGGCCCAACGCGGCTGGTTGGAGCGGTCCGGGGCGCCGCGGCACGCCTGAGACCCCGTTCCAGGTGGGCGGACGGGCCGGATCCGGGGTTTGGCAGCGTCGGAGAAAAAAATCGGGCTGCCGGCGCCATCGAGGGCGATTCTGGGGTCGACACCGGGCTCCCGGCCCCGCCCGGACGCGCCTTCCAGACCCCGCTGGCAACCCTCAACCCTCGATCAACCCCGCGGTCCAGGCACGATGGGCCCCCGCAACCCTCAACCTCGCACTTCGGGAATGCGCTCCACCCCGGGACGCTGCTGGCCGATAGAGCAGGAGGTGGGAGACCTTTCCGCGCCGCGGCGTGCCGTCATGGTGCTGTTCGGCACCACGGCCTTTCTCGCTTCGTCGCTGCTGTTCGTCGTCCAGCCTCTGGTGGCCCGGACTCTGCTTCCCGTCCTCGGCGGGAGCGCGTCGGTCTGGAACTCGGCCATGCTCACCTTCCAGGTCCTCCTCCTCGGCGGCTACCTGCTGGCCCACCTCGGGGCCCGCCACCTCCGGCTGCGCTGGCACCCCCCGGCGGCGGCCGCCCTCGTCGTCATGGCCACGATCGCCCTCCCAGTGGGACTGCGGGACGGGTGGGTTCCGCCCGCAGGGACACCGGTGGTCTGGACGCTCTTCGCCGTGGCCGTCGCCGTCGGCGGCCCCTTCCTGGCCCTGTCCAGCGTGTCCCCCACCCTCCAGCGCTGGTACGGCGCGGTCGCGCCCGGCGTGGATGCCTACGTCCTGTACGCCGCCGGCAACGCCGGCAGCTTCATCGGGCTGCTGGCCTACCCCCTGGTGGTCGAGCGGGTCCTGGGCCTGTCCGACCAGCGGGCGTGGTGGAGCGCGGGGTACATCGCCTTCGCCGTCCTCTTCGTCGTCTGCGCCACCGTGGCCCGGCGGGCAGCCGTCATCACCCCCCTCCCGCCGCCGGCCGGCGACGCCGCCGTCGCCGGCGTCACCACCTCCCGCCAGCTCCTCCGCTGGGCGGGCATGGCCGCCGGCCCGTCCCTCCTGCTGCTCGGGACCACCCGGCACCTCTCCACCGATGTCGCCGCCATCCCCCTCCTCTGGGTCGTGCCGCTGAGCGTCTACCTCCTCACCTTCGTGGTGGCCTTCTCCGGTCGGGGCCGCAGGCCGGCGTCGGCCGCGGCCCGGCTGGCGCCGGTGCTGGCCGCCGTGGCCGTGGTCAGCCTGGCCGCCAACCTGCCCGTCACTCCCGGGCTCGCTCTCCATCTCGGGGCCTTCACCGTGCTGGCCATGGCGGTCCACGGCCGCCTGGCCGCCGAGCGGCCCCCGTTGGAGGACCTCACCCGCTTCTACCTGGCCCTGTCCGCCGGCGGCGCGGCCGGCGGCGTGGTGGGCGGCCTGATCGCCCCGGCCGTCTTCCCCGGGGTGTGGGAGTACCCGCTGGGCATCGTCGCCTGCCTGGCCGCCGTCGTTCCCCACGCCGCCATCGCTCGGCGGTGGCGGCCCGTCGCCGCGGGCGTCCTGGCCGCCCTCCTGGTCGGGGCCGCCGTGGCGCGGGTCATGCTGGCCGACGCCGCCGGCCCGCCGCGCGTGCTCCAGGCCATCCTCGGCCTGGCTACCGTCGCCGCCTTGGCCGCCTGCCGGCGGTCGTGGCAGTTCGCCACCGCCCTTGCCGTCGCCGCCGCCATCGCCGTGGCCCTGCCCGGCGCCGGCACCGTCCGCCAGCTGCGGACCTATTACGGCGTCACCCGCGTCCTGGAGGACGGCCGGGGCTGGCGCCTCCTCGTCTCCGGGTCGACGGTCCACGGCGCCCAGGACCCCGCCCGGCCCCGGGTACCTCTGACCTACTACGCCCCCGGCGGGCCGTTGGCCGACGTGGTGGCCGCCTCCGACCCCGGCGGGGCCCGGTCGATCGGTGTCATCGGGCTCGGCGCCGGCTCGATGGCCGCCTACGCCGACGCCGGCGACCAGGTGACCTTTTACGAGATCGACCCGGCGGTGATCAAGCTGGCCCTCGACCCCGAAGTCTTCAGCTTCCTTGCCGACTCGGCCGGGATGACGCGGATCGTGGCCGGAGACGGCCGGCTGACCATCGCCGCCGCCGGCGCCGGCGCCCATGACCTCGTGGTGGTCGACGCCTTTTCCTCCGACGCCATCCCCGTCCACCTCCTCACCCGCGAAGCCGTCGTCACCTACCGCCGGGCCCTCACCGCCGGCGGCATGCTGGCCTTCCACGTGTCCAGCCGGTACTTCGACCTCTCTCCCGTGGTGGCCCGCCTGGCCGCCGACGCCGGCCTGGTGGCGCTGGGGCGGGCCGGCGCCGGCACGGTCGACGGCAGCCTGCTCACCAGCGCAGTGGCGGTCGGCCCCGAGGGGCCGGCGATGGCCGCCCTTCGCTCCATGGCCGGCTGGCGGGAGATCCCACCGGGGCCGTCGCTGTGGACCGATGACCGGTCCGACGTACTCGGGGCGCTCTGAGCCGGCGACTGATCGGCCCGGCCGGCGCCGGCCTCGCGTATGGACCAGTCCGACTCGCGTTCCTGGGTGTCGGAGAGGGGACTTGAACCCCTACGCCCTATTCGGGCACCAGGCCCTCAACCTGGCGCGTCTGCCTATTCCGCCACTCCGACGTGACCGATCCACCACTGTACGACATCCGAGGTGACTAGCCCCCGGCGCCGACCCTCACCTTGGTGGCGTCGAACGTCCCCAGCCCGGACACGATCAGGCCGCTCACCCGGGGCGAGGAGACGGACTGGAACTGGAACTGGGCGACCGGGACGATCGGCATCTGGTCCAGGACCAGCCTCTCCGCGGCCTGGTAGGAGCCGATGCGCGTGGCCTCGTCGGCCTCGGCCTGGCCGTTCTTCAGGGTGCTGTCGACCTGCGCGTTCGTGAAGCCGGTGATGTTGTCCCGCATCCCGGACTGGAAGAGCGGGGTCAGGAAAGCATCCGCGGTGGGGTAGGCGCCGATCCATCCCAACCGGAACAGCTCCTGATTGCCGCTGATGGCAAAGCGCAGGTAGTCGGCGTAGCTGTGCGGCCGCAGCAGGGACGGGATCCCAACCTCGGCGAGGTTGGCCTGGATGGCCTGGGCCACGGCCCGCTGAGTGCCGTCGTCATCGAAGTCGATGGCGACCTCGGGCACGGCCTTGCCGGCGAAGGCGGCGGCGAGGAGAGCCCGGGCCCGATCGAGGTTCCGGGCGCAGAGCTCCCCGCAGGCGTCGGCCTGCGCCCCGGGCACTCCCTCGGGAATGAGCCCTCGCAGCACCTTGGCCGACGGCCCGTACACCACCTTCACAATGGCCTCGCGGTCGATGGCGGCCACGATGGCCTGCCGGAAGCGCACGTCGGCGAACTTGGGGCTCTTGAGGTTGAAGCCGTAGAAGAGCTCGCCCAGGTAGGGCTTCGACCCCGATCCACCCTGGCGCTCGACCACCTGCTCGACGCGGTCGGGAGGCACGGAAGTCCAGTCGAGGCGGCCGGCCAGGAAGTCCTCATACGAGGCGGTCGGGTCGGCCTCCAGGTGGAAGTCGACGGCCCGCAGCGCCACGTTCACGCCCGGCGCCGGCACGAGGTGGAGCAGGTCGTCGGTCCGGCTCTGGATGGTGAACGGCCCACTCCCGACCGGCTGGACGGCGAAACCGGGCGACCCGGCCTCCACCGATTCCCTGGGCACGATCCCGAAGGTGGGGTGGCCCAGCACGGCGGGCAGTGAGGACAGCGGCTGGTCGAGCTCGATGCGCACCACATCGGGCGCCGGCGTGGTGACGCCCGACAGTGTCTCGACCCTGCCCTCCACGTTGAGGGCCCGGAACCCGACCACGGTGTCGAGCTGAGACGCCGCCGGCGACGACGAGCCCCTCTTGGCGATCCTCTCCAGGCTGTACTTCACGTCGGCCGAGGTGATGACGCGGAAGTTGGCGAAAGTCGCCCCCGGGCGGAGGGTGAAATCCCACCTGCGTTGGTCGGCGCTGGCCGTCCACTTGACGGCCAGGGCGGGCTGGACGGCGAGGGTCTCGGGGTCGTACGCCGTCAGGGCGTCGAAGAGCTGGTCGGCCACCAGCAGCTCGCTCGGGGTGCGCGCCTGCGCAGGGTCGAGCGACTGAGGGCGCTCGATGCCGACCCGCAGCACGCCCGGCGCCGGCTCGTCGGCCCCCCGGCGCACGGCAGACGGCTCACCGCCAGTGCATGCGGCGAGCAGCACCAAGAACGCTCCGCCAGCTGCCCGGAGCCGCAACCGCATTGGGAACTGCCTGCTAAGACGCCTGCAGGCGGATGGCGAGAATGATGGTGGTGAAGGCGAAGACGATGGCGATCGACACGGTGATGCGGTCGAGGTTCTTCTCGACGACGGTGGAGCCGGACGACGCCGCGCCCATCCCGCCACCGAACATGTCGGACAACCCACCGCCCCGCCCGCTGTGCAGGAGCACGAGCAGGATGAGGGAGAGGGAGACGAGGACGTGGACGATCGTGACGAGGGCCGTCAGCATAAGGAGGAGAGTTTAGCTGCTTCCCGACCCCCGGCGGGGCCCCAACCCCGCCTCCTCGCCGAAGGCGGGGCCCCATCCCCGCCCGGCGCCGTCATGCGAGGCGGTACTGCACGATTCGGGCGAACTCGTCCGGGTCGAGGCTGGCCCCACCGACGAGGGCTCCGTCGATATCAGGCTGGGCCATCAGCTCGGCGATGTTGGACGGCTTGACCGACCCGCCGTACTGGATACGGATGCGGGCGGCGGTGTCCGCGCCGCAGACGCCGGCGGCCACCGTGCGGATGGTGCCGATCATCCCCTGCGCGTCGTCGGGAGTGGCCGTCCGGCCCGTCCCGATGGCCCAGATGGGCTCATAGGCGATCACCAGGCCGGCGCTGTGCTCGTCGGGCAGCCCGGAGAGGGCGGCCTTGACCTGCCCGGTGACCTTGGCGTCGGCCCCGCCGGCCTCCCGCTCCTCCAGCGTCTCGCCCACGCAGACGATCGGCGTCATCCCGCCGGCGATGACCGCCTCGAGCTTGCGGCGCACGTCGTCGTCGGTCTCACCAAAGAGCTCCCGGCGCTCGGAGTGGCCGACGATGACGTAGACCACGTCGAGCTTGGCCAGCATGGAGACGCTGACCTCGCCGGTGAAGGCCCCCTTCTCCTCCCAGTGGCAGTTCTGGGCACCCAGGGCGATGGGGATGCGCTGGTCGTCGATCAGGAGCTGGATTGAGCGCAGGGCGGTGACGGCGGGGTGGACCGAGACGTCGACCGCCTCGTAGTCGTCCGACGTCAGCCGGTAGGACAGCTTCTGGACCACCTGGATGGCCTCCAGGTGGTTGTGGTGCATCTTCCAGTTGCCGCTGATGAGCGGCCGGCGGTCAGGCGGGGGCATTCGACGCCTCTCGTAATGCTGCGAGCCCGGGCAGGTCGCCCTTCTCCAGCAGCTCCAATGACGCTCCCCCGCCGGTGGAGACATGGTCGATGCGCAGGTCGAGACCGAACTTGGCCACCGCGGCGGCGCTGTCGCCCCCGCCCACGACGGTGAAGCCGTGGGAGTCGGCGACGGCCTCGGCGACGTCGACCGTGCCCTCCTGGAACCGCGGGTCCTCGAACATGCCCATAGGGCCGTTCCACAGGATGGTTCCGGCGTGCTCCAGCGGGGCGATGAACGCCAACGTGCTGGCCGGACCGATGTCGAGGCCCTTCCAGCCGTCCGGGATGTCGCCCTCGAAGACCCTGACCTCCTCGCCCGGCCCCATGGCGACGACATCGTTGGGGATGAGGAGCTTGCCCTTGCTCGGCCCCTCCAGGAAGCCTCTGCAGGCCTCGACCCAGTCGGGCTCCACGAGAGAGTCGCCCACCGAGTGGCCCTGGGCCAGCATGAAGGTGAAGCACATGGCCCCGCCGATGGCCAGGTGGTCGACCTTTCCGATCAAGGCCTCGATGACACCCATCTTGGAGCTGACCTTGGACCCGCCAAGGATGGCGATGAAGGGGTGCATGGGCCGGCGGAGGAGCCCGTCGAGGACGTGCACCTCCTTGGCCAGGAGGCGGCCGGCGGCGCTGGGCAGCCGGGCCGGCGGGCCCACCACCGAGGCGTGGTACCGGTGGGAGGCGCCGAACGCAT
The DNA here is from genome assembly GCA_964479465.1 of uncultured Acidimicrobiales bacterium. Taxonomy (GTDB): domain Bacteria; phylum Actinomycetota; class Acidimicrobiia; order Acidimicrobiales; family AC-14; genus CADCTB01. The sequence continues at coordinate 6,991 of CAYZMG010000015.1, forward strand.
CGTTGACGTAGAGGTCGAACCCCTCGACCAGCTTGTCGACGAAGGCGGGGTCGTTGGCCTCCTCGCCGGCGTCGAAGCGGAGGTTCTCGAGGAGTTCGACGTCCGGTGCGAGGGCGGCAAGCCGCTCCCGCACCGGGTCCATCGAGTACTTGGCATCGGGCTGGCCCTTGGGCCGGCCGAGGTGGCTGCAGGCGGTTACCTTTGCGCCCCGCTCCCGCAGCCACTCGATCGTCGGCATCGCGGAGGTGATCCGGAGGTCGTCGTCGATATGGCCGTTGGTGATGGGGACGTTGAAGTCAGCCCGGAGGAGGACCTTCTTGCCTGACGGGTCGGGCAAGTCCTCGAGAAGCGGCAGGCTCATCGGGCTTCCGCCTCCGGCTTCATCCATGGCCCAGGCGCTTTTGTCATTTGTTCGCTCGCCTGCGGCTCGCTCACGCTTACTGGTTGGCCGCGCCGACGATCTGGGCCAGGTCGACGAGGCGGTTGGAGTAGCCCCACTCGTTGTCGTACCAGCCCATGACCTTGACCAGGTTGCCCATGGCCATGGTGGAGCCGGGGCTGAACGTGCACGAGGCCGGCGAACCGATGATGTCGGACGACACGATCTTGTCCTCGGTGTACTCCAAGACCTTGGCCAGCTGCCCTTCGGTGGCCGCCGCCCGGTACGCCTCGTTGATCTCCGCGACCGTCACGTCCTTGCCGAGGATGGCGGTGAGGTCGGTGATCGAGCCGTCCTTCACCGGCACGCGCAGCGCGGTCCCGTCGAGCCGGCCCTTCATGGCCTCGAGGACCAGGGACGTGGCCTTGGCCGCCCCCGTGGAGTTGGGCACGATGCTCTGGGCCGCGGCCCGCATGCGAAGCAGGTCGCCGCTCTTGTTGACCACGTCGAGCAGGCCCTGGTCGTTGGTGTAGGCGTGAACCGTGGTCATCAGGCCCCTTTCGAGGCCGAACGCGTCGTCGAGGACCTTGACCATGGGCACGAAGCAGTTCGTCGTGCAGGACGCGTTGGACACGACCGTGTGGCTGCTGGCGTCGAAGGTGTCGTCGTTGACGCCCACCACGAAGGTGGCGTCGACGTTGGAGGCGGGGGCGGAGATGATGACGCGGGGGGCGCCCCCCTCGATGTGGGCCCGGGCCTTGTTGCCGTCGGTGAAGAACCCGGTGGACTCGATCACCACGTCGACGCCCACGTCACCCCAGGGCAGGGCCTTGGGGTCGGCCTCGCTGAACACCCTCACCAGGCGGTTCCCGATCTGGAAACCGTCGTCGGTGACCTCGACCGACTCGCCGAAGCGGCCGTGGGTCGAGTCGTACTTGAGAAGGTGCGCATTGATCGACGGCGACGTCAGGTCGTTGATGGCTACGACCTCCACGTCACCTCGCTGGTGCGCAGCCCGGAAGAAAATCCGACCGATACGACCAAAGCCGTTGATGCCGACACGCACTGCCATACGGATCCCCCTTGATGCGGACTTTTACAGGAGCAGATCTTTGAGTGCGGCCGCTAGAAGCGCAGGATCGTGACCCGTCCCGTCGGGGCGGGCCACCGGCCGCTGTACGCACTCTACGTCGAGCCGACCCAGCGGAAGCGAGCCGGGCTGGCACAGGACGACGTCGATGTCCAATCCGTGGGCCCGGAGAGCCCCGACATGGGCGGCCACGTCGTACCCCGCGGTCTCCGGAAGCTGGGGCCGGAGGTTGCACACGTAGACCTTCCGCCCCGGGGTCGCGGCCAGCGCGTCCCGTATACCCGGCACGGCGACCACGGCGAGGACGCTGGTGAACAGCGACCCCGGGCCGAGCACGACCTGGTCGGCCACAGCCAGGGCTTCGAGGGCGGCGGCGGGCGCCCGGGCATCCGCCGGCACGAGCGAGACGCCGGCGATCCCTTCGGAGCGGCCGACGGCCACCTGCCCGGTGATGGAGTCGTCTCCGTCGCCCCCGGCGCCACGGACGGCGGCTTTGAGCACCACGGGCTCCACCGTGGCGGGCACGACCCGCCCCTCCGCGCCCAGTAGCCGGCCGGCCTCGGCCAGGGCGACCTCGAAGTCTCCGGTGGAGGCGGCCAGGCCGGCGAGGACGATGTTCCCGAAGGCGTGGCCCTCGAGCTCACCGGCGTCGAAGCGGTGCTCGAACGCCGAGGTCCACATCGACTCCGGGTCGGCCAGCGCCACCAGGCACTTGCGCAGGTCTCCGGGAGGCGGGATGCCGAACGCGGCCCGTAGCCGCCCGCTCGACCCGCCGTCGTCGGCCACCGAGACGATGGCGCACAGATCGTCGGCGTAGCGCCGGGCTGCGCTGAGCGTGGCAGCGAGCCCGTGCCCGCCCCCGAGGGCCACGACTTTCACCATCAGCTATTTGCCCAGGTCGCGGTGCTTGACCATCGGGGTGAAGCCTCGCTTGCGCAGTATCGCCCCGAGCTCCTCGGCCAGGAACACCGACCGATGGGTGCCTCCCGTGCAGCCCACGCCGATCGAGAGGTAGGTCTTCCCCTCCTTGACGAACGCCGGCATCAGGAGCTCGAGCAGGTCATCGAGCCGCTTCAGGAACTCGCCCGTCTCCGGCTGCGACCGGACGTACTCCTGCACGGGCTCGTCGAGTCCGGTCAAGGGCTGCAGATCCGCGACCCAGTGAGGGTTGGGGAGGAACCGGCAGTCGAAGACCAGATCGACATCGAGCGGCAGGCCGTGTTTGTACCCAAAGGAGATGATGTTGGTCTGCAGCGACGACTCCGTCTCCCGGGCGAACAGCTCGAGCAGCCGGTCGCGCAGCTGGTGGACGTTGAGGTTGCTGGTGTCGACGACGACATCGGCCTCGGACTTGACGCCCTCCAGCAGGGCCCGCTCCCGCTCGATGGCCTCCGAGACCCGGTCGGCGCCCGACATCGGGTGGCGCCGGCGGGTGTTCTCGTACCGGCGCACGAGCACCTCGTCGGACGCCTCCAGGAACAGCACCCGCACCCGGGCTTCCCTCTTGCGCAGGCTATCGAGGGCGGTGGCGAGCTCATCGAGGTAGTGCTCGGTGCGGACGACCAGGGCCACGCGCTGGGTGGTCGAACCCGGCTGCTGCACCAGATCGACGACCTTGCCGATCAGCGCCGGCGGCAGGTTGTCGATCACGAACCAGCCGAGGTCCTCGAATGTGTCGCCGGCGGTGGAGCCGCCGGCACCGGAAACGCCCGTGATGATCAAGAACTCGCTCATGCCAATTTCGCCGCCGCGAGGACGAGGCCGGCGGTTGCGAACGCCATGCCGATGTTGGCTACGTAGAGCCTCGGCAGCTGCGTCTTGATCTCAGCGCGCAGTTCGGCCATCTCTCCGCGCAGAGCGGTGAGATCGGACTGGCGGGCGACATCCGCCCAGCCGACCGGCGGCAGTAGCTCCATCATCGTTGCAGCCGGGCCGCCGCCCAGCTAGCGCTCGAGCGCTCCGTGCAGTTCACGGCGATCCTGATCGGACACCATCGTGCGTTCCCTTCCGTGGAGATGATCCGAGGGGGGAAGCCCATGCACCCAGGATACCGGGCGACTACGACAACACCTTCTCCGCCCGCAGGAACAGCAGCCGCGGGATCGTCGTTGCCGCGCTGTACTCCTCGGCTCGGGCCAGGAAGCCGGGGGGCGGCGCCGGCTCCTCCATGCGGGAGATCAGCAGGCCCGCCGAGGCCATGGCGTTGACGTACCGGGACAGCGGGCGGTGGACAAAGGGCAGGAAGACGTCCTTGTCGACCTCCTCCAGGGAGATGTCCTCCACGAGGTAGGGGCCGATCCGCCAGTACTGCTCCTCCAGGATGTGGTCGTCGATCCATCCCGAGCCGGGGACCTGGAGGAGCGGGTGGTTCAGGAAGAACAGGAAACGTCCGCCCGGCCGCAGGACGCGACCCACCTCGGCGATGGCTTCGTCGACCCCCTCGATGTGCTCGAAGACCAGGCAGGCCAGGGCGGCGTCGAACGCCCCGGCCGGGAAGGGTAGGGCGACGGCCTCGCCCTTCACGAAGACCGGCCCCCCGCCCCGCCGGCGGGCCTCGACCAGCTGACCCCAGGACGGGTCGACGCCCACCACCTCGGCGCCGGCGCCGGCGGCCACACGGGCCAGCTGGCCCTCGCCCGTGCCCACATCGAGCACCCGTGACGCGCCGGCCAGGTGCGCGGCCGCCAGCGGGATGATCTGCTCGGTGTACTCCGCATCCGCGCCCTCGGTGAACGCCTGCTGCCACCAGCCGGCGTGCGTCTCCCAGAGGGAGCGGTCAGTCACCGTGGAGCTTCTCGAACACCGCGATCGCCACCTTGTCCGGCAGCCAGGGCAGGGCAACCAGGTCGGCCAGCGTCGCCGCCTTCACCGCGGCGACGCCGCCCAGCTCCTTCACCAGCCGCTTCCTCCGCGTCGGGCCCAGCCCGGGGATGTCGTCGATGCTGCTCTTGACCATCCGCTTGCCCCGCAGCTGGCGGTGGTAGTCGATGGCGAAGCGGTGGGCCTCGTCCCGCAGCCGCTGCAACAGGTACAGCGCCTCGGACTGGCGGGGGATGCGGACAGGGTCGGCCTGGCCCGGCACGAAGACCTCCTCGAACCGCTTCGCCAGCGACGCCACCGAGATCTCGTCCTCCAGCCCGAGGTCCTCGACCACCTTGATGGCCACGCTGAGCTGGCCCTTCCCACCGTCGACCAGGAGCAGGTTCGGTGGGTAGTTGAACTTCCGTGGGCGGTCGCCGAGCGGTTGCTCCCGCTCGACGAGCAGGGCGGTCAGCCGGCGGGTGAGCACCTCCTCCATGGCCGCGAAGTCGTCGTTGCCCGGGACCTCACGGATCTTGAACCGGCGGTACTCGCTCTTCTTCGTGAGCCCGTCCTCCATCACCACCATCGAACCCACGTAGTCGCTCCCCTGGATGTGGCTCATGTCGTAGCACTCGATCCGCAGCGGCGGGTCGGGCAGGTCGAGCGCCTCCTGGAGCGCGTTCAACGCCCGGGCCCGGGCGTTGTGGTCGGAGGCCCGCTTCAGGCGGTGGCGGACGAACTCCTCCTTGGCGTTCTGGGTGACCATGGCCTGCAGGGCCCGCTTGTCGCCCCGCTGGGGCACCCGGATGCTGACGTTCGACCCCCGCTGGCCGGTCAGCCACTCCCGGTACAGGTCGGGGTCGTCCGGCATGTCCGGGACGAGCACCTCCTTGGGCACCGAGGCGGGCTCGGCGTCGTAGTACAGGCCTTCCAGGACATGGCCCATGAGCTGCTCGGGCGTGACGTCCTCCACCTTGTCGACCACGAAGCCCTTGCGGCCCATCACCCGGCCCCGGCGCACGTAGAAGACCTGGACGGCCGCTTCGAGGTCGTCGCCGTGGATGCCGATGACGTCGAGGTCCTCGGGCCGCTCGGTGACCACCGCCTGCTTTTCGATGGCCTTGCGGACGGCAGTCAGCCGGTCGCGGTAGCGGGCGGCCCGCTCGAACTCCAGGGCGTCGGCCGCCTCGGCCATCTGCTTCTCCAGCCGGCGGACGACCGTCTGGGTCTCGCCGCACAGGAACTGGATCAGCTCCTCGACCAGGTGGTCGTACTCCCCCGCGCTCACCTCGCCGACGCAGGGCCCGGTGCACTTCTCGATATGGAACAGCAGGCATGGCCGGCCCAGGCGCTCGTGGTGGGAGAACTTGTTCTCGCTGCACGTGCGGATCGGGAACGTCCGCAACAGGAGGTCGAGGGTCTCCCGGATGGCGTAGGCGTGGCCGTAGGGGCCGAAGTAGGTGACGCCCTTGCGCTTCTTGCCCCGCATGACCATGGCCCGGGGCCAGTCGTCGCCGGTCGTGATGGCCAGGAACGGGTAGCTCTTGTCGTCGCGGAGGCGGATGTTGAACCGGGGCCGGTGCTGCTTGATGAGGCTGTACTCGAGCATGAGGGCCTCGACGTCGTTGCGGACCTGGATCCACTCCACCGACTCGGCGGCGGCCACCATCTGGGCCGTCCGGGGCGCCATGGCGGCCGGCGACCCGAAGTAGTTCGACAGCCGAGACCGCAGGCTGCGGGCCTTGCCCACGTAGATGACCCGACCGTCGGCGTCCTTGAACTGGTAGGAGCCCGGGGCGTCGGGGATGGTGCCGGCCGGCGGGCGCTGAACCACACACCAATTCTACCGATATCGGATTCGGTATCATGGAGCATGAGCGCGGCGACCTACGTCAACCAGGCCCGGCGGGCGGCCGGGTTGTCTCAGCGGGAGCTGTCCCTCCGGACCGGCGTCCCGCAGTCCGCCATCGCCCGCATCGAGCGGGGCCAGCAGGTGCCGAGGGCGGACACGCTCGAACGGCTCCTGAAGGCGTGCGGGTTCGAGCTGCGCCTGGGGCCGGCGAGGGGCGGTGGCGTCGACACGAGCCAGCTCGACGAGTGGCTGGACCTGACGCCGGCCGAACGCTTCGAACGAGCTGTCGGCTACGGCCGCCTCCTCGATCGCATCCGATCGGCCCATCTGGCATGACCTTCGATCCCGCCGGTGCATTCCTGGCGCTGAACCGCCACAAGGTCCGCTACGTCTTGATCGGCGGTTGGGCGAGCGAAATATTCGGTGCCGGCATTGCCACGAACACGATCGAGATTTGCTACGAGCGCACGCCGGCGAACATGGACCGTCTCGCCCAGGCGCTCAAAGACCTCCACGCCACTTTGCGTGTCGCCGGCGTGGACGAGGACCTGCCCTTCGTCCCTGACGGCCGCACCATCGCCGCCGGCGACTCCTTCACCTTGAACAGCGACGCCGGCCCCATCGATGTCCTCGGCACGCCATCCGGCACCGGCGGGTTTCGGGACTTGGACGCCGGCGCCACGACCTACGACCTCGGCGAAGGGCTGCTCGTGCGGGTGGTCAGCCTCGATGACCTCATCCGCATGAAGGAGGCCGCCAGCCGGCCCAAGGACGAAGCCCACCTGCACGTCCTCGCCGCCCTGAAGCAGCGAATCGAGGAACGGGGAAACTGAGGGAATGACCGGCGCACGCCGGCGTTGCAACACATAGACTGCACACCACGCCGGCTTGGTATCCGGCGACATCTCAGCACCGAGGCCGACATACCCGCGTGAGGCGACCAAGCTGTCTCCGCCGGCCGCAGTTCGGGGCTCCCACACAAGGGGAAATCACATGGTGCGGATTCAAGGGGCACTCCCGGATCGGTACACCGCGGCTACTCAAGAACAACTCGAATCGTGGATCGGCGAGGCCAAGGACGCGCTCGGCGACCGCCTCCTCATCCTCGGCCACCACTACCAGCGGGAGGAGGTCATGCGCTGGGCCGACGCCCGGGGCGACTCCTTCGGCCTGTCCCGCCTCGCTGCCGGCTCGACCGCCGAGTACATCGTGTTCTGCGGCGTCCACTTCATGGCCGAGTCGGCCGACGTCCTCACCGGCGGGACGCGCCACGTCATCCTCCCCGACCTCAACGCCGGCTGCTCCATGGCCGACATGGCCGACCTCGACTCCGTGGAGGAGGCCTGGGACGCCCTCGCCGCCGTCACCGACATCGAGCGCATCGTCCCCATCACCTACATGAACTCATCGGCGGCGCTGAAGGCCTTCGTGGGCCGCCACGGGGGCGCCGTCTGCACCTCGTCCAACGCCCGGGCCGTCGTCACGTGGGCCCTCGGCCGGGGCGACAAGCTCCTCTTCTTCCCCGACCAGCACCTGGGGCGCAACACCGGCTACCAGCTGGGCCTGGGCGCCGCCGACATGCGCGTCTGGGACCCCAAGCGTGAGCTGGGCGGCCTCGATGAGGTCGACGTCAAGGAGGCCACCCTCCTGCTTTGGAAGGGCCACTGCTCGGTCCACCAGCGGTTCAAGGTGGCCCACGTGGAGGCCTTCCGGGCCGAGCACCCCGGCGGCCTGGTCGTCGTCCACCCCGAGTGCGCCCACGAGGTGATCGAGGTCGCCGACCAGGTCGGCTCCACCGACTTCATCATCAAGGCGGTGGAGGCGGCGCCGGCGGGCTCGGTGATCGGCGTCGGCACCGAGATCCACCTGGTCCAGCGCCTGGCCGCCGAGCACCCCGACCTGACTGTCGTCTCCCTCGACCCCCTCGTCTGCCCCTGCTCGACCATGTTCCGCATCGACGCCCCCCACCTGGCCTGGGTCCTGGAGAACCTGGTGGCCGGCGACGTGGTCAATCAGATCAAGGTCGACGAGGAGACGGCCGAATGGGCAAGGGTGGCGCTGGAGCGAATGCTGGAGATCACCTGACCCGCTGGAAGGCCAAGGCGGCCCTCCAGACCGTCTTCAGCCGCGTCCCGGGGGGAGAGGCACTCAATTACCTCTGCCAGCGTCGCATCTTCCGGAACCTGCCGATCAGCGACGACACCTTCCGGGCCACGGCCCAAAACGCCCGCCGCCACCTGGAGAACCTGACGAAGTACGGGACCGTCCCGGTTAATGAGGCGACGTTTTACGAGTTCGGCGCCGGCAAGGACCTTGTCATCCCGCTGGCGTACTACTGCCTCGGCGTCCGTGAGCAGCTGATCGTCGACATTCGCGACCTGGCACGGGAGGAGCTGCTCCTCGACGCCATTCGCCGCCTGCGGGCCCGCGTAGTGCCAGACCTCGCCCGATCCCCGGATGCCGCCCTCGCCGTGAGCGGTCGCCAGCAGCGCCTAGCCGCTCTCGGGATCACCTACCGCGCCCCGTGTGACGCCCGGGCGACCGGACTCGCCGACGCTTCCGTCGACTACATCACCTCCACGAGCACCCTTGAACACATCCCGCCGACGGACATCCGGCTGATCCTCCGGGAGAGCCGACGAATCCTCCGACCCGAGGGCGTGATGAGCATGCTGATCGACTACCAGGACCACTACAGCTACGCCGACAGCTCCATCTCGGCCTACAACTTCCTCCGATACGACGAGCGCGAATGGGCGCGCTGGAACCCGTCACTGCAGTACCAAAACCGGTCCCGGCACTCCGACTACCTGGAGATGTTCGAAGCCGAGGGTTTCGAAGTGGTCGCCGAGGAGACCGTCGGCGGCACGCCCGCGGATCTGGACACCATCGCCGAGCTGCCGCCGGCGGCACTGTTCCGAGAACGTGACCCGCAGGATCTCGCTACCCGGCTGGCGTTCGTGACGCTCAAGCCGCCCAGCTGACGCCGGCACGCAGTTCTCCGCGCCGGCGCCGGGAGACGCCCGCCAGCCCATGTTTCGGGCGGATGGATGGCCGAGCAGTGGTCCCGGAGCCAATCCACGGAGTGCGGAGCAGTCGCGGACGACAACACTTCCGGGCCCTCGGTCGGGCGCTCCCCCGGATCATCGGTCCATCCGGACGTTCCGCCCCGCCAGCTCGTCGTCGAGCGCCTGGATGTCGGCGTCGACCATGAGGTTGACCAGCGCCTCGAAGCGGACGGACGCCTGCCATCCCAACTCTCGCTTCGCCTTGGTGGCATCGCCGATGAGGTCGTCGACCTCGGTCGGCCGGACGTAGTTGGGGTCGAAACGCACGTACTCCTCCCAACCGAGCCCCGCCCGGCCGAAGGCGGCCTGGCAGAACTCCCGAACGCTGTGGCTCTCACCTGTGGCGACGACGAAGTCTTCCGGTGTGTGGTGCTGCAGCATCATCCACATGGCCTCGACGTAGTCCTTGGCATAACCCCAGTCGCGGCGGGCCTCGAGGTTACCGAGGAAGACCTCGCGCTGAAGTCCAGCGGCGATGCGGGCGACCGCCCGGGTGATCTTCCGGGTGACGAACGTCTCCCCCCGCCTCGGGCTCTCGTGATTGAACAGGATGCCGTTGACCGCGAACATGCCGTACGCCTCGCGGTAGTTCACGGTCGAGTAGTACGCGTAAGCCTTCGCCGCCCCGTACGGGCTCCGCGGCCTGAACCGTGTCTCCTCGTTCTGAGGAGGTGGCGTCGAGCCGTACATCTCCGACGACGACGCCTGGTAGAAGCGGGTGTTCACATCGGCGGCCCGGATCGCCTCCAGGAGCCGGACGGTCCCCATCCCCGTCGCCTCGCCCGTGTATTCCGGCATGTCGAACGACACCCGGACGTGGCTCTGGGCACCGAGGTGGTAGACCTCGGCCGGCCGGATCTGGCGGACCAGATTCACCAAGCCGACGGCATCGGTCAGGTCGCCATGGTGCAGGACGAGGCGGGGGTTCTCCTCGTGCGGGTCCTGAAAAATGCCGTCGATCCGTTGGGTGTTGAACGTGGAGGCGCGGCGGATGATCCCGTGGACCTCATAGCCTTTCTCGAGAAGGAGCTCGGCCAGGTACGACCCGTCCTGGCCCGTGATTCCTGTGATCAGCGCTCGCTGCATAGCTGCATCAGCCTCCGGCTCGTGGTCACCGTCGCCGCCAGTTCTCCCAAACGAACGGGACCGAATAGGTGAGAGTGTGGGTGCGTTCGAGCTCCTTCTGCATCCGTCCCATACGAGCTGCGGCATTGGGGACGAATTCGTGGAACTGAACCTGTATGTCGGAAATCCGCTCGACGATTCCCTCCGCGATGAGATGGTCGAGGAGCTCGTACTCGCCGCCCTCGATGTTGATCTTCATCAGGTCGATGCCGTCGACCTGATTCGTCCGCAGGAACTCCGCGGCTCCCACCAGCTCGATCGTCCGCCGGGCACCGTCGGGTTGGCCGAACGTCGAGCTGCTGTCCTCGGCGACGGAGATCCGCTCCTGGCGGGTCGATCCCGACAGACCGAAGGGGAAGACCCGTACCCGCGGGTTGGCCTGGAACCGGCGGGTGATCGTTTCGGCGAAGGTGGTCACCGGCTCGAATACCCATACTTGGCACAGGTAGCGGGCGAAGATGTCGCTCGCCCTTGCCCTCGTAGCCGCCGAGGTCGAAAACCACCGACTCGGGCCCCGACTGGGTACTCCTGGCGCAGCGTGCGGCGAACCCTGCTTGAACCCACGCGTTTGCGCTGCAGTCGCGCTCATTGAGCAGGGCTGCCCGAGCATTCCGCAGCACGGGGAGGGCCAGCCTCACCGCAGTTCGCAGCGACCGCACCGTCAAGAGCCGCAGGCCAACGCCCGCGGGGTTAGACGTACTGTCCAAGAAACGCCTCGAACGTCTCGAGGACCCGGTCGAGCTTGCCCTCGTGCGGCAAGGGGTGAAGGCCGATGTAAAACCCTCGGTCATGCACCGCGTCGGCCCCGGGCAACTCAGCGCCGAGCAGTTCAGGGTACAGCTGGCTCACGGGATGGCGGGCGAGACTGCCTGCGACGATCGGCCTCGTCTCGTTGCCCGCCGCCTCCAGATGAGCCACAAGGGCGTCGCGGGTGAACGGTGCGTCGTGCTTTACGACCGCCGGCAGTGCGAACCACGAACATTCTGCATCGGGATGGACCTGCATCAGCGTGACGAGATCCTGGTACCTCTTGAACCCGGCGGCGAAATAGGCCGCGTTTTCGCCGCGCAACCGGTGGAACGTCGGGAACCGCTCCAACTGCTCGAGCCCGAAGGACGCCTGTAGCTCCGTCGGCCGGACGTTGAACCCCCAGTTGAGGAACGTGTAGCGCGGATCAATCCCAGGCGACGCCTCAGGGACCGAGTACCGCATGTTCCTCGACCAGCCGTGGGCGCGAAGGAGTCGGAGGAGATCCGACAGGTCGGCGTCGTCGCACGAGATCATCCCTCCCTCCATCGTGGTGATGTGATGGGAGAAGAAGAAGGAGAAGGTGCCGGCCACGCCGAACGTGCCAACCGACCTTCCCCGGAATCGTGCGCCGAGCGACTCGCAGCAATCCTCCATCAGGACGAGGTCACGCGTGGCGCAGAGACGCTGGACGGCGTCCATGTCGCACGGGTTTCCCATGAGGTGCACGAGCGAGATCGCTCTCGTCCGGTCGGTGATTCCCGCTTCCAGGCTCGCGATGTCCACGTTCAGCGTGTCGGGGTCAGTGTCGATGAAGCGGACCTTGAGCCCGGCCATCATCGCCGACCAGACGTGCGTGGGCCACGTCACGGACGGAATGAGGACCTCGTCGCCTGGCTGGAGTCGGGGCTGCGCCGGGTTCACCATCGCGAACGCCACGAGCAGGTCGGCCGACGACCCACTGTTCACCATAATCGATTCGGTGGACCCCTGGAGCATCGAAAAGTGGCGCTCGAACTCTGCGGTCTTCTCCCACATCGTGGTCCGGAAGGAGCACAAGGAGTCGACGGCCGCTAGCACCTCCTCGACGTCGTACGTCGCCACGCTAAGCGGGTACCAGTACCGCTCCTGCTTGAAGGCGTTGATGCGGGAGCCGGAGTCGATGAGGGCCTGCAGGGGCTCGCGAAGCTGGGCGGTGTACAGGTTCCTCATTCCGTTGGCACCTCCGTGCGGTACCGGCTCCGGAAGTCGGCGATCACGCCGGCGAGTCCGTCGCGCAACCCGATCCGGTACTTCCAGCCCAGGGACTCCAGCCGCGAGACATCGAGCAGCTTCTGCGGCATCCCGTCGGGCTTGGAGGTGTCCCATGAAATCTCGCCCTGGTAGCCAACGAGCTCGGCAGTAGTCTCCGCTAGCTCACGGATGGTGAAGTCCTTACCTGATCCGACGTTGATGATGTCCGGCTGGTCGTAGTGCTCCAGGAGGAACAGGCAGGCGTCGGCGAGGTCGTCAGTGTGCAGAAGCTCCCGCCGAGCGTTGCCTGAACCCCAGACGGTCACTGACGGTGTCCCGTCGTCTCTTGCCTCGACGAACCGACGAACGAGCGCCGAGACGACGTGGGACCGCTCGAACTCGAAGTGGTCGCCTGGGCCGTACACGTTGCACGGCATCGGGCACAAGACCCGCATGCCGTACTCCCTGTGCAGCGACTGGGCCAGCCGGATACCGGCGATCTTCGCTATTGCGTACGACTCGTTCGTCGGCTCCACCGGCCCATGCATGTAGTACTCCTCCTTCATGGGCTGAGGCGCCTCACGAGGGTAGATGCACGAGCTGCCGAGAAACATGGTCGTGTCGACACTATGTCGCTGACAGGCCAGCATGACGTTGTTCTGGATCTCGAGGTTCTCGACGAGGAACTCGACCGGGCTCGCCATGTTGGCCGCGATCCCGCCCACCCTCGCCGCAGCGATGACCACGACCTCGGGCCGC
>CAYZMG010000015.1:20055-23937 GCA_964479465.1 uncultured Acidimicrobiales bacterium
GAGGCGAACAGCGACTCGACCTGATCGCGTGACTGCAGGTCGACCTCGCTGCGGGAACGTAGGATCAGGTTGTTGAAACCAGCCTGGCGGAGGCGGCGCTCCATGGCGGAACCGACGACCCCACGGTGACCTGCGACAAAGACGCGCGTCGAGCGTTCCATGTTCACATTCCTACTCTTCTGGACGACACATTGAGGCCGGTCGGCGTCCTGACGATGGCGATCTGGGCGTCCACGACGGAGGGTCGGGGCAGCTCGGTTCGTATCACCGCCCGGTGGCTGCGGCCACCGCGAAGAACCTGGGCCTCCACCCAGGGGTAGGTGCGGGCGATGCCGTCGCGGAGGGAAACCCGCGCCCGCCAGCCGAGGGATTCGATGCGGGTATTCGAGAAGTTGCGCGAATGCACGCCGACGGTTCCATCGACGTAGCGGATGTGAACCCGCTTCCGGGCGACCTCCTCGATAACTCGGACCAGTTGCTCCACGGCGGTGTACTCGCGGGTCCCGATGTTGACTGCCCCCTCTAGTTGGGAATGGGCGAGCCTCACGATGCCGTCGACCATGTCGTCGATGTAAATGTAGGAACGGACCGCCGCCCCGTCGCCCCACACCTCGATCGTGCCGCCATCGGACGCCTCGGCGACCTTCCGGCAGATCGCCGACGGCGCCTTCTCGCGGCCACCCTGCCACGCCGCTTCCGGCCCGTAGCAGTTCTGAAGTCTCCCGATCCTGACAGCCATCCCAGATCGCCGGCCGTAGGTCTCCGCGACGCGTTCGGCGTAGAGCTTCTCCCATCCGTACTCGTTGTCGGGCATCGCCGGATAGGCGTCGGCCTCCGTCAACTCTGGCTCGCCCGGCTGCATGTCCCGATATACGCAGACCGAGGACGCGAAGAAGTACCTCGGCACTAGGGCTGCCGCTGCCGCATCGACCATGTGGAGGTTGATCAGCGCGTTGTTGCGCGTGATCTGGCACTCCGCTGACTGGATGAACCCGACCCCGCCCATGTCCGCCGCTAGCTGGTACACCTCATCGAATCCGCCGTCGACAGCTACTGCCGCCTCACAGGCCCACCGGTTTCGTAGATCGAGCTGGACAAATTCGTGGGCCGTGCTGATCCCGAACTCCGGGCGCCGGATGTCGACACCTCGGACCCAGCACCCCTCGGCCCTCAGCCGGGTCACCAGATGACGCCCGATGAAGCCGCCCGCACCGGCGACGAGTGCCTTCCGCATGCCGACCTCCCTTCGTTCCACGATCGGCCGTGGCAGCCTGTTGCCTACCGTAAGTATCGGCATCAGCGGCACACCGGTTGAGCGCCACCTCCGCCCGAAGCAGCACTGACTACCAGGTCACCACATGCCCTCGGGGATCGCCGTCCAGCAGCCCGGCCAGAAGGCGCGGCCAGCTGTATGCGGCCGACCGAGCCAATCCGGCCTCGGCCATTGACCGGCGCTCGTCTTCGTGCTCCAGGAAGTACTCGATCGTCCGTCGGAGCTCGCCGGCGCCCTTGAAGATGCCAAGCTCTTTCCCTGAGACGAAGTACTCGTCCAGCTCGGGGACGTGATTCGTCAGGAGGAACCCACCGCAAGCCGTCACCTCGAACGGCCGCGCCTTCAGCTGGCGCGGCGGGGAGACGACGCTGGTGATTAGACGGTCCGCCCGCCACGAGCCGCGGACTCGGATCCCGAGCCGCTGGAACGGGCCGGCGGACGACTCGAGAAAGTTGAGGTTTACCCGGGTGGAGGCGAACTGGGCAGCTAGGTCGGAGGTGTCGATTCGGCCCCCCGGCCAGCCCGAGCCGCGGGCCGTGACCGTGATGCCCTCGGCTTCGAGCCGGTCGATGATTCGTGCCCGACGCCCGTGCTTCTGACCCACAAAGCCAACGTCGATCGTGGGCTCGACATCGACGGGATGGAACGTCCCAGGGTCGTAGCCCCAGGGGCTCAGGTGAGCGGTGACACCGGTCATCCGGTCGTACGCCTGCTTCGCCTTCCGGCTGGTAGTCACCACCCAGCTGAAGTGGTGGGCGATGTGGCGGGAGAAGGCCCAAAACCGCCACGTGTCGTCCGAGAACCAGTTCGCCACACTCCGCTCTCGCCGCAGTGCGTCGATGGCGCCCATCGGGATCTCGTCCTCGATCAGCATGGTGAGCACCAAGTCCGGCTGGCAGTCGGCGGCGGTCTCGAGGAGCGCCTTCCCAGTAGCCGTGGGGTCGCCGGCCCGACCGGGCCCGAAGGTGTCGAAGACCTCGACCTCGTGGCCGAGTCCGCTGAGCGGCCCGTACCAGGACGTGTATTCATAGGAATCCCCTCGCTCGACTTTGCCGTAGTCGAAACGGGCGATGGCGAGGAGGATGCGCACGTCAGCGCTCGGCGACGACGACGTCGAGCGAAAGGATCGGCTCGTCCTCCCGGGGGTTAACCAGCCGGCGCAGTTGCAGCCTGAGCAGGGTGGCGAATCCGAGCTGCCCAATTACCGTCGCCACAGCGGCCCCCGCCGCACCGATTTGGGGGATCAAGACCAGGTTGAGGGCGACATTGGCCGCCAGGCAACCCAGGGTGATCGAGAGAAGCCCCTTGTGGCGAAGGGCCACGAGCGGAGCCCACGCCAGGGCGGCCACAGAGGGGGGGACTGCGAAAGCGAGGATTCGGAGCACGTCCGATCCCGAGCCGTAGGCGGCGCCGAAGGCCACCCGAAGCAGAGGCCCGGGAATGGCAACCAAGACCACAACAGCCGGCAGGAGCCCGAGGCACAGTAACCGGGCCATGCGGTCGGCCTTGGCCACCGCGACGCCGTGGTCCTCCTTGGCTGTCGACCCGACCATCACCACGGCCAATGCGCCCGCCGGCATGATGAGGAAGTCGATCCATCGGTACGACACCGAGTACGTCGCCACCTCGGCGGCGTCGGACAGGATTGCGAGGAGCCATAGGTCGACCCTGTAGTACAGGACGCCCGCGACGGCCGCAAGCCCGAGGGGTAGCACCCTCCGTATCCCGAACCGTCTTCGATCGGCCGGCTGGTCGGGGGACAGACGCCGCCAGGCGACCACGCCCAGGACTACCGCCGATGCCATGTCGGCGGCGGCGTACGTGGCGACGGCGGCGACGAGGCCGCCACCGTGCACCAGCAGGACCACGCCCGCGACAAGCACGAGGGCGCGAGACGCCACCTCGTTCACGGCATCGGGGACGACCGACACCGCCCCCCGCAGGCCGGCGGCGCACGACGTGTGCAGAGCGGAGGCGAACATCGAGAGGGCGAACACCGCAGGGACGACAGGGTTCCCGTCGGTGGCCGCGAGCAGGTAGAACACCGCCATCGCCAGCGTCGCTCCCACCGCCAGCAGCATCCGGCGCCGGATGACCAGGAGCAGCGTGGCCCGGCCGCGGGCCGGGTCGGCGGCGAGTGCCTCGTTGAGCATCAGCGGCAGGCCGCTGTCGGCTACCACCGACATGATCGCCCCGACGCTCAGGACGAGTGCGAGGTCGGCGAACTCCGGCACCGAGAGGTAGCGGGCTGCGACCGCCAGCCAGACGAACGAGAGGGCGGCCGCCGCAGCCCTTCCCCCCGTCAGACCACCGAACTGGCGGGCCAGCCGGCTGGAAGACACCCGGCGGACGAGCGCTCCAAGTTGTCCCCACGCCGCCGGCCGGGCCGGGTCGAGGGTCACGGCGCCGGCACCCGGTGGGCGCGGTCGCGCTGGCGGACCGTGCGCGCTGGCGCCAGGAACATCGCCGCGCCTCTAAGGCGGACAGGGGCGGGCCCGCCGAGCGCCTTCAGGGCAGTGACCCGGGCCGACGACGACCGGCCCAGGCGGGCCTGGTCGTAGGCCGCCCGGAGCGCCACTCGGGCGTGGCGGTGACGAAGGCTGCGGCGG
>CAYZMG010000015.1:23947-56354 GCA_964479465.1 uncultured Acidimicrobiales bacterium
CGTCGTCTCCTCCAGGAACCCCTCCAGCACCTGGATCTCCATGGGAAGCAGCCGGTCCTCGGCGGAAATGCTGCCTCCGTGCACCCGGTAGAGCACCGTCGGCTCGTGCAGGACCGATACCGGCACGCCAGCGCGGGTGAGCCGGAGCCAGAGGTCCCAGTCCTCGCAGCCCGGGTACCGGTAGGCACCACCGACCGCGTCGAACGCCCTCCGCTCGAACAGCGAGCCCGAGAACAGCCAATTCATAACGAGGAGATGCTCGACGTCGAGTGACCGGGGTAGCGGTTGACGGCGGGCGACCCAGTCGACGGGGCGACCTGCGCCCGGCTCCCAGACCACCGCCATCGGGCTGACGATCCCGGGCTGGGCGTCGTAGGCGTCGAGCATCAGCGCCAAGTGGTCCGGGAGCCATGCATCGTCGGCGTCGAGGGCGAGCGCCAGGTCAGTGTCGACCTCCGCCATCGCCGAGGTCCGGCCGGCGGCCACGCCCCGGTTCGTCGCGTGCCGGACGATGCGTAGCGGCAGGATCTCCCGCCACGCCTCCAGGACGGAGGGCGTGGCGTCCGTCGATCCGTCGTCTACCACGACCACCTGGTCGGGCAGGTGTGTCTGGCCGGCCACTGACGCCAGCGCCTGGCCCAGCGTGGTGGCTCCGTTGAGGACCGACATGGTCACGGCGACCGTGATCACGCAATCCCCGCCAGTTCGAGATAGTGCGGCAACAGGCGGGACCCGAGCGTAGAGACGTCGAAGTTTCCTTCGGCATGCCGGCGGCCGGCGCTGGCCATGGAGTCCCGCAGGGCTGCGTCGCCCGCCAGGCGTGCGATTGCCGCCCCACAGCCGGCGACGTCGTCCGGTTCTACCAGCACGCCGGTGACGCCGTCGACCACCACCTCGGCGCACCCCCCACTGTTGGCGCACACAACGGGAAGGCCCGTCGCCGATGCTTCTGCCAGCACGAGCCCGAACGCTTCCCACCGGGACATGAAGGCAAACAGGTCGCCGGCCCAGAGAACCTCTGCGACATCGGAGCGGTTGCCCAGGAAACGCACGTCGACATCCAGCTCGGCAGCCAACCGCTTGAGGCTCTGGGCGTACCCGTCGCCGCCGCTGTAGCCGGTGGCGTCGCCCACAACGATGATCGTAGGCGCCACGCCAGACAAGGCCGCAGCCCGGATGACGACGTCGACACACTTGAGCGGCTCGAGCCGGGCCACCGTGACGATCGTGAGCTCGTCCCGCAACCCGAGCGATTCCTTGGCTCGGGCTCGCTCCTCAACCGTCGGCAGGCGGAAACGTTGGATGTCGATTCCGTTGGGCACGACCGCCGACCGCGCCATGGCGGCGCCCCGCCACGCTGCCGGCTGAAGCGCAGCACGGGAGACGCTCACGATCCTTGCCGGGAGGGGGCCAGCGAACAGGTAGGCCGGTGATACCTGGTTCACATGCCACAGCGTTCGGGCCCGGAGTTGCCGTCCGGTGGCCTGGGTGTCGACGTGCGGGACCAGTGCGCCGGTGTGGACGATATCCGCCTGAACCTGTGCGGCCAGCGCGGAGAGCTTCCGCCCTTCATTAACCCGAGCGGCGAGCGCTTGCGGTCGCGGTAGGCGGCGGCTGGGGGTGAGGAGCCGGCGCTCGGTGAAGGCGAAGGGGTGCCAGCGGGCGCCAAGCTCCTCGCTCCGGTCGGCCAGGTCGCCCGCAGGGCACGCCACGTGGGCGCTGAACCCGGCATTGATCAGTATCCGCACGACCTGCAGCAACACCGTCTGCCCCCCACCCACCGAGGCAACGTCGTTCACGAGGAGGACGGTTGGGCTCAACTGGCGTCTCCGCTCGGACCCCTCCACGCCCCGATCAGCCATGGGACCATCATCGTCAACCGGAGGCCGATGAAGGCGACGCTGGCCAGGACACTTTCCTCCTGGCGGTACTCCCGGTAGGTCCGGGCCCACGCCGCCGGGCTGAGCCGGGCTCGTGTGCTCCCCGCCAGGTCCGTCCTCCGTTCGGGATGCCGGGTGGCCAGGCGACGCTGCCCGGTCCCGTGCCGGTAGTACGTGCGCACCAACAGTCGCAGGCTGGCGCGGTGGTCGTGGAGGGCCACCGCCGCCGGCGCCACGCCGAGGCGGAAGCCGGCCTCCTTCAGCCGTAGGCTCAGGTCGACGTCCTCTCCCCCAGCGGAGGTCAGTTGCTCGTCGAAGCCTCCGACGACTTCGAGCGCAGCACGGCGTACGGCGAGGCAGGCGGTCACGAGCCAGCGAACCTCGCCGTCCTGCATTTTATGGGTGACCAAGTGCTCGGCATGCATGAAGTCGGCAACAAGGTGGCCGCTGTGCAGCGGTTCGATGGTGGCGCCGGCGGCGTCGAGGACGGTGAGCGCCTCCTGGAGCAACGACAGGGCGCCGGCGGCGAGCACGCAGTCGTCGTCGATGAACACCACGACGTCGCCGGTTGATGCTTGCCACCCCGTGTTGCGGGCGGTGGCTGGGCCGGACCGGGGCTGGCGAAGCCATATCACCGAGGGGTAGGCGGCCTGGACCTCGTCGTAGGTGTGGGGGGCGGACCCGTCGTCGACGACGACGACCTCCGGTTCGTCAGAAGAGAGCTCGGCCGGCACGATGCTCGCCAGGAGGCGGGCCAGCTGTGCCGGCCGCCCGTAGGTCGGGATCACGACGCTCTGCGAGCCGGTCATCCCCGCCTCCGGTGAGGAAGGACGAGGCCCCGGAGGAAGCCGACGCCCCAGCTCAGGTGCATGGTGGGGATGACCGCAGCCATGGCCGCACCGGCGGCCCGGTCCTTGCTGGCCTCCTTGACACAGCCAGCGGCGACGAGGGCTAGATAGCCGCCGGCCACCACCTTCCGGGCGGGGGAGAGCAGCCCCAGCACCAAGAGGGGGGCGGCAAGTTGGCGGCCGGTAAGAGACCGGGGGTGGCGGCGGACGGTGGAGGCCCGGGAGCGGCCATAGCGGTAGAATTGGCGGCTCACGGCCTTCACGCTCGACCGGGGCACGTACGTCGAGCGGATCGCCGGGTCGAACCAGACCGGGCCGCGCGCCCCCATCCGGATGGCGAACTCGGCGTCCTCGTTGACTCCGACGTCCTCGGCGTAGCCGCCGACCTCACGGGCCCGCTCTGTGCGGTACGCGCCCAGGTACACGGTGTCGACAGGGCCGGATGCACCCCCGCTGTGGAAGCGGGCCGGGCCGGCACCCAGCTTGGACGCCATGGCCGCCGCGATCCCACGCTGGAGCCGGCCCTCGGCGACCGGGGTCATGGCCCCGCCGACCATAGCTGCCCCGGTGCGCTGGAGGGCCTCGACGCACTTGGCGACGTAGTCGGGAGCGATCACGCAGTGGCCGTCGACCCGGACGAAGACGTCGCCCTTGGCCTCGCCCAGGGCGATGTTGAGCGCCGCAGCCTGAATCCGGAGCGGGTTCTCTAGCAGCCGGACTCCGGGGCGGTCGGCGACCATGGCTGGGGTTGCGTCGGTCGAACCGCCGTCGACGACCAGCACCTCTACGATCCCCAAGTAGGTCTGGGCGGCGACGGCGGCGAGGCAGGCGTCGATGTGCGCCTCCTCGTTCAGTACCGGGATGGCCACCGTGACAGTCGGCTCCACGCTCATCGCCCTGCCCGGCCTAGCACGCTACGCAGGGTGCGGCCGGTGACCCGCAGATCCAGGGCCAATCCCTGGTGGCGCAGGTAGTAGAACTCGTACTGGAGCTTCTCGAGGGCGTCGCCTTCGCTGGCGCCGTAGGGGTACTTCACCTGGGCCCACCCGGTCAGCCCGGGGCGGACCAGGTGGCGGAGGCCGTAGAAGGGGATCTTCTCCTCCAGCTCCTCGAAGTATTGCGGCTGCTCGGGCCGGGGGCCGACGACGGAGAGGTCGCCCCGGAGGATGTTGACCACCTGGGGCAGTTCGTCGAGGTGGCTCTTGCGCAGCCATGCGCCGAACGGGGTGATCCGGGGGTCGTCGTCGGCGGTCCATTGCGTCGTCGCACCGGACCCGCCCGGCGTCATCGTCCGGAACTTCAGGATCTGGAACTCCGTGCCCCCCTTGCCCACCCTGGTCTGCCGGTACAAGAGCGGGCCCCGGTTCCCAACCCGGTTGCCAATCCACACCACCGGGATGACGGCGGTGAGCACCACCATGCCGGCGGCCGCGCCCATGGCGTCGAGGACCCGCTTGATCCGGCCGTACCGGGCCCGGTGGAGCTCGCCGATGTCGAACATCAGCGAGATGCGCTCGAGCTCGGCCAGCGGGAGCTTGCCGAGCCACTCGTCGTAGAACAGGGAGAGCGTGCGGACCCGGACGCCGGCCTCGTGCAGGGCGGCCGCCTGGGCGACAATCGACTGGTCCGCCAGCGCCACCCGGTCGAGGACCACGGCCGTGGCCCGCGCCGCCCGGACGACATCGACGAGCGGCTGCTCCGGGCCGGTCTCGACCGCCGCCTCTGCAGGCGACAGGACCCAGGCCAGCACGGCTGGCCGCTCGGGGCTGGCGCCCAGCTCACGGGTCAGGTTGGCGCTCTCCTCGGGTCCGGCGACGACGACGACCCTGTCGCGCTCGCCGTCGCGCTGGGTCCCCCGCCGGGCCAGCGACGAGGTGACCAGAGCCACAGGGACGAGGGCAAAAGGGGTGCCCAGCACCACAAAGCGGGGCAAAAGGGCCGAGCCGGCCACGAGCTGGAGGACCGAGAATCCGAGGGCGGCGACGCCGGTGGAGGCCAGGGCGGTGAGTGCCGCCGACCGGCGGGTACGCGGGATCTCGGGCAGACCGGCACCGTAGGAGGCCGCCCACAGCAGGGCGATGTAGGCCAGCGACCAGGCGAAACGGGACGACGACGTGTAGTCGTACTGGTGCGCGGTGGCGTGGACCTTGCTAAGTCCTAGGACGCTTAGGGCGATGCCCGCCAGCAGCATGGGTCTGGCCAGGCGTCGCATGGGGTAGTTATCGACCGCAGTCAGGGCCCGGTTGAGCGGGATCATGCCGCTATGCAAGCGGCCGTCCCTATTCGGGAGGGACCCCGGTCTGTTCCAGAACCGTGGCCGCCTTGATACCGGCGAGCTTGTCCGCCTCGGCCGCCGGAACCCTCACCCATGCTCCGACCACGAGGACGACGGCCAGCACAGCCACAGTGAGGGGGAGGACGGGCTCCCAACGGCCGTGCGAGCGCCAGTACGCGACCAGCCGGTCGGCGCCGACGGCCAGCCCGATCCCCAGGGGCAACAGGAACCAGTACCCCCAGTAGCTGTGGTTCACGGCCCCGGTCCGGAAGACGACCGTGTAGGAGACGGTAACGGCGATGCCGAGCGTGGCTATGCCGCGTGTGCGGGGATCTCTGCAGGCCATGACGAGGCCGGCGACACCGAGGAGACCGACGGCGCCGAATAGGGCCGCCCCATAGTGGGCCTGGGAGGCCGCGAGCGCTCCAAGCCCGACGGACTGCGTCGACTGGCCGGTCCGGAAACGGTACTGGTCGAGGATCGTGCCCAAGTCGCCCCCGGACGCCCAAAGTATCCATGCCGCGAGCAACCCGACCCCGAGCGCGGCGCCGGTGGCGAAGGCGATGTCGGTGTCCCGCCGCCCGGTGCCGAGCACGGCGCGGAACAGGGCCCACGTACCGATGGCCACGGCCAGGACGGCGGCCTGCCATCCGGTGAGGACGGTGATGGCGGTCAATGTCGCAGCCGTCAGCGGCGACACGGCATGCCCCCGCCGGGCCCGCTCCCACAACAGGAGCAGGCCAATGCCGAACGGCAGCGACGTGACGGGCGTATCGAGCATGGTCCCGTACACGAGGAGCATCGGCATCGTCACGACGAGCAGCACGGCCATGCCGACGGCGCGGGGTCGGAGCCCGCAGACGCAGAGCAACCGATAGAGCAGCCAGATGGCCCCGATGGTGCCCAACCAGGCGGGGGCCCGCGTGGCGGCGTTGCTGGCGGACCCGACCTCCTCGGTCAGCGCCGTTTTCACATAGATGAGCGGCGGGTGGTTCACGTACACGCCGGTCACCGGACTGCGGGTGCCCAGGCGTGACTCCACCGGGCCGTCCATCCGCAGGCTGAGACTCCCGAACGACCAGACCCAGGCATTCCGCCCATCGTGGGACTCACCGAAAGGCGCCGCAATGGTCCGTGACCCAAAGCCGAGGAACAGCACGGTGGCGAGAAACAGCAGCGCCAGGCCTGGCCGGCGCCGGCGGCCTGGACGCGCCAGGGTGGCGTCCGCCGGCTCCGGCGTAGTCGAGCGGACAGGCGTGGACACCGTCACGCCGGATATGTCGACCTTCCGACCGCGCCACTTGAACGGGCGCCGGCGCTCCGTGTCTCGCGCCGCCCGGGGCCGGCGACCGCTTGAGGCGAGTCCAGTGGCCAGCAGGATTCGATGACCGGGGGCTGGTCCACGAGCGACGAGGCTGGCCGGAACTCGTAGGTGCGCTCGTTACGGCCGTTCCGGCACCGGGCGTCGCCGACCAGAACGATGTCGGTCGGGCGGGACCTGGGGAGGACATCCATCTCCCCGCCTCGAACGGCAACGGCGGCGCGGCCTGTCGCCAGGGCCAGCCATGGAGCGGGCGAGCCCACCGTGCCGGCATACCAGGAGGTGACCTGGCCTGGACCGAGTTGTGGGGCGCGGGTGGCCTCGGTCACTGCGAAACCACTGAGCTTCCTCTGCTCAGGGACGCCGGGAACGGCCCAGGAGGACATGGTCAGGCCGGCGCCGAGGCCGGCGACCGACAGGAGGAGCCCCGCCGTCCAGCCGGACCTCGTTTCCCAGTGGCCGAGCAGCGCGTCGGCGATGACGCCCACACCGAAGGCGAAGGGCAGGAGGAGCCAGTAGTCCCAGTAGTCGTGGTTCACGACCCCGGCCTTGAAGATCAGCGGGTACGGGATCGTCACCGCCAGGGCGAGGGCCATCACACCCCGGGTGCGCCGGTCCCGGAGGGCGAGCGCGGCGCCGACTAGGGCGACGATCCCCAGCACGCCGATCATCGCCATCCCGTCTCGGACCATTGCAGCCACTGCGCCGTCCAGGCCGACCGGCTCTGTGAAGTGGCCGGTGCGGAACAGGAACTGGTCGATGAGCGGTGAGAGTGTCCCGCCGAACGCCCAAAGCAGCCACCCGAGCAGCAGCACCCCGCCGGCGAGCGCGCCGCCGGCGAAGGCCAGGTCGACCTGTCGATCACCTGACCGCCGCACCACGCGCACGACCGCCCAGCCGGCGACGATCCCGGCCAGGGCCAGCGACTGCCAGCCGGCGAGGACGGCAAAGAGAGATAACGTCGCAGCGCACCAGGGCTGTACGCGCCGTCCTCGCCGGGCCCGCTCCCAAGCCACCAGCAGGCCGGCGCCGAACGGGAGCGAGGTGACGGGTGTGTCCAGCATCGTCCCGTACACGAGGAACATCTGTGTAGTGGCCAGGAGCACGACGGCGACGCCGGCGGCGCCCGGCCGCAGGCCGCGGTCGACGAGAAGCCGAGCGACGAGCAGGAGCAGCACGAGGCTGCCCAGCCACGCCGGCGCCCGGGTCGATGCCGGCGTGGCCCACCCGAGAACCTCGGCGACGGCCGTCTCGACGTAGATCAGGGGCGGGTGGTTGGCATAGCCGCCGTGCTCGTGCCGGGTACCGAGCCGGGACCGCAACGGGCCGTCCTGGCGGAGGCTCTCGCTTCCCGTGGCCCAGACGGCGGCGTTCCGCCCGTCGTGGGAGTCGCCGAAGGGCGCGTTCAGGGTCCGGGAGCCGTGGGCCAGGAAGAGGGCGCCGGCCAGCAGCAGCAGCAGCAGGACGACGGCGACCGCCGGCCGCCGGCGGCTGCCGGCATCCGGGCGGAGGACCGGCCCGGCAGGTGGCGCCGGCGCGCGGACATCGACAACCGCCACCGCCGGTCCCGCCATGGAATAGGTATCGACCTCTGAAGTGGATTACTTGACCCGCGACCCGGCGGATCGCCGGCTACCTCGCCAACACGTCGGCCAGAAACTTGCCCGTGTAGCTGTCGGGTGTCTTGGCCACCACCTCGGGCGGGCCCTCGACAATCACCATGCCGCCGCCGACAGCTCGCTGGCCATCTTCACCCGCTGGGCCTCGCCGCCGGACAGGGTCGGCGCCGGCTGCCCGAGCCGCACGTTGCCGCCATCTTTGGCGTTGCCGTAGCCAGGCCGGACTAGCTCGGTCGGCCTTTCAGACTCGATCGCAGCCGACCGCAGCACTCAGCGCTGCGCACATACGCGTCATGACCGGAGCATCCAGCATGGTGACGAGCTCACCCAGGGCCCCGACATCAACGAGGGTGACGTTGTCCAAGTTGGCGACGCACGTCTTCGGCAATCCCTCCTCCGGGCCGAGGGGAACCTCCGAGGGCAGGCTGCGCACCGTGGTGGTGCATGGTGCGACGACGACCGACCGGAGCCGCCCAATCACCGCCTGCCGGGTGAGGAGAACCACGGGTCTGGTTTTCGTGCCGATGTTCGCCCAGCGGACCTCGCCCCGCCTCACCAATCGAGGTCGTCCCATGTGCCCGAGGCCGGCGCCTCGAGCCGTCCCACGCGCCCGCTGTCGATGTCGTCCAGCTGCGGTGGCTTCTCGTCGTAGGCGGACACATACCGCTGGTCGAGCTCTGCGGACCGCCGGGCGTCGAGCCATGCGGCCACGGCGGTTCGCACCACCTCGGCCCGCGAGGAGAAGTCCCCCGGCACGAGGCGATCCAACTCATCCACCTGCTCATCCGAAAGCACCACCGCTATCTGCATTACCCCATCATACAGCTTGCCATGTGGCTTTTACCGCCCCAGCACGTCGGCCAGGAACTTGCCCGTGTAGCTGTCCGGCGTCTTGGCCACCACCTCCGGCGTGCCCTCGACGATCACCATGCCGCCGCCGTCGCCCCCCTCCGGCCCCAGGTCGATGACCCAGTCGGCGCTCTTGATGACGTCCAGGTTGTGCTCGATGACCAGGACGGTGTTGCCCTGGTCGACCAGGCGGCTGAGCACGGTGAGCAGCTTGCGGATGTCCTCGAAGTGCAGGCCGGTCGTGGGCTCGTCGAGGATGTAGATGGTGTGGCCGGTGCCCCGCTTGGACAGCTCGCTGGCCAGCTTGACCCGCTGGGCCTCGCCGCCGGACAGGGTGGGCGCCGGCTGTCCGAGCCGCACGTATCCCAGGCCGACATCGACCAGCGTGGTGAGGTGCCGGGCGATCACGGGCTGGTTGGCGAAGAACTCCGCCCCCTCCTCGCAGCTCAGGTCGAGCACCTCGGCCACGTTCTTGCCCTTGAACGTGACGTCGAGGGTGTCCCGGTTGTACCTCCCGCCCTTGCACACCTCGCAGGGGACGTACACGTCAGGCAGGAAGTGCATCTCGATCTTGATCGTGCCGTCCCCGGCGCACGCCTCACAGCGGCCGCCCTTGACGTTGAAGGAGAACCGCCCGGGCAGGTAGCCCCGGACCTTCGCCTCCTGGGTCTGGCTGAAGAGCTTCCGCACGTGGTCCCACACTCCGGTGTAGGTGGCCGGGTTCGACCGGGGCGTGCGGCCGATGGGCGACTGGTCGATGTTGATGACCTTGTCGAGAAGCTCGTCGCCCTCGATCTTCTTGTGCCGGCCGGGGACGGTCTTCGACTTGTAGATCCGCTGCATGAGCGACCGGTAGAGAATGTCGTTGACCAGGGTCGACTTGCCCGACCCCGACACGCCGCTGACGCACACGAAGCACCCGAGCGGGAACTCCACGTCGATGTTCTTGAGGTTGTGCTCCCGGGCGCCCCGGACGACCAGCCAGCCGTGGCCCGGCTCCCGGCGCATCGCCGGCACCGGGATGCTGCGGGCGCCGGAGAGGTACTGGCCGGTGATCGACCGCTTCTCCTTGATCAGGTCCTTCACCGAGCCGCTGACCACGATCTCGCCACCGTGCTCGCCGGCCCCCGGGCCGATGTCGACCACGTGGTCGGCGATCCGGATGGTGTCCTCGTCGTGCTCGACGACGATCACCGTGTTGCCCAGGTCCCGAAGCCTGATCAGGGTGTCGATCAGCTTGCGGTTGTCCCGCTGGTGGAGGCCGATCGAGGGCTCGTCCAGCACGTAGAGCACGCCGACCAGCCCGCTGCCGATCTGGCTGGCCAGGCGGATGCGCTGGGCCTCACCGCCGGCCAGGGTGCCGGCGGAGCGGTTCAGGGTGAGGTAGTCGAGGCCGACGTCGAGCAGGAACTGCATCCGGGCGTTGACCTCTTTGACCACCCGCTCGGCGATCATGGCGTCGCGCGACGACAGCTCGACGGTGGCCAGGAACTCCGCCGACTTGGCGATCGACAGGTCGCACACCTCGTGGATGTTCCGGCCGGCGACGGTGACGCCCAGGGACTCCGGCTTCAGCCGGGCGCCGCCGCAGTCCTTGCAGGCCACCTCCCGCATGTAGCCCTCGATCTGGTCTCGCATGTAGTCGGACTCCGCCTCGGAGTGCCGGCGCTGGAGGTAGGGGACGGCCCCCTCGTAGTGGGTGAAGTACGAGCGGGTGCGCCCGTAGCGGTTGCGGTACTGGACGTGCACCTGCTTGGTGCCCGACCCGTAGAGCAGGGTCTTCTGCTGGGCCTTGGTCAGCTTCTTGAACGGTGTCGTGGTGCGGAAGCCGTAGGTCTCGGCCACCGCGGCCAGCACCCGGTGGAAGTACTCGCCCCGGGCGCCGGCCCACGGCGCCACCGCCCCCTCGTCGAGGGTCAGGTCGTTGTTGGGGACGACCAGCTCGGGATCGACCTCGAAGCGGGTGCCCAGCCCGTCGCAATGGGGGCAGGCCCCGTAGGGGGAGTTGAACGAGAAGTTCCGGGGTGCGAGCTCGGGGAACGACGTACCGTCGTTGGGGCAGGCCAGGTGCTGGCTGAACGTCATGATCTCCGGCTCGGCCTCACCGTCCTTGGCCACCAGCTCGACCTCGGCCACCCCGTCGGCCAGGCGCAGCGCCGTCTCCAGGGAGTCGGTGAGCCGGCGCTCGATGCCCTCCCGGCGCACCAGGCGGTCGACCACCACCTCGATGGTGTGCATCTCGTAGCGGGCCAGCTTGGCGCTGGCCCGGTCGGCCAGCTCGATCAGCTCGCCGTCGACCCGGGCCCGGGTGTACCCCTGGCCCGCCAGCTCCTCCAGCAGCCCCTCGTACTCGCCCTTGCGGCCCCGCACGACCGGCGCCAGCACCTGGAACCGGGTGCCGTCGGGGAGCTGGAGGATGCGGTCGACGATCTGCTGGGGCGTCTGGCGGGCGACCACCGCCCCGCACGTGGGGCAGTGGGGCACCCCGATGCGGGCCCACAGCAGGCGCAGGTAGTCGTAGACCTCGGTGATCGTGCCGACCGTGGACCGGGGGTTCCTGGAAGCCGACTTCTGGTCGATCGAGATGGCCGGCGAGAGCCCCTCGATGAAGTCGACGTCGGGCTTGTCCATCTGGCCCAGGAACTGGCGGGCGTACGCCGAGAGCGATTCCACGTACCGCCGTTGCCCCTCGGCGTAGATCGTGTCGAAGGCGAGCGAGGATTTCCCGGAGCCGGAGAGGCCGGTGAAGACCACCAGCTTGTCGCGGGGCAACTCGATGGAGACGTTGCGGAGGTTGTGCTCGCGCGCGCCCCGAATCACAAGCTTGTCGGACACCTCATGAGAGTACCGGCGCGCTGGGACTACCGGTCCCGGGCGATCACCAACTGGAGGCCACTCGCCCGCAACGCCGGCTCCTGCACGGGCTCGAGCGCCGGGTACGCCCCGAGCTCGGCGAGCGGCACCGCGGCGCCGGTCAGCACGGCGACGTCGGCCACGCCGGCGCGCCGGAGGTCGGCCAGCAGCGCGGACAATCCGGCCTCGTCCGTGAGCATCCACGTCACCCGAGCGTCGGACCGCCAGGCCAGGCGCGGGAGGGAGGGTCGCGTCGTCACCGTGACCGTCGCCGGGTGCCGGGAGACGGCGGCGACCATGTTGTCCTGCCGGTTGCGCAGGTCGCCGACGCTCGCCACCGCGAACGTGGCGGACACCAGGCCCAGGGCCGCGAGCAGCGCCGTGGCCGGTCGCCGGGCCGGTCCCGGTACGGCATCGAGCGCCCGGACGAGGCCGGCGACGGCCAGAACGGCGATCGGCACGAGCAGCGGTGAGAGGAAACGGCCCCCCCACTCCACTCCCCCGCCCTCGGGGTACTGGGTGGCGAGCACGGCCGCGCCGAACAGCAGGCTCGTGCCGCCCAGGACGTGGGCGACCGGTCCGGCCCCTCGCCACCGGAAGAGGAGAAGCCCCAGCGCCGCAAGCGGCCAGGCTGGGAACAGCCCCGTCACGGGGTCGGCCAGATGGCCGACGGAACGGAAGATGACGAACCCCGCAGCCAGCCCGACGGCCAGCGCCAGCTTCCCTAGCGACGACGGGCCCCACTGGCGCAGGGCGATGACACCCAGTCCGGCCACGAGCACCAGCCCCAGCAGCAGTGGGAGGCCGGCGGCCGGGTCGACGAAATGCCCCTGCATCAGGACGTGCCAGGCGCCGCTCAGGCGACCGGCGAGAAACGAGGAGGAACCGCCCCCGCCGCGGGTGGCGAGGGTCTCGCGGTGAGCACCGATGATCGATCCCACCCACTCCCGCTCCAGAAGAGCCACGGCGAGCGCGGGCGGGCCGAGGACGGCGAAGGTGACGGCGCCACGACGCAGCCCGTATCGCCGGAGGACCACCGCGGCCAAGGCCACGCTCAGGGCGCCGGCGAACAGAAGGCCTTCGGAGCGGAGCAGAACCCCGGCGGCGAGCGCGGCGGCGACGGCCGCCAATGCCCAGCGGGCCGGGCCGCCGCGGGCGACGATCGCGGCCCCGACCATCGCGAACCCGGCCAGGGCGGCGCTCGGCGCGTGGGCCCAGAGAAGAAAGCCGTTGACCAGCACCGGGCCGCCGGCAGCCAGCCAGAACGCCGGCCGGCGGAGCCTCGGAGCGAGCTGCCCGGCCAGCAGCCAGGCCGCGATGGCGGTGCCGATGAGGCCCAGGAGCGCAGGAAGGTGGAGGCCGAGCACCGGCCCGGCGACGACCGTCGAGGCCCGCAGCAGCAAGGGGTAGGCCGGGTGCTTGACGTACGTGAAGTAGCCCGACTCCCCCTGATCGCTGTTAATGATCGGGAATGCACGCCCGTCCGGGTCGAGGGGCTCGGCGCGGTAGTCATACGTCCAGGAGCCTTGCTCGAGCGACCGCTCTTGCAGCGCATACGCGCCCTCGTCCGACGTGTACGCGCTCGACGGGCTCATGAGCGGGTACAGCAGCGCCAGCACCGCGGCCAGGACGGCGACGTGGGCCCACAGGGGCGCCAGCCACAGCCGCCGCCACCAGGGGCCGGCGCCGGCGGCGGGGCGGGCGTCGCCCTTGGGAACCAAGGTCGTGTTCATGGGATTCGCACGACCAGGACGCGTGCCAACGCCCCGTCGTCGCGGCTGACGACCTGCATCCGGCCCCCCGGAATCTCCAGGGGCCGGGCCGCGCTGGTGACGACCACGAACTGGCGCACGCCCGCGGCATCGAGGCGGCCGGCCAGCTCGTCGAGGTCCCCGCCACTGAGCAGCAGGCGGGCGTCGTCCATGATCGGCCAGGCGTGGCGGGCGAGCGCACCGTCGGTGGCGACGACCACCGGCAGGCCCTCGGAGGGAACGGAACCGATCGCGGCGCGGATCGCCCCGTTCATGGCGCCCGTCCTCCGATGCTGCTCACGGATCGTGGCCACGCCCATCGCAGCCATGGCCGCCATGCACACGACGAGGGCGCCGCCGGCGACACGGCGCGGACGGGACGCGAGCCGGCAGCCGGCGTCGCGGATGGCCAGCAGGACCACGGGCACCACCAGCGGGAGCCCGAGGGCGAAGTAGCGCCCACCCCACTCGCCCGAACCACCGCGCTCGTACTGCGTGGCGGCAACTGCCAAGGCGAACACCACGAACGTCCCGAACGCCAGCCGGGCGGTGTCGGTGGCCAGGACCCGCCGGTTTAGCAGCGCCAAGCCGGCTCCGACCACGGGGAACGCGATGAGCAGGCCGGGTACGAGGTGCACCGGCCCGGCGGCGAGGGCCATGGCGCCGGCGGCGGCGACCACCAGGGACAGCCCGACCACGATCCGGTCCTCGGCACGGCGCCGCACGGCGAGCGCGGCGAGCACGGTCCCGATCGCCATGACAAACAGGGCGACGTCCACGACGCCCGAGTCGGAGTAGCCCGTGGTCAGCCAGGTCAAGACGAACGCCCGCACCTGGCTCCCGGGCCCGCCCCCCAGTGGCGAGGCCGTCGTGAGGGAGGCGGTCACGGGAGCCGCCCCCACCAGGTGCGCGGTCCAGTGGTCCTCGAGGGCCATGGTGACGAGCGCGGCCAGGACGGTGCCGCCGGCGACGGTGAAGAGCGCAAATCGTGACCGTCGCGAGGCCAGTGCGAGGGCCGCCGCCACCGACGCCAGCCCGGCGGCGAAGAAGACGGCTTCGGTGCGCAACAGCACCGCGGCGGCCACGCACGGCACGACCGCGAGCGCGCTCGCCACGCTCCGGCGATCCGCGGCCCGCAGTGCCAGGAGCATGGCGCCGGCCGCCAGGGCGGCGGCGGCAGTGTGGGCGATCACCAGGAACCCGTCGAAGAGGAGCGGACTGGCCAGGCCCACGGTCCAGAGGGTCGGTCGGACGAGGGCCTCGTCGAGGCGGCGGGCGATCAGGGCCGCCAGCGCGGCGGCACACAGCGTGCCGGCAAGGGAGAGGAGGACCATCCCGGTCACGCCGCCCACACGGTGGGCCGTGGCCAGCACCAACGGGTAGAGGGGGTGCTTGGCGTACGGCGCCACGCCCCGGTCACCCCGCTCGGAGTTCTCCAGCGGGTAGTTGGCGCCGGTGGCGTCGATTTCCGCGAACGGGTGCTCGACGATCCACCCGTCACCCCTCGAAAGCGACTTGGCCTGGACCACGGCTGCGCCCTCGTCGGCCGAGAACGAGGATCCCGTGCCGACCAGGGGCACGAGAGCCAGGAGGACCACGGCCAGGGCGGCGACGTGGGCGCGGAAGGGCAGGTCCCAGAGCCGGCGGACCGGACCGGCGCGCCGGGGCGCGGGGGCCTGGGGATCCGCCAGCAGGGTCACCCTGTATCTATCGACCGCTCAGACGACCTGCTTCAGTTCTCGTTTCAGGTCGTGGATCTCGTCGCGCAGGCGGGCGGCGTACTCGAAGCGCAGATCGGTGGCCGCCTCCTTCATCTCCTCCTCCAGGGTCCGGATCAGCCGCTCCAGCTCGTCCTGCGGCAGTTCGGCGAAGTCGCTCCGCACCTTGTCCCGTTTGCGGGACCGGCGGTCCTTCCCCGGCCTCGGCGCCTCGCCGTTCCCGTCGGGCCGCAGCGTGGCCAGGATGTCGGTGACCGCCTTGCGGATGGTCTGGGGGTCGATGCCGTGCTCGCGGTTGTAGGCCTCCTGCACCCCCCGCCGGCGGTTGGTCTCCGAGATGGCCCGCTGCATGGAGTCGGTGACCTTGTCGGCGTACATGATCACCTGGCCGTCGACGTTGCGGGCGGCGCGGCCCATGGTCTGGATCAGCGACGTCTCGCTGCGCAGGAACCCCTCCTTGTCGGCGTCGAGGATCGCCACCAGCGACACCTCGGGCAGGTCGAGGCCTTCCCGGAGCAGGTTGATTCCGACCAGCACGTCGAACTCGCCCAGGCGCAGGTCGCGTAGGATCTCGATGCGCTGGATGGTGTCGACCTCGCTGTGGAGGTAGCGAACCTTGACCCCCAGCTCCAGCAGGTAATCGGTCAGGTCCTCGGCCATCTTCTTGGTCAGGGTGGTGACCAGGACCCGGTCGCCCTTCTCGGTGGTGAGCCGGATCTGCTCCATGAGGTCGTCGATCTGGCCTTTGGTGGGCTTGATAACCACCTCGGGATCGGTGAGGCCGGTGGGCCGCACGATCTGCTCGACGATCTGGCTTGACTGGCCGATCTCGTAGTCCGACGGGGTGGCCGAGAGGAAGATGCACTGGTTGACCCGCTCGTACCACTCGTCGAACCGCAGCGGCCGGTTGTCGGCCGCGGAGGGGAGCCGGAAGCCGTGGTCGACCAGGGTCTCCTTGCGGGACCGGTCTCCCTCGTACTGGCCGTGGAGCTGGGGCACGGTCACGTGGGACTCGTCGATGACGAGCAGGAAGTCCTTCGGGAAGAAGTCGAGCAGGGTGTGGGGCGGCTGGCCGGCGGCCCGCCCGTCGATGTGGCGGGAGTAGTTCTCGATGCCGTTGCAGAAGCCGACCTCCTGCATCATCTCGAGGTCGTAGCTGGTCCGCATGCGCAGGCGCTGGGCCTCGAGGAGCTTGCCCTCCCTCTCGAACCAGGCCAGCCGCTCCTGCAGCTCGTGCTCGATACGGCCGATGGCGCTGCGCATCCGCTCCTCGCCGGCCACGTAGTGGGTGGCCGGGAAGACGACGACCTCCTCCAGCACCTCCAGGATCTCCCCGGTGAGGGGGTCGACCCGGCTGATCCGCTCGACCTCGTCTCCGAACAGCTCGATACGGATCCCCTGCTCCTCGTAGGCCGGGTGGACCTCAATGGTGTCGCCCCGCACCCGGAACTTCCCCCGGATGAAGTTCATGTCGTTGCGCTCGTACTGCATGTCGACCAGCTGGCGCAGGATGGCCCGCTGGTCGATCTCCATGCCCCGGCTGACGGGCAGGACGTGCTTGGTGTACTCCTCCGGCGTGCCCAGGCCGTAGATGCAGGAGACCGAGGCGACGACGATCACGTCCCGGCGGGAGACCAGGGCCCACGTGGCCGAGTGGCGCAGCCGCTCGATCTCGTCGTTGATCGAGCTGTCTTTCTCGATGTAGGTGTCCGAGCTCGGGAGGTAGGCCTCGGGCTGGTAGTAGTCGTAGTAACTGACGAAGTACTCAACCCGGTTGTGGGGGAAGAACTCCCGGAACTCATTCGCCAGCTGGGCGGCGAGCGACTTGTTGGGGGCGATGACCAGCGTCGGTCGCTGGACCTTCTCGATCGTCCAGGCGATCGTCGCGCTCTTCCCGCTGCCGGTGATGCCGAGGAGGGTCTGGAACCGATGGCCCCGCTCCACGCCGGCAGCCAGGCCTTCGATGGCCTTGGGCTGGTCGCCGGCGGGTTGGAAGTCGCTGACGACCTGGAACGGAGGCACCGGACCAGGGTACCGGCGGCCTGGGACATTCGGCCGTGAGGGCGAGGCGGCAGCCGACAGCCCGGCGGGCGCTAGGGTTTACCCAGCTCAAGAAGACGGGCGGCAATACCATGGACCCCCTTACGGCCGAGGGCGCGCGCATTCGCCACTCCTGGCGAACGACATATCCCGGATGCGGGGCTCGAAACTGGCTCCTCGTCCGATGACCGCTCGCGTGCGTCGGCGCCCGGCCGGCGTAGCCCTGCTGGCCACCGGGCTGGCGGTGCTGGCCGTCATCCTTGGGGGAGGCACTGCTCGCGGGGCGGTGCCGCTCGGCACGGCGACGAGCTTTGCCGTTGTGGCCAACACCACCATCACCAACACCGGCGCGACCACGATCAACGGAGACGTCGGGTTGTACCCGGGCACCTCCGTGACCGGATTCGGTACCGTGACCAGGAGCGGGGCGCTGCACGTCGGCAACGCGGTGGCGCAGCAGGCGCTGGTCGACGCCGGCGCCGCCTACGGCGACCTCCAGAGCCGCACGCCGTGCCAGGACCTGACCGGCGAAGTCCTCGGACAGACCGTCGGCACGGCCGCCGACCCCCTGCTTCCCGGCGTGTACTGCTTCGCCAGCTCGGCGCAGTTGACGGGGGACCTCTACCTCAGCGGCGGCGGCGAGTACGTCTTCCGGATCGGCAGCACGCTCACCACCGCGTCCGGCAGCCGGGTGATTCTTCAGAGCGGGGCCGAGGCATGCAACGTCTACTGGGCGGTCGGAAGCTCCGCCACGCTGGGGACCAACTCGCAGATCGCAGGCACGATCATCGCCAACGTCTCGATCACCGCCAACACCGGCGCAGTGGTGGACGGTCGGCTGTTCGCTCTCACTGGCGCAGTGACACTGGACGCCAACACGATCGGCGCGACGAACTGCGCGCCGGCCACCACCACGACAACCGCGCCGCCCGCGACCACAACGAGCACGGCCCCACCGGCGACGACCACGACGACGGCGCCCGGGACCACGACCAGCACGGTGCCGGCGACGACCACGACGACCACGGCGCCGGCGACGACCACGACGAGCTCACAAGCCACGACCACGACGAGTACGGCGCCGGCGACGACCACGACCACCACCCCAGTTCCGCCGGGGACCACGACCACCCAAGGCCCTGGGGCGACCACGACCACCCAGGGCCCAGGGGCGACCACGACCACGCAAGCCTCAGGGGCGACGACCACCACCCTGGCCTCGGGTACAACCACGACCACACCGGCCTCCGGCACCACCAACTCCACCGTCGGAACCGGGAACACCCCGACCGATACGGACCAGGCGCCCCCGGGCGCGACCACGACGGTGGGCCCGGGCGCCACCACAGGAACCACGGGCGTCCCCGTGTTCTCAGCCCAAGCCGTATCCGGCGTCCAACCCCTGCCCCGCACCGGCCAAGGCCTTGGTGGGCCGCTCTCGCTCGCCGTCGTGTCGATCTTCCTCGGCACCGTGTTGCTTCTTGCCCAACGCAGGGGCGGGGTACCAGCCATGGCCGTTCCCCAGCCAGCGGCCCTCGGCCCCCCGCTGCGGATCACGGCGGCAAGGATCAACGCCCCTACCGTGGTCGAGGACCACCCTCGTCCGGTCGGACAGGTCGGCACTCGCGTCCCGGCCTCCGTCGACCTGATGGAGGCCGTGGAACGCCAGTTGCTTGAGGCCGATGCCCGGCTCAAGGCCGTGTACGACAGGGACTGGGTCAGCGGCACGCCCGACTAGGCGACCTCCGAACTAGCCGGCCCCACGGAGAGAGACCCAGGCGGCGTCGACCTGGCGGCGGAGGTCGGCCACCGAGCCTGAGTTGTCGATGACCACGTCGGCCGCCGCCAGCCGGTCGGCCCGCGACACCTGAGCGGCGATGCGCCGGCGGGCGTCGACCTCGTCCATGCCCCGGCCCTCGACCAGCCGGCGCACCGCGACCTCCACGGGGCAGTCGACCACGATGACCTGCTCCGCGCCGTAGGACCGGCCGGACTCGACCAGCAGCGGGATCTCCAGCACCACCAGCGCGTCGGTACCGGCCAGCGCCTCCACCTGCTCGGCGATGGCCGACCGCACCAGCGGGTGGACGATGGCATTCAGGTCGGCCAGCGCCCCTGGATCGTCGAAGACCACGCCGGCGAGGGCTCTGCGGTCGAGGCTGCCGTCGCCGGCGACGACGGCAGACCCGAATCGGTCGACCACGGCGCGAT
Source organism: uncultured Acidimicrobiales bacterium (assembly GCA_964479465.1). Taxonomy (GTDB): domain Bacteria; phylum Actinomycetota; class Acidimicrobiia; order Acidimicrobiales; family AC-14; genus CADCTB01. The sequence continues at coordinate 43,313 of CAYZMG010000015.1, forward strand.
ACCCCTCGCTCCCGACCGCCACCGCTTCCCGGGCCAGACGATCGGCGTCGACCACGACGGCGCCCCGCTCGGCCAGAATCGCCGCCACGGTGGACTTTCCGGACCCGATCCCACCCGTCAAGCCCACAACTACCATGGCCGAAAAGGACCGTATCATCACGCTTCGACGCCGGAACGACTCCCTGCTCTACTCGCCACGGGCCGACGAGCGGTTGACCGCGGCCCGGGCCCTGAACAAGCGGGCGCGCGCCGCCCTGGCCGCGACGGCGGCCGACTGGCCGGCGAACTCCCCCGGATCGCTGAACGCCTGGCTTCTCTTGGTGACCACCAAGCCGCCCGTCTGGCGGGACCCCGTGCTGACCTGGCACGACCGCCCCCTGGCCCTGGGCGAAGCCAACGAGAGCTTCTTCTACCCGGACCCGCTGGGGTTCTGGAGCGAGATCCGCCGCTGGGCCCAGACCCTGTTCCGCCTCCGGTACCCCACCTGGGGCCTGGGCGAGGCGCTGGCGCTGACCACCCTGATGCACGTCGGCGAAAACCCGTCACGGTTCAGCACCGCCTACTCCCTCTTCTCCCCCCGGGTGGTTCTTTTCCTCGACGAGCCGTCCTGGATCGCATCGGGGCTCGCGGTGAAGAAGATCGTCAACCACTACATCAAGGATCCTCACCGGACTGGGCAGGTCTACGAGGGGTTCTGGGGCGAGCTCGACGACGGGGTGGTGGTGGGCAAGGCACCCCAGCACCCCACCACCCACAAGCTTTATCGGGCCGACGACATGGCGGACTTCCTGCGGTCGGCGCCGATCCCCCCGCCGTAAAGTTACGCCAGCTGCTCCCAGAGGCAGATGCCGCCCAGGAATTCCCGCACCAGCTCGGGCCACCGGCGGACGCCGGCCAGATCGCTGGCCACGTGCAGCTCGCTCATGACCATCAGCTCGGCCAGCTTCTCGGCCGTCGACACGGGATGGGCCGGGTCGCCGGTCCAGGCCAGGATCAGCGTGGGCACGACGACGTCGTGGAGCTCCTTGTGGGTGGGAAGGTCCGAGGATGCCGCCCCTCGCAGGATCGACGGCATCACCTTCTCGTCCATCCGCTGCACGTGCCGCAACCAGATGCTGTCGGCCTCGGGCAGCTCCTCGGCCAGGATCCGGGGCTGGCCCGTCGTCTGGTGGGCCTTGACGAAGCCGGGGATGCCCCGGCGCTCGACGAGCCGGGCGGCGGCTTCGTAGGCCTCGGCCTGGGGCGGGCGGCTCTCCCACGCACTGGGCGGGGTGACCACCACGAGGCCCTGCACCCGTCGGGGCGCCCGCACCGCGGCGAAGAGGGCGGTCGCCGCCCCCATCGACGCTCCGCCGGCGACGAACGGTCCTTGCCCCGGCACCCGCAGCATGTCGTCGACCAACGCCGACCAGCGGTAGGCGCGGGACTCGTAGTGGGCGCACTCACACCCTCCGTGGCCTCGGGCGTCGTAGCGAAGCACGCGGGCCACCGAGTCAGCGCACGACCAGTCGAAGAGACCGAGCTCGTCCTCGTGCGCCATACAGCTGTTCAGCCCGTGGGCCCAGACGAACGTGCAGCGACTCACCAGCGACCGGTTCCCTCGTCGAGAAGTGTCCCAACCTCTTTAGACCAGGGAACCGGCCGCCGCAATAACTGTCTAGGACAGCTACATGTGCATCGCTCTTACCCCACGAGGGTGGGAACAGAGCAGTCGACCTGCATCACGCGGACGTCCGCACCACCGAGCGAGAGACCGAGCATGTCGAACACCGGCTCGAGTATCTCCTCATCGATGGCGGCCGTGACGGGGCTGAGGAGGTCGAGGACCGGCCCCACCGGGATGAGACCGAGGAGGGTCAGCTGGCTTTGCGTTGCCGTCGTCAGCCCGGCTCCGGTCGCAGCGGTTGACTGGATAGCCGTGGGGAACGGCGGGCCGCTGAACGTCAGGTCAGGCGAGGTTGTGCCGCCGATCACTGCGACATTCGTACTGACCAATGATGCGGGGGGAAGGAGGTTGAGACCGAGCAGCTTCGCCGTGAGGGTGTTGTTGGCGGCGGCGTTGGCCCCTTGGGTGACGACTCGAACGTCGGCCTGCCGGCTGGCGTCCGGGCACCTGATCGCGGTCAACGAACCGGTGGCCTTGGCTGCCGAGACGGTGAGCGGCATCACCAGGTTCACGCAGGTAGCGAGTAACCCGCTGCAGCTGCCGACGATTATGTGCGAGGTGAACTCGACCGTGACCTGGGCGGTCTGAGCAGTGGTCGCCCATGTCGCGGTGCTCGTGTCATAGAAGGCGGGGCCGAAAGCCGAGATCCTCGGCTTCTCTATGACCGTCACCTTCAGCGACGCGCTGGCGAGGCCCGGGACGGATACGGTCAGGTTCGGAACGGTGACGAAGTTCGTGCTATCGGCGACGGCCGCCTGGCCCGAGCCGCTGATCAGGTCAAGCACGTTGAACTGGGCCTGAGCGGCCGCAGATCCCGGGTCCGCAGGCTGCTGAACGGCGAGGATGTCGCTCAGCGTGACCATGAGCGATGAGTTGATGGTGCTGGCGAACGTCGCCAGCGGCGTCCGAGCCGCCAGGGAGGCCGCATCGCCCTTGTTGTTGAGGGCTGTCACCATGGCAAGCGCCAGCCTCCGCACGCTGACCGAGGTCGTGAGTAGGTCATCCGGACTGCCCAGCGTCGGGTCCGCGGCCACGAGATCGGCGAGGGAAACCGTGCCGCCGGCAAGGCCCTGGTACCCGACAGCGGTGAGATTGATTGCCGAGCTGTTGCCCAGGAAAGCCGTCATCACCTTGTTCAGCGCCGCCGCGTCGTTGGTGTCGAGGTTGGCCACGTACGAGCCCACCGAGAACTGGGCCAGGCCGCCCTTCGATGCCAGGCCGGCCCGGGTCATGGAGTCCCGGCCCCCGACGAACGGGAAGTTGTTGGAATGGGGGGAAGTGACGGTCACGCACGCGGAGCCGGCGCCCGGCACGGACTGGCACGTCGTCCCGTTGAGCTTCGTCCCCTCGACGGCCTGGATGCTGTAGCCGGGCTGGCCGAGGGGGAACCCGTTGCGGAGGGCGCTCTCCTCGGCCAGGTCCTGGAAGTCGGCCGGGAGGCCACGGATGGCGTCGAGAGCGGCCAGGTCGGCAATCTTCTGATCCTCCCGGGCGGACTGCGCCAGCCGCCCGATGTCGATGGCCAGCGCCGATGCGATCAGGGCGATCACCATGCCCGCGGCGGAGAGAATCAGGATTGCGCCCCGCTCGCTGCGCTGGGCACGCCCGCGGTTGATCATGCTTCGAAACCTCGTTTCAGTGCTCATCGGTACTGGACGACTGCGGTCGAGGTGATGGTGTTCGGCGTGACGAGCCCCAGGCCGGGAGCCGGCGGGACCACCGGATTGGCTGCCAGGTTGTAGGTGACCGTGACCTCGATGCACTGGAAGGAGCCACACGAATAGACGTCGGGCTCGCCGGCACCGGGACCGATCGAGTAGGCGCCCGCCGGCAGCCCGGCGGCCGTGATCCGTGCGATGGCGGCGTTTTTGGCATCGGCGGCATTGGTCTGGCCTACCGCCGCCCGGGCGCCCTCGGCGGCGGCGTTGGTGATCCGCTGCTTGGTCGCCAGGATCATGCCGAACGCGATCAGCCCGTAGAGGATGAAGACGAAGAGGCCGACGACCATGGCGAACTCGACCATCGCCGCGCCCGACTGGTCGCGGCGGAACAGTCGCCGGCGCAGCCGCCAGGCAGGCAGTGAGGGATGACGACGCGTCACGTAGAGCTCCCGAGGTGAGGTACTGGGTCAGGTGACCTATCGGTGCAAACGGACCATTCCTTTAGGTCGAATGACTCATATTTGGCCTACAGGTCGGCCGTTTCCCCGCCGAAAACCTCTCTGGGCGACCCCGACGCGGGTGTCGGACCGAACCCAATCCCCTGAGAGACCGGAGAACTTCCAACATGGGAAAGCGCTCGAACTTGATCGTGACCCTCGGCCTGGCCGTCTTCATCGTCGGCGCAGCTGCCACCTACCTCGTCGTTCGTAACAGCGACGACGGCACCGTCGCCGGCGCCGGCAAGGCCACCGTGCTGGTCGCGGACAAGCCGATCCCCGCCGGCACCACCGGCGCCGCCGCCGTGAACGGTGGCCTCGTGAAGAACAAGGCCATCGATGTCGACGCCAAGCCGGCCACCGCCATCACCGACGTGTCACAGCTGGCCGGCAAGACGGTCACCCTCGGGGTGGCCGAAGGCGCCATCCTCACCCTGGACCAGTTCCAGACGGCCCAGACCCGGATCGGCACCCTGACGATCCCCGAAGGCAAGACCGCCGTCGCCGTGGAGCTGTCGAACGTGCCCGGGGTGGCCGGCTTCGCCGGCGCCGGCGACCGGATCAACGTCTACGGCGTCGTCAAGCCCGGCTCCGACGTGAAGAACCCGGCCGGTGCGGCGCACCTGATCATGCAAAACACCGAGGTTCTGAACGTCAACGGCACCACCCTCGCCGCCACCCAGGGCCAGCCCGGCGGCACCGGCCTCCTCTACCTGCTGGCGGTCAGCCCCGCCGAGGCCGAGCGGCTCATCTACCTCAGCACGTTCGAATCCCTGTACTTCTCGCTGGTCGCCAAGGACGCCGCCCCCGTTGGTCCCACGCCCGGCTCCAGCATCGCCGACGCCCTGCGGCAGTTCTGATCGACGGCGAACCGAAGAATCGAGGAGTAGCCATCGTGCGCAATCCCAAGATCCTCGTTCTGGACAAGGACGAGAGCCTGGCCGACCAGGTCCGGGGTGTGGCTTCCGAGCTGCGCCCCCGGCCCGAGGTCGTGGCCTGCGACCGCCCGACGAACGTCGAAGACGCCATCAACTCCAGCGGCCCCTTCGACGTCCTCATCGCCGGCCCCAGCCTCAGCACCAAGACCGGGCTGTCCGCCCTCCAGGCCATCCACGACGAGACCCCGGCCACGGCATTGGTCCTCGCCTTCGCCAAGCGGCCCGAGGCAACCCTGCGGGAGATCATCCGCACCGGCGCCATCGACCTGCTCCAGCTCCCGGTGGCCGACAGGAACCTCTACGACGCCGTCGAGCGGGCCATCTCGATGAGCCGCAGCCACCCGACGGAGCCGGCGACGACGATCCACACCGCGGCGCCGGCGGGCAACCTCGGCACGGTGTTCACGGTCTCGTCCGCCACCGGCGGGTGCGGCAAGACGTTCTACGCCACCAACCTTGCGTACTACCTGCACCAGTACACCGGGAAGCGCACCGTCATCATCGACCTCGACCTCCAGTTCGGCGAGGTGTCGACCGCTCTACGCCTGCGCCCCCGGTTCACCATCTCGGACCTGCTGTCCCGTGAGGACATCGACGAGGTGGACCTGGCCGTCCACATCGACGACTACGTCGTCACCCACGACTCCGGCGTCATGGTGCTGCCGGCGCCCAAGGACCCCTCCGATGCCGACCGGATCCACCCGGTCGACGTCCAGCGGGTCATCGAGGCGGCCCGGAAGAAGTTCGACTACGTCATCGTCGACACGCCCGCGGCCCTGACCGAGATCGTGCTGGCCGCCTTCGACCTCTCCAACCAACTCTACGTGATGGCCACCCTCGACCTGCCGAGCGTCCGGCACATGGGGGTGTTCCTCAACACCCTCGAGAAGCTGAAGATCTCCTCCGACAACGTCAAGCTCATCCTCAACAAGGCCGAGCGCGACGTCGGTCTCGACGTGGACCAGGTCACCCGCCTGTTCCCGCAGGGCTTCACCTCGGTGCTGCCCTACGCCAAGGAGGTCACCAAGTCGGTGAACGTCGGCACCCCCGTGCTGGCCTTCTCCCCGCAGTCCGACGTCAGCCGGCGCATGGCGGCGGGCATGAGCCCGCTGCTCCCGGAGGCCAACCGGGGCAAGGCGCTCGAGGCCGAGGGCCCGAGCAAGCGCAGCCTGTTCGCCCGCATGTTCAACCGTCCCGCGACGATCGCGTCCTAGGAGGACCACCGTGAAGCTCTCCGACAAGCTGGCCGCCCTGGAGGAGGAGGAGAACGCCTCCGCCCGGGGCCAGTCGCCGGGCACCCCCCGGCGCCAGCAATCCCATCCGACCGGGACCGCCGCCGCCAACAGCAACAGCAACGCCGGCGCCGGCGCCGCCCGGGCCCGGCAGAACTCCGCCGCCAGCTGGCACGAGTCGAAGCGAAAGGTCCGGGAGCTGGTGCTCTCGGAGGTCGCTCCCAAGGCCACCGGCCTGTCGGAGGCGGCGCTCGCCAGCGAGGTCAAGACCGCGCTGGACAGAATCATCCAGCGTGAGGACGTGAAGGTCTCCCCCCGGGAGCGCCGCGCCTTCGTCCAGGAGATGATCTCCGACACCCTGGGCTACGGGCCGCTCGACCCGCTGCTGGCCGACGTATCGGTCACAGAAATCATGTGCAACCGCTACGACGACGTCTGGATCGAGCGCGACGGCCGGCTCCAGCACACCGGCGCCGTCTTCGGTGACGACCAGCAGTACCGGCACGTCATCGAGAAGATCGTGGCCGGCGTCGGCCGGCGCATCGACGAGTCGTCGCCCATGGTGGACGCTCGCCTCCCCGATGGCTCCCGTGTCAACGCCATCCTGCCCCCGCTGGCCATCCACGGCCCCATCCTCACCATCCGAAAGTTCGCCGCCGACCCGTACACGGTGAAGGACCTCATCAACTTCGGCACCTTCACCCTCGACCTCTCCGTCGTCATGGAGGCGTGCGTCCGGGGCAAGCTGAACATCCTGGTCTCCGGCGGTACCGGCACCGGCAAGACCACCAACCTCAACGTGCTGTCGTCCTTCATTCCCGAAGGCGAGCGCATCGTCACCATCGAAGACGCCGCCGAGCTCCAGCTCCAGCAGTCTCACGTGCTGAGCCTGGAGGCCCGCCCGCCGAACGCCGAGGGGGCCGGCGAGGTCCGCATCCGTGACCTCGTCCGCAACGCACTGCGTATGCGCCCCGACCGCATCATCGTCGGTGAGGTCCGTGGCGGTGAGGCGCTGGACATGCTCTCGGCCATGAACACCGGCCACGAAGGGTCGATGACCACCGTCCACAGCAACGGCCCCCGAGACGCCCTGAGCCGCCTCGAAACCATGACCCTGATGGCCGGCTACGAGCTGCCGGTGAAGGCCATCCGGGAGCAGATCCACTCCGCGCTGCACCTGATCATGCACCTCGACCGCATGCCCGACGGCCGGCGTGTCGTCACCTCGGTCACCGAGCTCCAGGGCATGGAGGGCGAGACGATCCTCCTCCAGGAGATCTTCAAGTACAAGCCGTTCCCCCGGGCCGAGAACGGCCGGGCCGGCGGCGAGTTGGTGGCGACCGGCCTGCGGCCGAAGTTCCTCGACAAGCTGGCCGAGAAGGGCATCGAGGTCCCGGCCAAGGCGTTCCGGGCCCCGGTGCCGGAGGCCGCGGCCCCCGTTTCCCGCCTCCGCCAGAGCCGGGTCCCGTCCGTGTCCAAGCTTGCGACCGCGGAGCGGGCCCGATGAATGCCGGGATCTTCGCCATGCTCTTCGTCGGTGGGGGCCTCGCCCTCATGGTCGGCGGCTTCCTCTTCCGGGTCCGCGAGCGCGAGAAGGCGCTGGCCGAGATCCTCGACCTGCCATTCGGGGAGCGTGATGTCCGCCCGGACGCCGTCCCCGAGGGGTACGGCCACCTGGTCGAGGGCACCATCGGCCTGGCCGGCAAGATGGTCGAGCAGTTCGACGGGAAGGGCGACATGCGCTCCGCCCTCGAGCGAGCCCGCATCCCGATGCGGCCCGGCGAGTACGTCGTGACCGCAGTGGGAGCCACCATGGCCCTCGCCGCCCTTCTCTACGGCCTCACCGGCACCGTGCTGGTCGCCGCAATCGGCCTCATCATCGGTCCGTTCGGCGCCGTGGCCTTCGTCCGGTACCGCATCGCCAAGCGCAAGAAGGCGTTCGAGGCCGCTCTTCCCGACGCCCTGACGCTCATCGCGTCGTCCCTGTCGGCCGGCCACACGTTCCTCCGAGCCATCCAGATGATGTGCGAGGAGGCCGAGCCCCCCATGTCCGAGGAGTTCGCCAGGGTGGTGGCAGAGACCCGCCTGGGCGACCCCTTGGTCGACGCCCTCGGCCGCATGGCCAAGCGCCTCGAGGTCCGGGACCTGGACTGGGTGGTGCAGGCCATCCGCATCCAGCAGACAGTGGGTGGCCGGCTGGCCGACCTGCTGCACACGCTGGCCGACTTCATCCGGGCCCGTGAGGAGGTCCGCCGGGACGTCGCGGTACTCACCGCCGAAGGCCGGATCTCGGCCTACGTGCTCACCGCCCTCGCCCCGTTCATGTTCCTGGCCATCCAGGTGGTGAGCCCCGGATACATGAAGCCGATGTACTCCGGCATGGGCCTCGCCGTCCTGGGGGGCACAGCACTGCTCATGGCCTTCGGCTCCGTCATCATCTTCCGCATGTGCAAGATCGAGGTGTGATCACATGACGTCACTCGGTTTCATCGCCATCCTGTTCACTGCGCTCGGGGCCTCGCTGGCTGTCGTCGGCGTCGCCCGCGCCCGGCGTCCAGCCTTCAACGTCGCCGAGTACTTCAACGACCTCGATTCGGAGGCCGGTCGCCCGATCGACGAGTTCGAGGCCAAGCTGGCCGAGCCTTTCTGGGTGCGAGTCGTCAAGCCGTTCAGCGGCAAGGCGCTCAAGGGCGTGACTTCCCTGACCCCGAGCGACTACCTGGAGCGCACACACAAGAAGCTGCTGTTCTCGGGTCTCACCGGGTCCATGCGGGCCGAGGAGTTCGTCATCGCCCAGGCGTCGGCCACCGGCCTGCTGACCGTCGGGGCCCTCTCCTACGTGCTTCTGGCCGCGCCGGCGCCACGGATCGGGATCATGATGCTGGTCCTGGCCCCGGTGATCGGCTGGTGCCTGCCGGCGTCGTGGCTGTCACGGAAGGTCTCCGAGCGCCAGGCCGCCATCCTGAAGGACCTCCCGGACACCCTCGACCTGCTGGCCATCTCCGTCGAGGCGGGAATGGGGTTCGAAGGGGCGATGGAGATCGTCTGCCAGCACTTCGACTCCCCGCTCTCGCACGAGTTCGCCCGCACACTGCACGAGATGGAGCTGGGGCTCCCCCGCAAGGACGCGTTCCAGAACCTCAAGCGCCGCACCCAGGTGCCCGAGCTCTCCAACTTCGTCCTGGCCCTGCTTCAAGCCGACGCCCTGGGCATCCCGATCGGCCGGGTTCTCAAGACCCAGGCGGTGGAGATGCGCAACAAGCGCCGCCAGTGGGCCCGGGAGAAGGCGGCGAAGTTGCCGGTCAAGATGCTGTTCCCGCTGGTGCTGTTCGTGTTCCCGGCAATCATGGTCACGATCCTCGGACCGGCCGCCTTCGGCATCAGCCTGGCGTTTCAGTAGAGCCATGCAGGCCGCCCCAACGGTCGCCGGACTCCCGTCGGTCCCCACTGCACCCCTGAAGTCCCTCGGCAGCAGTGTGCGGTGGGCGACGCTGGCCCTGGCCCTGGTGGCGGCCGGTATCTCGGGAGACGTCACGGTGGGGGTCGGGGCATGGGCGCTGGCCCTCGCCGGTGTCAACGTCTGGCAATCCGACGACCGGGCGGGCAAGGACCGCACCGGCCAGACGCCGGCGGTCCTCGGCCTGGCCGTCGCCATCGCCGCCGTGGTCACGACCGGCACGTGGAGCTCGCCGTTCGTCCTCTGCCTGCTCGGCGGGATCATGACGATCGGCTTCGCCGGCGGGTTCGTGGCCGGCGTGGCGGGGGCGGTCGTTGCCAGTTCGGCCGTGGCCGTTCCTTACCACCTCGACCTCCAGGTGATCTCCGTCGAGAGCCTCCGGACCACCGGGCAGTGGGCGATGGAGCTGTTGCTCGTCGGCATCCTCGCCGGCTACGCCCGCCGGCTGTTCGGTGAGGTGCGGGAGCAGCAGACCGCCACCTTGGACCGGATGAGCCAGCTCACCGAGGCCAACGAGCTGCTGGTGTCGCTGCACCGGGTCGCCCAGTCGCTGCCCGCCTCGCTCGACCTTCAGCAGGTGCTGACTTCCACCGTCGGCCGCCTCCGCGGCCTCATCGACTGCGATGTGGTGGCCGTACTCCTCTACGACGACGCCACCAGCACGTGGACCGTCGCCGCCTCCGAAGGCGCCGCCCTGCCCCGAAGCATCCAGCCGGCAGACCTGCCCCGACCCCTGGCCGCAGCAACCACCAGCAGCGTGTCCTCGCTCGTCGTGAGCCTCGGGCCCGGCGAAGGGCTAGGTCCGGACATCCTGTCGCGATCCGGCCTGTACGCCCCCCTCCGCGCCCGCGGCACGTTGCTGGGCCTCATCGCCATCGAGCAGCACGAGCCAGGCTTCTACGGCCGGCGGGACCTGCGAATCCTCGACGGCTTCGTCGAGCCCGCGGCCTTGGCCATCGACAACGCCCGGTGGTTCTCGCGGCTGCGGACCATCGGCGCCGACGAGGAGCGGGTGCGCATCGCCCGCGACATCCACGACAGCGTGGGCCAATCGTTGGCTTTCGTCGCATTCAAGCTTGATCGGCTGGCGGCGATGGCCGAAGACGACAAGATGCACGATGAACTGGACGGCCTCCGAACCGAAGTGCGCGGCGTCCTCACCGAGGTGAGGGACACCCTGTGCGACCTGCGGACCGAGGTGACCGACGCTCGGGATCTCATCGGTACGCTCGAGGGGTTCCTCGAGCGGGTCGGGGCCAGAGCCGACTTCGACGTGAGCTTCGAGCACGCGACCACGGGCCGCCTCCCCCTGGTGCAGGAGCAGGAGATCTGGCGCCTGGCCCACGAGGCGGTGAGCAATGTCGAGCATCACGCCCGGGCCCGGCACCTGCGGGTGCGCTGGGAGTGCGACGGCCGCAGCGGCCGCCTCACCGTCGCCGACGATGGAAAGGGCTTCGACGTCGGGCGCGGGGGCAGGAACGGCAGTTACGGGCTGCAGGGCATGCGCGAGCGGGCGGACGCCATCGGCGCCCGCCTCGAGATCGAGTCCAAGCCGTCGATGGGGACGGTCGTAGAGTGCCGCGTGAGCCCGGTGACGAGGTGACCCGACTCCTGCTGGCCGACGACCATCGCATGCTGCGTGACAGCCTGCGCCTGTCGATGGAGGAGAACGGCTTCGACGTCGTGGGAGAGGCGGGCGACGGCGCGGAGGCGGTGCAGCTCGCCCAGGAGCTGCGGCCCGACGTCGTGCTCATGGACGTCTCCATGCCCAACCTCGACGGCGTGGAGGCCACACGCCAGATCACCCGCCTGGTGCCGGAGTCGCAGGTCGTCATGCTGACCATGCACGCCGACGGGGAGGTGATGGCCCGTGCCATCCAAGCCGGGGCCATTGGCTACCTCGTGAAGGACTGCGCCATCACCGACGTCGTCTCGGCCGTTCGCCTCGCAGCGAGCGGAGAGAGCGTGCTCTCCCGCGGACTGGCCAGCTCCATGCTGGCCGATGTCAAGAAGACGACCCACGCTCGGGGCAATGGCGAAGCCCCCGTGATCAGCGCCCGGGAGGAGGAGGTCCTCCAGCTCGTCGCCGACGGCCTCTCCCTGCCCGAGGTGGCGGCCGCGCTGTTCATCAGCGTAAAGACGGTGAAGAACCACCTGGCGTCGATCTACGCCAAGCTCGACGCCCGTGACCGCACCCAAGCCGTCCTCCGGGCCGTGCGGATGGGCATTATCCGGCTCACCTGATTCGATTCAGGTCGAATGGCCCATAAAGGCCTCGCCGGTGCGGCCGATATATCTATTACAACCTAACCCCAGGCGGGACAACCCCTCCGACAAGAGAAGGAAACGACGATCATGGACATCTTCCGCTACATCAACGCCCGCCTGAACATCAAGAACGAGCGTGGCGCAGCCCTGGTGGAGTACGCCCTCCTCCTGGCTCTCATCGCCGTGGTCTGCATCATCGCCCTGACCACCCTGGGCGACAAGGCCAACGACAAGTTCGAGAGCATCGGTCAGCAGCTGTAGCTCACCCTTCCAGCCCCTCCCCCCGGGGCCCCACGCACAAGGAGCGGACCTTCGGGTCCGCTCCTTGTTGTCGTTTTCAGAGTCTTCTGGCCCACGAATATAGGGCCAAATGACTCATCAAGAATGGGGCCAGGTCGTGCCGTTAGAACAAGTACAACCGAAGCCTCGGCGGGGCGCCAATCCGAGAAGGGGAACACGACCGATGATGGACATCCTCCGCTACATCAACGCCCGCCTGAACATCAAGAACGAGCGGGGCGCCGCCCTGGTGGAGTACGCCCTCCTCCTGGCCCTCATCGCCGTCGTCTGCATCATCGCCCTGACCACCCTGGGCGAGAAGGGGAAGGAGAAGTTCGAGAGCATCGGCCAGCAGCTGTAGCCGGCTCTGCGAGCCCTTCCCTGGATCCTCAATGGGTCAAACGGCCCATCAAGGCCTCGAAAGTCTCGCCCGATACAACAGGTACATCCGCTTCGAGCCCCCGGTGGGCCACCCCGACAAAGAGGGAACACTATGCACGTCGAGATCTTCCGCTACATCAACGCCCGCCTGAACATCAAGAACGAGCGTGGCGCCGCCCTGGTGGAGTACGCCCTCCTCCTGGCTCTCATCGCCGTGGTCTGCATCATCGCCCTGACCACCCTGGGCGACAAGGCCAACGACAAGTTCGAGAGCATCGGCCAGCAGCTGTAGATCAGCGCCCCCAGCCCTTCCTGGGCCGGTACGACAAGGAGCGGACCATCTGGTCCGCTCCTTGTCGCGTTCCAACCGGGTGGGCGGCGACATGGTTCGAAAAAAGCCATAAAGTCACCCGGTCCCGTGGTCGATACATGAAGTACACCGAGCCCCACCGGGGCGAGAGTCCGACCAAAGGGGACACGACGATCATGATGGACATTTTCCGCTACATCAACGCACGCCTGAACATCCAGAACGAGCGTGGCGCCGCCCTGGTGGAGTACGCCCTCCTCCTGGCTCTCATCGCCGTGGTCTGCATCATCGCCCTGACCACCCTGGGCGACAAGGCCAACGACAAGTTCGAGAGCATCGGCCAGCAGCTGTAG
>CAYZMG010000015.1:56454-64190 GCA_964479465.1 uncultured Acidimicrobiales bacterium
CACCCTGGGCGACAAGGCCAACGACAAGTTCGAGAGCATCGGCCAGCAGCTGTAGCGCACCCTCCAGCCCCTCCCCCCCGGGGGCCCAACGCACAAGGAGCGGACCTTCAGGTCCGCTCCTTGTCGCGTCCCGGGGTCCGCGCTGTGCGACATGAGCCAAACAGCTCATTAAGCCACCGGCCGAAAGGCCGATACATCTGGTACAACCCAGCCCCACCGGGGCGAGAGTCCGAGAAGGGGACACGACAATCATGATGGAGATCTTTCGCTACATCAACGCCCGCCTGAACATCAAGAACGAGCGTGGCGCCGCCCTGGTGGAGTACGCCCTCCTCCTGGCTCTCATCGCCGTGGTCTGCATCATCGCCCTGACCACCCTGGGCGACAAGGCCAACGACAAGTTCGAGAGTATCGGTCAGCAGCTGTAACTCCCCCCAGCCCCTCCCCCGGGGCGCCACGCACAAGGAGCGGACCTTCGGGTCCGCTCCTTGTCGCGTTCCGGCGGGAACTCTGTCGTCAGCGCTGCAACACGACGTAGTCCTTCTCGCTGAACGTCTCGCGCCACCCCGCGGCCCGCAGGATCTGAACCAGCGGGAGGTCCTTCTCCCAAAGCACGACATCGATCTGTCGGCGTTCGAGAACCTCGACGACCCCGGGCCGCCCTTCAAGAAGCGTCCGGTAGTCCCTGGTCACCGATACCGGGTACATGTCGTACCGATCGTCGATGAACACCCGGCCCTGCTGGCCGTAGCGGAGGATGAGGTAATTGCCGACGAAATCCTCATGCGCTATGCGGTGGGCGCCGGTCAGCAACCCGTTCTCCTCGAGCCAGGCCACGGATTCGGCGGGGTAGGCACGGATGTCGACGGGGTCGGTGGTGAATATGGACAGCGCGAAGAACGCAAAGGCCACAGTGATCAGGGCCAGCATGGCCCGGTTGGTCCGGGCGCTGCCGAGGGCCCGGACCGACCCCTCGGAAGCGGGGGTGGGGCGAAGGGCACGGCCCAGCACCGGCGCCACGACCACAGCCAGCAGGCCGACGTTGCGGGACGCGAACAGGCTTGCGGCGAGGAAAACGACGACCGGAACAGCATCACGCCAGGTGAGACGGGCGCGAAAGAGCAGGACGAGTGCCAGGGCGAGGAAGGCAAGTGCGAGGTAACCGCCGTCCGAGGAGAAATCAGGCGAGCGCCACTCGACGATGTCGCGGAACGACTCGGTCTTCTGGCCCAAGGTCAGCGGGAACGTCAGGAGCCTGAGGCCCAAGGGGTTGACGACCGCGACGACCAAGCCGGCTGCGAACCCGCAGATGTAGCGCCAGGTCAAGCGGGGCCACACCCGCCAGTCGAGCCCTTCACCGACCGCCCTCGCCCCCAGCCAGAGGAGGCCGAGTGGGAACGACCCGTGGCTGTTCACCCACACCCAGACCACGGGAACGAGCAACCACACCGGCTTCCGTCGCTCCAGGATCGTGATGGTCAACGCCATGCAGATCAGGCCGAACACCAAGGGCCGGCCGGACCATGGGGACGCTCCGATCCCTACGGCTGCGAGGCCGGCCAGGGCGGTACGCAGCGGTGACCCGGTCCGGACCAGGCGGACGACCAGGAAGGCCAGCAACGCCAGCAAGAGAGCCTGTTCGAGGACGACGAGCTTGAACCCGCCGACGCGGTACGCCCAGCCGTAGATCCATTCCGGAAGCCAGCTCTGGACGACCCACCGCTCCCCGGCTGCCGTGAAGGAGTACGGGTCGGTGCGAGGGATCGCCCCGGTCCGGGCCATGTCGATCCCCGTGCGCAGATGGGTGATCATCGAGTTGTCGCTGATGGGGAGCGTGCCGAGCCGGAATCCGAACAGCACGAAGGTCGCCATGAAGAGCGACTCCATGCTCGGAGCCTTGATGAACTGTCTCAGACGGGACACGCCGCCGCCCCGCACGAAGGCGACGGCGGGATCGTCGACCGACCCGGCCTAGCCGGCAGCCGGCACCTCGCCACCCACACCTGCGTCGCCCGCTTCCGCGCCTCCAGCCTCGGGCTGGCCGGGCGCGTCGAGGGCGGCAGGAACCGATTCGTCCGAGCCGGCGGCTGGGGCCGCCGTGCCCCCGAGCTCGGCTGCGTACTCGGCCCAGGCGGCCTGGGCCTCCGTCTCGGGCGTGAAGTCGACGTTGGCGAACTCACCGATGTAATTGCCCTGCTCGTCATAGGCGTGCTCGCCGAAGGCCTCCTGGTACTCGGCGGCCACGACGCCGCCTTCGGCAGCCTGCTTGATGGACAGGCTGATACGCCGGCGCTGGAGGTCGAGGTCGATGATCTTGACCCACAGTTCCTCGCCGGGCGTGACCACCTGCTCGGGCAGGTCGACGTGGTGGGCGGCCATCTCCGAGATGTGGACCAGGCCCTCGATCCCCTCGCCCACCTGCACGAAGGCACCGAAGGGGACCAGCTTGGTGACCCGGCCATAGACCAGCTCGCCGACGCGGTGGTTGTTGGCGAATTCCTGCCACGGATCCTGCTGGGTGGCCTTCAGGGAAAGGCTGATGCGCTCGCGGTCGAGGTCGACCTCGAGCACCTGGACCTCGATCTCGTCGCCCACCTGCACCACGGAGGCCGGGTGGTCGACGTGCTTCCAGGACAGCTCGGACACGTGCACGAGACCGTCCATGCCGCCCAGGTCGACGAAGGCACCGAAGTTGACGACGGAGGACACCGTGCCCTTGCGGATCTCGCCGGGCTTGAGGTTCTCGAGGAAGTCCTCCCGCTGCTCCTTCTGGGTCTCCTCCAGCCATGCCCGACGGGACAGCACCACATTGTTGCGGTGCTTGTCGAGCTCGATGATCTTGGCCTCGAGGCTGCGGCCGACGTAGGGCTGGAGGTCGCGCACTCGCCGGAGCTCCACCAGGGAGGCCGGAAGGAAGCCCCGCAGTCCGATGTCGAGGATGAGGCCGCCCTTGACGACTTCGATGACCGGGCCGGAGACGACACCGTTGGCCTCCTTGACCCGCTCGATCGTGCCCCAGGCCCGCTCGTACTGAGCCCGCTTCTTGGAGAGGATCAGCCGGCCCTCTTTGTCCTCCTTCTGGAGGACCAGCGCCTCGATCTCCTCGCCCATGCTGACGATCTCGTGGGGGTCGACGTCGTGGCGGATCGACAGCTCCCGAGCCGGGATCACGCCCTCGGACTTGAACCCGATGTCGAGGAGAACCTCGTCCTTGTCGACCTTGACCACTGTGCCGGTGACGATGTCGCCGTCGTCGAAGTTGACGATCGTGCCGTCGATCGCCTCCTCGAAGGACATTCCGCCCAGGTCGTCGTCGACCACATTCCGGAAGGTGTACTCGCCCGCCTCGTTGAAGGTGCCGGGCTCGCCTGCGGCGGCGGGAGGAGCAACTTCGGCTGGGTTTTCAGTGGGGGAAGTGGTCTGGTCGGACATGAGTAGGTCGGCCTTCTTTCCGGACGGTAAGGACGGAGGGCGCGACGGTCGCACCTCTCCGCAGGCTCGATCCTACTGTCAGGACTTTGCATCTGCCCACGAGTCGCCCCAGGACAGGTTCACCTCCAGGGGAACCGAGAGGTCGGCGGCGCCCCGCATGGCCTCCAACGTGAGGGCGGCGACCGCCTGCTCCTCCGCGGGCTCGACCTCGACGATGACCTCGTCGTGGACCTGGAGCACGAGGCGGCTCATCCGACCCTGGTCCTCCAGGCCCCGGTCGAGGCGGACGAGGGCGACTTTGAAGATGTCGGCGGCCAGGCCCTGGATACCGGCGTTCATGGCCTGGCGCTCGCCGGCCTGGCGCAGCCGGTAATTCGGCGACTGGAGCTCGGGGATCTGGCGCCGGCGGCCGAACAGGGTCTCGGTGTAGCCCCGGTCCCGGGCCTCGGCCACGGTGGCGTCCATGTAAGCCCGGACGCTGGGGAAGGCGGCGAAGTAGGCGTTGAGGATCTCGGCGGCCTCGTCGGTGGAGATCCCCAGGCGCTGGCCCAGGCCGTAGGACTCCATGCCGTAGGCCAGCCCGTAGGAGACCATCTTGGCCTTCGAGCGCTGGGCGATGGTGACCGCATTCGGCTCCACCGCAAAGATGCGGGATGCCGTGGCCTTGTGGATGTCCTCCCCGCTGGCGAACGCGTGGATCAACCCCGGGTCCTGGGCCAGGTGGGCGATGACCCGCAGTTCGATCTGGTTGTAGTCGGCGACCAGGAAGCGCCGGCCCTCGGCCGGGATGAACGCCCGCCGGATGCGCCGGCCCTCCTCGGTGCGGATCGGGATGTTGTGAAGGTTGGGGCGGTCGGAGCTGAGCCTCCCGGTGCGAGCGACCGTTTGGTTGAAGCTGGCGTGGATACGGCCGTCGGCGGCGACCTCGCCCAGCAGGCTCTCGCCGTAGGTCGACCGCAGCTTCTCGACCTCCCGGTACCGCAGCAGCGGTTCGATCACTGGGTGGAGGCCCCGGAGCTTCTCCAGCGACGCGGCGTCGGTGGAGAAGCCGGTCTTGGTCTTCTTCTGGGGCTGGAGGCCGAGCTCGTCGAACAGCACACGGCGCAGTTGCTGGGTGGAGTTGACGAGGAAACGGGTGCCGCACAGCTCCTGGATCTCCTCCTCCAGGCGCCGGCCCTCGGCCACCAGGCCGTCGTAGATGCGGCGCAGGAGGTCGACGTCGACCCGCACGCCCACCTTCTCCATCCGGGCCAGCACCCGCACGAGGGGGCGCTCGATCTCGTCGTAGAGCTTCTGGAGGCCGCGGCTCTCCATGGCCTTGGACAGCGCCGGCGCCAGCCGGGAGGTGGCCACGGCCCGGCGGGCGGCCTCCTCGGCCGCGTCGGGGGCGGTGCCGGAGAGGTCGAGCTGGCCCGGTGGCGGCGCGTCGGGCGAGCTGATGTCGAGGCCGAGGTAGCGAAGGGCGAGATCCTCCAACAGGTACTGGGACTCGGCCGGGTCGAGGAGGTAGGCGGCGATGGCGGTGTCCACGTCGAGGCCGCGCAGCTCGATGGCCCGCAGGTCGAGGGCCCGCATGAGCTCCTTGGCCTTGTGGGTGGAGTAGGTGCCGAAATCCTCCGGGAGCAGCTCGGAGGGGACCCAGGACGCCTCGTCCTCCCCGCGACTGACGGCGACCCCGAGCAGGGCGCTGCGCCCCTCCTCGCCCGCCCAGGATGCGGCCAGGCTCACTTGGCCCTGGAAGGCCTTGATTCCCTCCTCGTGGTTGACGACCCGGTGAACCGTCACGTCGAGGCGCTCGCTGGCCACCGGCGCCGGCGCTGCCGCGCCTGTCGCCTCGATGAACCGGGGGTAGAGGGTGTTGAACTCCAGGAACCGGAAGAGGTCCCGGACGGCGTCGGGGTCCCACTGGCCCATGCGCAGGCTGTCGAGGTCGACCTCGAGGGGGACGTCGCGCACCAGCGGCGTCGCCGTGGCGTTGCGCCGGACCTGCTCCTCGTGGGCGATCAGGCTCTCCCGCAGCTTGGGCGTGTTCATGTCGACGTTGGCGAACACGCCGTCGAGGTCGGCGTAGGTGTTGATGAGCTTGGCCGCCGTCTTGGGGCCCACGCCGGGAACGCCGGGCAGGTTGTCGGAGGGGTCGCCCCGCAACGCGGCGTACTGGGGGTAGTCCGCCGGCGTGACGCCGGTCTTCTCCTTGATACCGGCCTCGTCGTAGATGGCGTAGTCGGTGACGCCCCGCATGTTGTAGAGCACCTTCACCAGCGGGTCCTCGACCAGCTGGTAGGCGTCGCGGTCACCGGTGACGATGAGAACCTCGTCGCCGCGGTCGCGGGCCTCGGTGGCCAGGGTGGCGATCACGTCGTCGGCCTCGAACCCGGCCTTGTCGACGATCGGGATCTTCAGGGTCTCGACCACCTGGCGGACCAGGCCCAACTGCTGGCGGAGGATGTCTGGCGCCTCGGCCCGACCGGCCTTGTAGTCGCTGACCAGAGCGTGGCGGAACGTCGGCTCGGCCCGGTCGAGAGCGACGGCGATCTGGTCCGGGGTGTGGTCCTTCAGCAGGTTGATGAGCATCGCCGTGAACCCGTAGACGGCGTTGGTGACCTGCCCGGACGCCAGCGCCAGGCTGGTCGGCAGGGCGAAGAAGGCGCGGTAGGCCAGCGAGTTGCCGTCGATGAGCATGAGCTTGGCCATCAGATCTCGGCGGTGCCGCCCTCCCAGGCGAGGCGCAGCTTCCCGTCGGCCGTCTCGGCCCGGACGCCGAGGCATTCGATGAGGACCGGCTCGACGGGCACCATCCGCCCGTCTTGGTTAGCAAACAGCTCCACCCCGCGGGTGAGCGGCTCGATGACCAGAACCTCCGCAACGCCGACCGAGGCGTACCAGTCGAACTTCCGGTATGTCTCGTCGTGCGGCAAGAGGATCTCGACGACAAGGGAGGCGGCACCTTCGATACCGCGCTTTGATGCAAGCTCCGGCCGGGCGTACTGCTGATCGGGGACTCGCCAGTCGTCGTCGACTCCCGGCCGGAACAGGCCGGTTGGGTCATAGCGCGGCAGTAGGCCACGCGCCTTGGCGATAGGTCCTAGAACGAGGAAGAGCTCAGCGCCGAGAGCCTGGTGCTCGCCTGACGGCGGCGGAACCATGTGGAGTTCGCCCTCCCACATCTCGTCGGACCTATCGAGGCCCTTGCTACGGCGTTCATCGAGGAGGGCTTGGGGCACCTCGAGCATGACGGCTCTCACCGCGCCGATCGTACCGCCGGCAGGTACCATGCCGGCGTGGCAGACGGCTTCCATCCGCCCCTCGAGGAGTACCTGGAAACCATCTGGGAACTCGAGGAGGAGGGTATCCCTGTGATCCAGGCCCGGCTGGCCGAGCACATGGACGTCTCCGCACCGTCGGTGTCCGAGATGATCCGCCGGCTGAAGGGCGAGGGCTGGGTCGACTCCGAGGGCCGCTCGATCACCCTCACCGACAAGGGACGGGCCCGGGCCATCAGCGTGGTGCGCAAGCACCGGCTGGCCGAGCGCCTGCTCACCGACGTCATCGGCCTTCCCTGGCATAAGACCCACGTCGAGGCGTGCCGGTGGGAACACGTGATCTCCGACGAGGTCGAGGAGCGGATCGTCGCCCTTCTGGGCAACCCGGCGACGTGTCCCCACGGCAACCCCATCCCCGGCGCCGGCGGTCCGGAGCGCGACCTCTCGGCCCTTGCCGGGTTGGAGCCCGGCGACCACCTGCGCCTGGAGCGGGTCACCGAACAGGTCGAGGTCGACCTGGAGGCGCTGATCTACCTCGACAGCCACGGCTTCGTGCCCGGCGCCGCAGCCACCGTCAGCGCCAAGGCGCCGGACGGCACGCTCACCCTGGCCCTGAAAGAAGGCACCATCGCCCTCGGGCCGGCGCTGGCGTCCCAGTTGTTCGTCGCCCGGGTCTAGGGCGACCGGCTACTCCGCCGGCAGGGTGCCGTCGATGATCTGCTGGGCGACGGTGCGCATCTTGGCCCGGTGCTGCATGGCCGTGCGCTGGATGAAGGAGAAGGCCTCGGCCTCCGACATGCCGTCGCGGTCCATGAGCAGCCCCTTGGCCCGGCCGACCACCCGCTGGGTCTCCAGGCGCTCCTTGGTGCCCTCGACCTCGGCCTCCATGGCCCGCATGTCGGCGAACCGGCCAAGGGCCACCTCGATCGCCGGCACCAGGTCACTCGTCTGGAACGGCTTGACGAGGTAGTAGAAGGCGCCGGCGTCGCGGGCCTGCTCGATCAGGTCGCGCTGGCTGAAAGCGGTGAGGATCAGCACCGC
>CAYZMG010000016.1:0-61987 GCA_964479465.1 uncultured Acidimicrobiales bacterium
GACCGGCCTCCCGGGCCGGTCACTGGTCCACCCTCTTCGAGGGATGGCCCAGTGAATGCTTTCTGGACCGGCCTCCCGGGCCGGTCACTGGTCCACCCTCTTCGAGAGACGGCCCAGTGAATGCTTTCTGGACCGGCCTCCCGGGCCGGTCACGCCGGCCTCCCCGCGGTGGTCCCCGGCGCCGAGCGCCGGCGGAACATGTGGGCGAACCCGGGGGCGTAGAGGTGGCTGCGGCCGCCGGCGCCGGCCAGCGCCGGCCCCACCAGGACCAGAACGGTCGTCTTGGTGCCGAGCGCGGCCAGGTCGGCGGCGAGGTCGCCGACGGTGGTCATGACCACCCGCTCGTCGGGCCACGACGCCCGCACGACGATGGCCGCCGGCGTCTCGGCCGAGTACCCGCTGCCGGCGGCGAGCAGCTCGTTCGCCAACTCCACGGGCCGGGCGGCGGACAGGAACACGGCCATGGTCGTCCCGTGGGCGGCGAAAGCGGCCACCGACTCGCCGGCCGGCATCGACGCCGCCGTACGTCCCGCCAGCCGGGTCAGCACCACGCTCTGGGCCACGCCGGGCTGGGTGAGCTCCCGACCGACCGCCGCCGACGCCGCGGCCAGCGAGCTCACGCCGGGCACGATCTCGAAGTCCCGCTCGTTGGCCACGCACCAGTCGATCTGCTCGCCGATGGCGCCGTAGATCGAAGGGTCACCCGAGTGGAGCCGCACCACCGAGGCGTCAGGGCCCGCAGCTGCGTACACGCCCAGCACGTCCTCCAGCGTCATCGACGCCGAGTCGTGGATAGCGGCACCCGCCGCGGCGTGGGCGAGGATGGCCTCCGGCACCAGCGACGACGCCCACACGACCACGTCGGCGGCCGCCAGCCGGTCCCGCCCCCGCAGGGTGATGAGGTCTGGCGCCCCGGGGCCGGCGCCCACGAAGGAGATCACGGGCCCGCCGGCGGGACGATGACCGTCGCCAGGTACGCCGCCGGCCCCTCGGCGGCCTCGGCCACGGGCACGATCCGCTCCCCGGGCAGGCCCAGCAACTCCCCGAACACCGCCCCGTCCAGCCGCCCGGCCGACGCCAGCGCCTTGGCCATGGCCGGCAGATGGCGCCCGCCCTTGTAGACGACCACGGCCTGGCCGGGGTCGGCCAGAGCGGCGGCGAGCGCGTCCGGACCGTCGAGCGCGGTCACCAGCGCCAGCCGCTCGGTGTCGCGCAGAACGACAGTGGCCGACCGCGCCGCCAGCTCCTGGAAGGCCATGATCCCCGGCACCGTCTCGATCACGGCCTCGGCCCGCAGCTCCCGCACCCGGGCCGCCACCGAGGAGAACGTGCTGTAGATGTTGGGGTCGCCGAGGGTGACGAACGCCAGCCGCTGGCCGGCGTCGAGGCCGGCGACGACCACGCTGGCGGCGTCGGTGATGGAGCCCGACGCCTGGCCCATGGCGAACACCAGCCGCTCGATACGCACGCCGGGACAGGCCTGGCGCACGATGGACTCCGCCCGCCCCACCGCGTCCACCGCCGACGACGGCGCCAGCACCCGGTCGGCCTCCCGGACGGCGCGCACGGCGCGCAGCGTGAGCAGCTCCGGGTCGCCCGGTCCCACACCGACGCCGACGAGCGTTCCTGTCATGTCGCCCTCGGGCACGCGGACTGGTCCTCTGACGGTCCGACCTCTGGCTCCCTCTCGGTCACAGTGGCGTTGGCCGCACCGGACTCGCACCGGTTCGTCGACCCGACAGACGCTGGCCACTCTACCCGGCCGGCACGGGCGGGGATCAGCCCATCTTGAGCTTGATCATCGGGCTCTCTCTCTTCGTCGGCCTGCGCTTCGACGGTGGTGCCGGCCGGAGGGTCACCAGCGCCCGGATCTCATCCGGGTTGGGGATGTCGCCCTGGTCCTCGTTCAGGTCGAGGGCCCGGAACGACTTCTTGTGTCGCCTCGAGACCGTGTCGGTCTTCCCAGGCTTCACCGGCGTGTTGAACAGAGGGGTGACCAACTCCAGGGTGTCGTCGTTCCCGGCGCCGGCCGCCGCGTCGGCTTCAGCGCCAGCTTGACCGGTCCGATTGTCGCCATGTGCCGCCTCCCCACGTGGCCGGCCCTCCGCAGGGGCCGGCGCCGGTCGCAATGTAGCGGGCCGGTACGCTGCCGCGACGATCGTGGTCCGCAAGCTGCTCGTCGCTCTCATCCTGGTCCTCCTGCCGGCGTGCGGGGGCGATGGCGGCGGCGTGGAGGACGAGCCCGGACCGGCGGAAACGCTGGCGCCGGCGGGTCCCCTGGTCGTCCTGCAGCGCTACGGCGGCATCGCCGGTTCGACCGATCGGGTCTCGGTCGATCCCCTGGGCGTGGCCACGGTGATCAGCGACCGGTCGCCAAACCCGTCGACCCGCACGCTGTCCTCCGGCGACCTCGCCGCCCTGCGTACGGCCCTCCAGCGGGCCGAGATCACGACTCTCCAGCGCAATTACCTCGACCGTCAGGCCCGCGACGCATTCCAGTACGACGTGACCTACCAGGGAGTCACGGTCACCGCGGACGAGGACGTGATCCCGGACCAGCTCCGCCCCGTCGTCGACCAGCTCACGAAGCTGATCGAATAGCGGCGGCCACCAATGCTTCGGCCGGCGCCGGCGCTGCGCCCAAGTGGACGTGCACGTAGGACGCCAGCAGGCTCGGCGTGGCGAAGCCGCACCGGCCGGTGCCGGCCCGCCCCGACCAGTCGAGGGCGTCGCCGGCCGGCTCAAGGGTGGAGTAGTGGAACTCATGTCCCCGCAGGTCGGTGCCGGCGGGGCCGAGCGGCGACGCCGCCCGCACGCGGGCCCGCCGGTACCCGAGGGTGAGGCGGTCGGTCATCCGGCCCTCGGCGGGGAGGACGCCGGCCAACGCGTGGCCGTCGAGCGAGCGGGCCAGCCAGAGGAGGCCGCCGCATTCAGCCCAGGTGACCATGCCGGCGCCGACCTTGGCCCGCACGTCGGCGAGGAGGGCGCGGTTGGCGGCCAGGCCGGCGGCGAAGACCTCCGGGAAGCCGCCACCGGCGTAGAGGCCGCTGGCGCCTTCGGGCAGGCGCTCGTCGACGAGGGGGTCGAAGGGGAGGAGCTCGGCGCCGGCCTCGGCCAGGCGCTCCAGGTTGTCGGGATAGACGAAGCTGAACGCCGGCCCGCTGGCCACGGCGACAGTGGCCCGGCCCTGGGGACGGGCGGCGACCGGGTCGTGCACCTCCAGCGCCGGCGCCGAGCGGGCCAGGGCGAGGACGGCGTCGAGGTCGCAGTCACGGGCGACGGCGGCGGCCAGCGCGGCCACCGACCGGCGGACGGCGTCGGGTTGCTCGACGACCGGCACCAGCCCCAGGTGGCGGTCGCGCCAGGAGTAGTCGGGCGACCGGCGCAACGCACCGAGGACGGCAATGCCGAGCGGCTCCAGCGCGGCGCGGAGCAGGGTCTCGTGGCTGTCACTGCCCACCCGGTTGAGGATCACGCCGGCCACCGCCACCGCGGGGTCGAAGGTCGCGAAGCCGTGGACCATGGCCGCCACCGAGGCCCCGACTGCCGAGGCGTCCACGACCAGCACGACCGGTGCCGCGATCAGGCCGGCCACCTGGGCGGTGCTGGCGATGGGGCCGGCGGGATCGCCCGACCCGTCGAAAAGCCCCATGACGCCCTCCACCACCAGGACCTCTGCGCCGGCGCCGGCCCGCCCCGCCAGCCCTGGCACCGCCTCCGGCCCGCACATCCAGGCGTCGAGGTTCCGGCTCGGTCGACCCACCGCCAGGGCGTGGTAGCCGGGGTCAATGAAGTCGGGGCCGACCTTGGCCGCGCCCACCGAGAGGCCCCGGGTGGCCAGCGCGGCCATCAGCCCGGTGGCCACCGTCGTCTTGCCCACGCCGGAGGACGTGCCGGCGATGACCAGTCGAGGGCCGAGGCGAACCACGGCACACGTTAAGGCAGTGTTGGCCTGGCCCTGGCCAAGGCCCAGGGCAGCGGTACCCTCGGGCTGTGGACGTCGGCTTCGCACTGCCCCTTTTCGCGGTCGTCGCCGGCCTCATCTCCTTCAGCTCGCCGTGCTGCCTGCCCCTGTTGCCGGGGTACCTGTCCTACGTCTCGGCCCTGCCCGTCTCGGAACTGGGCGACCGCCAGGCCCGCATGGTCACCCTGCGGGCGGCCCTCCTCTTCGTCGCCGGCTTCACCGTGGTCTTCACCATCCTGGGCGTCGTGGCTCAGCTCCTGGGGTCGGTGTTCCTGGCCAACGGCGGCCCGGTGGTGCGCTGGTTCGGGGTCCCGATCATCATCCTGGGCCTGTCGACCATGGGTGTCCTCCGCCTGCCATTCCTCATGAAGGAGCGCCGGATCGACCTGGCCCGCGTCCCCCGGGGGACGGCGTGGGCGTTCCCCATGGGCATGGCTTTCGCCGCCGGCTGGGCCCCGTGCCTCGGGCCCGTCCTGGCCACCATCTACGCCACTGCCGCGGTCAGCGGGACGGCGGTGTGGGGCGCCATCCTCCTCATCCTCTATTCCATCGGCCTCGGCGTGCCCTTCGTCGCCCTGGCCCTGGGCTTCAACCGGGCCCAGCGGTCCCTCGGCTGGCTCCGGCGCAACGGCCGGCGCATCGAGCTGGCCGGCGGGGCCCTGCTGGTGGTGGTGGGCTTGCTGTTCGTGACCGGGCGCTGGCAGGGTTACTTCCTGCCCATGCAGCGCTGGTTCGCCGAGCACGGATGGCCTCCCGTATGACCGGCCCGGGAGGCCGGTCCGGCAAGCATTCATTGGTCCACCATGGTGAGATGGTGGATCAATGACCGAGATCACCGACACCACGCCGGCCGGCGAGGAGGCGCCGCCGCCCGTCGTCGACGGGCTGCGCAAGAGCCGCAAGGTCCTGTGGATCGCGGTCGCCGTCGCCGTCCCGTTGTGCCTGCTCGTCATCGCTCTGGCCAATGGCCAGCCGGCGGCCAACCGGGCCGTCCAGTCCCCTCTGCTGGGCAAGCCGGCGCCGGCCATGGAGGGCACCACGGTCGACGGCACCCGGGCCTCCCTGGCCGACTACAAGGGCAAGTGGGTCGTCGTCAACTTCTTCGCCACGTGGTGCGTGCCGTGCCGCCAGGAGCACCCGGAGCTGATCCGGTTCTCCCAGGCCCACGATGCGGCCGGCGACGCCGCCGTGCTCGGGGTCGTCTACAGCGACAACGCCCAGGCCGTGCGGGAGTACCGCGACAAGGAGGGCGGGGGCTGGGCCATGCTCGCCGACCCCAAGGGCCGGATCGCCCTGGACTACGGGGTCGCCGGCGTTCCCGAGTCGTTCCTGATCAGCCCCGACGGCCTCGTGGTGGCCAAGCTGCTGGGCGGCGTCAGCGCGTCCGGCCTCGACGACCTCCTCTACCAAGCCAAGGCAGGGCGATAGCCGCCAGGATCAGCACCACCCCGCCGGCGACCAGCGGCACCCGGGCGCCGGCCGCGGGCCGTACCTCCACGGTTGCCGATACCAGGTCCACGACATTCGTCGTCCGGTTCCCCCTGGTCGTGTCCGGCCACACCACGGTCGTCGTCCCGGCCTGGGCGACGACGGCCACATGGCTGCCGAGCATCACGTCGTCGCCGTTGAACGAGCCGACGATCGAGTCGAAGGGCTGGTCGGAGATGACCGTGCTGGCGAATGACCGCCCGCCGTCGGAGGACGAGGCGAGGACGACCTCGGCCAGCACGTCCTCGGGATCGCGGCTGCGGTCGTAGTAGGCCACGTCGACCCGGCCGTCGGGCGCCACGCCGACACCGGGGAGGAACTGCCCCCCGGCGGCGGGGCCGAGCCGGCGGGGCGGCGACCATGTGGCCCCCTTATCGTCGGACCTCGACAGCACCACGTCACGATCGGTCTCCCACGCCGCGTACAGACGGCCGCTGGAGGGGTCGAGGGCGAACGACGGCGCCGGCGCCAGGTCGATCAGCACCCGCTGGGGCGGCACGACGCCCTCGGCCACCGTCGCCGCCGGCCCGAACGTCGCTCCGCCGTCGCCCGATCGCCACATGACCAGTCGCCAGGGACCGGCCGGGGGAGGACCGGAGCGGCCCTCGTGGGCTGTCTGGTAGGTGAACCGGTCCGCGCCCAGGTCTAGGGCGCCGACGACGACCTGCTCCTCCGGCCCGGCCAGCAGGGTCGGCTGCACCGCCAGCCGGTCCGGCTCGCTGACCGTCACCGGTGGGGCGAAGGTGCGCCCGCCGTCGTCGGAGCGGGCCAGGACGATGGGATTGGGTGGCGGGCCGAAGCCGAGGAACTTGGTGGCCCGTTCCTCGGTGGCCGCGATCCAGGCCACCAGCACCCGCCGGCCCTCGACCGCCAGCCGGGGCTGGAACGTCAGCGCACCGGCAACCTGCACGGGCTGGCCGTCGGCGGCGAGCTCCGGGGTGAAGCGCTGCAACCACAGGGCGGTGGGCAGGTTGAACGGGCCTCCGGTGGGCGTGTAGAGGACGAGCAGGTTCCCGTCGCCGTCGAAGGCCACCGCCGGCCAGAAGCAGTTCTCGGCATCCGGGGCCAGCGGCAGGTCGAGGTCGCGCCAGGCCTCCCCGCCGGTGGTCGTCACCGCCACCGTGCAGCTGAGGCGCGGAGCGTCGACGCGGCCGGCGACGGCCATGACCTCCGGTCGGCGGGGATCCGAGGCTGCGACCGGCGAGGTGTTGACGTTGATGGACAGTTGCGGGGTCTCGCTCACCGGCTCCGAGGGCCGGGGTCGCAGGCTGGTCTCGCCGCCCCGAAGGCCGAACGCGACGCCGGCCACACCCGCGACGAGCGCAGCGATGGCCAGGGCGATCCGGATCCGCACGAGGCGGACGTTAGCGAGCGCCGCGGCCCGATTTCTGGCGCCGCGAGCGACAGGCGGTTACCGGGTGATCTGCTGCGCCAGCTCCCCGATGGCCACGACCGCCGGCGCCGCCGGGTCGTGGTCGATGGCGGCAATGCCGAGGTGATCGGCGTCTTCGATGGCGCGGTCCTCGGGCACGGTGAACATCTCCACGCCCAGCTCCTCGCCGATGCGCTTGGCGTCGACGTCGCTCACAGTGCGGTTGGCGATGCCGATGATGCGCTTCACGCCCAGCTCCTCGGCCAGCCGACACGCCCGGCGGGCGATCTCGACCGACTTGGCGCTGCCCTCGGTGACGGCGAGCACGACGTCGTCGGGGCCGGGCTTGGCCCAGATCAGGTCGTTGAGGCCGGCTTCGAGGTCGGCCAGCACGACGCGGTCGTCGGCCGGGAGCTCGCCGAAGAACTGCCGCGTCGTGTTGTGCGACCCGCAGCACAGGCAGGCGTTGGAGGGGCGCTCGATCTTGCCGGTGGCCACCAGGCGGATGCCCTCGGGCGCGTCGACGCCGTAGCGGTCGAGCAGCACCTCGGCTTCGATCTTCGGGTCCTTGTGGGTGTGGCCCGAGTCGATCAGGGCGTTGAGGATGGGGCTCATCGACTCGACGCTCTCGCGCTGCACGCCGAGGGAGATGCCAAGGTTCGGGTTCGGGTCGCAGTCGAGGGCGACGACCTTGTGCCCCTGGCGGGCCAGGTGGCGGGCCAGGGCGCCGGAGATCGTGCTCTTGCCGGATCCGCCCTTGCCACAGACGGCGATCTTCATACTGGTACCTCCTGGTTCACGAACATCTCGGCGAGTCGGGTGATGGCGACGATGGCGGGTGAGTCGGGGCAGGCGTCGACCGGGGCCAGGCCCTGGCGCTCCACCTCGGCCAGCTCGGGGTCGTTGGGGATGCGGAAGTGAGCGGCGAGGCCGGGGTGGTCGGGCTCGTCGCGGAAGCGGTTGTTGACCAGGGTGAGCCCCCGGCCCTCCAACATGGGCAGGAGCCGGCGGGCGGTCATGGCCGAGCGCCACGCCGGCCCGACGACGAGGATCACGTGCTCGGAAAAGGTGTGGTAGCGCTCGAACGGGGTGGTGGGGCCGGCTTCGAGGTCGGCGATGACGTCCCAGTCGGGCTCGCCGATGCCGAGGAGGAGGTGGACCAGGGCCGCCACCGACTGCTTGGCCGCCGACTTGTCCTCCCCCGCGCCTTCGGAGGCGGGGCCGATCTTGCCGAAGCCGAGGAACCGCACGCCGTCGGGGGCGGTGGCGGCGAACTTCTCGACCACCTGGATGGGGGTCATGTCGCCGGTCAGCTGCCAGCCGTAGATGGAGCCGGGGTGCTTCTCGATGGAGCCCGCCGGCATGCCGCCCTCGTCGCCGGACATGCCCAGGCTGATGGCCAGGCCGGGGTTGACGTCGAGGTCGGCGGCGAAGACCTTGCGGCCCTTGCGGGCCAGCACCCGGGCGAGGGTGGACGACATCACCGTCTTGCCGGCGCCGCCCTTGCCGATGACGGCCAGCCGCAGGCCGAGGCCGGCCCGGGTGGCCTCGAGGAGGTCGCGGTCGACGCCGGCGACCTCGTCCTGGGCCTGGCGGGCGTAGCCCTCGAGGGACGCCTTGTGGTCGGCCATCTCGGACCGGGCGCCGGGGAAGATGCTGTCCTTGGCCAGCCAGGTGCCGAGGTGGCGCAGGTAGCTGTTGGCCTGGCGCTCCAGGGCCAGCCAGGCCCGGGCATCGCCGGCGCGGGCCGCCAGGTCCTCCATGACCACCAGCTGGCGCTCCATGCACTGGATCGCCCAGTCGTCGCGCCTGTTCCTGTCGTACCCGTCCCCCACGCAGTGACAATACCGCCAGATGTCAATAGCCGGCGGCCGCAGAGGCGCGGAATCAGTACTCGATGCCCTTCTTGGCCTTGATGCCCTGGTCGTAGGCGTGCTTGACCTTGCGCATCTCGGTCACCGTGTCCGCCACGTCGATGATCTCGTCGGGGGCGTCCCGGCCGGTGATCACCACGTTGGTGTGCGGCGCCCGCGCCGTGACACCGGCGACCACGTCGGCCACGTCGACCCATCCGTACTTCACCGCATAGGTGAGCTCGTCGAGGATCAGCAGGTCGAAGTCGCCCGAGGCCAGCTTGGCGGCGGCGACGTCCCAGGCGTGGCGGCCCTTGGCCGCGGTCTCGTCGAGGTCGGTGGACTCCCAGGTGAACCCGTCGCCCAGGGTGTGCCACTCGATGCCGAGGTGGTCGGCGAGCTTGCGCTCGCCCGTCTTCCACTTCCCGCTCTTGATGAACTGCACGACGCCGACCCGCCAGCCCCGGGCCCAGCCCCGGCCCATGACCCCGAAGGCGGCGGACGACTTGCCCTTGCCGTAGCCGGTGTTGACGAGGACGATCGACTCGGCCCGGGTCATGGCGGGAGCGTATGCTCCCCTACGCAGCGCAGGGAACCCGGTGTGATTCCGGGGCTGTCCCGCAACTGTCACCGGGGAGCAGACCTCACGCAGTGGCCACGGTCCGCAAGGACGGGAAGGCCGGGGCGAGCGCTGATCCGGGAGCCAGGAGACCTGCCTGTTCGGCATCCGCCGGGAGAAAGGTCGCGTGGACGTGGATTTGCAGGTTCGAACCCGCCAGGAGGGGGAGCGCGCCTACCCGGTGCTGGTGTGGCGGGCGCCGGCGCCCCTGCGCATGGTGGCCTCGGCGCCGCACGGCGGGGGGATCGGAGTACGGCGCTGGGTGGTGAACGCCCAGGTGCCGATGAGCTACGGCCGGCGCGATCCCGACCATCACCTGTCCCGGCTCGGCGTGTCGCTGGGCCTGCGGGGCCGGGGGGTGGGCATGCTGACGGCGGCCGACGTACGGGCGGTGACTTCGGTGACGGAGGCCGGCGTGGAGGTGTTCGCCACCGTGGGTCTCGGACACCCCACGTGGGCGGCGGCGCCCGACCCCGCCGGGCCGGTGAGCCTCGTCGGAACGATCAATCTGGTCGTCGTGCTCCCGGAGCGGCTGTCCGACGCCGCGCTGGTGAACGCGGTGGCCACCGCCACCGAGGCCAAGAGCCAGGCGATGTTCGAGGCCGGCGTCGCCGGCACGGGGACCGCAACCGATGCGGTGTGCATCGCCTGTCCCGACGAGGGGTCGCCGCACGCCTTTGGGGGGCCTCGGTCGGTGTGGGGTGCACGGCTGGCCCGGGCCGTCCACGGTGCGGTCCTTGGCGGGCTGCGGTGACCGGCCCGGGAGGTCGGTCCAGAGGCAATCACGGGGCGGAAGCCCCGTGACCGGCCCGGGAGGTCGGTCCAGAGGCAATCACGGGGCGGAAGCCCTGTGATCACGCTGGTCGTCGGCGGGGCGAGGTCCGGGAAGTCGGCGGTGGCCGAGCGACGGGCCGGCGACGGGCCGGTTACCTACGTCGCCACCTGGCTGATCGAGGCCGACGACCGGGACATGGCGGCCCGGGTGGCGGCCCATCAGGCCCGCCGGCCGGCGACCTGGACGACGGTGGAGACGTCCGATCTCGTCGGGGCCGTCCGAGCGGCCGCGACGGGCACGCTGCTGGTCGACAGCCTGACGACCTGGGTCGCCGGCGCCACTGGCTTCGCCGTCGACGCCGCCGGCCTGTGCCTGGCCATCGGCACCCACGACGGCGACGTGATCGTCGTCAGCGACGAGGTGGGTCTCGGCGTCCACCCCTCCAGCGAGGATGGTCGCCGCTTCCGGGACGCGTTGGGCATGGTGAACCAAGCCGTCTCTGCGGTCGCCGACGAGGCCCTGCTGGTCGTCGCC
Organism: uncultured Acidimicrobiales bacterium; assembly: GCA_964479465.1. Lineage (GTDB taxonomy): Bacteria > Actinomycetota > Acidimicrobiia > Acidimicrobiales > AC-14 > CADCTB01. The sequence continues at coordinate 10,606 of CAYZMG010000016.1, forward strand.
GGCCGGGTGCTCAGGCTCGACCCGGCCTGATGCGCCGCGCCCTGTCCTTCCTCACGCCCATGGGCGGCGCCGTGGCCCCGTCGCCGTCGGCGCTGGCCTGGTTCCCCGCGGTGGGGGCCCTGCTGGGGCTGGTCCTCGGCGGCGTGTGGTGGATGGCCGACCGGCTGTGGGCCGCGCCGCTGGCGGCCGCGGTGGTCATCGCCGCCGACCTGGCGTTGACGGGAATGCTGCACTTCGACGGCCTGGTCGATTCCGCCGACGGGCTCCTGCCTCCCCTGGAGCAGGACCGGCGCCTGGAAGTCATGGCCGACCCGGCGGCGGGGGCGTTCGGCGTGGGTGTCGCCGTCGTCGTGGTGCTCCTGCGGTGGGCCTCGCTGGCGGCGCTCACGCCGGCGCCGTGGTTGCTGGCTGCGCTGTGGTGCGGGTCGCGCCTGGTCATGGCCGGCGTGGCCCAGTGGGTGCCGTACGCCCGGCCCGGGGGACTGGCCGGGGCCTTCCTGGAGGGGGGTCGGCGGCGGGTGCCGGTGGCCGGCGTTCTGCTCGTCGGTGTGCTCGCATTTGTGGCCGGGGGCGACGGGGTGGCCGGCGTGGTCGTCCTCGTCGTGGCCGCAGGTGCCGTCGTCGCCCTCGCCGTGCGCCGGCTCGGGGGCTTCACCGGCGACGTCCTGGGCGCGGCGGGAGTCGTCGGCGAGACGGCGGGCCTGCTGGCGGCGGCGGCGCGACTGTGAGGTCAGTTGCCGCGGGGATGGTCGCCGACTGGCTGCTGGGCGAGCCGCCGGCTTCTGTGCACCCCGTGGTGGGCTTCGGGCGGGTCATGCGCCTGGTGGAGCGGTCGGTGTACCGGGACCGGCGGGCGGCCGGCGTGGCCCCTGCCTTGATCGGCGCCGGCGTGGGTGTCGCCGCCGGCGGGCTGGTCGGCTCGACCGCGATCGCCACGTGGGTGGCCGTCGCCGGCCGGGCCTTGGGCCAGGCGGCCTCGCGCGTGGGCGCCGCATTGGAGGCCGGGGACCTCGACCGGGCACGGGACCTGGTGCCGGCGCTGGTCGGGCGGGACCCCTCCGCGCTCGATGAGAAGGAGATCGCCCGGGCTGTCGTCGAGTCGGTGGCCGAGAACACCGTCGACGCCGTGGTGGCGCCGGCGCTGTGGGCCGCGGTGGCCGGCGCGCCCGGGGCCCTCGGCTACCGGGCGGTCAACACCCTCGACGCCATGGTCGGCCACCGTTCGGCTCGCTACGAGAACTACGGCTGGGCCAGCGCCCGCCTAGACGACGTCGCCGGCTGGGTGCCGGCCCGGGTCACTGCGGTGCTGGTGGCCGGAGTTCGCCCCTCGGCTGCTCGGGCCGTCTGGACTGCGGTGCGCACCCAGGCGCCGGCCCATCCCTCGCCCAACGCCGGCGTGGCCGAGGCCGCCTTCGCCGCCGCCCTCGGCCTGCGCCTCGGCGGGGAGAACCGCTACGGCGACAGGGTGGAGATCCGGCCGCCCCTCGGCACCGGCCGGCCGACGGAGGCCGGCGACATCGCCCGGTCTGTCGCCCTGTCTCGCGACGTGTCCCTCGCCCTCGTCGGCGCGTTGTGGACGCAAATGGTCGTGAAAAGGGCTGTTTTCGCTCGAATCACGACCATTTCCGTCCACGGAGCGCGCCGTTGATACCCGCCGGCGCCCACGGGGGTGACGGGGCGCGCCTCGCCGCCGCACTCGGCGTCGACCCCGGCGCGGTGCTGGACTTGTCGGCCAGCCTCAACCCGCTGGCGCCCGACGCCGGCGAGGTGGTGGGCAAGCACCTCGACGCGCTGCGGCGCTACCCCGACCCGGCTCGGGCCACCGAGGCGCTCGCTGCGGCCATGGGCGTCGACCCGGACCGGCTGTTGCTGACCAACGGCGGCGCCGAGGCCATCGCCCTCGTCGCCGGCGCCATCGGCGGCCGGGTCGAGGAGCCGGACTTCGCGCTGTACCCCCGGGGCGGCGGCCCCCTGTGGCGGTCGAACCCGCACAACCCCACGGGCCGGCTGGCGACGGGTCCCGCCGACGTGTGGGACGAGGCGTTCTACCCGCTCGCCACCGGCCATTGGACGAGCGGTCGACCACTGGTCGTCGGCAGCCTGACCAAGCTGCTGGCATGCCCGGGGCTCCGCGTGGGCTACGTCCTCGGGGCGCCGGCGGTCCGCCAGCCGGCGTGGTCGGTGAACGGACTCGTGTGTGCCGCCCTACCCGACCTGCTGGAGGCGGTCGACCTGCCGGCATGGGCCGCCGGCGTCGGCCGGCTGCGCGACCGGCTCGTCGCGGTGCTGCGCGGCGCCGGCCTCGACCCCGAGCCGTCGGACGCCAACTTCGTGCTGGTATGGGCGCCGGGCCTGCGGGGCCGGCTGGCGCCGCACGGCGTCCTGGTGCGGGACTGCGCCAGCTTCGGCCTGCCCGACCACGTGCGCATCGCCGTGCCCGACGAACCCGGCCTCGCCCGCCTGGAGGAGATCCTGTGCGCGGCGGTCTGATGGTGTGCGGCACGGCCAGCGACGTGGGCAAGAGCTCGGTCGTCGCCGGCCTGTGCCGGGTGTTGCGCCGGCAGGGCGTCAGCGTGGCCCCGTTCAAAGCCCAGAACATGGCCAACAACTCCTACGTCACGCCGGCGGGACATGAGATCGGCCGGGCCCAGGGCGTGCAGGCGCTGGCCGCCGGCGCCGTGCCCGAGGTGGCGATGAACCCGATCCTGCTGAAGCCGACAGGGGAGCGCACGAGCCAGGTCGTCGTCATGGGCCGGCCGGCTGGGCACCTCGACGCTGCCGCCTATCAGGCCGAGAAGCCGGCGCTGTTCGGCGTGGTGCTCGACGCCCTGGCTGACCTGCGGTCGAGGTTCGACGTGGTCATCGTCGAGGGCGCCGGCAGCCCGGCGGAGATCAACCTGCTCCACTCCGACATCGTGAACCTGCGCCTGGCCGCCGCCGCCGGCGTGCCGGCGATCGTGGTGGGCGACATCGACCGGGGCGGGGTGTTCGCCGCGTTCTACGGCACCGTCGCCCTGCTGCCCGAAGACCTCCGCCCCCTGGTGCGGGGGTTCGTCGTGAACAAGCTGCGGGGCGACCCCGCCCTGCTGGCCGAGGGCCCCGCCGAGCTGGAGCGCCGGTGCGGCGTGCCGACGCTGGGAGTGCTCCCGTACCTCCACGGCGTGTCGCTCGACGCCGAGGACTCGCTGGCATTGCCTGAGGTCGCGCCGGCGACGGGTGAGGCTCTGGATGTCGCCGTCATCCGATTCCCCCGCATCGCCAACTTCACCGATCTCGACCCGCTGACCATGGAGCCGGCGGTGGGCGTGCGCTTCGTCGACCGGCCGGCGGCGCTGGGCCGGCCCGACCTCGTCGTGCTGCCGGGCTCCAAGGCGACGGTGTCGGACTTCGAGTGGCTCCGAGGCCGCGGCCTGCACACGGCCATCGAGAGCTGTGGTGCCCCGGTACTGGGCATCTGTGGTGGCTACCAGATGATGGGCCGGACGATCGTCGACGACGTCGAGTCGAAGCGGGGGACGGTCGCCGGCCTGGGCTGGCTCGACGCCGAGACCGTCTTCGAGCCGACCAAGATCACCCGCCAGCGCCGGGGTCACGCGCTGCATCAGCGGGTGAGCGGCTACCAGATCCACCACGGCCGGGTGTCGGGCGCCGACCCGTGGATCACCCTCGACGACGCCTACGGCGCCCACCCGGAGGGCTCCCGCAACGGGCGGTTCTCCGGCACCACCCTGCACGGCCTGTTCGAGGACGACGGCTTTCGCGCCGCGTTCCTGGGGCAGATCTTCCCGGGACATCGGCCGTCGGGCGTGTCCTTCGCCGCCGCCCGGGAGGCCCAGCTCGACCGCCTCGCCGACATGCTCGAAGCCCACCTCGACCTCGCCGCCATCGAGACCCTCTTGACGTCGGGCGCCGGCGTCCGACCATGAACAAGGAAGCCACGTGATCCTCGTCCTGACCAATGCCGACACCGAGATCCTCGCCCTGCGGTCGGTGGTCGAGGGGCTGCCCGCCGGCTTCCCGCCGGTGCGCGCCGCCCGGCCCCTCGACGTACCTGATCTCGACGGAGTGACCATGGTGCTGATCCGCCTGCTGGGCGGCCGGCGGGCCTGGGAGGAGCAGTTCGACGAGCTGCGCCGGCGCTGCATCGCGGCCAACATCCCGCTGCTGGCCTTCGGCGGCGAGGCCACGCCCGATGCCGAGCTGACCGCCGTGTCCACCGCGGCGCCGGCCACCGTCGCCCGGGCCTTCGAGTACCTGGCCCACGGTGGCCTGGCGAACACCGAGCAGCTTCTGCGCTTCGTCGCCGGCTACCCGCACCAGCCGCCGGTGGAGGTGCCGGCGTTCGGCGTGCTCGGCCGCCCGACGCAAGATCGAAGCAAACCCACTGTCGGCGTGGTCTTCTACCGGGCCCACGTCCTCGCCGGGAACACGGGATTCGTCGAGGATCTGTGTGACGCCATCGAGGCCAGGGGCGCCAACGCCCTCCCCATCTGGTGCTACTCCCTGCGCGCCGACGCCGGCGTCTTCGACCTGCTGCGCAGCGTGGACGTGCTGGTCACCACCGTCCTCGCCATGGGCGTGAGCGACGGCGACGACTGGGATGCCTCGGCCCTGGCCGCGCTCGACGTGCCGGTGCTGCAGGCCATCGCCGCCACCCAGCCGGCAGCCTCGTGGACCGACAACAGCGCCGGCCTGACCCCGATCGACGTCGCCATGAGCGTCGCCATCCCCGAGTTCGACGGCCGCATCATCGGCGTGCCGTTCTCATTCAAGGAGGTGGTCGACGACGGCGACGAGCTGGGGGCGCCGGTCACCGCCTACCGCACCGTCGCTGACCGGGTCGCCCGGATCGCCGGCCTCGCCGTCCGCCTGGCCGCCCTCCGCCACGTGCCCAACGGGGACAAGCGCCTGGCCGTCGTCCTGTCTGCCTACCCGACCAAGAAGAGCCGCATCGGCAACGCCGTGGGCCTTGATACGCCGGCTTCGGTGGTCGACCTGCTGCACGAGCTCCGCGGCGCCGGCTACCGGGTCGACCGCATCCCCGACGACGGCGACGCCCTCATGGCCGAGCTGGCCGACGGCGGCGTCTGCGGCTGCTGGTCGGCCGATCGCTACGTGGCCGCCGCCGGCGTGACCGAAGCCTGGGGCCCGCCCGAGGACGAGTTCGCCTTCGCCGGCATCGACCTCGGCGGCGTGCTGGTGGCCATCCAGCCGGCCCGGGGCTTCGGCGAGAACCCGATCGCCGTTTACCACTCGCCCGACCTGGCGCCCACCCACCACTACCTTGCCTTCTACCGGTGGCTGGAGCAGGCGTGGGGTGCCCACGCCGTCGTCCATGTGGGCAAGCACGGCACGCTGGAATGGCTGCCGGGCAAGGGTGTCGGCCTCTCCTCGGAGTGCTATCCCGACGCCGCCCTCGGCGACCTCCCTCTCGTGTACCCCTTCGTGGTCAATGACCCGGGGGAGGGCACGCAGGCCAAGCGCCGGGCCCACGCGGTGATCATCGACCACCTACTCCCGCCCATGACCCGGGCCGACTCCTACGACGATGTCGCCCGTCTCGAAGCCCTGCTCGACGAGCACGCCTCCATCGCCGCCCTCGACCCGGCCAAGCTTCCCGCAATCCGGGCCCAGGTCTGGGACCTGCTGGTGCAGGCTGAGCTCCACCGTGACCTCGGTGTCACCGAGCGCCCCGACGGCGACGACTTCGACGACCTCGTGCTCCACGTCGACGGCTATCTGTGCGAGCTCAAGGACGCTCAGATCCGCGGCGGCCTCCACATCCTCGGCCGCCCGCCCGAGGGCGAGGCCGAGTTGGACCTCGTCCTGGCCATGACCCGGCTGCCGCAGGGCCCGGTGCCGGCGCTGCGCCGGCCCACCGACGGCAGCCGCAACGAGGTCGACGCCGCCGAGGCCGAAGCGCGGTCCACCCTGGCCGGCATTCAGTCCGACGGCTGGACCTACGCCGGTGACCACCCCACGTTGCAGTGGGTGTGCGACCGGCTGGTGCCGGCGCTGCGCCGGACCACCGACGAGTTCACCAACACCCTGCGTGCACTCGACGGCCGCCACGTCCCCGCTGGCCCCAGTGGCGCACCCACGAGGGGCATGGCTCACGTGCTGCCCACGGGCCGGAACTTCTTCTCCGTCGACCCGAAGGCCATCCCCAGCCGGCTCGCATGGGACGTCGGCCAGAAGCTGGCCGACCAGCTGATCGAGCGTCACGTGAAGGAGGAGGGTCGCCCGCCGGCCACCGTCGGCCTCGTCGTCTGGGGCACGGCGGCCATGCGCACCGGCGGCGACGACGTGGCCGAAGCGCTGGCCCTGCTCGGCGTCCGCCCGGTGTGGGCTGAGGAGTCCGGCCGGGTGACCGGCATCGAGCTCATCCCCGACGCCGAGCTAGGCCGGCCGAGGGTCGACGTCACCCTCCGCATCTCCGGCTTCTTCCGCGACGCCTTCCCCCACGTGATCGCCCTCCTCGACGACGCCGTCCGCCTCGCCGGCTTCGACGACGATCCCCGGATCTTCGGGTCCAAGCCCGGCGCCTACGGGTCCGGGATCCTGGCCCTGCTGGAGTCGCGGGAGTGGGACGACGACGCCGACCTGGCCGCCGTCTACACCGCCTGGGGCGGCTACTCCTACGGCCGGGCGGCTATGGGGGCGCCGGCGGCCGCAGCCATGGAGCGGCGGTTCTCCCTCATCGAGGTGGCGGTCAAGAACCAGGACAACCGCGAGCACGACATCTTCGACTCCGACGACTACCTCCAGGACCACGGCGGGATGATCGCCACCATCCGTTCGCTGCGGGGCGGCGAGGAGCCGAAGGCGTGGTTCGGCGACTCGGCCAACCCGGCCGAGCCCAAGGTCCGCTCGCTGGCCGAGGAGGCGGCCCGGGTCGTCCGCACCCGGGTGCTCAACCCCAAGTGGATCGGCGCCATGTGCCGCCACGGCTACAAGGGCGCCTTCGAGATGGCCGCCACCGTCGACTACCTCTTCGGCTACGACGCCACCGCCCACGTCGTCGAGGACTGGATGTACGAGCGGGTCACCGAGGCCTACGTGGCCGACCCCGCGGTGCGGAAACTGTTCGAGCAGTCCAACCCGTGGGCCCTGCGGTCCATCGCCGAGCGCCTGCTGGAGGCCAAGGACCGCAACCTGTGGGACGCCTCGCCCGAGGCCCTCGCCACGTTGCGGAGCGCCCTGCTGGAAGCCGAAGGCTGGGAGGAGGGCCGGTGACCGGCCCGGGAGGCCGGTCCGGCAAAGCAGCTGATTTCCCGTTCGGGGCGGTCGTCGGTCAGGAGGAGGCCAAGCTGGCGCTGGTGCTGGCGGCCGCGGAGCCGGCGATCGGTGGCGTGCTGCTGCGGGGCCAGAAGGGCTCGGCCAAGACGACCCTGGCCCGGGGCCTGGCGACGCTGCTCGCCGGCGACGCCCCGTTCGTCGAGCTGCCGATCGGGACCACGGAGGACCGCCTGGTCGGCTCCATCGACCTGGCCGCGGCGCTCACCGGTGGCGAGGTCCGCTTCTCGCCCGGCCTGCTGGCCGCGGCCCACGGCGGCGTGCTCTACGTCGACGAGGTCAACCTGCTGCCCGACCACCTGGTCGACGTGCTGCTCGACGTGGCCGTCTCCGGCGTCAACCGCGTCGAGCGGGAGGGCGTCAGCCACACCCACCCCAGCCGCTTCGTGCTCATCGGCTCCATGAACCCCGAGGAGGGCGACCTCCGCCCCCAGCTCCTCGACCGCTTCGGCCTGGCCGCCGACGTGCTGGCGCCGGCCGATCCCGCCGAGCGGGCCGAGGCTGTGCGCCGGCGCATGGCCTTCGACGCCGACCCGTCGGCCTTCGCCGGCGCCTGGCCCGACGAGCCCCTCCAGGCCAACCCACCGGCCGCGCTTGCGGACGACCTGGTGCACATGGTCAGCGTGCTGTGTGCGTCGGTCGGCGCCGAGGGCCTGCGGGCCGACCTGGTGATCTGCCGGGCCGCCGCCGCCCTCGCCGGCGTGGAGGGGCGGGACACGGCCACCGTCGACGACGTGCGGCGGGTGGCGCCCCTGGCCCTGGCCCACCGCCGGCGCCGGCAGCCCTTCGACGATCCCGGCATAGCCCAGGACGAGATCGACCAGGCGCTCGAGGAGGCGGCGGCCGGCGAGGCGCCGGCGGAGGACCGGGTCACGCCGCCCGGCGACGAGCCCGACCGCGTGACCAGGCTCGAAGCCCCCCGCACCACCGCCAACGCCGGCGGCCGGCGCTCGATGGTGGAAGGCGATCGCGGCCGCCTCGTCGGCGACCGGGCCCCGACGGGGACCATCGGGTCCGTCGCCGTCGGCGCCACCATCCGGGCCGCCGCCACCCGCCGCGTCTCCGATCCCGACAGCGGCCAGCTGGTCGCCCCGGCCGACCTGCGGGAGGCCGTCAAGGAGCAGCGGGCCGGCAACCTGGTCATCCTCGCCGTCGATGCCTCCGGCTCGATGGGCGCCGAGACCCGCATGGAGGCGGCCAAGGCCGCCGTGCTCGGCCTGCTCCTCGACGCCTACCAGCGACGGGACCGGGTCGCACTGGTCACCTTCCGGGGCGACGGCGCCGACGTCGTGCTCCGGCCGACCGGCTCGGTGGAGGTCGCCCGGGCCCGGCTGACCGACCTGCCCACTGGCGGCCGCACGCCCCTCGCCGCCGGCATCCACACCGCCCTCTCTCTCGCCCAGCACCCGGCCGACCGCCCCCTGCTCGTCCTGGTGAGCGACGGCCGGGCCACCGCCGGCCCCGACGGCCAGGATCCTCTCGTCGCCGCCAAGGAGGCCGCCGCCGACGTCCGCCGGCGTAAGGTGCCCGCGGTGGTGGTCGACGCCGAGGACGGCCACACCCGCCTGGGCCTGGCCGCCGAGCTGGCCGAGGCCATGGGCGCCCGCTACCTCACCCTGCCCGAGCTGACGGTGGCCTCAGTGCGCCAGCTCGCCGGCGACTGACGCCGAGGTCCCCCCGGCGGCCGCAGGCCGCGCCGGCGCCTCGGCCGGGCGGAGGCCGAGCTCGCCGTGGGCCAGCGTCCAGCCGCCGGCCCAGTGCTCGCCCGAGGGCCGGCGGGCGATGGTGTCGACGTGCCACCAGTCGCCCTGGATGCGCTCGGGCGAGACGTCGACGGTGACGTAGCCGTGCTGGGTCAGGTCGCACATCCGGAGGTGGTGGTTCTGGCTCAGAAACACCCGCCGAACCAGTGCCGGCAGGCCCGGGATGCTCGGCAGGACGGTGCGGGCGAAGGAGTCGGTCGTCACGCTGGGGGTCACGAACTCGGCGCCCACCGGGAGATCGGCGGCCCACGACGAGTGGATGTCGCCCGAGAGCACGGCCACGTCCGTCGCCCACCCCGACCGGCGGAGCAGGTCGTAGAGGCGCCGGCGTTCGGACGGGTAGCCGTCCCACTGGCCGGTGTTCACGCCCAGCCCGCCGCCGACGTTGAGGCCGCGGGCCGGCGCCATCATCACCTGGTTGCCGACCAGCAGCCATTGCGCCGTCGATGTCGTGGCCTCGGACTCCAGCCACCGCCACTGCTCCTCGCCCAACAGTCCGCGGTGCTCGTCGCCCACCCGCCACACTGGCCGGCGGGCGTTCAGCGCCGGCCGCTCCCGCCCCACCAGGCGGGTGTCAAGGAGGACCAGGTCGGCCAGGGGGCCGAGGCGCAGGCTCCGGTAGACCGATTCCTGGCCGGTCCGGCGCAGGGGCATCCACTCGCGGTAGGCCTGTATGGCGGCGCGCGTCCGTTCCTCCCAGGGGCCGTGGCGGTGGGGGAAATGGGCCGCGGCGCCGCCCGCCCATGCCCCGCCGGCCAGCTCGTGGTCGTCCCAGATGGTGGCGACGGGGTGGCGGGCGTGCAGGGCCTGGAGGTCGGGGTCGGTGCGGTACTGGGCGTAGCGGGCCCGGTACTGGTCCAGGGTCAGCAGGCGCCCCGCCGGCCGGTGGGCGCGGACCGACCGCCGGTTCCGGGAGTGGGCGTCGTTCTCGTAGATGTAGTCGCCGACGTGGACCACGAGGTCGAGGTCCCGGGCGGCCAGGCTGGCGTAGACGTTGAAGAACCCGCAGGACCAGTACGAGCACGACGTCAGCCCGATCCGGAGGTGGTCGGCGGGGCCGTCTGGGGCCGGCGCGGTGCGGGTGCGCCCGACCGGCGACCGCTCGTCGCCGACGGAGAACCCGTACCAGTACGTCGTCGCCGGCTCCAGGCCGCCCACGTCGGCGTGGACCGTGAAGTCGCCGGCCGGCGAAGCCTCGGCCCGGCCCCGGACGACGACGTCGTCCGGCGTGACGCCGACCCACCAGTCGACCGCCGCCGGCCCGCCGGCGCCGGCGCTGACCCGGGTCCACAGCAGCACCCCGTCGGGAAGGGGATCGGCGCTGGCGACGCCGTGGCGGAAGACGGACAAGGCAGTGTTGGATTTCTGCGCCGAGACGGCGCAGGTCCGAGGGTACCCGTCGAATCGAGTATTCGGCCGTCACATGACAGTGTGTCGAGCATGGACGTAGGCATTGTTGGAGGCACCGGGCCGGCCGGCCGGGCGCTGGCGGCCAGGCTGGCATCGGTCGGTCTGAAGGTGGTCATCGGCTCACGATCGGCGGAGCGGGCCCAGGAGATCGTCGACGAGATCCACAAGAAGTGGCCCGACCGGGACCTCCCGATCAGCCCGGCCGCCAACGTCGAGGCGGCAGCGGCGCCGCTCGTCGTCCTGGCCACGCCCTGGGACGCGGCCGCCGAGACCGCCGCCGGCCTGCGGGCCGAGCTGGCCGGCAAAGTGGTCGTCTCCATGGGCAACGCCCTGGCCAAGGTTGACGGTGAGCTGCAGGCGGTCCACCCGCCGAGCGGTTCGGTCGCCGCCGGGGTGCAGGCCGAGCTGCCCGACTCCCTCGTGTCGGCCGCCTTCCACCACCTGCCCGCCCGCTCGCTGGGCGACCTCACCAAGCCGGCCACCGGCGACGTGTTGATCTGCAGCGACCATCCCGAGGCCATGCGGGCCACCGCGGAGCTGATCCGCCAGGTCGCCGACCTGCGCCCGTTCGACGCCGGCTCCCTGGCCGCCGCCGGCCCCGTCGAGGCCTTCACCGCCGTCCTGCTCAGCCTGAACAGCCGCTACAAGGGCAGGGCCACCATCCACCTCACGGGCATCGACGCCGACACCCGCCGCACCTGACCCATGCCGCGCCACGGCTGATGCACCTCTACGACACTGCCCGCCGAGCGGTCGTTCCCTTCGAGCCCGGCCCGCTCGTGAAGATGTACACGTGCGGCATCACGCCCTATGACGCCACCCACGTCGGCCACGCCGCCACGTACGTGCTCTACGACGTCCTCCAGCGCCGGCTCCGGGACCTCGGGCATGAGACCCAGTGCGTGCGCAACATCACCGACGTCGACGACGACATGCTGCGCAAGGCCCGCGAGGTGGGCATGCCCTACCTCGAGCTGGCCGCCGCCGAGGTGGCCCGGTTCCAGGGTGACATGCGGGCCCTGAACGTGCTGCCGGCGTACAGCGAGCCGGCGGCCACCTCCGCCATCCACGACATCCTGGGCTTCATCGGCATGGTCCTCGACCGGGGCCACGCCTACCAGGCCGCCGGGGCTGTGTATTTCAGCGTCAGCAGCTTCGAGCGCTTCGGCCAGGTCAGCCACCTGGGCCGGGAGGAGATGCTGGAACTGGCCGCCGAACGGGGCGGAAACCCCGACGACCCGGCCAAGCGCGACCCGCTCGACTTCGTCCTCTGGCAACCCTCGGCACCGGACGAGCCGGCGTGGGAGTCGATGTGGGGCCCCGGCCGGCCGGGCTGGCACATCGAGTGCTCGGCGCTCGCCATGCGCGAGCTCGGCACCACCATCGACCTTCACGGCGGCGGCTCCGACCTGATCTTCCCCCACCACGAATGCGAGGCGGCCCAGTCCGAGGCGGCCACCGGGGAGGCCTTCGTGCGCCACTGGCTGCACGCCCCCATGGTGGAGTTCGAGGGCACCAAGATGTCGAAGTCGCTGGGGAACCTGGTGTTCATCAGCGAGCTGGTCAAGGAGTGGGACCCCATGGCGGTACGGCTGGCGATCCTCGACCACTCCTACCGCAGTCCGTGGGCGTGGCACGACGGGCTGCTGCCCGAGGCTGCGGCCCGGCTGGAGCGCTGGCGGGAGGCCGGCGAGGGGGGCGCTAGCCTGGAGGAGGTCCGGGCGGCCCTCGACGACGACCTCGATCTGCCGGCCGCCATCCGGGCCATCGAGGCCGCCGCCGCCGGCGGCCATGGCGTGCGCCGAGCCGCCGACCTGATCGGAGTCGCCCTGTCATGAGCGAAGAGCAACGATGAGCAGAGAGCAACCATGAGCGAAAACAAGAAGTCCTTCTGGTCCAGCATCCCGGGCCTGGTCACCGGCCTGGCCGGCCTGCTCACCGGCGTCGTCGGCCTGGTGACGGTGCTCATGCAGCTCGACGTCATCGGAGGCGGCGACGACGCCGGCACGCCCAACGCAGGGGTGACGACCACGGTCGTCGCTGGCACCGCCGGCGGGGGTGGCAGCGTGACCACCGTCCCCGGACGGCTCGTGGCCGAGCCTGCGACGTTGAAGCTGGCCACCGGCGAGCGGGAGAAGACCCTTCGCGTGGTCAACAACGCCAGCGCCCCGGTGACCGTGCTCAAGCCGGAGTTCAGCGGCCGAGACAGCTCGGCGTTCAGCACCGACTCGGGGTGCACCAACGTCTCCCTCCGCGCCGGGGCGAGCTGCACGGTGAAGATCCAGCTGTCACCCGGTGGGGTCCTGAAGACCTACGAGGCCCGCCTGGTGCTGGAGGGCAAGGAGATCGCCTCGGTGACCGAGGTCCCGGTCACGGCCAGCACCCTCCTCTAGGACTTCCGGCGCTCAGGGCTCCATGGAGAACGGCGGGTAGACGTCGGTCAGCAGGTAGAAGTACGCGGAGACCCGCGTGGCCCACCGCGTGGCGCCGATGAGGTAGTTGCGCATCCCCTCCGGCCAGCGCCCGGTGAAGAGGACGGCGAAGAAGCCGGCGATGCCGACGAAGAACCCGCCGATGAAGACGAAGATCAGGGCGATCACGTGGGGGATGACGAGCAGCCACTTGATGAAGATGAGCCCGCGGCTCAGGCGCTCCGGGTACTCCACGGACATCCGGGCGGGATCGCTGCCGGGATCGGTGTTCTGAGCGTCGAAGGCGAATGGCGGGTACGACTCCCGCATGAAGAAGGCATAGGTGTTGGTGCGCCACTGGTAGCGCATGATCATCACCATGAAGTCGAACAGGCCCTTGGGGATGTTGCCGGTGAACAGGATGGTGAACCAGGCGATGACGACGAGCACGCACTGCACGTAGCCCAGGATCTGGAGCACGATGAAGTGGGGTATGGCGAGGAACCAGTGCACGAGTGGCCGCCAGCGGGCCACCTCCAGGGGCGACTCGATATCGAGCTGGACCGGATACGCGGACGCAGTGGACATGACTGCTCCTCCTCCGGCGGCCCGTCGGGGACCGCCCCCGCAGGCATGGTAACCCTGGGTGGTTCGTTCGGCATGGGGCCTCGACCGGTACGCTGACCGGCCATGGACCCTGCCGGGCTGCGGCCCCTGGGCATCGGTGAAATCCTCGATGTCGCCATCAAGATCTACCGGGCCCGGTTCGGCGTACTGGTCAAGTCGGTGGCGGTGGTGCTCTTCCCGGTCTTCGCGCTCAGCGCTTTGATCCGGATCTCGTTCCCTTCGGGCGACGACCTCTTCGTAGAAACGCAGCCGGGTGCCACGCCGGACATCGACCTCGATGAGCTCTGGCCCTTCCTCGCCGGCGGACTGATCATCCTCGTGCTCGCCTTCCTCGCTTCACAGCTGGCCACCGGAGCCTGCTTCAAGGCCATCAGCGGCGCCTATCTCGACGAGGAGGCCGGCTGGCAGGATTCGCTGCGCTTCGCCCGGTCGAGGCTTGGATCGCTGGTCTGGCTTTCCTTCCTGATCGCCGTGTGCCTCATACCGGCGATCCTTCTCTGCGTGCTGCCGGCGGTCTACCTCTGGGTCGCCTGGGCGGTGGCGGCTCCCGTTCTGCTCTTGGAGGACGTTCGCGGGTGGAGGGCGATGAAGCGATCGCGCTCGCTGGTCAAGGGCCGGTTTTGGCCCACCATCGCTGTGCTGATTCTCGTCGCCATCCTGACCTTCATCGTGCAAGCCGTCTTCGCCGGCATCCTGGCCGGAGTGCTGGGTGTGGGCGGCAACGATGTCGCCCTGGCCATCGCCGACGCCATCGGGCAGACGGCAAGCAGCGTCTTGACCACGCCGCTTTCGGCGGCGGTGCTCACCGTCTTGTACTTCGACCTGCGCGTCCGCAAGGAGGGTTTCGACCTCGAGCTCCTCTCCCGCCGTATGGGGGTCGACCCGGCCACGGTGGCGAACCCGGCGTTCCTGCCGCCGCCTGTGCCGGCTCCGCCGGCGTGGCCGGCACCGCCGCCGCCGGCAATGCCGGCGCCGCCGCCGCCGTCGCCCGGTCCAGAGGACCGGCCGCCGGAGTGGCGCCAGCCGGATGCCTGACCGGCGGCGGGCGGTGGCCGTCGCCGTCCTGGCGGCCATCGTCGTCGGGATCGGTCCTGCCGGCCCCGCCTCGGCTCAGAGTGCCACCGGGTCCCAGGTGCAGGAGCTGGCGGCGCGTGCGGAGGGCGACCCTGGCGCCCTGGCCCAGCTGCGAGCCGTGCGGGAGGTCGACGGTCGATCGGTCGACATGGGGCGGGCCCTGGCCGGCGCCGAGGGGCCGGGCCTGGCCGCCCGCTTGCAAGCCCTCCGGGGCGGGGCACCGGCGGGAGCTTTCGTGGCCAGTGAGCAAGCCCGCCAGGAGGCCCAGGAGGTGCTGGACGGGCGCCGGTTCAAGCCGGCCCGGGTGCCCCGGCCCTTCGCCGGCATCCTGGGCACACTCGGTCGCTGGCTGGAGCCGGTGGGGGAGCCGATCGGCCGACTGTGGCGGCGGGTCGCCGACACCGTGCCCGGTCGGCTCTTCCTGGTCGGGCTGGTCTTCGGAGTCGCAGCACTGATCTCGCTCCGCCTCATCGGCCGGCGCAGCCCCGGGAACGTCCACCGGGCGCGCCCGTTCGGGATGGCGGGCGAGAGCCTCGATCCTGATGAGCTCGAACGCCAAGCCATCGCCGCCGAGCGAGCGGGCGACCTTGACCACGCCGTCCGGTTGCGGTTCGTCGCCGGCGTGCTGCGTCTGGACCGGGCCGGCGTGATCGCGTACCGGTCGTCGCTGACCACCGGTCAGCTGCGCAGCCGGTTGCACTCGGCGTCGTTCGCCGAGCTGGCCGCCGCCTTCGACGAGATCGCCTACGGCGGCCGGCCGGCCGAGGAGCCCGACCTGCGCGCCGCCACCGAGGCCTGGCCCCGGGTCCTGGCTGAGGCCGGTGCCGGCCCGGGAGGCCGGCCCAAACTGGAGGCCCGGCGGTGATGGACACCTGGCGTTCCATGCACCCGGCCACGAGGGCGGTGATGGCTGTCGTCGCCCTCATCGTCGGCCTGAATCTGGTGATCGCCGGCGCGACCGTCGCCACCGGCGGCACGGGCCCGGGCGGGCCCACCTCGTCGTCCTACGCCACCGCCGGCGACGGGCTGGCCGCCTACGCCGAGCTCCTGGCCCGCAACGGCCATGCCGTCGAGCGGGTGCGCACCTCGCTGGACAAGGCGACGCTGGATCCGGGCTCGACGCTCGTGGTGGCCGACCCGGCCGGGGTGACGCCGGCCGAGCTGGAGGCGATCGCCCGCTTCGTCGGCGCCGGCGGCCGCCTCGTCGCCGCCGGCCGTGACGCGGCGCCGGTGCTGGCCGGGCTGCCCGGCGGGGGACCGGAGTGGGGCGGCGCCGGCGTGCGCTCAGCCCGGCCGCTCGTGCCGGCGCCCGAGGTGGCAGGTGTGGCCACCGTGGAGTCGGCGGGCGACGGATCGTGGAACCGGGCCGGCGGGACCCTCCCCCTGCTGGGCGATGCCGACGGCGTGCTGGCCACGGTGGCCGCCGCCGGCGCCGGCCGGGTTGTCGCTCTCGCCGACGCCTCGCCCCTTCAGAACCGCCTGCTGGGCCGGGCCGACAACGCCGCCTTCGCCCTGGGCATCGCCGGCGGAGGCCGGCCAGGCGATATTGCCGGCGCCCGCCGGCCGGTGGCCTTCGCCGAGGCCCAGCACGGCTACGGCCGGCGCACCGGGGTGGGCGCCATCCCGGCCCGGTGGCGCTGGGCGATGGCCGGCGGCTTCCTCGCCGCCCTCGTGTGGATGTGGTCCCGTGGCCGCCGGCTCGGGCCGCCCGACGACATCGAGCGCACCCCGCCCCCGGCTCGGCGGGCCTATGTCGACGCCATGGCCGGCGCCCTGGCCCGCACCCGCCAACCCGGGGTCGTTGCCGCACCGCTCCAGGACCGTGCCCGCCGCCGGCTTGCCATCCGGGGCGGGCTGGCCCCCGACGCCGGCGACGACGACCTGCGGCGGGTCGCCGACGAACTTCAACTGCCACCCGAGGAGGTCGACGCCCTGTTCCGAACGTGCCGCACCGACGACGACGTCGTCGCCGTTGGGCGGGCTCTTGCCCAGCTCAGCGGGAACCGCTCATGAGGGTGGGCCAGTGACCACGCGGCTGGCCGAACTGCGCGACGCCGTCGCCGGCGAGGTGAGGAAGGTGCTGGTCGGACAGGAGGGCGCCCTCGACGTCCTGCTCGCCGCCATGTCCGTCGGCGGCCACGTGCTGCTGGAGGGTGTGCCCGGCGTGGGCAAGACCCTCCTGGCCGACGCCACCGCCCGGGCCCTGGGCCTGGAGTTCCGCCGCATGCAGTTCACGCCCGACATGCTTCCGTCCGACATCACCGGCACCATGACGCTGCGGGGCGGCGACCTCACGTTCCGGCCCGGGCCCGTCTTCACCAACCTGCTCCTGGCCGACGAGGTCAACCGCACCCCGCCGAAGACCCAGGCCGCTCTCCTGGAGGCCATGCAGGAGCGCCAGGTCAGCGTGGAGGGTACGGCCCGCCCGCTGCCGGACCCGTTCCTGGTGGTGGCCACCCAGAACCCCATCGAGTACGAGGGCACGTACCCGCTGCCCGAGGCCCAGCTCGACCGCTTCCTCGTCAAGCTCGATGTGGGCTACCCCGACGAGGCCGGCGAGGTCGCCCTGTTGCGGCTGGCCCACCGAGGCGTGGACCCCGTGACCCTCGCCGACATCGTCGCCGTCGCCGGCCCCGAGGCGCTCCGGGCCGCCCGGGACGAGGTCGACGCCACCACGGCCAGCGACGAGCTCCTGGCCTACGTCGCCGCCATCGTCCGGCGCACGCGCTCGCTGCCCAGCGTCTCCCTCGGCGCCAGCCCGCGGGCCGCAGTCCACCTCCTGGCCGCGTCGAAGGCCGCCGCCCGCCTGGCCGGCCGTGGCTTCGTGACGCCCGACGATGTCGTGGCCATGGCCGCCCCCGTGTTGCGGCACCGGCTGCTGCTGCGGCCCGAGGCCGAACTGGAGCGCTACCGGCCCGACGACGCGGTCGCCACCGCGGTCGCCGCCGTCGCCGTCCCCCGGTGAGCCCGACGCCGCGGGCGGCGTTCCTCGTCGCCGTGGCCGCGGCCCTGGCGCTGGTCCTGCCGGTGCCGGTGGCCCTGCTGACCATGGTCGCGGTGGCGGCGGCCACGGTTGTCGACGCCGTCGCGGTGCGGGCCGATCCGGACGTGTCCCGCCGGCTCGGCGGGATCCTGGCCCGCGGCGTGCCCACCCCGCTTCAGGCCGAGGCGTCTCCAGCCCGCGGGCGGGCCCGTCTGCGCCAGCCGGTGCCGCCGTACTTCGATGTGGAGCCGGCCGAGGCCGACGACCGCCTCGACGCCGTGGTCACGGCCCACCGCCGCGGGCGCCACCCGCTGGCCGACCCGGCGGTGCGCCTGACCGGGCCGTTGGGCCTCGGCCGCTGGTACCACGGCGGCCGGAAGGTGTCCGAGGTCGTGGTCTACCCGGACCTGCCGGCGGCCCGCCGGCTGGCCCAGGCCGTGCGCCAGGGCAAGCTGGGCGCCGAGGGCCGGCGGGTCCGCGGGCCGCTGGGCCTGGGAACCGACTTCGAGTCGGTGCGGGAGTACGTCCCCGACGACGACGTCCGCCGCATCAACTGGCGGGCCACCGCCCGCCTGGACCGGCCCATGACCAACCAGTACCGGGTCGACCAGAACCGCGACATCGTCTGCCTGATCGACACGGGCCGGCTCATGGCCGCGCCGCTGGGCGATCGCAGCCGTCTCGACGCCGCCCTCGACGCGGTGGCTGCGGTCGCGGTGGTGGCCGACGAGGTGGGCGACCGATGCGGGGTCGTGGCCTTCGACACCGAGACCCGCCGGGAGGTCCGGCCCCGCCGGGGTGGCGCCCGCGCCGTGGTCGAGGCCACCTTCGACCTGGAGTCGCGGCCGGTCGACAGCGACTACGAGCTGGCGTTCACCGCCGTGGCCCGGTCGAAGCGGTCGTTCGTGTTGCTCATCACCGACCTGCTCGACGAGTCGGCCGGCCGGGCCCTCCTCGACGCCGTGCCCGTGCTCGCCCGCCGCCACGTCGTCGCCGTGGCCACGGTGACCGACCCCGATGTCGCCGGCCTGGTGAGCACCCCGCCGGCGACCGCGGTCGACGTCTACGCCGCCGCCGTGGCCCACGAGGTGCTCGACGCCCGGGCGACGGTGTCGGCCCGCCTGGGCCGGGCCGGCGCCGAGGTGGTCGAGGCCTCGCCCGACGGCTTCAGTGCCGCCTGCGTGTCGACCTACCTCAGGGCGAAGTACCGGGCCCGGATCTAGCCGGCGCCGGCACCGCGCCCAGGCGCCACACCAGCGACCAGTAGAGGCCGCCGAGGCCGAAGCCGACGGCGACCGCCCACCACGGACCGATGCCGAGCGGGGTGACGAGGCCTTCAGTCAGCCCGGCCACCACCAGCCAGAGGGCGGTGCCGAGGACCAGCTCGATGGCGGCGCGAGCTTCGGTGAGCAGCGCCTGGCCCCGCGGGCGCCGGCCCGGGTCGACGATCGCCCAGCCGATCCGCAGGCCGGCGGCACCCGAGACGACGATGCACGACAGCTCCAGCACTCCATGGGGCAGGATCAGCTCGACCAGGGCCGATCCGTTGCCGGCGGCCACGCCCACGCCGAGCACCACGCCGATGACCACGCCGTTGAAGATCAGGATCCCGCCGGTGAGGAGCCCGGCGGTGATGCCGCCGGCCACGGCGCCGAAAGTGACCTGGATGTTGTTGGTGGAGATGCTGGCCGCGAACTGGGCCCGCTCCGATCCCGAGAGCCCGAGGTCGGTCCCCTGGGTGCGGGGCTCGCCTACCGCCTCGCTCTGGGCGGGCAGCAGGGCGCCGGCTTCCCCCGGGTCGTCCCACGCCCACAAGCCGGCGACCAGCATGGGCAGGAACAGCATGAGAGCGGCGACGGCGAGAAGGGCCGGTCGCTCCCGCACCCGGCGCCAGTACCCGTGGGTGAGGAAGTGGCGGGCCGACTCCCGGCGCACCGCGGTCCCGTAGACCACGCCGTGGGCCCGGCCCACCAGATCCTCCAGGGCCCCGACGGTGGCCTCGGCCGGGAACCGCCGCCGGGCGACGGCCAGGTCGGCCGCCGCCCCCCGGTACAGCGTGCCCAGCCGGCGCATCTTCTCGGCGCCGATGCGTTCCGGCCGTCCCCGAGCCGCGACGAGCAGCGCATCGAGCTCGTCCCACGATGGGCGCCGGTCGGCGACAAAGGCATCTAGGTTCATGTTGTGTTCTACGAGGATCGCATCTCGGTGGCGACGCCGGAGGGAGTCACTCTCGAAGTGACGCTGGCCGGCGTCGGGTCCCGGTTCGCGGCCGGCGTCATCGACCAGTTGTTGCGGTGGTCGCTGCTGCTGGCGCTGGTCACCCTGCTGGCCATCGGGCAGGGGGGGTTCGGCGGCGACATCTTCTCCGGCGCCGGCGTGGTGGCGATCATCGTCGCCCTCTTCTTCGTCCAGTTCGGCTACGACGTGCTGTTCGAGACGCTGGCGTCGGGCCGCACGCCGGGGAAGCGCTGGACCGGGCTGCGGGTGGTGAAGAAGGGCGGGACGCCCGTGGGCTTCCTCGCCAGCGCCCTGCGCAACATCCTGCGGATCGTCGACTCCCTACCGGGCTTCTACCTGGTCGGCATCGTCTGCGTGATGTACACCGCCAACAACCAGCGCCTCGGCGACCTGGCCGCCGGCACCATCGTCGTGCGGGAGCGCCGCCAGTCGACTGCGCTGCCGCCGTCACCCGCCGCCTCGGCGCCGGCGCCGGCGGACAGCGCCCTCTACGACGTCTCGGGCGTCTCCGCCGAGGAGCTGGCGACGGTGCGCCGGTTCCTCGACCGCCGGGCCACGCTCACCCCCGAGGCGCGCGACCGCCTGGCGCGAGAGATGTCGGGCCGGCTCGGGCCCAAGGTGGTCGGCCCTGCCCGGCAGTGGGAGCCCGAGGCGTTCCTCGAGTACCTGGTGGCGGCCAAGGCGGCGAGGGGATGAACGTGGGGGCGAGGTCGACGCTGGAACTCCGAGACCTGCGCATCGCCGGCGGTCTCCTGCTCGCCGGCGCCGCGCTCATCCCGCTGCTTCCCGGTCCTGACGGGCTGCCGTGCCCGCTGCGGAGCCTGACCGGCATCCCGTGCCCGCTCTGCGGCCTGACCACCAGCGTCACCGCCGCCGTGCACCTCGACCCCCTCGGGGCGGTGGCGGCCAACCCCGCCGGCCTGCTTGCCGTGCTGGTGGCCATCGGGCTGCTGGTGTTCCGGGGCCGGCGCCAGGTGAGCGTGCCGCTGTGGCCGGCGCCGGTAGCGCTCGTCGCCATGGAGCTCTGGCAGCTCGCCCGCTTCGGGCTGGTGTAACCCGAGCTTCGCTGCGGCGATAGGTGTACGGTTCGCGCCGTCCAACCATGGCGGGAAGACGGGGGGAATATGGCTGACTTCGATCCCGGTATCGGCGGCGCCGGCAATGTCCAGTCCGGTCCGCGAGCGAGCTTCGGGATCCGCTTCGTGGCGGCACTCATCGACGGCATCCTGCTCGGCCTCATCGGCACGATCATCCGGGTGATCCTGGGCGACGTGCTGGGCTCGGCGGTCAACCTCCTGCTGGGCCTGGCGTACTACGCCTACCTGGAGGGCAGCCCGTCGGGCCAGACCGTGGGCAAGCGGGCGATGAGCATCCGGGTGATCGACGTCGCCGGCGGTGGTCCGATCGGGCCGGGCCGGGCCCTGATCCGCTACATCGGGCGCTTCGTCTCGGCCATTCCGTGCTTCCTCGGGTTCTTGTGGATGCTGTGGGACCCGGAGAAGCAGACCTGGCACGACAAGTTCGCCACCACGGTGGTCGTCCCCACCTCCGCCTACCCGGTGGCCGCCTGGCCGGGCTGATCGAGCGTCAGCTCGCCACCCGCCGCACCGATCGGATGAGCTGGTGGTCGGCGGTGAACAGGCGGGTGACGGTCAGCTTGCCGGCCACCAGGGCGGCGAAGGCGTTGCCGCCCAGGAGCATGTACATCACCACGAGCTGAAGCCGGATGGCCGATGTCGCCGACGCGCCGGCCAGGAGCATGCCCGTCATCGCCCCCGGCAGGGCGACGAGCCCCACCACCTTGGTCTGGTCGACGATCGGGAGCATCCCGTTGCGCACGGCCCGGCGGTGCCAGGGGGCGGCTGCTTCGGTCGACGTCTCGCCCAGGCTCAGGTGGGCCTCCACCTCCCGGCGGTGGGCGCCGAGGTCGTCGCGCAGGCGGCTCATCACCAGCGAGGCGGTGTTCATGGCATTGGAGATGATCATCGAGCCCAGGGGGATGGCGGCCCGCGGCGCGGCGGGCACGATGCCGAGCAGGAGGAGCACGCCCAGGGTGCCGCCGGCGGCGACCGACACGGAGACGGCGGCGATCCAATAGGCACCGGGCACGCGCTTGCCCCGGCCGCCGGACGTGAGGGTGGCGGTGCCCACCATGACCAGCAGGACCAGGGGAGTGAGGGCGGTGTTGCCGCCGAGCACGAAGTCCAGGACGTAGCCGATGGCCAGGAGCTGTGCGAAAGACCGGAAGGTGGCAATGCCGATGTCGCGCTCCAAACCAGTGCGTCGTACCCGGGAGATGACCAAGGCGACGGCGACGAGCAGCAGGGCCAGGCCGACGTCGGCCCATGAGATGCGCCCGCTCAGATCGTTCATCTGAGCCCGATCGGGAGGATGCGGTCAGCAAGCTCGTTGGCCTGCCGGGGGTCATGCGTCACCATCACCACGGTCAGGCCCTCGTCGGCGAGGGAGCGGATCAGGCCCTCGATCCCGGCCTTGGCGATGGTGTCCAGCGCCGAGGTGGGCTCGTCGAGCAGGAGGCACTCAGGGTGGCGGGCCAGCGCCCGGGCCAGGCACATGCGCTGCGCCTCGCCGACCGAGAGCCGGTCGGCATCCCGGCCGGCGAGGGCGATGTCGAGCCCGACCCGGGCCAGCAGGTGCGGCGCCTCCGGCCCCACGTTGGCGGCCACGGTCCCGGGGAAGGTCACGGGCACCTGGCCCACGTACTGGACCCGCCGGCGCAGCTCGAGCACGTCGTAGGAACGCACGTCGCGTCCTTCGAACAGCACCTCGCCGGCGTCGGGGTCGTCGAGGCGGTTGAGCAGGCGCAACAGGGTCGTCTTGCCCGACCCCGAGGCGCCGACCATGGCGGTCAGCCCGTCGGCGGGGATACGGGCCGAGAAACCCTGCAGGATGGGCCCGGAATCGCCGTCGACCCGCACGTCGCGATACTCGAAGCGGTCCCCCATGGCGTCACCAGTATCCTCGCCTTCAATGAAGGTCTCCTTACCTGACGGATCCAACCGTGACCTGGCCGACGGCGCAACGCCGGCCGACCTGGCCGCGTCCATCGGCCGTGGCCTGGCCAAGGCGGCGGTGGCCGCCGTCGTCAACGGCGCCGAGACCGATCTGGGGGCCGCCCTGCGCGACGGCGATCAGGTCGCAATCATCACCGCCAACACCGATGAGGGCCGCAAGGTCCTGCGCCACTCGACCGCCCACGTCATGGCCCAGGCCGTCTGCGACCTGTTCCCGGGGGCCAAGTACGCCATCGGCCCGCCGGTCGAGGACGGCTTCTATTACGACTTCGACCTGGCCGACGGCGCCCGGTTCAGCGAGGAGGATCTCGGCCGCATCGAGGCCCGTATGCGCGAGATCGTTGGTGAGAATCAGCCCTTCGTACGCGAGGAGCTCTCCCGGGAGGAGGGGCTGGCGCGCTTCGCCGACCAGCCGTTCAAGGTCGAGATCATCGAGGGCGTCGACCCCGAGGAGGGGGCGGAGGGCAGCGCGGTCAGCGTGTACAAGAACGAGGGTTGGTCCGACCTGTGCCGGGGCCCTCACGTGCCGTCGACCTCACGGCTCGGATCGTTCAAGCTCATGAAGGTGGCCGGCGCCTACTGGCGGGGCGACGAGAAGCGGCCCATGCTCCAGCGCATCTACGGCACGGCGTGGGAGTCCGACAAGGCGCTGGCCGAGCACCTGCACCGCCTCGAGGAGGCCGAGCGGCGCGACCACCGCAAGCTGGGCGTCGAGCTCGACCTGTTCCACTTCCCGCCCGAGATCGGCGGCGGCCTGCCCGTCTTCCACCCCAAGGGCGGCCTCATCCGCAAGCTGATGGAGGACTATTCCCGCGACGAGCACGAGGCCGCCGGCTACTCCTTCGTGTGGACGCCCCACCTGTCGAAGTCGACCCTGTTCGAGATCTCGGGCCACCTCGCCTGGTACGCGGAGGGCATGTACCCCCCCATGGAGATGGAGGGGGCGACGTACTACCCGAAGCCCATGAACTGCCCGATGCACATCCTGATCTACAAGAGCCAGGCGCGCTCCTACAAGGAACTGCCGCTGCGGCTCTTCGAGTTCGGGACCGTGTACCGGTTCGAGCGCTCCGGCGTGCTGCATGGCCTGACCCGGGTGCGGGGCATCACCCAGGACGACTCCCATATCTTCTGCGCGCCCGATCAGCTGGCCGGCGAGCTGACGTCCCTGCTGGCGTTCGTGCTCAAGGTGCTGCGCACGTTCGGCCTGACGGAGTTCGAGGCCGAGCTGTCGACCCGGCCGGAGAAGTTCGTCGGCGAGCCGGCGGAGTGGGAGGAGGCCACCGACGCCCTGCGCCAGGCCCTCGAGTCCTCCGGGCTGGAGTACAAGGTGGCAGAGGGGGAGGGGGCGTTCTACGCGCCCAAGATCGACGTCCACGTGCGGGACGCCATTGGCCGGCGCTGGCAGATCTCCACCCTGCAGGTCGACCTCCAGATGCCGCAGCGCTTCGACATGGAGTTCGTAGGCGCTGACAACACCCGCCACCGCCCGTACATGATCCACCGGGCCCTGTTCGGCTCGGTCGAGCGGTTCTTCGCCATCCTCTTAGAGCACTACGCCGGCGCCATGCCGGCGTGGCTGTCGCCCGTGCAGGCCCGGGTCCTCCCGGTGCGCGACGACCACGAGCTCTACGCCGCCGCGGTGCTGGGCCGCCTGACCGCCGCCGGCCTGCGGGCCGACGTGGCGGCCGCGGACGAGAACGTCGGCAGCCGCATCCGCAAGGCCAAGCTCGAGAAGATCCCCTACGTGCTGGTGGTCGGCGACTCCGACGTCGAAGCCGGTACCGCCGGCGTGAACCCCCGCGGCGGGGAGGTCGAGCGCGACGTGCCGGTGGGGACGTTCGTCGACCGCCTCCGCGACGAGGTCGAGAACCGGGCGTGACCCTTGAACGGCTGTGGGCCGGTTGGCGCAGCGAATATGTGGAGGGGGCGGCCGCAGCGGAGGGCTGCGTCTTCTGCCGCATCCTGGCCAGTGACGAAGCTGGGGAGGAGACCTACATCGTTCGGCGCGACGAGCACTGCGCCGTCGTCCTCAACGCCTACCCCTACACCAGCGGCCACCTCATGGTCATGCCGGTCCGCCACGTCGGCGAGCTCGAGCAGCTGGATGCGGACGAGGCCGCCGGCCTGTGGCGGGAGCTGGCCGACGCCGTGCGGGCGCTGAAGATCGGCTACTCGCCCGACGGCCTGAACGTGGGCGCCAACCTCGGGCGCAGCGCCGGCGCCGGCGTGCCCGGCCACTTCCACATGCACTGCGTGCCCCGCTGGAACGGCGACACCAACTTCATGACCACCCTGGCCGAGACCCGCATGCTGCCCGAGGCACTGCCGGCCACGTACGAGAAGATCAGGAAGGCCTGGCCGACCGATGGCTGACCCCCCCGGCGACGAAGAGGAGCACCGGGACGAACTGCCCGCCGATCTCGACGTCACCCAGTACGTGGGGATGTACACCTTCCCCGACATCCGCCGCCGGCGCTCGCCGGCCTACGCCTACCTGCTCCTGGCCGCCGGCCTGGGCGTGCTGACGGCGGTCAGTGGCGGCGACGGCGTGCTGGTCAACGAGGGCTTCCTCGCCGCCGCCATCGCCCTGGCCCTCATCGGCATCTACCACCTGGCCGCCGCCTGGCCTCTGGCCGTGAAGGACACCGACGCCCTCCTCGCCGCCGCCGGCAAGGTCGGCTTCCCCGTCGGTCACGCCTCCGCCCAACTCGGCTGGCGTGGCCTGCGCAGCCGCCCGACCTGGCGCATCCTCCTGTACTCCAGCGAGGACCCGCCGGCCCAGCGAGGCCTGGTCTTGGTCGACGGAGTCGACGGCGAGGTGCTCGATCAGATCATCGAGGACAACCCCGAAGACTGGTCATGATTGGAACGGAACGGCGTACTGTGATGACTGTGGTGAGCCGCGCTGAAGACCTGCCCGACCCAGCCGTCGTGATCGTCAATCCCGACGACGAGGTCACTCCCGAGGCCTTCCGTGAGTGGCTCGACCAGCTGCAGAGTGGGGAGCCCATTCGCCTAGGCGTGACCGCCGCTCAGACTCTTGCTGAGGCACGCGCCGCCGGCGAGGTGTGACGCCGGTCGTCATCGACGCGTCCGCTGGCGTGGAGCTCGTCGCTGACACGGTGCGGGGCCGGGCGCTGCGAGCGCTGCTACCGCCAGATGCGGTCCCCTGGGCGCCGGAGACCTTCTTCGTCGAAGTCGGCTCAGTGCTTCGACGATGGGATCTCAATGCCATCCTCACGCCCGATCAGATCGGCGAAGCAGTACGCCAGCTTGCGGTCTGGCCGCTGCGCATCGTCCAGGTACGGGCGCTATTCGCGGACGCATGGCGGCTCCGCAAGAACCTCACCTTCGCCGACGCCACCTACGTTGCCTTGGCCGAGCACCTCAGCGCCGAGCTGCTGACCGACGACCACAAGCTCGCCAACGCTCCGATGCTGTCTGTACCAGTCCTGCGACTACCGATCGGCCCCTGAGAGGGGCCGCCGTCGAGGACAATCCCGGCGCACAACGCACGCCGGCCTCACGCCTGACGGGCGGGCACGCACAGCGTTCACGTCTGACAACCCCGAAGACTGGTCGTAGGTCCGGAGGCGTCACCGCAGGTCAGACGACCACTGTGTGGCGGCGGGATCGTGCCGCTCCTGGTGACCCAAATGATCATCTTCTGGCGCGGTTTCTGTTAGGTCGGGGCCTCATGGCCGCTCCTACAGGTGACATCACGCTCACAGGAGGTCTTTGCGATGGCTGTGTCCCTCCCATCTCCCGCCGCTGCTCGCCGGCGCCTGCAGATACTGCTGGCCGCGCCGCTGGCCGCCGTGACGGCCGGCCTGCTGGTCGTGCCGGCCGGCGCCGTACCGTTGGCCACCTCGACCACCGGCGACCGCTCGGGTGGGCTCACCGCCCAACCCGACCTCAAGGTGGCGGTCGCCGAATCCCGCACCTACCGGCCGACGATGCCGCGCGAGGTCACCGGCGAGCCACAGCTGTTCGACGACACCCGACCGTCAGGGCTGTCGTTCGCCCCGGCCGATTCGCCTCTGTTCCAGGCGTACCTGGCCGAGTCCGACGGCTCGGGTCCGAGCCAGTCCTACGTCTTCGGCTCCGGGGCCACCGGCCAGAGCGGGGTCCAGTTCGATCCGGCCCAGGACCTCGCCTGGAGCCTGGACTGCGACGCCGACATCGAGACGGCGAAGCCCTACTGCGACGAGCCCACCGGCTACTACTGGGTGCACGGCGACGTCCGCCACCGGAAGCGGGCATGGGTCGCCGACCCCGGCAACAGCCCGCATCCCCAGGCCCCCCAGTACGAGTACTCCGACAATGACAAGAATCTGGGCCTGGTGGGGGCTCGCGAGGTGCTGGTGAGGGTGGCCGACGGATGCGGCCTCCATGCCGACGGCTACACCGACGCCGACGGGCGCTACTCGATCATGTTCCCCAGCTGGTGCGGCGAAAAGGACGCGACGGTCACCGTCTACAGCATCAGCCACCAGGGTCCGGGCAAGCAGGTGGCCCTGGGCGTGCACACCGGGCCCGAGGTCCCCGACAGCATGGGCGACCTGGTCGACGACCCCTCCGACTACACGGTGGTGGCCGGTGAAGTCGGCACCTTCAACCCCGAGGCCGACGCCAAGTGCGGCGGTGCATGGTTCTGCGTCGGCGGCCACGTGCTCGACCGCGACTTCGAGTCGTATGAGGAGGGCGCGCTGAAGCAGCAGGGCAAGTTCGCCCGGGATGGCGAGGTCGCCAGGGCGCTGACGATCATGAGTACGACGATGTTGGCGTTGGACTACTACCGCGCACTGGTCGACGACGACCGTCTGCCGCAGATCAACCTCGTCCTGACTGACCAGCCCCTGCAGCCGGCCGACGACACCGCGTTCTACCGGCCCGGCCAGTCCCACCTGATCTACACGCCGCCGTGGCTCGAGTGGTCCCCCTTCGCGGTGGTCCACGAGACCGGCCACTACTTCGACGGCTACGTGCTCGTGGACGGGGGGCTCGACAACTACGGGCGGTGGGGAGAGCCCATGGCCAACGTGCGGGCCGCCATCATCCTCGGCAACTCCTACCGCACGCCGTCCAACTCAGGCTGGGCCGAGAACATGGACGTCCAGGGCAACTGGTCGGAGGCCGAGGGCGAGATCGTCCTGCCCGACCTGCCGCTCAGCAACCACGCCGGGGGGCCGTCCCAGGGCTGGGTGTGGCGCATCCTGTGGGATCTCCACGACGGCGTCGGGGCGGAGCCCATCGACTTCGGATACGGCAACTTCGACCAGTGGGACGGCGGGGGAGACTCGGCCTCGCCCCTCCACCACCTGATCAACGGCGTCGTGATGGAGTACCTGCCCCAGAACGACGGCAGCGTGCACCCCGACTACATCGACCGCGGCCAGCCCGGGCCCGATCTGGTGGACATGCTCGACGGCTTCGTCTGCCTCTACGGCCTGAGCCACCTGCACCTCGGGACCATGCTCGACGACATGATGGGCTACGACTACGACTACGCCCCCCACTGCAACGACATCGACGACGTGGCGCCGAGGGGGTAACTGCTGTCCCTCCACGCATGCGGCATGGCGCCGTCCTCGCTGGGGCGAGGGCGGCGTCGCTACGCGAAGGGGACGCGGCAGTCGATCATCCAGGCGCCGCCAAGCCCTACCGGTCGGGAACCCGTGAACCACACCAGTCGATGACCATGCGCGCGTAATCGGCGGCGACTTCCAAGGGCGGCGCGTGACCCACACCGTGGAGGACCGCCAAGTTCCAGTCGGGGCGCTGCGCCGTCCAGTCATCGATCGACGCGCGGGCACAGATGCGATCCTCATCGCCCCAGATAAGGAGTGTCGGAGCCGCGACCCGGCGCATCGCGCCGAGCACCGGTCTCCGCCGGACGAGCATCAGCGACATCACCGATGCATACACGGTGACCGCGCTTCCAAAACGCGTCGGCTCGACTGCCGACATCTCGTCCCGCATGAGTCCGGCGATTTCCGGCGACGTTCTCGTGCCCGCAAGCAACGCGGGATCGGCCGTTGGCCGCAGCTTCGCAGCGAGGATGCGCCGCCCCGCAACCCGGAGCAGCGCCCGGGCGACGGGTGCGATGATGGCTAACCCCGCCCTACCGAGGGTTCGACACATGCGCGCCTCGCCGTCGCTCAGCGGGGGAGGAAGTGCCGGCGCCACCAGCACGAGGCCGTCGACCCGTTCGGGTGCCTGGTCGGCGAACAGCAACGCAACCGTCCCGCCCGCCGACCAGCCGTGAACCGTGACCCGATCCAGCCCGAGCGTGTCGGTGAAATCGCGCAGGAACAGCGCGTTGGCTTCGATGCTCGCCGCGCGCCGGTTCGGCAGCGCGGTCTCACCGGCGATCGTGCCCGGAAGGTCTACCGCGATCGCGTGCACGTGGGGCTGCAGTACCGCGAGTACGTCTAGCCAGTTCGAGGCGCCGTTGGCCGGGTTGGGAACAAGCAGATGAACCGGCACTTCCGACGCCCGCGTCCGATCGGTTACCAGGTAGTGCACCTTCGTGCCGCGCACATCGACTGTCTCGCTGTGAATTCCGGACCAGCGAGCGGCGCGCTCACCCCATTCGGTGTACTGCATTTCTCCCAGGCTACGCCCGCCGACAAGGGCCGATCCGGCTGCGGAACCGCCACGCGTGCGCGACCATGGGGCCCGGTGCAATTCACGACAGTGGCGGCGACCGATCCCAAGGGACGGGTATTCGTCCCCGTGCCTCTCGACCCCGACGAGGCGTGGGGGCCCAAGCTCGCTCACCGTGTCGCCGGGTCTGTCAACGGCATGAAGTGGCGCGGCGTCATCGCACAAATCGGAGACGGTCGAGGCATTGTGCTCGGCTCCGCGTGGCGCAGGGATTGCGGGATCGTTTCCGGCAACACGGTGACCGTCGAGCTCAGCCCCGAGGGCCCGCAACGGCCGGAGCTCGCGACCGACATCATGGCTGCTCTGACCGCCGAGCCCGAGGCGGCGGCCTTCTTCGACGCGCTTGCCCAGTTCTACCGTCGAGCCTTTCTGCGGTGGATCGACGCCACCAAACGCCGTCCCGACGAACGCGCCGCTCGCATCGCCGAGGTGGTCCGGCTGTGCAAGGCGGGCGTCAAGGAGCGCCCTCGGGTGTGATCGTGGCCTGTGTCCGCAAAGTTGCCCCTTGGCTTCGGAGCATCTCGTGCCGATGCAAGGGACGTAGGTGGCGTCCGCGGGACGCGCCCGTCCATCGGACGACTGAAGGAGACTCCTCCCATGACCCTGCCCCGTCTGAAGCGCCGAACGAGCCGAGCGGTCCTCCTTGCCCTCTTGGTTGGCGCTGCGTTCCCGCTTATCGGCGCCGGCTCCCCGGCCGCGGCCGCACCTGCGCCGTCCACGAAGTGCAGCATCCTCCAACAGCTGCTCGGACAATGCCGGAAGCCGACGACGACCACGACCACAGCACCGACGACGACGACGGTCGCGCCGACCACGACCACGACCGTCGCCCCGACCCCCGGGACCTCGTGCGGTGGCTTCCCGACCGTTCCGAAGACGGGTGGCGGCGTCTGGACCTGCGACTTCAGCGACGAGTTCAACGGCGCAGCGCTCGACCGGACCGTGTGGTTCCCGCAGCCGACCAAGGGCACCGGGTTCGATTCGAACGACCACGACTGCTTCATGGACTCCCCGAACAACGTGTCCGTGGGCGGCGGGAGCCTGGTCCTCACGAGCCGCCAAGAGCCGGCGCCGTTCATCTGTGAGGACGCCGTCCACCGCACGACGCAGTACACGTCGGGCTCGGTCTCGACCTACCAGCGCAAGAGCGTGAACCGTGGGCGCGTCGAGGTCCGGGCGAAGATCCTCTCGGCCAAGGTCCAGGGCACCCACACCGCGTTCTGGCTGTTCCCCCAGGATCTCTACGGCGGACCGGGCAGGGGCGAGATCGACATCGCCGAGGTCTACGGCATCTACAGCGATCGGGCCATCCCCTACATCCACCATCCGCTGTCGGCCGTCGACAACAGCGACACGAACAACTTCTGCCTGATCTCGAACATCGCCGACTGGAACACCTACGTCGTCGAGTGGACCGCCGAGTCGATCACGATCATCTACAACGGCCAGGTGTGCCTGACCAACACGATGGGCGCGTCGAACTTCAACAAGGACTACATGGTGGCGCTCACCCAGGGCCTCGGCTGGCCCGGCAACGACTTCCAGCCCGGCATCACCCCCCTGCCGGCGCAGACGCTCGTGGACTACGTCCGGGTCTACTCCTAGTCCCGGCCGGCTCACAGGCTGGTCACAGGTTTGGTGTCGACGATCACCTCATGACGAACAAAAGCGTCCTGGAAACCGTCGTCCGTGGCGCCGTCGCCGTGGCCACCTCCGTCCTGACCGGCGCCGGGGTGGGCGCCATCCTGGGCCGGAGGCCGCTACTGGTCCCGGTGCAGCAGAGGCACCAGCCCTACGGCCGCGTGGTCAGGTAGCGAGCCGCAGAAACCC
The DNA here is from genome assembly GCA_964479465.1 of uncultured Acidimicrobiales bacterium. Taxonomy (GTDB): domain Bacteria; phylum Actinomycetota; class Acidimicrobiia; order Acidimicrobiales; family AC-14; genus CADCTB01. The sequence goes on from CAYZMG010000016.1 coordinate 41,945, forward strand.
ACAGCGCGAGCGTGGACGCGCTGGAGGCGCCCCAGGGGGGCGCCTCCAGACGGGTTTCGTTCGCCGGTCGCGGTTAGATCACGCCGACCCAGCGGGTTTCGGTTATCAGGAGTTCGCCCTCGGCGCTCACCAGGCAGAACTGCACGTAGGCCACGCCCCGTACCAGGGAACCGAAGCCCTGCTCCAGGGTGTCGATGCCGAAGGTCTGGGTGCGGGCCGTGCCGTCACAGGTGAAGTTCTGCGGGTGGCTCTGGAGCCACGCGGCGGAGATCTGGCTGCTGCCTCCCTGGGTCAGCCTGGCGTCGTAGCGACCGCCGGGCGCCTGCTTGGCCGACACCCACAGGTGGACGCCCTCTTCGCACGCGTAGCGGGCGGACAGGTTGGCGGTGCCCGCGCCGGTGCGCACGATGTAGCTGCCGATGGAGGCGTTCATCGTCGGCGACGCCGATGCGACGCCGGCGGTGGTCAGCGCTCCCAGCGGAGCCAGGATGCTGAACGCGGCCGCGACCGCCATCACTCGTCTCTTCGTCTTCAATGTTCCGTGCCCTTTCTCAAAGGGCGCCCAGCGCCCGCCTGATCCGAAGACTGTACGCCGTACGGGGAAGTTGTGTCGCACCAGTTCGGGAAACGGTGCGAGCGAACCTATCGGCGCGATCGTATGACCGCTCAGGTCGACGGGCGGCCCCGCACAGCGTTCAGCACGCGCTGGACGTCGCGGAGGTGGTGGGCTCCCTCGTGCACGCCGTCGCGCGCCAGGGTCAGGGCGTCACGCGCGGCGCCGGCGACCAGTGCCGTCCGGGTCCAGTCGTCGGGCCGGACGTCGCCGATCACCGACGCCAGCTCGTCGCACGCCATGTCCAGCCAGCCCAGCACTTCGATGCGGTCGAGGTCGTTGTAGGCCTTGGACGTCGCTCGCTCCTCGTTGTCGAAGCCGGCGATCGTGGGAGTGTTCTGCCTCGTGATCTGGAGGATGGCCGGGCCCAGGTGGTCGAGCCGGTCGGCCACGTGGGCGCTGTACTCCAGGGCCGACCACGTGGAGGGGTGGGGCCGGCGCCGGAAGACAGCGTCGGGGCCGTCGTCGGACTTCGGGCCGACCAGCACGGCCCGGTACCGGCGCGGGAACGAGCGTACGGCCGCCGCTGCATCGAGGGGTGAGACGGTGTCGTAGTCCAGCCCGCACTCCGGGCAGATCCAGCCCCGGGCCTGCCGTCGCTTCAGGTGGCGTGCCGCCTTTCAGTCATGCCGCCTTTCAACCACACGGAGCTGGTCACGCACGGCCCGCATGCCGCGGCCGATGTCGAGCAGATGGTGGCTGCCCTCGTGGACGGCCCGGCGGGCGGTGAAGCGGATCGACCGCTCCTCGTTGCGGCGCAGGCCGACACGGTCCCAAACGCCGGCGGGCAGCGCCTCCACGGTGGCGGCCAGGCGCTCGGCGTTGGCCGCCAGGGCATCGGCCACGCCGGCCGGGTCCTCCTCGTTGTACCGGCGTTGGGCGGCCAGGTCGTCAGGGCGCGGGCCGTCGAGGACGGGCCGGTCCTCGGTCAGGCATCTGCCGATCCAGCGGTCGTAGGCGGCGAAGACGTCACGCACGTGGGCTGCGTACTCGAGCGCCGACCACGTGCCCTCCGCCGGCCGCTGGCGGACGACGGCGTCGCCGTCCTCGCCGGGCAGGAAGCGGCTGAGGGGCGCCCGGTAGCGCTTGGCGAAGGACCGGAGCGCAGCCGGGATGTCGGCCGGCTCCAGCGCCTCGTAGTCGAACCCGCACTCCCCGCACCGCGAGGCTTCACTCACTCGGAATTGGCCTTTGCGACCCTGTCGACGAGGTGCGCCGGCAGCACGTCGTAGTGGTCGTGCCGCGCCCGGAACCGGCCCCGCCCGCCGGTGAGCGACCGGAGGTCGATGGCGTAGCGCAGGATCTCCGAGGTCGGGACCTGGGCGGTGATCGTCTGTTCTCCGTCGCCGGCGACCTCGGTGCCCTGCACCCGTCCCCGGCGGGAGTTGAGGTCTCCCATCACGTCGCCCTGGTAGGCGAGCGGGACCGTAACCTCCAGGGACGAGATCGGCTCGAGCAGGACGGGCCCGGCCTTGGCCATGGCGTCCTTGAACCCGAGCGAACCGGCCATCTTGAAGCTCATCTCGGAGGAGTCGACCGGGTGGAACTTGCCGTCGAACACGGTGACCTGCACGTCGACCACCGGGAAGCCGAACACACCGCCGGTGGACATGGTCTCCATGACGCCCTTCTCTACCGCGGGTATGAACTGGCGGGGGATGGCGCCGCCGACGATCTGGTCGATGAAGGCGAAGCCGCCGCCGCGCTCCATGGGCTCGACCCGCAGGAAGGCGACACCGAACTGGCCGTGGCCTCCGGTCTGCTTCTTGTACTTGCCTTCGGCCTCGGACTTGCCCGTGATCGTCTCGCGGTAGGGGACCCGCACGTCCTCGGTGAGGACCTCCACGCCGAACTTGCGCTGCAGCCTCTCGGCCACGATCGACAGGTGGGTGTCGCCCATCCCGGACAGAAGGGTCTGGTGGGTCTCGTCGTCGCGGCGCACGTGCAGTGACTGATCCTCGTCCTGCAGCCGGTGCAGGGAGGTCATGAGCTTGTCCTCGTCGCCTTTGGACTTGGGCCGGATGGCGATGGTCAGCACCGGCTCGAGGGGCTCCGGCGGGGTGACGACGACGGGCGTGCCTTTGGGCGCCAGCGTGTCGCCGGTGAGGGTGTCGTTGAGCTTGGCCACCGCGCCGATGTCACCGGCGGGAAGCTCGCTGACGCCCTCCTGCTCCTTGCCCCGCATGGTGAAGAGGTTGTGCAGCTTCTCGTCGGAGTTGGACCGGGGATTGGTCAGCACGGAGTCGGGCCGGATGGTGCCGGAGAGCACCCTGAGGAACGACACCTTGCCGACGTAGGGGTCGGCCACCGTGCGGTACACGAGCGCCAGCGGCTGGCCGGCGGGATCGGGCGTGACTTCGGTGGCCCCGCCGGGTGCCTGGACGCTGACCGGCGGCCGCTCGAGCGGGGACGGTCCGACCTCGACGATGAACTGCGCCAGCCGGTCGATGCCGATCAGCTTGGTGGCCGAGCCGCACGCCACCGGGAAGACGCTGGCTTCGGCGACACCCTTGGCGAGGGTGTCCTCCAGCTCCTTCGGGCTGATGGTCTCGCCCTCGAGATAGCGCATCATGAGGTCGTCGTCGGCGACGACGATGCCTTCGACCAGGTTGTCGCGGACCTCGTGCTCCCTCGCCGCCATGTCCTCAGGGATCTCGGCGATCCTCGACTTGGGACCGCCGTCGTAGAGGACAGCGGTGTCGGTGAGCAGGTCGGCGACGCCCCGGAACGAGGCTTCCTCGCCGATGGGCAGCTCGAGGGGTGCCACACCGGCCCCGAACTTGTCTCTCAGCTCGTCCAGCGTGCGGTCGAAGCTGGCCCGCTCACGGTCGAGCTTGTTGATGAAGACCATGCGGGGCAGCCCGAGCTCGGAGCACATCCGCCAGGCCACCTCGGTCTGGACCTCGACGCCCTCGACCGCGCTCACCACGAGGATGGCGAGGTCGGCGACCCGCAGCGCGGTGTGCATGTCGCCCACGAAGTCGGCGTAGCCGGGGGCGTCGAGCAGGTTGATCTTGAAGCCGTCGTGCTCGAATGGGGCCAGCGCCAGCGAAAGGGACAGGTGACGCCGAACCTCCTCGGGGTCGAAGTCGGTGGTCGTCGTTCCGTCCTCCACCCGACCCATCCGGCTGATGGCCCCAGAACAGAACAGGAGGGCTTCGGCCAGGCTGGTTTTGCCGGCGCCCCCGTGCCCGACCAGGGCCACGTTGCGGATCTTGGCGGGAGGGAAGCTCTTCACGGGCGCCTCGCTGCTACGTCGGCGGGTGGCCGCCGGTCCATTGGGAACTGGAAGGAACGTCAGCCTACCGGCCTGCCCTGGTAGCCTCTAGGGGTAGAAACGGTTTTCTGACGCGTCATCTGTCGAAAGCCGTGTTTGATCAGAAGCAGCCCCGGAGGAGTCGGATGTTCGACAAGCGGTGCCGAGCAGGCGTCGAGCGGAGTCTGCGGCCCGTCGGGTCCGGCCTGGCCAAGGCGAAGATCAGCGCGGATCAGCTGACCGTGCTGGGCCTGGTCTTGTCGGCCGCCTGCGCAGTGGCCATCGGAAACGGCTGGTTGTTCGTGGGCTGGTGCCTCCTCGCCGCCTCGGCCGTCCCCGACGTCCTCGACGGAGCCGTCGCCAAGGCCTCGGGCACGTCCTCGCCCCGCGGCGCCTTCTTCGACTCCGTGGTCGACCGGGTCAGCGACACCCTTGTCCTCGGCGGCGTGGCCTGGTACCTGGCCTCGACTCAAAGCCCTCACATGGCCATCCTGCCCCTGGCCATCCTCGGCGCCTCCAACCTCGTCTCCTACGAGCGGGCCCGCGCCGAGTCCCTGGGCTTCACCGCCCGGGGTGGCCTCATGGAGCGAGCCGAGCGCATGATCGCCATCGGCCTGGGCCTGCTGTTCAGCTTCGTCATGATCCCCCTGCTGTGGCTCATGCTCGGCCTCACGCTCCTGACCGCCGTCCAGCGCTTCGTCATGGTGTGGCGCCAGGCCAGCACCACCGCCCCCCGCCGCCAGAGCGGGGATCGTCTCGCCGCCCGCTGGTCGGCCCGCCGGCCCTCGGTCGGCTTCGGCGATGGCTCCCGGCTGCGGGGCCAGCGCGGTGACTCCGGCAGTTGGAGGGCCCGGCGGGCATCCCAGTCGCGGCCCGCCACCTGGCGGCGCGCCCGCAGCCGGCCGTAGACCTCTCTCTCGCCCGGGCCCGTTCGGAATGGGACCGCCGGCGCCTCCATTACATCCGCGCCGCGGCCCGGGCTGCCTGCGCGCTACCTCGGCGCTCGGCCATCCCGATGTCGGCCCTGCTCGCCCGGGCGGTCGTGGCGTCGCCCAAGTCGGCCCGTGATCGCCGTTTCGTCGCCCTGCACCAGTCGCGGGCCCGGGGCGTCAGGCTCGAGGGCAAGGCCCGAGACGCGGCGGTACGGGAAGCGTTCGTGTCTTACGCCCGGTATTGGATGGAGTCGCTCCGCCTGCCCCACATGTCGCCGGAGGAGGTCGACGCCGGCTTCACCATTGAGGGCCTCGAGCACATCCGGTCCGCCCTTGATGCCGGCGCCGGCGCCATCCTGGCCCTGCCCCACGTCGGCGGATGGGAGGTGGGCGGCTCGTGGTTCGTTCGCCAGGGCTTCCCGCTGACCGTCGTGGTCGAGGCCCTCGAACCGCCGGAGCTGTTCGCCTGGTTCGCAGACCTGCGCCGCTCACAGGGGTTCAGGGTCATCCCGCTCACCAAGTCGGCCGGCATCTCCGTGGTCCGGGCGCTGCGCGCCAACCAGATCGTGGCCCTCGTGTCCGACCGCGACATCGCCGGCGGCGGCGTAGAGGTTGAGTTCTTCGGCGAGCGCACGACATTGCCGGGAGGTCCGGCCACCCTGGCCGCCCGCTTCGGCGCCCCGCTCCTGCCCACCGCGGTCTACTTCAAGGGCGACGGCCACCATGCGGTGGTCCGGCCGCCGCTGGCGCTCGCCGGCGACGCCACCGTCGACACCCAGGCCCTGGCCCGAGACCTGGAGGACCTCATCCGCGCCGCCCCGGAGCAGTGGCACCTGTTCCAGCCCAACTGGCCGTCAGACCGGCTGTGAGTCGCTGACGTGCGGTTTTACGCCTTCGCCTCGCTCCCAGGCCGCGATGAGGCCGCGGGAGCACCGATTGCGAGGTCAAATCGCTCACGAAATCGAAGGTGCCGCGCCCCGCCTTTGAAAAGGCTGCTGGAGCAGTGATGGTGCCGGCCCGCGGTCAGGAGGCGAAGGTGGCGTCGACGATCGCAGTCCGGCGCATGTCCGGGACCTGGCGACCGTCATAGACCGATGTGACCCGGGTGATCAGCCCGTCTGTGTCGAGCTCGATGGCGGTGAGGCCCACCAGGCCGTCGCCAGCGGTCCATTCGAACCCGCCGCCCCGGTGGCCACCGACCACGTGGCGCAGGATGCTGCCCCTCCCGTAGGGGACGTCGGCCAGCACCCGGGCGAGGTATGCCGACGTCTCGATCCGGCCGAGGAGCCGCGTGCGCATCGTCATGTCCACGAGCGCGATGTCGGTATGCAGCAACGAGGCGGCGGCGCCGGCGTCACCGGCGGCGAATGCCGATTGCAGCGCCGCGGCCGCGGCCACCAACTCGGGGGCGGCCTGCGTGGCAACAACGTTGTCCTTCAGGTCGGCGGGAAACAGATCGGCGGGGGTGCGCAGCTGGGCGTAGAGGTCGGCGTCGAAGGGCGTGGCGTCCCAGTAGTCGACCCAGCGGACGATCTTGCCGTCCGAGAAGTCGACGGCGGCGAGGATGCGGAGCTCACCGCCGAAGAGCTCAGGTGTGTCGACCATGTGGATGAGCGCGCTGTGCTCGTTGGAGAACATGCCGGTGGAATACGAGCGGGCCGGCGGAGCCCAGTTGGGCATGTACTGCTCGAAGATCGCATGGAGCGCCTCGAAGGTGCCGATGTCCCAGCCGAGGGTGGCGTCGGTGTAGGTGACGAGGTCGGGGGAGAAGAAAGACATCGTGCCGGCGACGTCGCACGACGTCTTGGTCCGGAAGAAGTCCTCCATCGTCTCGGCCAGGGGTGACTCGACGAGGTTCCGGACGGTGGTCATGGTTGGTTCCCTTCTTGGGTGGGACCCGAGCGCGGGCGCTCGCGGTCAGAGGTCGTGACCGCGCGGGTGGCGCTGGTCCACGGCCAGCTGAGGGTGCTGGCGATCGTGTCGGGGATGCGCTCGACCGGCAGGCCGTAGTGCTCGTGCATCGGGTGAGACCGCATAGGCGGGCAGGCCGAGGCCGCCTTCTGTCCTACGGTGTTGCCGCCCAGGCACAGAGGCCGAGCGTGGCACCACGGGTCAGGCGACGGGCAGGGCGGTGGCGGCGATGATCTGGTCGAGCACCGACTGGTCCGGCAGGGGCGGGGGGACGACCGAAGGGAACGCGCGCGTGGTGTCGAGCGCCTGGGTGATGAGCGAGCCCTCGAGCACCGGCGTGTGGCAGCCGGCGATGGTCTTGATGTCGAGGCTCTGCACGGCGTCGACGGACTTGCCGAACTTGGCCTGGTCGACCATCGTCAGCCATGGGCTGACCGCCCCAAACGAGAACAGTGTCATCCCGAATCGCCAGAACTCAGGGTCGAGGTCGGCGATGGCCGTATTCGGGTCGGGGAGTGGCGTGGCGAAGGAGTCGACGCACCAGTAGACGCCGGTCGAAGGGTCGAACAATCCCCGGGTCGTAGGCGAGTCGTAGACGGGCGGCCGGACGGCTTGGAGGGTGCGGTCCCCGATGCTGAACGACTCCTCGTGCATGACCCAGCGGCACCGGTCGATCGGGAAGTTGAAGCAGTTGGTGTGACGCTCGATCATGGCCCAGTTGCACACCAGCTTGGCGTTGGGGCAGGCGTCCATCACCTGCTCGAGGTTGCCGGTGTGGTCGACGTCGTCGTGCGACAGGAACACCCACCGGACGTCCTCGGGCGCGACCAGCGAGAATACGTCACTGAGCCACTGTTGGCGGTTGGCCGGCGTGCCGGTGTCGACGATCATGGGCTCGGCTCCCAGGATGACCATCGAGTTGATGTAGACGAACAACGGTTGGCCGAGTGCTTCCTGGACCTGGTGAATCACGAAGGTGTCCTTCGCGATCTCCAGCGGCGGTACCGCGATCGTCGGTGCGATGGGCGCGAACGTCGTCATGTCGGGCCTTCCCCCTTACCAGCTGCTTGCAGCGGAACTGCATCGTCGTGCATCACAACCCCGCTGTCGTCCGTGCCAGCACGGATGCCAGTGGGAAACTTCACGAGCGCAGGGCCCTGGCCCGCCGATACTTCGAGGAGCTGTTCAACGCCGGCGCCCTCGGCGTCGCTAGCGGGCTCGATACGGCATCATTCGCCGGTGGATCCGTTGCGCGTCATGCTCGTCGACGATGCGCGCCTCGTGCGTGCCGGCATTGCCCGACTGCTGGCCGATGAGGGCGTCCACGTCGTCGCTGAGCTCTCGGACGCCAGCGGTTTGCTGGCCGCGGTGCGAGCCGACCAGCCCGACGCCGTCATCATCGACGTCCGCATGCCGCCGACGAACACGACCGAAGGGTTGCAGGCCGCCGTCGAGCTGAAAGGCGAGTACCCCGACATTGGCGTCCTCGTCCTCTCCCAGCACATCGAGACCCGCCATGCCGTCGAGCTGCTCAGCGGTGGGCGGGCTGGGGTGGGCTACCTGTTGAAGGAGCGCATCGCCCACCCGGCGGAGCTCGTTGATGCCATCCGGCGAGTCGTCGCCGGGGGGACGGCCATCGATCCCGAGGTGGTTCGCACCGTCTTCCAGACACCCCGCCGTGCCGACCCCATGGCAACGCTGACCGCCAAGGAGCGCGACGTGCTCGGGCTTGTGGCCGAAGGGTACTCCAACGACCGGATCGCCGAGCGGCTCGTGGTGACGGCCCGTACCGTGGAGACCCACACCAGCCGCATCTTCGCCAAGCTCGGCCTCGATGCCGACCCGGCGACCCACCGTCGGGTCCTCGCCGTGCTCGCCCACCTTCGCGTGAGGACGTCGCCGTCGAGCGAAAGAGAGTGAGAATCCCCGACGGTGCGTCATGACGGGCCGGCGAGCTCGAAGATGGCGGTCAGCGAGAGCTCTTCTTTGCGCAGGTAGCCAGCGGCCAGCCCTTCGGCCACCCTGCGCCCGTAGGCCCCGTCACGAGACGACATGAGGATCACGACCGGACCACCGCCTTTCGCCCGCAGTTGCCGCGCCACTTCGAGGCCGTCGATGCCCGGCAGCCCGATGTCGAGCAGTAGGACGTCCGGCCGCCATTTGGCGACTGCGTCCTGAACCTCTTCGCCGCACTCCACGTCGGCCACGACGTCGATGCCCTCGGCGACCAGCGCCCGCCGGGCCACAGCGCGAAACCGTCCGTCGTCATCCACCAGGACGACACGCAGTGGCATGGGCGCATCGTCGTCCTTTCCGACGGGTACTGCATCCGTGCTGACACTGACACGTTCTGCGAACGGCCCAGCCTCGGCGCAGCTCGCACGACGGCTCACACGGTGGTCCCCGTCTTGTGTCCCCGGCTCCATGCGGTTCTACGCCCGAGCGGCCAGAATGGGTCCATGCCGCTCGGGACGGTCGCAGACTGGATCACGGCGAGTGCCTACCGCGGCCCGCGCCGTTCGTCGTGAGCCTCGGGACACGTGGCGCCGGCGAAACGGTGCGTGACACGCTCAGGCGCGCGCTTGGCGACCCGGAGCTCGACATCGTCTACTCCCGAGTCGGGACCGGTGGCTGGATCGACGAGCTCGGCGAGGCTGCGACGACCACCGCAATGGACGGCCGAGCGTTCACCCCCATCGCCCGTGGCGGGAAGCCGGTCGCCGGCCTGATCCACGATCGCGCCCTGCTGGATGACCCCGAGCGGCTCAAGGCTGTCACCGAGGCGGCGTCGCTGGCTATCGACAACGAGCGACTCAAGGCCCAGCTCCACGCGCAGCTCGCCGAGGTCCACGCATCCCGGGCCCGAATCGTCGACGCAGGTGACCGGGAGCTTCGGCGCGTGGAGCGCAACCTCCACGACGGCGCCCAACAACGCCTGGTCGGACTGGCCCTGATGCTCCGCCTGGCCAGCCGCCAGGTCGCAGGGGACGCGGTCATGACCGAGCTCATCGCCGACGCGACGAGAGAGCTCGACGATGCGCTGACCGAACTCCGTGAACTGGCCCGGGGCATCCACCCTGCGATCGTCGACGAGGCCGGCCTCGCGGGTGCGCTGGAAACCCTTGCCGAGCGACCGGGCGTCCCGGTTGAGCTTCACCTCGAGATCCGGGAGCGACTGCCGCAACCGGTCGAGATCGCCGCCTACTACCTCGTCGCCGAAGCCCTCACCAACGTCAACAAGCACGCCGGCGCCCGCCAAGCGACAGTACGGGCAACCGTCGCCCATGGAGCCCTGCATATCGCCGTGTCCGACGACGGCTCGGGCGGCGCCGGTGCAACGCCCGGTTCGGGACTGAAAGGTCTCGCCGACCGTGTCACCGCCCTCGGGGGTGAGCTGGTGATCGACAGTGAACCGGGACGGGGGACGACAGTGTCCGCCGACATCCCCCTCGCCGTGCCTGCGGACGTCGACGTCGAACGACGACGGCTGACCGCCCTGAAGTGGATCGGTTGGGAGAACTGGGAAGCGCCCGGTGAGCTGTACGAGCAGATCACCGAGGAGGACAACGCTTTGGATGCAAAAGCGATCCTCCTCTGCGCCGGCGGGAACGGCCACCTCACGCCGCGCCAGCGGGAGTGGCTCATCGGCTATCACACCGCGGCCGGCAGTTCAGACCGCGTCATCGCGATGATCAAGACCTACGACGACGTTGACACGCTCGAAGGCCTTATGGAGCTCCCCGGCATGTCGATGATCTGCCGAGGGACGGTGTACGAGGCGCTCCGGGCCTGCTCGTCCGATGGTCCTCTCACGCCCGAGGAGCTCGATCGGGTGCAGCGGGGAGCCGACGCGATGGGCGTTCCCTACGGGACGTTCGCCGAGCTGCGCGACATCGTCATGGCCGAGCACGCCCTTCGGAATCGCAGGTATCAGCTGATCGTCGCCCCCGTGCTGGCCGGCAACCTCGACGCCACGTCGGAGCCCTAAGTTACGAGGTTGGTCAGTCGACGAGGTCGACGGTCTCCTCCCAGAAACCGACGTGCGCGACCTACGGGACGACTACCTCGACGAGACCGTCCAGCGCTAGGAAGTCGTCGCCGTTGCGTGTGTAGAGCGGAAGGCCGGCGGCAAGGGCGGTTGCTGCGATGAGCAGGTCGACGGCTCGGGCACTGCGGGCCTTGCGCCCGGTCGCCATGACGGCTGAGACAAACCGGCCGTAGGCTCGGGCGGCATCGGTGTCGAACGGGAGCGGATCGAAGGTGGCTTCGGCCCGCTGCAGCCTGTCCTGCCGGCGCCCGCGCTCCTCAGGATCCGTCGTGGCATGAGGACCGGCGGCCAGCTCGGCCACGTCACGCGTGGAGGGAAGCGTCGTCCATCTCTACGCCGACCACCTTGGCGACGCGGTCCATGTCGGCGTCATGGGCGAGAAGTACGGCCTTGGTGCGCAGCGCCACTGAGGCGATCATGCAGTCGATCAGCCCTCGGGGCGTGACGCCCTCCCGCCGGCACCTGCGATAGATGCGTGCCGCCCCGTGAAAGTCGGCGGCCACGTCGAAGCGGAGAAGCTCGAACCGCAGGAGCAGCCGACGGAGGTCCGCCTCTCGTTGCTCGGTCCGAGCTCCGGCCAGCACCTCCATGACAACGGGGTCGGTGACGGCGAGGGGACCATCCTCGGCGATCAGGTTGGTGAGTCGGAGATCAACCGGGCTGCCGGTCGCCCGGTCGTACTCGACCCACGCCGAGGTGTCGGCGAGGATCATCAGCCCCCCGTGGGCGTGGCGTCCTCAGGAATCTCGATGATGGCGTCGGCGCCCCGCATCGCCAAGGCCTCGTCACGGCTCATGGGCTGGCCGGCCAGATGCCTCAGAGCGAGGTCAACCGCCTCGGTCTTGGTGTGCACGCCATAGCGATCCATGACCGCCCTGAGGTAGTCGTCCTCGATCTCGATGTTCGTCCGGACTCGGGCCATACACCGATTCTACACGTTAGGTGCCAAGCAGGTGTACTGGCTTCTCGAAGCTGTCTCAGAACCCGAGGCAGCGGCGCCGCCGACCCGGCAGCAGTGCGAGGCTCGTACTCGCGAGGAGCTCTTGGCGCTTCACGACCGGATCGAGCGGGAGGGCGGGTTCGAGACCAGTGCCAGGTCCGGGTCTGACGCCCCGGAGCTCGAGGCCGAACATCCCGCACACAGGACGGATGACACTGATCTCGAAGCCCGACCAGTCGAGGCCATGTAGGTCGAACACGGGCCCTTCCCATCCCCTGATGACGCCGCATAGATTCAGCTGCCGGATCTTCGTTGGCGCAGCCGGCGGATTGACTCGATTGGAGATCAATGGCGAAGAACGTACGTCTCGGGATCATCCGGGCCAGGCATGACACATCGGTCTCGGTCATCCCGGATCAAGCGTGCATATCGATGCTCATGATCGGCGACCGCTCCGTGCTGAGGTACTGGGGCAACACGACACGGAACCATCTCGACTTCGTCGACTCGCCGATGTTCCCATGGGTCGACACGACGATCGGAGCGGACACCGGCCGGGTCGCCCAGGCGACGGCGGCGATCAATGCGCTCCGCGCCAGGTTTCCGGATCCCGAGCCCCTGGCCGGGCTGGACGGGCTCATCGTGCTCACCCACCCCGGGAACCGCACGATGCCGAACCCACTGGCGGGGCAACCCGGACAACCGGCCACGATAACGTCAGGCTTCGACGCCGGCGCCGCCACCGTCGCCGGATTGCCGGTCGCGGTCCTCCCGGTTATGTCGAGCAATCACACCTTCATGTGCCACGAGGTCGGCCACGTGCTGGGATTCGAGCACAGCTACGGCCTCGACAACAACGGCACGGACTGGAACCCCAACGACACCGACATCATCGTCGGGCCCGAGTACGGATCGCCGTACGACTTGATGTCCGCTATGTCGTTCGGCAGCCGCTGGCTCGGCACGGGGCCGTTCTACTCGGCCTCGCCGACTTTCGTGGGACCGGTGGTTGCCGGCTGGCCCAATCCCGGCGCCTTCACGATGGGACCTCATGTCGCCCGGGCGACCCTTCACGTTGAGATGCCGGAGGCGCTGGCCGGCCGCGTGATCGACGTTCCGTTCCCGCAAGGCGGCGGTGCGGTGACCGCCCGGATCGTCCCGGCGTCGGCGTCCAGGGGCAACTGCCTTCTCATCCTTCACCCGCCCGGCGAGCCCACAAGCGGCGCCGGCCGGGTCTATGTGGAGTACCGCACGATCGAAGGCTGGGATGCAGGACTTGACCCCCTGGGCCCGGACCTGGCCCGTGACGCCGTGGTCGTGCATACGCTCGTCGACGTACCCAACGTGGCGCCCCGAGCCTGGTATCGCGGCGCCATCCCGACGGTTTCCGTCGACAACGACCTGGCCGTCGCCTCAACGCCGCTCGTCGTCCGTACCGTGGCCATCGCCGACGACGGTGTCGACCTTTCGGTCACCGCCGGCGCCGCCCGCGCCGTGGAGATTGTGCGGGGGATCCACTCAGACGACATGGTCGGCGTCATTGGCGACCTCCAGACCCCTGGGCTGTGCGGCGTTCGGAGGGGCACCTTTGCGATGTCGACGTTCAGCCAGTTTCGGGTCCGCACCACCGGGTTCGGCGGAGCGGGCGAGCCCGGAGCAACCCCACCCACAGTGGCCTGGACCGTCGGTGGCATGCCGGTATCCGGCAACAACGGGTCGGTTGCCGTCCCGTTCGGGGACGTGAGCTTCGCGGTTGAGTTCACCATCGATCCGGTGGTGTTCGAACTCGCCCTGACCTCCAGGGGCGGCGAACGATTCGAAGCCCCGGTGGTCGTCACGGTTACCGGCGATGGCGCCACCGCGACCGCGACCGCGACCTTCACCGCACTGGGATGGTTCGACGGGGTCCACCCCGAGGATGCCGAGAAGCTCGGCGACTGCCTGAAGAGGGTTTCCGACCGCTTCCGCGTGGTGCCCACGCCGTTCCGCAGGCCCACTCCGAGCCCCCCATGGGGCACGCTGCTGGTCCGGCGCCAGGCCGAGCAGTTCTGGCTCGCCGGCACCATGAGGCTGCTCGACGAACTGCCAGGGCTCGACCCCGAGGGGCGCAACACGCTCCGGCAAATCGTTCAGCTCCAGGTTGATGCCGTTCCGACCGTGCTGGACCGGCTGGCCGCCGTTGGGATCGACTTCAGCGTGCTGGAATCCGACATAACGGATTGGTTGAGCAACCCGGAGTTCACGCCCTACCCGGCACTGGCAGAAGCGCTTTTTCGGTTGCTGAACGGCAAGATGCTCCGACGACCGGTGTTCATGGATGTGATTGCGTTCAACTACGAGCACTCGCCGGGCGAACCCTCGCCTCGCCGGGTGGAGGACGTGGACGTCGGCGTGCTCACGGCGGCTGTGGTTGAGGGTTCGAACGTGCGCTACGGCCAGACGGTCTCCGACCTGGCGGAACTGCTGGTACCCGGGCCCTAGAGCTTTCTCCTGCCGGGCATTGGCAGACTGCCGTGATGCCCACCCTCCGGATCGTGACGAGGATTGCCGCTCCCATCGAGGAGTGCTTCGACCTGTCACGAAGCATCGACCTCCATCTCGAATCGATGATCGCCTCAAGGGAGCGAGCGATCGGCGGGGTCACGTCCGGGCTGATCGAGGACGGGCAGGAAGTCACCTGGGAGGCGCATCACCTCGGTGTCCGCTGGCGCATGACGTCCCGGATCACCGCGTTCGACCGACCTCACCGGTTCGTCGACGAGATGGTCCGCGGGCCGTTTGCGTCCTTCCGGCACGAGCACAACTTCGAGAAGGACGGCGAAGGCACTGTCATGACGGACACGGTGGCGGTTCGGATGGGACTGGGCCCGATCGGGCCGGTGGCCGACATCGCCGCCGCGGCGTACCTGCGCCGGCTGTTGAGACAGCGGAACGCGGCGATCAAGCGGCGCGCGGAACAGTCCTGAGCCTGAAGGAAACGTGCGGCGCGGCTACCGGGCGGGGGGCGGTTGGCCGGTAAGCTGGTTGAGCAGGGGCTGGAGCAGGGCATCGACCAGGTCGGGCAGCAATGATGCCGGGTCGGTAGGTGTGGTCCTCGGTGCGGGCGGCGGGGCGGCGGGTGAAGGGGGCGCGGCGTCGCCGGCGGCCACCAGCGCCAGCGCCGAGACGACTCGCCGCTCGCCACCCTCGCTGGGCTGATTCCGCACCGATCCACGAGTAACGAACGTGGTCGAGCCTCCTCCGTCGAAGTTCACGGCCTCGCTGGCACCGAGGCCGGCCATGAAGCTGGCCGCCTCGCCGAGCGTCATGCCGGTGCTGGCGCTTCGGCGCCCGTCGACGGCGACCATCAGGGTCTCGCCGCTGGCCGTGAAGCCGACCATGGTCCGAGGATGGCGACCCTGCATGAAGCTCCCGACCTCGGCGGGGTCGAAGGCCAGCCGGCCTTGGGTGAGCAGGTGAGGGGCGGCGCCGATCGACTGCGCCGCCGCAGTCTGCACGACGAGCGACGCCGTACCCCCAGCGGCTCGCTGGGCCAGGGCGGTCACCGCCCGGGCGCCGGCGCCGCGTCCGGCCAGGACGACCTGATTCGGCCCGATGGCGGAATTGCCGCCCGACCGCAGCGTCACGCTCCGTATGGGGGTCAGTCCTGAGGGCAGCACCTCGGTCGACGCAAGTCCGAGGATGACCTCGACGGCGCCGGCGTCAGTGAGGGTCGAGGGGCCCCAGCGGCGGGAGTACAGGTTGACGTTCTCGCCGACGAGCGGGCGGTTGACCCGCTGGACGCCCAGCGATTGCCCGTCGGGGGTGTCGACGCGCACCCCCACACCGAGCTCGACGTCGACCGTGGCCCGCCCGGCGGAATCCAAGTTCAGCTGCCACTGGGGGATCCCCATGGTGGTCACCAGTTCGCCCCGGGCAACCATGGCACCGACGAGAGCCCCGCCGGCGCCGGCGAAGTCACCGTTGACCGCCGCGACGCACCGCACCCGGGCGCACATCGAGGTCGTCGTTTCCGGGCCGGCAGCGGGACCGGTCATGACGTCGCTGGACAGGACCGGACGGAGACGGTTGGACAGGCCCGGCGCGAGCCGGGCGACGTGGACGTTCTGCGCAGGCTGGTCCCGGCGCAGAGTGAGGTAGTCGACCCCAGGCTCCAGCTGCTCACGCCCGACCACTCGGTACCCCGCCGGTATCGGGCCATCGGCGGCCTGGGCGGGCACGGCTACCGCCGTCGCCGTCGCGGCCAAGACGAGCGATCCGAGGATTGCGCCTGGTCGCCTGATGTTTCTCATACGCGTCCCTCCCATCGAGACGCATGCCCGCCGTCTCGCCGATTGCAGCCTGTCTACCAGTCATCGCGCGACTGGTCGTACGGTAGGGAGATGGCCGATGGTCCCGAGCAGGACCAGTGGCGGGGACTTCACCCTTCGGCCAGGACGGTGTGGGGGCTGGCCGGCGTGCTGCCCGCCGGCGTGCTCGGGCTCGGCGGTGCGATAGCGCTGTCCGTCGTGGGGGTGCCCGCCGCAGCCGCGATGGTTGTGGTGGTGGCCGGCGGGCTCGCAGCGCTCTGGTGGTCGCTGGTCCGTCGCCGGTGGCGGGCGTGGGGGTACGCCGAGCGTGAACGGGATCTGATGGTCCGCCACGGCGTGCTCGTCCGCCGCCTCACGATCGTGCCGTACGGGCGCATGCAGTTCGTCGATGTCAAGCAGGGCCCGCTGGCCCGCTCCTTGGGCGTGTCCACCGTGCAGCTGCACACCGCAGCGGCGGCCACCGACGCCCGCATCCCCTTCCTCCCCGACGGTGAGGCGGCGCGACTTCGTGACCGGCTCACGGCACTGGGCGAGGCCCATGCAGCTGGGCTCTGACTGGCGCCGGCTCCACCCGCTCAGCCCGCTCCTCCGGGCCGGGCGCTTCGTCGTCGTCGCCTCCGCAATTCTCGCCGACGACCTGGCCGGCCGGGTCGACCTCCGCCCGGCGTGGGCGGGCCTCTTCCTGCTGGGCGCGCTGGCGGTCGGGGCCGGCGCCGGCTGGTGGGTGTGGTCGGCCACCGGGTACCGGGTGACCGACGAGGAGGTCGAACTTCGGACGGGGGTGCTGTTCCGGCGCCACCGGCGCCTGCCCCTCGCCCGCCTGGAGACCGTCGATCTCGCCCGGCCGCTCGTCGCCCGGATCTTCGGTCTGGCCCAGGTCCGGCTGGAAGCGGTGTCGCAGGGGGAGAGCGAGGTGCGGCTCTCCTATCTGGCCGACGAGACGGCGCTCGCTCTGCGCGACGAGCTCCGCGACCACCTCAAGCCGGCGCTGGCCGCCGACGGCGAGCCGGACGGTGTCGATGCCGGCCCGCCTGCGCACGGCATCCGCGTCCCCACCGCCGAGCTCCTCGTGGCCTCCGTCCTGGGTCGGATCGTCGTGGTGTGGCCGGCGCTGCTCGCCATTTGCCTGGTGGTCCTGGGCGTCGTCGGTCCCGGGAGGGCACTGGCGTTCTCGATCGTGGTGGGCATTCCGGTCGGGATCATCCCGCTCCTCGTCGGGCTGGCCGAGGTCGAGCGCCTCTACGGCTTCACGCTCATCGAACGCGGGCGGGACTTCGACATCAGCCGTGGCCTCTTCAACCAGATGCATCAGGCGGTCCCCGTCGATCGCGTGCAGGCGGTCGCCGTGGTCGAGCCGCTGTTGTGGCGCCGCTTCGGCCGGGTCAGGCTCGTGGTCGACGTCGCCGGCTATCGCGGCGGGAGCAACGAGGATCGGGCCCGGACCGCGGTCCTCCTCCCCATCGCGCCGTCGTCGATCGTCGCTGACGTCCTGCGCCGGGTGCAGCCCGATCTCAACCTCGACGCCCTGTCGAACGTCCCAGCTCCGGCCGCGGCCCGGTGGCGGGCCCCCGTGCGGTGGCGGAGCTATTCCGTCGCCTGGGACGGAAGCCACGCCGTGACGCGGCGGGGGGTGTTCCGCCGCCAGACCGACATCGTCCCGCACCGGAAGGTCCAGAGCCTGCGGGTGACCCAGGGGCCCTGGCAGCGCGCCCTGGGGCTGGCCACCCTGCATCTCGACACCGCCGGCACCCGAATCCGCGCCCAAGCCCTCCACCGCGGCCGCGACGAGGCCGAGCGCCTGGCATGGGAATCCCGGCGGGCGGCCGTGGGCGGGATGGCCGGGGACGGTGACCGCTCAGAAGGAGCGTGAGCGAGCCCGGACGAGGCCGGCGAGAACCCGAGTTGCACCAGCAGTCACGACGGCGACGGCTAGGACGAAGCGCCCGGTTCCTCGACGCCTCATCCCGTCACCGCCAGCAGGAACCGCAGGTTCGGCACACCGCGCACGAACTTCTGCCCGACCCCGCCGCGATCGACGATCCGCAGCCCCGCCGCCTCCAGCGCCGGCCCCAGCGTCTCGAGGTCGAAATCGGCGTGCTTGCCCATGCGTAGGAACGGCCCGGGCCGCCGACCGCCGGTGGCGCCGATGTCGACGGCCAGGAAGCGACCACCGGCCTTGAGCACGCGGGCGATCTCCCCGAGGCCCTGGGTCAGCCCGTCGCCGGTGAGATGGTGCAGCATCAGGCTGCTCAGCACGGTGTCGAAAGTAGCATCGGGGAAGGGGAGCGCCTCGATCGTCCCCACCTCGAACCGGGCGTCGATGCCCGCCTTGCCCGCCTTGCGCCGAGCCCGGGCCACCATCTCGGGCGAGGGGTCCACGCCGGCGACCTCACCGCCGGCGCCGACGAACCCCTTGGCCGCGATGGCGAGGGCGCCCGTGCCGCAGCCCACGTCGAGGACCGACTGCCCAGCTTCCAGGCGGGCCAGCTCGGCCAGGCGTTGGCGGAAGCGCTGTTCGTTGCCGAGGGTGAGGACCCACACCAGGGCGTCATAGGCCCGGGCCCAGTGAAGGACGTGGCCGGTGGTGCCGTGCTGGTGGGCGCCCATGCCTCCTGCCTACCACCAGCCAGCAGTGTTCAGGGCTGGAACCGCACCTCGGCAACGGTCGACGGAGCGTTCTGCACCCGGAAGAGGATCTGCTGGCCGCCCGGCCTGGCCCAGGTGCAGACGAGGGATCCGGCGGCGCCCGTGCATTCCGAGAAGGCCCAGCCGTCGCCGGCCTGCCAGGTCCGGGCGAAGAGCGTGGTGACCGCCGCGGGCTGGGCCACCCTGGCCGCGGCGGCGCGGTCGCCCCTGGTCCACGCCTCGTAGAACGACGTGGCTGCAGCCTCGGGCGAGAGGCCGGCGGTCGTCGCGGGCCGGGACGTGACGGTGGAGGCGGGCAGGGCGGTTGTGGTCGGCGACGACAGCGTGGTCGACGAGCTGGTGGTCGCCTCGACTGCGGTCGTCACCGCCGGCGCCGCCCCGCCGCCGCCGTCGTCCGAGCAGGAGCCCAGTAGGGCCAGAAGGGCGACCAGACCGGCAGCCGCTCGGGCCTTGCTCGGTGCGATGGGGAGTGCCCCCCTACTTGGGCGCGAGCAGCCCGCCCAGGCCGTCGAGGACGTTCTTCACCAGCTCGGCGAGGGGGTCAGCGGGCGGCGGAAGCGCGGTGCCGCCGAGGGCGGCCAGCTCGGCCGGCGTGCCGTTGAAGACGTTGTCGTCGACCAGGGTGGAAACGCCCGGGACGCGCGCCTTGGAGGTGTACTGCCAGAACGTCCAACGGCTCCACCGGTCGGTCCTCGGCTGGGTGGGAGGAATGAGGCCGTTGTCGTCGCCCCATGCCGCCACCCAGAGCGGGTACGGCGTCAGCCGGCTGGTGGGGATCTCGTAGAGGTAGGACTGGTAGCTGTAGATCATGGGCAGGCGGCCCGTGCCCTGGTGGACGCGGCTGAGCCACTCCGCGGCCCAGTCGCCGATGCCGGGGAGGCCGGAGTGGACCTCGAGGTCGAGGACCGCTACCTCGCCCGGTCCGAGGGGCCCGACGGTGCGCAGGAAGTGGGCCGCTTCGGCCGCGGCGGTGTTCCGGTCCGGGCGGGCGAAGTGGTAGAAGCCGCGCAGCACCAGGCCGGCCTGGCCCATGGCGGCGCGGTTGGTGGCGAACGTCCTGTCGACGAAGGTGGCGCCCTCCGTCGCCTTGGCGAAGCCGAACAGGCGCCCCGACCGCTGCACCGTCAACCAGTCGACCTGGCCCTGCCAGGCGCTCACGTCGATGCCGTGGATGGGGCCGGCGGCCGTGGCCGGCGGGGCGAGGGTGAACGCACCGGCGACGAGGGCCATCAGAAGGGCAAGGGCCGCAGCCCTGACCCTCACCGCAAATCTCACCCTCCGTGCCATGCCAGTACCTCCGAGTAGTCGGAGCAGGCTAGTGCGTACGCCGGCGCCGGCGCGGGCAATCAGGCGATTCCCGGCCACCACAACGCGATTACCCGGTGCT
>CAYZMG010000017.1:0-60637 GCA_964479465.1 uncultured Acidimicrobiales bacterium
AGCGATCTCCGCTTCCAGCTCGCTCGACACCGGCTCCCGGTTGCGCTCCTCCACCGAGTCCATTGTACCAAACACACGTTCGGTTAGCCAGCGTATTTGCCAGAGTATTCGAGATCGCTCGGGAACAATTAGGGTCGCGCAGACTCGACGGGAGGTCCAGATGCGTGCCGTGATCTT
The DNA here is from genome assembly GCA_964479465.1 of uncultured Acidimicrobiales bacterium. Taxonomy (GTDB): domain Bacteria; phylum Actinomycetota; class Acidimicrobiia; order Acidimicrobiales; family AC-14; genus CADCTB01. The sequence continues at coordinate 178 of CAYZMG010000017.1, forward strand.
CGACCTGTGGGACACGCTGACCGAACCGGTTGCGCCGGCGGAGCGGGGCCGTCACGCCCGGGAGATCGGAGAGATTCTCGGCGCCGGCGGCGAGGCCTTCGCCGCACTCGTCGGCGCCACCTTCGCCGAGCGCTGCCGGGGCGAGCTCGGCGACCTCCGCTCCACTCTGCGGGTCCTCTGCCGCCGGCTCGGGGTGGAGCCGGCGCCGTCCACCCTGGAGGCCGCCGTCGCTCACCGGATGGAGGCTCAGTCAAAGCTCCTCCAGTTCCGCGACGACGCCGTCCCCGTGGTCGAGCGCTTCCGTCGCCACGGCTGGAGGATCGGGCTGCTCACCGACAGCACGTGCGAGACGGAGGCCCTGTGGGAGGGCCTGGAGCTGCGCCACCTGTTCGACGCCACCGTCTTCTCCTGTGCCGAGGGCCGGTCGAAGCCGGACCCGTCGTTCTACGACGTTGTGCTCCGGCGCCTCGATGTGGTCCCGGCGGACTGCCTGTACGTCGCCGACGGCCGGTCCGGCGAGCTGGCCGGCGCCACCCGCCTGGGAATGCGGTGCGTGCAGCTGCACCTCGAAGCCGCGGCACCAGGAGCGGAGGACTGGCGGGGCGACAAGGTCTCCAGCCTCACCGCGGTTGCCGAGATGGCGATGGGTCCGTCATTCTCGCCTTCGGTCAATACGGGCTAGGAGCGGAGCCGGCGGGCCGCGGTGTCCAGCAGCTCGGCGACCTCCCTGCGCACGGCGCCGAGGCGGCTGGTCGTCGGCCCCTCGGGTACGGCGGCGAGCTCCGGGCGGCGGGGTGGCGCCGGCTCGGGCACGGCGCCGGCCAATACGCCGGCCAGGAAGCCCACCAGCCGGCCGGCCTCGGCCGGCGTCAGGTGGAACGTCTGGACGCAGTGGTCGTCGCTCCACAAGCTGAGGTTGACGAACCCGTGCTCGGCGTGCCACGTGGCCCGCAGGCCGACCCCCCGCTCGTCGAGGGCGAAATGCCGGGGCAGCCCCGGCAGGTGGTGGACCGCGCCGATGTCCATACCCCCCAGTATCGCGCCGGGTCTCAGCCGGCGGCGGCGGGATCGACCAGCCAGATGAGGCGGTCGGCCTTGATGCGGGTGGCCGGCAGGTCAGGGTCGCCCCGGAGCACGCCGGCGAAGGCGTCGCGCTTGGACTCGCCTTCGACGGTGACGACCGCCAGCCGGGCCCGGGCGAGGCCCGAGTAGGTGAGGGTCATGCGCGGGTGCTGGTTGGCGCCCTCGGGGTCGTCGTTGAGCGCGACGAGCCGGCCGGGGTCGGCTTCGAGCGCGGCCGAGCCGGGGAACAGCGACGCGGTGTGGCCGTCGGGGCCGAGGCCGAGGTGCACCAGGTCGAGGCGCCCGGCCTGGGCCACCCGTTGCTGATAGGCGTCGGGGCCCTCCTCGCAGCGCATGGGGTAGACGGCATTGGCTGCCCCCACCCGCTCCAGGAGCGCCTCCCGGCCCAGCCGCTCGTTGGAGTCCGGGTGGCCGGGCGGGACGCAGCGCTCGTCGCCCCAATAGACGTCGACCTGCCACCAGTCGATCTGGTCGCCCCCGTCGGCGGCCAGGCGCTCGTAGCAGCGACGGGCCGTGCTGCCGCCGGACAGGACGAGTGAGAACCCGTCGCCGGGCCGGTGCAGGAACGCCTCCACCACGCGCTCGGCGAACTCCCCGGGTACGTCGTCGACGGTGATGACCTCTCCGTTCACTCGCCTCCCTCGGCCAGTCTCAGGTCGCGGGCCCCGGCGAGGGCCTGCTCGTAGCTCTCGTCGTGGCCAAACCTGGTCAAGGCCGACGCCAGGGCCAGCGACGGCCACTGGTGGCGCATCCTGAGCGTCTGTTCGAGATGCGGCCCGCCCTCGATGTCCACGCACGACGTGATCTCGCGCTCGGCGCCGGCGCGGGTCACGGCGAACGTGCCCCGCTTGCCGTCGGAGACGGCGTGGATGGTCACCGAGACGTGGTCGGCCCGCTGCAGCTCGACCCGGGCCGGAGGAACGTCCAGCCGGCGCAGCAGCCAACCGCCGAGCAGGTAGCGAGGCCCGCGGTTCCCTTGCACCTCCACCCGGTCGACCGCGTCGAGGAACGGCCGGTAGACGGCGCCCTCGAAAAGGCCGGCCAGCATGCTCCGCCACTGCTCCAGGCGCATCCATGACAGATCGACCACCGGCAGCCGCTTGGCCAGCGTGGCGGCGCGGACGAGGACGTCGCCGCCGGCCTCGGCGACCGCCCGGCTGTCGACGACGACACGGTCTGCGGCCTGCATGAGCGGGTCGCCCGGCGACGGTAGGCCCGCCGGCAGCCACACCACCATGGGCACATCGGGAAGGGAGAAGGGCTCGACGATCGAGTCGAGGTGATGGCGGGCCGAGCCGCGAACCCGCAGCACGACCTCCTCGAAGCAGACGGCGCGGCCGTCGCGCTCCATGGCGTGGACCCACACGGAGGCGTCGGTGGCGTTGGCGACTTCGGGCTCCTGGTCGTCGGCGACGATGATCAGCGTGCGCGAGGGATGCCGGACACCGAGGTCGTGGATGATCTGGCGGGCGCCTTCGGCCTCGGCGTCGCTGCCGACCACCGCCACCAGAGTCAGCACGCTCGTGCGGACCGCGGCCCGCTGTTCGTGGCGGCGCAGGTCGCTCAGGGCCTTCTCCACCTGGCCGACGGTGACGTTGTCGGATTCCCAGGAACCGATGGTGGTGGTTGCCATTTCAGTCATGAGGTTCAGGGCCTGCGCCAGCGCCGGCCGTCGCGGTCGAGCAGGTGATCGGCTTCCACTGGTCCCCACGTGCCGGCCTCGTAGCGGGCGAGAGGCAGATCGCCCCCCTCGAACGCCTCGAGCACGGGGTCGACGATGCGCCAGGCCTGGGCGACTTCGTCGGAGCGGATGAACAGTGTCGGATCGCCGAGCAGGGCGTCGAGGAGCAGGCGCTCGTAGGCCTCGGGTGTCTCCTCGAGGAAGGCAGCGCCGTAGAAGAAATCCATGGACACCGACCGCACCCGGAAGGCCTGGCCGGGCACCTTGGCGCCGAAGCGAAGGGTGATGCCCTCGTCGGGTTGGATGCGCAGCACGAGGGCATCTGGCTCCAGTCCCTCGGCCTGGCTCATGGCGAACGGGAGGTGCGGAACCCGGTTGAACTCCATCGCCACCTCGGTGACCCGCTTCGGCAGGTACTTCCCGGTGCGGACGTAGATGGGCACGCCGGCCCACCGCCAGTTGTCGACCTTGAGGCGCATGGCCACGTAGGTTTCGGTCTGGCTGTGGGGGTGGGTGCCGTCCTCGTCGCGATAGCTCTGGACCTCCGAGCCCTGCACCCACCCGGCGCGGTACTGGCCACGCACGACGTTGCGGGCCACCTGCTCGGGGCCCATGATGTCGACCGCCCGGAGGGCCTTGACCTTCTCGTCGCGGATGCCGCCGGCGTCGAAGGTGGACGGCGGCTCCATCAGCGTGAGGGCCAGGACCTGCATGACGTGGTTCTGGACGATGTCGCGGAGCGCGCCGGCGTTCTCGTAGAACCCGCCCCGGTAGCCCACGCCGAGTGACTCGGCGACGGTGATCTGGACGTGGTTGACGTAGCGGCGGTTCCAGATCGGCTCGAAGATGGCGTTGGCGAAGCGCAGGGCCAGGACGTTCTGGACCGTCTCCTTCCCCAGGTAGTGGTCGATCCGGTAGACCTGCGGCTCCTCGAACGCCTCGTGCACCGTGAGGTCGAGCGCCTCCGCCGACCTGGCGTCGCGGCCGAACGGCTTCTCGATGACAATGCGGACAAAGGCGTTCTCGTTCGCCGGCTTGTTGAGCCCGCAGCGGGCCAGGCCCCGCACCACGACGGGGAAGGTGTCGGGTGGGGTGGCCAGGTAGATCAGGCGGTTCTGGGCCGTGCCCCGCTGCTTGTCGAGCTCGTCGAGCACCTCCTTGAGCCGATCGAATGTCTCGGGGTCGCCGTAATCGCCGGCGACATACCGGAAACCGCCGGCGGCGAAGGACTCCCAGACGTGCTTGGCCTCCTCGCCGCCGCCGCCGGCCTTCTGGACGGCGGCCTGCATGCTCTCGAAGAAACCCTGATCGTCCATCTCGGTGCGGGCCACGCCCACGACGGAGAACCCCGGCGGTAGGAGCCGGCGCAGGGCCAGGTTCTCCACTGCCGGCATGAGCTTGCGGCTTGTCAGGTCACCGGACGCGCCGAACACTACGAGCACCGCCGGCGGCGCCACCCGCTCGACCGTGGCCTCGGCCAGGGGGTTGTCGCTCATCGCCCCGATCCCGTCATCGACGGAATGCTAGGGGGCGTGGCGGCGCGGGCGTGCCGCCTCAACTGCCGGCGGTCAGTTCGGCGGCCTTCTCGCTCAGGGTTCCCATGAGCTCGTCGAAAGATTTGGAGAAGGACGCCACCCCCTCTTCCTCCAGCGTGCGGCTGACGTCGGCCATGTCGATGCCCACTTTGGCCAGATCGTCCATGACCTGGTGGGCCTCGTCGAGGCCCTTGTTGATGGTGCAGGCCACGGTGCCCCGGCGCTCGAAGGCGTCGATTGTGGCGTCGGGCATGGTGTTGATGGTGTCGGGCCCGATCAGGTTGTCGATGTAGAGCGTGTCCGGATAGGCCGGGTTCTTCGTCGACGTTGAGGCCCACAGCGGCCGTTGCACGCGGGCGCCCTGTTCGCACAGGGCATCCCAGCGCTCGCCCCGGAAGCGCTTGCAGAACAGCTCGTAGGCCAGCTTGGCCTGGGCCACGGCCGCCTTGCCCCGCAGGGCCAGGGCTTCGTCGGTTCCGATCTTTTGCAGGCGACGGTCGACCTCGGTGTCGACCCGGCTGACGAAGAACGAGGCAACGCTGTGGACCCGGCCGAGGTCGCCTTCGCAGTCCTCCAGGCCAGCGAGGTAGGCCTCGATGACCTCGTCGTAGCGTTCGATGGAGAAGATCAGGGTCACGTTGATGCTGCGGCCCTCGGCGATCATCGCCCGGATGGCGGGGATGCCCGCCGCCGTTCCCGGGATCTTGACCAGCAGGTTCGGCTGGGTGATGCGGTCGTCGAGCTGGCGGGCAGAGGCGATGGTGCCCTCGGTGTCGTTGGCCAGGCCCGGGGCCACCTCGATGGACACGAACCCGTCCCCGCCGGCGCTCTCGTCGTAGATGGGCCGCAGGAGGTCCAGGGCGTGGGTGACGTCGTCGATCACCAGGTCCCAGTAGGCGTCGTCGACCGACGACTTGCGCTCCATCAGGCTCTTGAACTGCTCGTCGTACTCCGCCTGGCCGGCGATGGCCTTCTGGAAGATCGTGGGGTTCGACGTGATGCCCCGGATCCCCTCGTCGATCAGGCGGGTGAGGTCACCGCTGGTGATGTAGCCCCGCTTGAGGTTGTCCAGCCACGGGCTCTGCCCCTGCTCCGAGAAGAGTCTCTGCAGTCGCGTCATGGCAACGACGCTATTCGTGTTCGGCGGCCTAGGCCGCACGCACACAACTAGCGAGCTCTCACAGCCGATGATGGTGTGATGCCGGCCCGTTCCAAAGCGCCCACCGTCGCCGGCGCACTGACGCTCGGGGCCGGGCTGGCCCACGCCGCAGCGGCCGCCGACCATGCCGGCCAGGAGACCGCCGTCGTTGTCTTCGTCCTCGTCGCACTCACTCAGGTCGTGATCGGGATGACCGTACTCGTCCGGCCTTCACGTCGATTCCTCCTCGGGGTGGTGGGTGTCAACGCCGGCGCCGCGGTCGCCTGGATGGTGTCGCGCACCGCCGGCCTGCCTCTTGTCGGAGGGCGGGAGGCAGTCGGCGCCGGCGACGTGGCGACCACGGTGGCCGAGCTCGTCGCCGTCGTGGCTGCAGTCGTCGCCTGCCGCGCCCCTGCGGTCGGGCGCCGCCGGCTGTCCCCGCTGCTCCTCGTCGCCGTCGTTCCCGCCCTGGTCGGGCTGGCGATCCCGCCGGCCCACGACCACGGCGAGGCCGGCGAGGCGGCCGGCGGCCATGCCCACGCCGGCGACGAGAACCTCCTGGCGACCGATCCCGTCTTCTCCGGGGCCGACACCTCCCACGCGTCCGTGGCGGATCTGGAGGTGGCCAAGCGGCTGATCGAGTCGACCCGCTCAGCGGTGGCGGCCAGGTTCGGTGACAAGGCCGCGCTGCTCGCCGCCGGCTACCGGTCCATCGGCGACGGTCTGGTGACGCCGTTCGACCACTTCATCCACCCCGAGTACCTCGCCGACGGCCGCGAGCTCGACCCCGAACGGGTGGAGTCGATTGTGCTCGAGCGCACGCCGGCGGGGTGGCGGGTGGCGTCGGCCATGTACATCCTCGAGCCCGGCAAGACCATGGCCGACGTGCCCGACGTCGCCGGGGAGCTCACGGTCTGGCATGACCACCAGAACCTGTGTTGGGACCCGTCCGGCCTGCGCCTGGCCGGGCTCCACGTGAACGGCCGGTGCTTCCCCGGGGGGACCCTCCGCGCCACCCCGCCGATGCTCCATGTCTGGCTGGGCGATCACCCCTGCGGGCCGTTCGCGGGGATCGAGGGGCACGGGGGCGGCTGCGCCCACGGTCACGCCGGCTGACGCCGGCGCCAGCCGGGGTTGACGTCAGCCGCGAGCCGTCAGCAGCACGACCGAGGCGGTGAAGCCGTGCATGAAGTTGTGGCCGCCGATGGGGCCCAGCTCGCCGGCGCAGAACATGCCGGCCACCGGGGCGCCGCCCAGGCTCTCGGAGACGACCATGGCGTCGTGGTCGGGCTCGGGGAACAAGTGAGTGCCCCGGCCGTTGCAGGTGAACACCAGGGCGGAATCGGCCGACCGCCCGTCGACCATCTTCCGCAGCTCCTGGTCGGCCGTGCCGGCGTCGCGCACCTGGAACTGGGCGGTCGAGCCCACGCCGACGATGTCGCCGACCCGCAGCGCCCCGCTGTTGGGGTCGGCGCCGACCACGCCGCGCACCAGGAAGTCGCCCGGCCCGAAGTCGAGCTTGCTCTCGTCGATCACCCGGCCGATCTGCACCAGGTCGGCGAGAAGCTCCCGGTCCTCGTCGGTCAGAGCGGCGGCCACCTCCTGCAGGCGCTCGACCGCGGAGCGGCCGGCCAGCTCGTAGACGATGTTGTGCTCGGCCCGGGTGACGACGTAGGGGCTGCCGACCGGCCGGCACCCCTGGGACACCACGGTGGTCACCTCGACGTGGGGCCCGAGGAACGCCCCCACTGCGCCGGCGGTGACCACGCGGTCGTCGATGACGAGGCGGTTGCCGCCGGGCGCCCGGGCGGCCGAGGCCATGCCGCCGACTACGGGCAGGCCGGGACGATCTTCCTCCATACGGCGCAGCAGGTCGTCGGTGGGAAAGGTGAAGGGGTCGGGCAGGAGGAGCAGGGCGCTGGCGTCGTCGGGGATCGATTCCGGCCAGCCGGTGAAGGTCAGCCCGTCGGGCGACTGGGCCACGGTGAGGTGGAAGGGGGTGACCGGCCCGGTGCGGCCGGCCCAGAGGGAGATTCCCGGTCCCCGTTCGACCTCCTTCTCGCCACCGACGACGGAAATTGCGGCGCAGCCGAGCATGGTCGCCGGGCGGAGCGTGGCGTTCACGGTCGCCACGATCTCGCCGATGACCGGGGCGTGCACAGGTGTGACGAACAGCATGGCCAGGTCGGGCGGGTTGTCGGGATCGCCGAGGGCTTCGAGGACGCGGCCGACGACGTCGCCGGTGGCGACGGCGAAGTCCGGGTGCTGGGAGAGGGCGGCGGCGAAGGACCGGCCCATCACGACGGCGCCAGCAGGGTCAGCGGGACCACCACCGCGGAGCCGCCGGTGAGCTTCACGTGGGCCTCGATGGTGCCGTAGGCCTCCCAGGTCAGCTCGGCCTTGACCAGGAGGCGGCCGAACTTGCCGGGCTGGACGCTGACCGGCTGGGCGTTGCGGGCCACCTCGTTGCCGGCGGCATCGAGGAACTCGGCCTCCAGGGTGCCGGTACCGGGGTCGTCCGGTGGGCACCGGACGAAGACCACCAGGTGGGGGTCGAGGTGCACCGGCAGCTCCCCCGAGGCCTGCAGCGAGAACATCACCCCGGTGAGGTCGAACCGGGTCGAGGGGCCGGCGACCGAACGCTGGTTGATGCCCTCCACGAAAAGGGCGGCCACGATGTCCATGGGACTGAACGCTAGTTGCCGCCCGGGTTGGGGACCGGCCAGAAAGAAAACATAGGATTGTCGCCATGGACGACGACAAGACGCAGTGGCAGGAGCTCGGGCAGCAGCTGCGAGTGGACTCAGTGAAGATCAGCGGGCGCGCGGCCTCGGGTCACCCGACCAGCTCGATGTCTGCCGCCGACCTGATGGCGGTGCTGATCAGCAAGTACCTCCACTACGACTTCGATACGCCTGAGAACCCGGCGAACGACCACCTGATCTTCTCCAAAGGCCACGCGTCGCCCCTGCTGTACGCCATTTACAAGGCGTGCGGCGCGGTGACCGAGGACGAGATGACCACCTACCGCCAGCTGGGCAGCCGGCTGGAGGGCCACCCCACGCCCGACATCCCCTGGGTCGACGTCGCCACCGGCTCCCTCGGCCAGGGCCTGCCCATCGCGGTGGGCGTGGCGCTCGCGGCCAAGAAGCTCGACCGGCTCGACTACCGCACCTGGGTGCTGTGCGGTGACTCGGAGATGGCCGAGGGCTCCATGTGGGAGGCCTTCGAGGAGGCCAGCTTCGCCGGCCTCGACAACCTCACCGCCATCATCGACGTGAACCGCCTGGGCCAGAGCGGTGAGACCCGCCACGGCTGGAACCTCGAGGCCTACAAGAACCGGGCCCAGGCCTTCGGCTGGCACGCCATCGAGATCGACGGCCACGACGTGTCGGCCATCGACGCCGCCTTCGCCGAGGCCGTCGCCACCACGGGCAAGCCCACGGTGATCATCGCCAAGACCAAGAAGGGCGCCGGCGTGAAGTCGGTCGAAGACCAGCTCAACGCCCACGGCAAGGCCGTCCCCGATTGGGAGGAGGCCGTCGAGGAGCTCGGTGGCGACCGCGGCATCACCGTCCAGGTGCCCAAGCCCCCCACCGACGCCACCCCCCACGTCTTCGAGACCGGCGAGCTTGACCTTCCGAAGTACTCCCTGGGGGAGAAGGTCGCCACCCGCAAGGCCTACGGCGACGCCCTGGCCGCCCTCGGCGCCGCCCGGAGCGACGTCGTGGCCCTCGACGGGGAGGTTTCCAACTCCACCTTCTCGGAGATCTTCCGTGCCGCCCACCCCGAGCGGTACTTCGAGTGCTACATCGCCGAGCAGCAGATGATCGCCAGCGCAGTGGGCATGCAAGTCCGCGGCTGGAACCCCTTCGCCTCCACCTTCGCCGCCTTCCTCACCCGGGCCTACGACTTCATCCGCATGGCCGCCGTCAGCCAGGCCCGCCTGAACATCTGCGGCTCCCACGCCGGCGTGTCCATCGGTGAGGACGGCCCCTCCCAGATGGGCCTCGAGGATCTTGCCGCCTTCCGGGCCATCAACGACAGCACGGTGCTGTACCCGAGCGACGCCGTCTCCACCACCCAACTGGTCGCCCTGATGGCCGACCTGGACTCCGGCATCGCCTACCTGCGCACCACCCGGGGCAACACCGCTGTCCTCTACGGGCCCGACGAGAGCTTCGAGATCGGCGGCTCCAAGGTGCTGAAGTCCTCCGACGACGACAAGGTCACCATCGTCGCCGCCGGCATCACCCTGCACGAGGCGCTCAAGGCGGCCGACATCCTCGAGGGCGAGGGCATCGCCGTCCGGGTGATCGACCTGTACTCGGTCAAGCCCATCGACACCGACACCCTCGTCGCCGCAGCCCGGGCCACCGGTGGCCGGGTCATGACCGTGGAGGACCACTGGCCCGAGGGCGGCATCGGCGACGCAGTCGCGTCCGCTCTGGCCGAGGCCCAGCTCGACGTCCCGCTGCGCCTGGTGAAGGTGGCCGTCACCGCCATGCCGGGTTCGGCCAAGCCCGACGAGTGCATCGCCGCCGCCGGCCTGGACGCCGAGTCGATCGCGGGTGCCGCCCGCAAGCTCGCCGGTTAACCATCGCGTCGCTACCCGCCCGGAACGCCCGGGCGGGTAGCCTCCAATGCCATGAGGGTTCCCGCGTGCGTCCGGCCCCTGCCCTGACCGAAAGGGCATTGAGCCGGATGGCCACCACGGGTCCCTTGGTCTCGACGCGTGACGCGATCCTCGCCGAGGCGCTCCGCTGCTTCGCCGAGCACGGCTACGAAGGCACGTCGCTGAACGACATCGCCGCCGGCGTGGGCATCCGCCGGCCCAGCCTGCTCCACCACTTCCCCTCCAAGGACGCCCTGTACCGCCAGGTCTTCGAGCGGGCGCTGGCCGACTGGTACCTGGAGGTCGACGCCGCCACCGAGGTGCCCGAGGAGGGCTGGCCCCAGGTCGACAAGATCCTGACCGCCGGCTTCCGGTTCTTCATGGACCACCCGGAGTTCGTCCGCCTGGTCCGCCGCGAGGCGTTGGAGGGCGGCAGCCGCCTGGGCGTGGAGCTGGGCGAGGGCCTGCGGCCGTACTTCAACACCGCCACCGCCTTCTTCGAGCGGGAGATGGCCGCCGGCCGCCTTCGCCGTCACGACCCGGCCCAGCTGTTCTTCACCATCTACGGTGCCCTGGTCAGCTACTTCAGCGACATCCCGCTGCTGGAGGGCCTGCTCGGCGGCGACCCGCTGGCCACCGACGTGGTCATGGCCCGCCTCGATCACCTGCGCTCTTTGCTCCGGGCGGCGCTGGAGCCGTAGCACCACCTCGCGATTGTGCAAAGTTGCGTCTCTGGCAACGAATTCTGCACAGCCCATGGCCCAGCAGGGTCTATACCCAGCTTCCGGGCCAGCGGGGTGCCGGAGTGGCCCACCATCCCTGCAGCCTGCCGCACGCCGGCCTCAAGAGCCCGGCCCCCGGTGTCGACGTCTGTGAGGTGGGGACCCGGCTAACTCTGTGTGAGATAGACTGAAACATCATGGAAAGACCGGCATCTGAGTGGCTGACGGTCACCGAGGCCTGCCGCCGGCTGGGCCTGCCGCGGCGGGCATTGTTCCGGATGATCGACACCGGTGCGCTGCCGGCGTACAAGATCGGCCACTGGATCCGGCTGCGCGTCATCGACGTGGAGGCCTACGAGCGCGATCACCCGCGCTAGGGCGCGGAGCGCAGGAGGGCGGCGGCGTTCTGGCCCCCGAAGCCGGCGGCGTTGACCAGCACGGCGGAGAGGTGCGCCGGCCGGACCGAGCCCATCACGTGGTCGAGGGCGCAGTCGGGGTCGACCGTGTCAGGCGTGAGCCCCCGGGTCGCCGGCAGGATCTGGTGGTGCAGGGCCATGGCCGCAACCAGGACCCCGAAGGCGCCGGCGGCGCCCAACCCGTGGCCCAGCGACGCCTTGGGGGCGGTCACCGCCAGGCGGGGCACCGGCCCGAAGACGCTGCGGAGGGCCCGGGCCTCGGCCACGTCGCCCTGGACGGTGGCGGTGGCGTGGGCGACGAGGGCGTCGATCTCGCCGGGCTCGGCGCCGGCGCCGGCCAGTGCGCGGCGCATGGCCGACGCCGCCCCGCGTCCCTCGGGATGGGGCGCGGTCACGTGGTGGGCGTCGCCGGCGCTGCCGCCGCCGGCCACCAGCGCCCAGACCCGGGCGCCCCGCTCACGGGCCCGGGCCAGCGTCTCCAGCACGAACACCGCCGCCCCCTCGGAGGCCACCATGCCGTTGCGGCGGGCGTCGTAGGGCCGGCAGGCCGATGCCGCGTCGTCGCCGGCCGGCGCCAGGGCGCCGGCGTTGACCAGCGACCCGAGCAGCATCGGCGACAGGGTGCTGTCGGTGCCGCCGGCCAGCACGACCTCGGCCTCGCCCCGCTGCAGGACCCTCATGCCGTCGATCACCGCCTGCACACCGGCGGCGCACGCCCCCACCCCGCCGTGCACCGGCCCGGTCGCCCCGAGCACGATCGACGGCTGGCACGCGGCCATGTTCGGCCCGTACACGGGGACGAACAGGGGGCTGACCCGGGTGGGCCGGGCGGCGGCGACCGCGGCGGTCGCCTCCGCCTCCACCAGTCCGCCGGCGCCGGTGTGGATGACCACGCCGAGACCGTCGCCGGTGTAGCCCTCGAGGCCGGCGTCGGCCATGGCCATGGTGGCGGCCACCACCGAGAACTGGCTGAAGCGGCCCATCCGCCGGGCCATGTTGCGGTCCATGAAGTCGCCGGCGGCGAACCACGACGCCGGCCCGACGACGCCGCACCCGGCCCGCCGGATCGCCGCCGGCGCCGCCTCCAGGCCGGACTCGCCGGCGAGGAGCCGCTCCCATGTGCGGGGGGCATCGCCCAAGGGCGTGACCGCGCCGATGCCAGTGAGCGCGATCGTGGCGTCGGCGTCGATCACGGCGGCGACGACGATATCAGTGGCTCTTGATGCCGAGGTCTACAGTTGGCCGCCATGGTCAGCGCCGTGACACACCAGGAGGCCGGTCGCCTCTCCGACGACCTTGCGGTCATCGCCGAGCCCCACCGCCTCCTCATGCTCCGCCACCTGCGCCGCGGTCCCCGCAGCGCCGGCTACCTCGCCAAGGCCCTCGACCTGCCCCAGCCGCTGGCCGCCTACCACCTCTCCGTGCTCCTCCAGGCCGGCCTCATCACCAGGCGCCGCAACGGGCGCTTCACCTGCTACGCCGCCGACCACGACCGGGTCAAGGAGATGCACCGCACCATGGGCCGCCTCGTCGGCGCCTCGGGCGCGGTGGCCGAGGCCCGCTCGGCGGCCGACGACCCGTGCTGACCGGCGAGGTCGAAAGTCCAGGATCCCTCACTCTGGAGGACGGGGTCCGCTGTTACCCGGACCGGGTGCGCACCATCGTCGAGGCCCTCGACCGGGCGGTGCGCTTGTACCCCGACGTGGTCGCGCTGGAGACGCCCGAGGGCGACGTCACCTACGCCGAGCTGGCCGAGCTGGTGGAGGGGGCGGCCGAGCGCCTGCTGGAGGAAGGGCTGGCGCCGGGCGACCGGTTCGCCGTCGCCCTCCGCAACGGGCTCGACATCGTCGTCGCCATCTGGGCCGCGGCTCGCGCCGGGCTCGTCTTCGTCGGCCTCTCCACCAAGCTGGCCCCCACCCAGTGGGCGTACATGCTCGCCCACTCGGGCGCGGCGCTGGCCCTCGGCCACCGCGAGTTCATGGACGGCCTGCGCCGCGCGGGCGCCGAGGCGGGCCTGGCGCCGGACCGCATCAGGGACGTCGGCGGCCACTTCACCGGCCGGCGCCGGCCCTGGCGCGGTGAGGCCGTCGGGTTCCCCGCCGAGGACCGCACCTACGCGGTGATCTACACCTCGGGCACCACCGGTCGGCCCAAGGCCAGCCGGGTCGTCCACCGGGGCGCCATGCACTCGGCCATCGCCTACGTGCGCACGCTGGCCCTCACCGCCGGCGACCGCACGGCCATCGTCTTCCCGCTCTACTACATCACCGGCCACGTGGCCCAGGTCACGCCGATGATGCTCGTCGGCGGCACGTCGGTGCCGGTGCCGGACGTCGTCCCCCGGGAGTTCGTCCAACTCATCGCCCAGCGCCGTATCACCTACCTGATGGTCGTCCCTTCGATCTGGCCGCTGCTCCTGCGGGACAAGAACTTCACCTGGCCGGACCTCGCCCACGTCGAGATCGGCGCCTTCGGCGGCTCGCCGGTGCCCATTTCCACCATCGCCGCCCTGCGGGCCCGCATGCCCCAGCTCCGCCTCTACGACGCCTACGGGCTCACCGAGACACACTCGCCGGCCACCATCCTCCTGGACTCGGAGTTCCGGCGGAAGCCCGGCTCGGTCGGCCGCCCGCTGCCGTGTGCCGATGTCCGCGTGGTCGACGACGATGGCCACGACGTGCCCGTCGGCGAGGCCGGCGAGCTCTGGATCAAGGGCCCGATGGTGACCACCGGCTATTTCGGGGACGACGACGCCACCGCAGCGGCGCTCACCGACGGCTGGCTCCACACCGGCGACTACGCCCGGGTCGACGACGAGGGCTACGTCTTCATCCTCGACCGCAAGAAGGACATGATCATGCGGGGCGGCAACAAGGTGTACTCCGTCGAGCTGGAGTACCTCCTCGTCAGCCACCCCGACATCGCCGAGGCCGCGGTGTTGGGCGTTCCCGACCGGCTGGCGTACGAGTCGGTGGCGGCCTATGTCGTCCCCGCCACCGGCCGCACCGTCGAGCCTGAGACCGTCCAGAACTGGGTGGCGACCCACATGGCGGCGTTCGCCGTGCCCCGGCACGTGCGCATCGTCGATGCAATTCCCCGTAACCGCACCGGAAAGATCGACAAGTTGGCCCTGAGGGAGACGATGGAACTGGAATTGCAGTCGGCGGCAGCGGCCCGATGAGAGAGGTCGTAGAGATGGAGCCCCGCGTGCGCTCCATCATCGCCGTCCACCTGGATGTCGACCCAAGGCGTCTGAAGCCGGACGCCCGCCTGGGCGAGGACCTGTGCGTCGACTCCCTCGCCGCCATCGAGCTGGCGATGGTGCTGGAGGACGAGTTCGACATCGCCCTGCCCGAGGAGGTGCTCGGCTGTGTCCGCACCTACGGCGACATGGTCAATCTCGTCGGCGAGCAGGTGGCGGGCAGGGCGGGCTCGCCGGCCTGCTCCTAGATCGGCATTCGGATCGAAGACGTCAGCTACACCAGTGACGGCATCCTCGCCACCTACGTCGCACGGGCCGTCGAGTAGGCACCGACCGAGGACGGATGGTGCCGCCTACGCAGCGTGCGTCCCACAGCCGGTTATCGACGCGCAAAGGTCAGGTGGGTGACGCCGCTCGGTGACGAGACGGCCTCGATGTCGTAGCGGTCCTCGACGCCCTCGACACCGTCCCAAAGGCGAACGCCGCGGCCGAGCAGGATCGGCACCTGCACGACGTGAAGCGTGTCGATGAGGTCGGCGGCGAGAAAATCGCGGACGACCGTCGGGCCACCACCGATGCGCACGTCGAGGTCGCCGGCTGCCTCTCGCCGGTCCCGAAGCCGTCCAGGGAGATCGAGAAGTTGTGTACACGGACCCGCGAAAGTCATCGCACGCCGGCGGCGCGGCGGGGGTCATCGTGCGGCCACCAGGCGGCGGATGGGGTAGGCGATGTCCACCGGGGCGGCCTCTCGCAGTTTCTCGACCGCAGCGGCCAGCCGCTCGGAACCGGCCCCCGGGGCGTAGAACGACCGCACGACCTGCTCGGCGTCCTCGAGGCGCGCCACGGGCCGCACGAACACGGCCGTATCGTCGTCGAGCAACATGAGGCCGGCGGTAGAAAACCGCTCTGCCAGCCCATCGTCGTCGAGCGGCTCCGGGTAGGTGATGCCCGTCTGGCCCAACGTCCGCAGGAGGTCAGCGAACAGCGGCGCCGTACCCGGCCCCCGTGACGGGACAGTGGCGACGAACGTGCCCCCCGGCTGCAGGAGCCGAGCCACCTCGACCAGCACCGTCTCGAGCGGGTGCATCAGCATCAGGGCCATCGACGTCACCACCGCGCCGGCACACCCGCCGGCCAACGGAAGCGCCGGCATCCGGGCCCGTACCCGCAGTCCGGCGGCACGGGCCAGCTCGGCCGCCGACTGGTCGACTCCCACGACCCGCGCGCCGGGGAGGACGCGGGCGACCGGGCCGCTCCCGCACGCCAGATCGACGACGGTGGAGGCGCCGGCCGGAACCGCCTCGAGCAGCCAGTCGTACGGTGACCGGCCGGCGCCGTCGCGGGCGTCGATGAGAACGTCCTCGGTGATCCCGGGATTGGCGTCGTGGTACTCGGCGACGTAGCGCTCCCACCGGGGGTCAGGCATCGAGAACCTCGGCCAGCACGCCGGCCTTGAGCTCGACGAAGCGAGGGTCGGCCAGGGTCGTCCGCCCCCGCGGCGCCGGCAGGTCCACGGTCAGCTCCTGCATGACGGTGGCGGGCCGGTGGGAGAGACGCAGGAGGCGGTGGCCCAGGAGAAGCGCCTCCTCCACGTCGTGGGTGACGAGGAGGGTGGCCGTGGCGCGCTCGGCGAGGAGTCCGATGAGCCACTCCTGCATGCGCAGGCGGGTCTGGGCGTCGAGGGCGCCGAAGGGCTCGTCGAGAAGCAGGAGGGGCGGCGAGTTGGCCAGCACCTGGGCGATGGCCGCCCGCTGGCGCATGCCGCCGGAGAGCTGGCGGGGGAGCTGGTCGGCGGCAGCGGTCAGTCCGGTGGCATCCAACAACTCGTCGACGATGGCGCCGGCCCGGCCGTTGCCGAGCGCCCTGGGGCCCCACTCGAGGTTGTCCCGCAGCGACAACCAGGGGAAGAGCGTGGCGCCCTGCACGACCATGGGACGCTCGGGCGACGGGCCCCGCACGAGCTGGCCGTTCTCCTCCACCCGGCCCCGGTCGGGCGCCTCCAGGCCGGCGAGCACCCGAAGCAGCGTCGACTTGCCGCACCCGCTGGGGCCCAGGACGGCGACGATCTCGCCGGCGGCGACGGTGAGGTCGACCTGGCCGAGGACCGAGAGGTCGCCGTAGGACTTGGCCACGCCGGCGGCGGCGAGAGCCGGCGTCGCACTCAGGCGTCGGCCCACCTGGTGAGCGGCCGGGTGACGGCCCGTAGCAACAGGTCGCCGGTGAGGCCGATGACGGCGAAGGCGGCCATGCCGACGATGATCTGGTCGAGGCTGCTCACCTCCCGGGCCGAGAACATCATGGCGCCGAGACCGCGAGACGAGCCCGTGAGCTCGGCGACGATGACCGTCGTCCACCCCAGGGTCAGCCCGAGCCGGAGGCCGGTGACGATGCCGGGCAGGGCGGAGGGGATGTACACCCGCCGAGCCAGATCCCGCTGGCGGGTGCCCAGCATCCGGGCGGTGTCGACGAGTTGGCGGGGCACCCGGGCCGCGCTGTCGGCGGTGGCTACCACGATGGGCGACACCGCGCCGATGAAGATCAGGAATCGGGCGGCGCCGTTGCCGAGGCCGAACCACACCAGCGAGATCGGCAGCCAGGCGGTGATGGGCACCGAGCGCAGCGCCTGGAAGATCGGGTCGACGGTGGCGGATGTCCACCGGGACAGGCCCAGCGCCAGCCCAAGCGGCAGGCCCACCCCCAAGGCGATCGTGTAGCCCACCGCCCAGCGACCCACGCTGGCCCGAATGTGCTCGAGCGCCGCGCCCCGGAACGGTACGACCCCCGGCACCGCCGGGCGTTTCGGGGCGGCGAAGAAGTCGCGCCCGCTCTTGAGGACGTCGACGGGCGCCGGCAGCAGCCGCTCGGACAGCACGCCGGTGGCGCTGAGCACCGACCAGAGCGCGAGAAGTACGGCCGGGAGGGCCAGCCCCACGGCCATGCGGCGCCAGCCGGAGAGGCGCCCGCGGGTGGCGATGTCGCTGCTGGGGCCCAGCACGTCGCCGAGGTCCAGGCCGGAGCCGCCCTCGGCCTCGCGCAGGGCCATCAGCTCTTGGGCAGGTAGTCCAGGAGGAGCAGGTCGTCGATCTTGGGCTTGGTGGTGATCACGCCCTGGGCCAGCATCATCTCGGCTGCACCCTCGAACTGGGCCTTTCGGGTCTGGTCGAACTTCCAGACCGCGCCCACGTTGTCGAGCACGGCCTTGTAGATCTCCTCGGAGTACTCGAACTGCTCGACCAGGAGCTTGCGCCACGGGGCCGCGGCGTTGACCCCGTTCGGGGTGAAGTACTCAGCGGCATCACGCTGCATCTTGGCCACGGCGGTGAGGAGGTCGGCGTCGTTCAGGTTCTTGGGCGCGGCCCACATGGCGGTGTTGATGTCGCCCGCCGGCGTGCCGTAGACCTCGTTGATCCGCACGCCGCGACCCGAGACCACGCTCTGGGTGCAGAGCGGCTCAGTGCCCATGTAGGCGTCGACGTCGCCCCGCTCGAGCACCGCCGGCTGGTCGGCGAAGGAGACGGGAACTGCGGTGACGTCGCGGTCGAACTTCAGGCCGACCTTCTCCAGGGCGGCGTTGATGGCCAGCACCTGCACGCCGGGCGGCGGGAGGGCGACCTTCTTGCCCTTCAGGTCGGCGACGGTCCTGATGCCCCGGTCGGAGCGGGCGATGAGGCCGATGCCCTGGCGAGAGCACATGCTGATGACCTTGGCCTTGAGGCCGGTGGTCGACGCCTCGATAATGGTGTTGTAGTAACCCATCAGGCCGAAGTCGAGCTCGCCGGCGGCAAGCAGCCGGCTGATCTCCGCCGCGCTGGTGACGATCACCGGTTTCACAGTCAGCCCGGGCGGGGCGAACTGCTGCCACTCCAGCATCGACGAGGCGTGGTTCTTGGCGTAGACCGCGGTGGTGATGGTCTTGCCGCCGAAGTCCTTGGCCCCGGCCTGGCCGGCGGCCGGCGCAGTCGTGGCGGTGGTGGCGGTGTCGTTGTCACTACCGCACGCGGAGAGGAGGTACGCGGCGGCCGCGCCGCCGGCGGCGAGGCCCAGAAACCTTCGCCGGCTCAGGTTCTCTTCGGTCACGCACGCCCTTCCACGAATCAATACGGATTGATGACCGTAGTGGCCGGTCGGGCCTGCTGCAAGGGCGGCCGCCGTACGCTGGCGGCCATGGATCTCAGAGAGCTGCAACGGCCCCTGAAGCAGGCGTACCGGGCCGACCCGACGGCCGCGCTCCTCACGCTGCGGGCGACGGCCAACACCCAGGACAGCCCCATGGCCTGCTCGGTCGACATCGGCCGCGCCGTCTACGAGGCACAGGCCCACGCCGGCGTCGGCGGCGCCGGCACCGCGGCGTGCTCGGGTGACCTGCTGCTCGGTGCGCTGGCCGCCTGCGCCCAGGTGACCTATCAGATGGTGTCGACGGCCATGGGCGTGCCGGTGGCATCGGTGCACGTGGAGGTGGATGGCGACCTTGACCTGCGAGGCACGTTGGGCATCGACCCGACCACACCGGTCGGGTTCTCCGCCATCCGCCTGCGCTTCGATGTCGACGCCCCCGAGGCCACGGCGGAGCAGGTGGCGTCGGTGCTGGAGAAGACCGAGCGCTACTGCGTCGTCCTCCAGACCCTGACCAGCCCGCCGATCATCACCGTCACGGGTTAGCGCTCGTGCTCGATGAGGTGGCAGTAGGGGCTGGCGCCCCGGGACGCGGCCCGGGCTCGGGCGGCCAGCCGGTGGAGCTCGGCCTGCATCTCCTCCAGCGCCGCGATTTGCTCGGCGATGTCACGCTCGCGGCGATCGACCAGGTCGAGCACGTGGCCGCACGGCTCCTCGCCGGCATCCCGGAGCGACAGGATGTCCTTGATCTCGGTCAGGGTGAACCCGACGGCCTGGGCCGCCTTGACGAAGCGCAAACGGTCGCCGGCGGACTGGTCGTAGGAGCGGTACCCGTTGGCGTGGCGTCGCGGTGCGGGGAGCAGGCCGATCCCTTCGTAGTAGCGGATGGTCTTGGCCGGAACCGACACCGCGTCTGCGAGCTCTCCGATGCGCACGTTTCGACGGTACCGCTTGACCTTCCAGTCGGGAGGAATGTGTACGGTCAGGTCTATGGCTCGACGAATCGAACTCTTCAGTGCTGGGTGCCCCGTGTGTGTCGAAGGCGAGGCGCTCGTGCGCGAGCTGGCCGGTGACTACCAGGAGGTCGTCGTCCGCGACCTCCGCAACGACGAGGCGGCGGCGACGCTCGCGGCCGAGCAGGGCATCAGGTCCGTGCCCGCGGTCGACGTCGACGGACGGCTGCTCGGCTGCTGCGCCAACGCCGGCCCCGACCGCGACGAGCTGGTGGCCGCCGGCGTGGGCCAGCCGAACGGGTGAGGCGCGTCGCCGTCCTGCTGCTGGCGGGAAGTCTGTTTGCCTGCGGCGGCGGCGATGACAGCGGGTCTGCCGACGACGATCCGGTGTTGCGCCCCGGCGACGTTGTCGCCGTCTCCAGCGCCTGTCGCGAAGAGTTCGACGCCGGCCACATGCGCGAGCAGGCCGGCACCCCCACCGCCGACGCGTTTCTCAGGTCGGTGCAGATCTGCTCCAGCCTGGCTGAGTGGTCTTCCGCGGCACGGGAGGCGGGCACCCGCCTGAACGGCCAGGAGCCCCGGTTCGTCAACGGTGTCTGTACGTCCGCCGGCGACGCCGCCACCCAGGCCAGCCCCATCTGCATCCAGGCCAAGGCCGAGGCATAAGGCTAGCCGGGCACCACGTCGAGGCGCCGGCGGAAGAGGCGCTCGAACAGCTCGCGCTTGCGGCGGGCGCCCCACAGCTCGATGGCGATGTCGGTCTCGGACCGGACCACCAGCCGGGCGCGGTCGCCGTCGAGCACCACCTCGATGCCGGTGACGTTGCCGGACCGGCCGCGGTCGAGGCCATCGGCGATCCGCAGCAGGGCGGCGAGGCGGGTGACCCGTTCTCTGGCGTCGGGGTCGAGGGTGCCGAACGGCTCGTGCGCCGGCTTGGGGTTGCCACCCCGGTGGGCCCGGGCCAGGGCGGCCACGAAGTCGACTTCCGCCGGCGTGAACCCCCGCAGCTTCCCGTGCTGGATCAGATACGCGGAATGCTTGTGGTGAGACTCGGTGGAGACGTGCTCGCCGATGTCGTGCAGCAGGCCGGCGTGCTCCAACAGGTCGCGGTCGCCGGCGCCGAGGCCGTGGAGGGCGGCGGTCTGGTCGAACAGGTCGAGGGCGAGGCGGGCGGTGTGACGGCCGTGGCCCTCGTCCCAGTTGCACCGCCGGGCCAGTTGGAGCACCGAGGTGGCACGGATGGCACCGGGATCGCCCGACCAGTCGGCGGCCTCGTGGCGAGGGATGACGTCGAGCACGATGCCCTCTCGCAGCGCCCACTCGCTCACCGTCATGCGGTCGAACCCGAACAGCTCCATGGCCGTGAGCAGCACGGACGAGCCGGTGGCGATGATGTCGGCTCGCTTGGCCTCGAGGCCCGGCATCGACGCCCGTTCCGAGGCCCGCTTGTCGAGGAACTCATCGTGCAGCGGCAACAGCTCGTCGCGGGTGAAGGTGAACTGGTTGATCGACCGCGGCACGCTGCCCGTCCGGCGGGCGGCCACCATGCGGGCCAGATCGCAGAACGTGCCGCTGCTGCCGATGGCCATCGCAGGCCGCAGGCGGGCCACGTCGTCGGCGAGGGGCGCCAGCACACTGGTCACCCGCTTCTCGAGCCGGCGGGCATCGTCGGTGGTGAGGGGGTCGCCGGTGACCAGCTCGGCCGACAGGCGGGCGACGCCGAGCGGCACGCTGGCGGCCAGGGACAAGTTCGACCGGTCACCGACCATGATCTCGAGGCTGCCTCCGCCCAGGTCGAGGCACAGCGCTGGGCCGGGGTCGATGACGACCGCCCCCTTCAGGGCCCCGAAGATGAGCCGGGCCTCTTCCTGGCCGCTGATGACGCGGACGTCGACGCCGGCCTCGGCGAGCATGCGGTCGACGACCTCGCCGCCGTTCTCCGCCTCCCGCAGGGCCGCCGTGGCCCGAGCGTGGATCTCCTCGGTGCCGGCGCCGGCGGCCAGCCGGCGGAACCGGTCGACGGTGGCCACGGCCCGGGCGGCGAGGGCGTCGGGGATCCGGCCCTCGCGGCTCACGGCATCGCCGAGGCGGAGCATGTCCTTCTCCCGGATCAGGGGAACAAAGGTGCCGTCGGGGTGGGCATCGACGACCAGGAGGTGGAAGGAGTTGGAACCCAGGTCCAGGGCGGCGATGCGCATGTGCTCCGAGGTTACGCCCGCGTTCACCACAGCTTCGCTTGCAGGAAACGTGCCGCTCATGTTCGGCTCCTACCCTTGGGCCATGGAGTCCACCACCGCCGTCCCCCGCGACCACTTCCGGGCGTCGGTCCTGCTCGTGCTCGGCGAGGTGCCCACTCACGGCTACGACCTGCCCGTCCTGCTGGCCCCGCTCGGCCTTGGTGCGACGGATCGCGGCTTTGTGTACCGGACCTTGCGGGCCATGGAGTCCGAAGGGCTGGTGGCCTCGGCGTGGGACTCCTCGCCCACCGGCCCCGCCCGCCGCACCTACACGGTCACGCCGGCGGGCCGGGCGTGGGCGACCACCGCCGCAGCCACGCTCCGGGAGGCCGACGGGCACATGGCCACCTGGCTGACCCGTTACCGCGCCCTGCGCCGCCAAGGTGGCCCCCAGGCGTACCCGGGCGTGTCCGCCGCCAGCTGACGAAGCACCCGGCGGTCGGCGCTACGCCGGCGCCGCAAGGTGGTGGGCGCCGGCCTCGTCGATGACCCACGTCGCCCCCTTGCGGGTGTACTGCTCCCGCTCGATCCCCAAGGCATCAAGTACCTCCTCCACGACGTCGCCGTGGCTGCAGAGGACGGTGGAGCCGGGTTCGTTCAGGAGGCCGTGAACCACGGCGACGCCGGCCCGGCCCTCGCCCTCGGCCAGGTCGTCGCAGGGCTCGACGGCGAGCCCCCGCGCCGCGGCCAGGGGGGCGACGGTCTGGGTGCAGCGGAGGTACGGGCTGGAGAGGACACGGTCGATCTCGTAGCCGGCGAGCAGGTCGACCAGCGCCTGGGCCTGGGCCTCACCCTTGGCCGTAAGCGGTCGGTGGTCGTCGGGAGCGTCCCACCGTTCCCGGTCGCCGGCCTTGGCGTGGCGCACCAGGAGGATCATCGGCCGAGCGCGTCCAGCACGGCCCGGTCCCGGGGATAGCTGAGCTGGTCCACCGCGGCGGCCAGGGGCACCCAGCGCACCTCGTCGACCTCGTCGGTGGGCGTGAAGTCGCCGCCGGCCGGCGTCATGGCCCAGTAGCGGACGTGCTTGGGCCGGCCCTTGCGGTCGACGTAGGAGGTCGACGGCAGCTCCTCGCCCAGCGTGCAGCGCAGTCCGGTCTCCTCCTCCACCTCCCGCCGGGCGGCAGCCGGATGGTCCTCGCCGGCGCTCAGCTTGCCCTTGGGCACCGACCAGTCGTCGTAGCGGGGGCGGTGCACGAGGAGCACCTCGACCTCGCCGGCCGGCGAGCGCCGCCACACCACGCCGCCGGCCGCCTCCACTGCAGGCGCGGTCACATCCATGAGCGAAGCTTCTCCGCGGAGGCCTTCTTCCACGCCTTCGGCCAAAGCTTGCGGCCCTCGGCGGCCTGGGCCATCTGCACGGCGATGAGCTCGCCGGCGGCCAGGCTCACTGCCGCATCGGCGCCCTCGACGGCACCCCGCAGCCAGGCCTCGGCCACCACCGCGTCGTGGTGGTCCCCCAGAACCTCCTGCACCTCGGCCACCGCCGAGGCGAAGGCCTTGGCCTTCTTGCCCACCAGGGGCGCGACCGCCTCGGCTGCGTAGCGGGTCCGCTTGGCCAGGATGCGGATCTGGTGCAGGTCGGCGTCGGGCGGCTCGGCGGGCAGGGCGTCGACCGCCTTGGCCAGCTTGCGCCACGGTGTGACCACCAGCCCGGGCACGACCTCGGCGGCCGGCGCGGCGGCGGCCTTCCGGCACCTCGGCTGGTGAGCGGCGTCGATCAGGCGATCGAGAAGGGCGATGTAGCGGGGGCCCTCCATGGCGTCGAGGAGCTCGGCCTTGGCCTGGTCGCGCTCCATCGCGAGCCGGCGGAAGATCGGCGCCAGGGCGCCCGTGTCGGGCTCGGGCAGGGTGGCGGCCTGGCGCCGGAGGCGGTCGATCAGGACGTCGTCGTCGCGGACCTCGCCGAGGGCACCGGCCAGCCAGCGCAGCTCGTCGCGCAGCGATGCCAGCCACTCCTCGTCCAGCAGGGGGGCGAACGTGCGCAGGTCGGAGCGCAGCCGGCGGGTGCCGACCCGCGCCTGGTGCACGTCCTCGGGGTCGTCGCCGATGCGCACGCCGGGGTCGTGGCGCATGATGCGGTCGACGGCCGCGCTCACCGCCTGGCGCACCAGATCGGCGGCCGAGGGGTTCTTGCCCAGGGCGACGGGCGCCACCTCGGACGGTGCCTGCGCCCGCGCCCCGAGGGCGTGCATGAGCTTGGGCGTCGAGTCCGGCTCGCCGGCGCCGGCCTCGCGCAGGAGGGCGATGACGGTGTCGAGCAGCCCCGCCGGCGGGCGGGCGCCCAGCTCGACTTCCACCTCGCGGAAGCGGGTGGCCACCCGGCCGCCGTGGAGCACCGAGACCTCGTCGTCGACCACCTCGGCCACGACGGCGCCCTCGCCGTCGAGCAGGTCGACGCCGGTTCGCACCGTGCGGATGCGGGCCACCGGCACCAGCGGCGTGTCGCGCGCGTAGGCCCGGATCAGCGACGTGGCCCCCGCCGGCATACGCCCGGGCGGGCCCTCGAAGGTCAGCTCCCGGCGCACGAGCGCGGGCCCGGCGTCGCCCTCGGGCAGCTTGACCGTCCAGCCGCTGCCCTCCCCGGTGCGGTGGCGGACCGTCACGCCCCACCGGGCCAGGCGCAGGTCGGGCGTGTCGTAGTACACGGCCATGAGCGTGCGGGGCACCCGGGCGACCGGGTTGACGTCCTCCGCCACACCCTCGAGGCTGGGCAGCTCGAAGCCGGCCCACGCCCCCATCTTCACCTCCGTTTCGGTGGCCATGGGGTCTCGGTGCTCACCCCGCCTCGGCGCGGCGCCGGCGGGCCCGCTCGAAGGCCAACTCCTGGAGCCGGAGGTGGGCGTTCACGCCCTTCTCGGTGGGGACCTTGGTCCAGCTGGCGTCGCCGGCCAGCGTCCAGGCCAGGGTGTCGTCGTCGCGGCTCACATCGAGCACCTCCTGAAGGCGGCCCTGGAGCTCCGGATCGAAGATCGGGGTCATGGCCTCCACCCGCCGGTCGAGGTTGCGGGGCATGAGGTCGGCGGAGCCGATGACGTAGTGGCGCTCCCGCCGCTCCCCGAAGGCGAGGATCCGGGAGTGCTCCAGGAAGCGGCCCACGATCGACCGGACCCGGATGTTCTCCGAGAGGCCGGGCACTCCCGGACGAAGGCAGCAGATACCCCGGACGATCAGGTCGATCTGGACGCCGGCCTGCGACGCCTCGTACAGGGCGTCGATGACCGTCGTGTCCACCAGGCTGTTCATCTTCATCACGATGCGCCCGGCCCCGTCGGGGTCGTCGCGCTCGGCGGCGATGAGGTCGAGGATGGACTGGCGAAGGCCGGCCGGGGCGACGAGGAGCCGGCGGTACTCAGTCTGGCGGCTGTAGCCGGTGAGGTAGTTGAACAGCTCGGCCAGGTCGGCGCCCAGCTCGGGGTCGGCGGAGAGCAGGCCGATGTCCTCGTAGATACGGGCCGTTTTGGGGTTGTAGTTGCCGGTGCCCACGTGGCAGTAGTGACGGATGCTGTCGCCCTCCTCGCGCACCACCAGGGCGGTCTTGGTGTGGGTCTTCAGGCCGACGAGGCCGTAGACCACGTGGACGCCCGCCTCCTCCAGGGCCCGGGC
Organism: uncultured Acidimicrobiales bacterium; assembly: GCA_964479465.1. GTDB lineage: Bacteria > Actinomycetota > Acidimicrobiia > Acidimicrobiales > AC-14 > CADCTB01. Next base: position 25,476 of record CAYZMG010000017.1, read on the forward strand.
CCAGGCGATGTTGGCCTGCTCGTCGAACCGGGCTTTGAGCTCGACGAGGGCGGCCACCTGCTTGCCGGTCTCCGCGGCCCGGATCAGTGACTTGATGATCGGGCTGTCGCCGGAGGTCCGGTAGAGCGTCTGCTTGATGGCCAGCACCTGTGGGTCCCTCGACGCCTGCTCGATGAAGGCCACCACCGACGTCGAGAAGGAGTCGTAGGGGTGATGGACCAGGACCTCGCGTTCGCGCAGGACGGCGAAGAGGTCCCTGGCGTCGCCGTCCTCGTCGACCAGCAGGGGCTGGGTGACCCCCACCCAGGAGGGGTCCTTGAGGTCGGGGCGGTCCAGGTCGTAGACGGCCATGAGGCCGCTGAGCTCCAGCGGACCGTCGATCACGTAGACGTCGCCGGCCTCGAGCTCCAGCTCCCGCATCAGCAGCTCGCGGGTCTCGGTGGCCATGGTGGTGGACACCTCGAGGCGCACGGCCCGGCCGAAGCGGCGCCGGCGCAGCTCGAGCTCGACGGCGGCCAGGAGGTCGTCGGCCTCCTCGTCGTCCTCCAGGGTGACATCCGCGTTGCGGGTGACGCGGAAGGTGTCGTGCTCCTCGATCTCCATGCCCGGGAACAGGGTGCCCAGGTGGGCGGCGATGAGCTGCTCGACGGCCACGAACCGCTCCCCGTCGGGCATGACGACGAACCGGGGGAGCAGGGGCGGCACCTTGAGGCGGGCGAAGCGGCGGGCGCCGTTGCCCGGGTCGCGCACGCTGACCGCCAGGTTCAGCGACAGGTTGGAGATGTAGGGAAACGGGTGGCCTGGGTCGACGGCAAGGGGGGTGAGGACCGGGAAGATGCGGCGGTGGAAGACATCGACGAGGTACTCGCGGTCGTCGTCGTCGAGGGACTCCCAGTCCGAGAGCACGATGCCGGCGTCGCCCAGCGCCGGCGCGATCTCGTGCAGGAAGACCGTGGCCTGCCGGGCGATGAGATCCTCGATGCGGGGGCGGATGGCCCGCAGCTGCTCGGCCGGCGTCAGACCGTCGGGCGACGGGGTGCCCAGGCCGGCGGCCAGCTTGTCGTGCAGTGAGGCGACGCGCACCTGGAAGAACTCGTCGAGGTTGTTGCTGAAGATGGCGAGGAACTTGGCCCGCTCGAGCACGGGGCTTTCGCGATCCTCGGCGAGGGCCAGTACCCGGGCGTTGAAGTCCAGCCACGAAAGCTCGCGGTTGATGTACCGGGGCCGACTCTCTGGCTCGGCCGGCTCAATCTCGGCGGGGGCCTGATCTAGGTCGGTCACGTGCCTGGCATCGTATCCCTGGGCAGACGCGAAGCGGCCCCGAGTAGCCCTTCAGCCGAAGCTGCCGAACTTCTCGGGACCGGCTTCACGGGTATCTCGCATCCGATCGGGCTCCGCCCGAGGGCGGGCACCGGCCGGGCCCGATATTCCCCGGGAGGAACACCGGCGTGTGCGTGATACCTGGCCCGTCACTTCCCCGCAGCCGCTTGCGCAGCCACCGTTCCGTACCGGACGAGAGCAGTATGGACCGGAACGGCTGTGCATTGGAAGAGGGCAAACCTGGGGATTTCGAAGATTTTTCCCGGACCCGGCCCGCCGCGGTCGTGGTGCGGCGGACCGGGCGCCTACAACTCGGTTCTAGACGCCGTAGATTGCGGCGAGGTGAACGTGCCCCGACGCTCGGGCGGCGAAACGCCGAACAGTTGCCTCAGGCGTCGAGCGGGCGGCGGGCGATGGCGGAGGGTTCACGTCCGGCCAGCAGCCAGCCGGCGAGCCCGGCGAGGAGCGGCAGGCCGATGAGGATGGCGACCAGATTGGCGACGGGCGGATGGGCCAGGGTGCCGAGGTCACTGCGGTGCCAGGCCGCGAGGGCGAGGTAAGCGCCGGCCGACCCGAGCACGGCGCCGAGCAGGGCCAAGGCGCCGGCGGTGGCCCCGGTGATGGCTCGGCGGGCGGTGCCCGACGCCCCCGTGGCGGTGAGGATCCGCAGGTCGTTCGCCGTCTCGCTGCGGATCAGGCCGACGGTCATGGCCAGTACCCCGAGGGCGAGAACCATGCCGGCGCCCGTCGCCTGCTGGCCGAGCCGCTTCAGCGACTGCTGGGTGTCCCGGGTCTCGATGGTCAGGCCGGCGCCGGCGGCCGCCTTCCGGGCCGCGCCGATGTGGGCGCCGGTCAGAGGGCGGCTCGTCTGGACCAGCCAGCCGGCCACATGCGGTTGGAGGCCGAGCCTCTGGATGGCATCGGAGGTGAGCAGGGTGCTCGGCCCCGAGCTGTACGTCGGAAGGGCGGCGGCCTGGAACCTCGGTTCCGCCGATTGGCGCGGCCCGTACTGGATCACCGTCCCGGCCAAATCCGGGCGACCCGTCAGCACGTCGGTCGAGGGATCGATCTCACCCGGTTGGATCCCGTAGCGGTCCAGCAGGGTGGGCGTGGCGACGTACAGGCCGGCGTGGCCGACCATGCGGGTTTCGCCGTCCACTCGCTCGGTGCGTACCAGAGTGGCCATGCCCCTGCCGACCTCCCTGGTACCCAGCCCGGGCACCTGGCTGCCCGCGGCGTTGACCGCAGCGTGGAGGGCCACGACGTCGGTGGTGCCGACGGCGGCGGCGATGCTGTCGACGCCGGCCTGTAGCGCCTGGAGCTGGGCGGGCGTGGTGTCGGGCAGGGGAGCGCCGGCGCCGCCGGCCGACAGGTGGACCAGGACCTGGTTGGCCGGAAGGTTGCCCCCTGTCGCGTTCTCGCCGGCGGCCGACGCGGCCGCGCTGACGGCGATGGTGGCTGCGATGCCGATGGCCAGGGCGAGGGCGCCGACGGCGGCGCCGGCCCGCCCCTGGTAGCGGGCGAGGTCACGCAGGGCCAGCCGGACCGCGATCGGTGCCCGCCGGCCGGCGCCGGCGAGGGCCCGGATAGCCAGGGGGGCCAGGAACAGGACGGCCAGGGTTGTGGCCACCGTCCCGGCCACGACCAGCGGCGCCCGCTTCTTCTCGGCCATTGAGAGGAGGACGAGCCCGGCGGCGAGCAGCGCGGCGCCGGCGGCCGCCAGCCGGTGGGCGGGCTGGGGCTGGGGCGGCCGGCCCGAGAGGGCAGCGACGACCGGCACACGGGACGCCGACCGGGCCGGCCACCAGCCGGCGATCACCGCGGTGAACACGGCCAGGAGCATCGCCGCGCCGATCGCCCACCACGGGAGGTCGAAGCGGTCCATGCGGTGGTTGACGAGCGTCTCCAGCCGCGGTGCGAGCACCAGCCACCCACCGACGCCGGCGGCGGCACCGGCGGCGGCCGCCACCGCGCCCACGGCGGCGCCGTTGGCCAGCATCACCAGCCGCACGTGGCGATCGGTGGCGCCGAGCGCGCCCAGCATGCCGAGGGCGCGGAGCCGGCGCTGGGCCATGACGGTGAAGCCGGCGACGGCGATCAGGCCGACGAAGAGCAGGCCCATGGTGGCCATGGCGAGGACGGCGGCCGCGGCCTCGCTCCGCTTCGCGGCCGAGACGATGGAGATGCTGACGGCGGTGCCGCTCGGAAGCTGGACCGACTCGAAGCTCCGTACCCCCGGTATGTGTACTGTCACCCTCGCCGGCGGATCGGCCTGCCCGGGGGCGACGAGGGCGAACCGCTCGTCGAGGCGAAGCGGGTTCTCGACCAGGCCGACGACGGTCCGGGCCCGGCCGTTCACGTCCATGGTCCCGCCGGTCCGCACGTCGAAGAGGTCGGCGACGCCGCGAGTGACGGCGACCTCGCCGGCGCCGGCGGGATAGCGGCCCGACAGGAGGCGCAGCGTCGGCTGTTGCTTGGCGCCGTCGAGATCCTGGGCCCGGAGGTCGACTGCGGCCACTGAGCCCGGGACGGCGAGGCGCTGGTGCACGACGACATCGACGTTGCCGAAGCGGTCCCGGAGGGCGGCGACGTCGGACGCGAGCTGAGGGGCGGAGCCGGGGAGGGCGACCGTCGTCTGGGCCTCCTCCATGGCATTCGTGACGAAGGCGACACCGCCCGTCGAGGCCGCCACCGCTACGGTCAGCAGGGCCAGCACCAGCAACTGCTGGCGCCACTCCCGGCGGAGCAACCGCCAGGTCCACCGGACGATGGCCCGCCGGGCCGGGCCGCCGCCGTTGCCGCCGGCGAGGGCGGCGGGGGGCCGATCGAGCGTGGTGGTCATCCGCTGTGGCGGGGGGAGAGGAGCGATTCGGGGCCGGCCGGCGGCGAGGTCTGGTCCACCATCCGGCCGTCGCGCAGGAACACGACCCGGTCGGCCCACGAGGCCATCTGGGCGTCATGGGTCACCACCACGCCGGCGACGCCCCGCTGGCACGCGGCCCGCACGAGGCGCATCACCGCCTCGCCGTTGGCCGAGTCGAGGGCGCCAGTCGGTTCGTCGGCGAGCAGCAGGTGACGGTCACCGACGACGGCCCGGGCGATCGCCACCCGCTGGCGCTCGCCGCCGGACAGCTCATCGGGGAACCGCGCCGCCCGGTCCGCCAGGTCGAGCTCGTCGAGCGCGGCCATGCCGGCGGCTCGCGCCGCCCGCGCCGGCACGCCGTCGAGCTCCAATGGCAGGATCACGTTTTCGACCGCGGTCAGGCCGGCCAGGAGGTTGAAGTCCTGGAACACGTAGCCAATGGACCGGCGCCGCAGGCGGGCCCGCTCGTTGCGTGACATCGCCGACAGCGGTGTGCCACTGATGAGAACCTCGCCGGCGCTTGTATCCTCGAGGCTGCCGGCGATGGTCAGCAGCGTGCTCTTCCCCGAACCGCTCGGCCCCATGACCGCCACCAGCTCGCCGGCGGCCACCGACAGTTCGACGTCGAGCAGGGCGCGCACCTCGGTCGGCCCCTCGCCGTAGATCTTCGACACCCGCCGAAGCTCCAGCGCCGTCATCGCCGGACCTCCACGCGCCGCCGGAGCCGGGGCAGCGCCGCCGGCCCGGCCGCCGGTCCACCGCGGCCGTGGCGCCTCAGCCTGCCGTCGGCGGCATCCAGCCACCGGATCACCGAGTCGAGCCGGAACAGCTCGGCGTCCACGACGAGGGCGAAGGCCAGGTCACCTTCGTCTGCCTCCTCCTTCAGGCGCGTCCACTGCTGCATGAGCTGGACGACGTAGCGGCGGTGAACCTGGATCACGTCGTGCACATCGACGCCCGGCACCTGGAGGGCGACCAGGACCTTGATGACCAGCTCGTCGCGCGGTGGCGACGTGAGATCCGGGGGTGTCCGCAACCACTCGCCCAGCTCCTCCAGCCCGCCGGGGGTGATCCGGAAGTTGCGCTGTGGCCCGTCGTCGTCGGCGTCGGACTCCACCAGCCCGTCGCGCTCCAGGCGCTGCAGGGTCGTGTACACCTGCCCGACATTCAGAGGCCACACCTCGCCCGTCCGGGCCTCGAACTCCTGGCGCAGCTGCAGCCCGTAGCGGGGGCCTTCGCTCAGGAGGGCCAGCAAGGCGTGACGGACGCTCACCGGGTTACCTTCTTCAGTAGCATACTGAGTATCATACGCCGCACACCGGGAGATGCAAGGGCGCCCCTGGGGTTCAGGGCCGGAGGGCAGGGGTGTCGTACTTGTAGCCGAGGCCGCGGATGGTGACGATGCTCCGCGGCTTCGACGGGTCGAGCTCCACCTTGGCCCGGAGGCGCTTGATGTGGACGTCGAGCGTCTTGGTGTCGCCCACGTAATCGGCGCCCCACACCCGTTCGATGAGGACGTCGCGTGTCAGCACCCGGCCGGCGTTCTCGAGCAGCAGCGCCAGCAGCTCGAACTCCTTGAGGGGCAGGGTCACCGCCTTGCCCCGCACGAAGACCTCGTGGCGCTCCGGGTCGAGGCTGACGTCGCCCACCTCGAGCAGGCCGGGGCTCGCCGTCGTCTCGGGCAGGGGAGGGGCCCGGCGCAGGGCGGCCCGCATGCGGGCGACCAGCTCACGCAGGCGGTACGGCTTGGACACGTAGTCATCCGCGCCGACCTCCAGCCCGACGACTGTGTCGATCTCCGACGTCTTGGCCGTGACCATGATGATCGGCACCCGTGACCGGCTGCGGATCTCCCGGCAGACGTCCACCCCGGAGATGAGGGGGAGCATGACGTCGAGAAGGACGAGGTCGGGCTGGACGAGGTCGAACTGCTGGAGGGCCTGGACGCCGTCGCGGGCCACCCGGACCCGGAACCCCTCCCGCTTCAGGCCGACGGTGAGGGCCTCGATGAAGGACTCCTCGTCCTCGACCACCAGGATGGTGGCCTCCGGGCCATTCACTGCTGCACCATCATGCGGCCCGGGAGATGGCCCGCTCGATGATGCTGCTCATCTCCACCTCGGTGTCGGCCCGGATGCCGAGGAGGGGGGTGACCGTGACCCAGCCCTCTCGGAGGAAGGCGGCGTCGGTGCCGGGCTCGGGGTCGCGCTCGGCGATCTGGAACTGGGCGAGGAAGGGTCCGGAGCCCTGGTCGCGGATCGACGCCTCCACCTGGCCCAGGGTGGCCAGAGGCGCATGGCGTACGCCGGCCAGGTGGCTGAGGGGTCGGTCGGGCACGTTGACGTTGAGCACCGTGCCGGCGGGAGCGTCGAGGAGCCAGTCGAGTGCAGCGGCGGCCACCGTGGTGGCGGTGGCGAAGTGCGCGGGCCGGAATGCGTCGATGCTCACCGCCAGGCCCGAGAGGCCGAGGTTGGCGGCGGCCATGGCCGCGCCGACCGTGCCGGAGAAGAGCACGGAGACGCCCGTGTTCGGCCCCAGGTTCACGCCCGAGGCCACCACCGACGCCGAGGCCGCCGGCCCGCCCAGTTCACCCAGGCGGGCACCCAGGACGGCCAGGGCCGGGGGGCCGTCGACCGCGTAGGCGATGAGATCGGAGAAGCCGGGCTCCTCGAGGCCGGCGATGGAGACCCGCTCGATGCGCACACCCTCCGCCGGCCGGGGGGCGACGGCCGCCGACGTCCCGCTCTGGTCGCTGGCCGGTGCGGCGACGACGACGCGCCGGCCGGGGCCGGCGACGGCTCTGACCAGCGCGGCGAGGCCCGGAGACTCCACGCCGTCGTCGTTGGTCACCAGGATGGTGGTGGAGGTGTTGCTCACCCGTACCGCCCGATGATGCGCGGGGTCGCGGTGAGAAGCAGGACCACGGCCACGAGCGTACGCGCGCCGGCTCACATGGCGGTGCGGGTGGCCGGCGAGGGGCCTCGCCGGTAGGGTGAGCGCACCCTGGTCGGGGCGGCGGCACGCCGGCCGGGACCGCGAGCCCGGCCAGGGAGGCTGATGCCCGGACCACCTCGGAGGAGAATCGGCGCCGTCGCCCTGGCTCTCGTCGCCCTCACTGCTGGCGCGGTTCCCGCGGCGGGAGGTCAGATCGACGACAAGCGGGCTGAGGCGGCGGCGATCATCTCCAAGCTCGAGGAGCAGGCCCGGGGCATCGTCGCCGCCGACAAGGAGCACCGGCGGGCGCAGGAGGACCTGGCCTCCGCCGAGGCCGCCGTGGTCCGCGCCGAGGCCGACCTGGCCTCCGCCGGCCGGCGCCAGGACGAAGCCCGCCGCCTGCTCACCGCCCACGCTCAGGTCGCCTACGCCGGCGGCGGCTCGGTGTCGTTCCTGGCCCAGATGGCCCGGTCGACGGTTCTCGACGCCGGTGCCCGGCGCACCTACCTGCGGGTGGTGGCCGGCGAGGACCGCCAGGCCATCGGTCGCCTCCAGGTCGCCAAGGAGGACATGGAGGTACGCCGGCGGGCGCTGGAGCAGGCCCGCAGGGCCGCGGTGCAGCGCAGCCAGGCCACCGTGGCCGACCTCGATGGCCTGGAGAAGGCAATGGGCGCCCAGCGGGCCCTGCTGATGCGGGTCAACGGGGAGTTGGGCACCCTTGTGGCTGCAGAGCAGGCCCGCCGCGACGCCGAGGCGGCGCGCCTCGTCCAGGCCCCTGCTGCCGCCGCCGTGGTCCCCACCGCGCCGGCGACGACTGCAGCGCCCCCGGCCGGCGCCAGCACGACGGCGCCGCCGACCACCTCCGCAGCCCGCCTGCCGTCCTCCGCGTCCGACGAGGAGACCTTCGCCTGCATCCGCCAGCTCGAGTCGGGCAACAACTACAAGTCGCCCGGCGGCGGGGCGTACCAGTTCCAGGACGCCACCTGGCGCTCCCTCGGCTACACCGGCTCGGCCCAGGACCACCCCCCCGAGGTCCAGGACGAGGCCGCCCGCCAGCTCAAGGCCCGCGACGGATGGAAGCCCTGGACCACCGCCCCCCTGTGCGGGAAGGTCTAGATCGTTTCGGGTCGCAAGCAGAGCTTGCTCCCCTGCGGCGCCGGCGCTAATCGCTGTTGAACTCGCCGGTCACCATGTAGCCGACGCGCTCGCCGATGTTGACGGCGTGGTCGGCGATGCGCTCGAAGTAGCGCCCGAGCAGGGCGACCTGGACGGCTCGCTGGAGCTCGGACTCCTCGTGGGCGCCGGCGGCGAAGATGGTGCGGTAGAGCTCCTTCTGGAGGTCGTCCATGACGTCGTCCATGTCGGCCAGCGCCGAGGCCTTGGCGGGATCGCGGTCGGCGAAGGTGTCGCTGGCCAGCTGGAGCTGGGCGGTGGCCTGGCTGCGCATGCGGTCGATGATCCCGCGCACCTTGGGGTCGAGCGGGCCGGGGTAGAGGCGGCGGGCGCCCTTGGCCACGTTGACCATCAGGTCGCCGATTCGCTCGAGCTCGTGGATGATCCGCAGGGTGGTGACCAGCATGCGGAGGTCGACGGCCATGGGCTGCTGGCGGGCCAGTAGCAGGTACGTCCGCTCCTCGATGGAGTGGGTGAGGTCGTCCAGCACCTTGTCGCCGGCGATGACCGCCTTGGCCTTGGCCAGGTCGAAGTCGAGCAGGCAGGCGGTGCCGGCCTGGATGGACTCCGATGCCAGCGCCGCCAGCCGCACCGCGTCGGCGTGCAGCTGGTCGAGCTCCTCGTGGAACACCTTGCGTGTCTCAGGCATGCGCTCCTGCTCCTATCCCGCCGGCAGCCGGAGGGTGAACGTCGACCCTAGGCCCTCCTGGGACTCGACCAGCACCTCTCCTCCGTGGTTCGTTGCCACGTGGCGCACGATGGACAGGCCGAGCCCGGTGCCGCCCGTCTCGCGGCTGCGGGCCCGGTCGACCCGGTAGAAGCGCTCGAAGATGCGTTCGAGATCCTTGGCCGGGATGCCGATGCCCTTGTCGCCCACGACGATGTCGACCCAGCCGCCGGCGGCGCTCGTCTCCACCACGACCGCCGAACCGCGGTCGGAGTACTTCACTGCGTTCTCGAGGAGGTTGACGACGGCGGACACCAGCTGGCGCTCGTCGCCGCGGACCCCGACGCCGGCAGGCCCCGCCCTGCTGAGGAGATCCACGCCGACCTGTTGTGCAAGCGGCTCCACCCGCTCGACGGCGGCGGCGACGACCGCCTCCAGGTCGAGGGCACCCGGCTCGCCGGCGCCGCCGGCCTCGATGCGCGAAAGGTCGAGCAGCCCGTCGATCAGCCGCCCGGCCCGCTCGGCCTCGCTGGTGATGCGCGACGCAAGCCGGCGCATGACCTCGGGGTCGGACTCCTCCGCCAGCGTCTCGGCCAGCACTCCCATGGCGCCCACGGGGGTGCGCAGCTCGTGGCTCACGTTGGCGACGAAGTCCCGGCGCACCGCTTCGAGCCGGCGCAGCTCGCTGACGTCGTCGACCAGGACGACCGTGCCGAGCGGCCGGTCGCTGCGGCCCATGGGCGTGCCGGTGACCTCGAGCGTGCGGGGCGGGGGACCGTGGAGCTCCAGGGTCTTCACCACCGGACGCAGCCCGCCGCCGGCAGCGACCACCTCCTCGACCGCCTGCTCCACCAGGGGGCCGGCGTGGCGGCCGCCCTCGACGTCGTGGCTGCGGCGGTTGCGGAGCACCACATCGCCGGCGGCGTCGCACACCACCACCGCGTGAGGCAGCGCTTCGATGGCGGCCCGCAGGCGCGCCGCCTCGGCCGTCGCCACCCGCAGCCGCTCGTCGAGCTCCGTCGACCGGCGCTCGGCCGCGGCCAGGTGCTCGAGCAGTCGCTGCTTCCTCATCGGCGCCTCCCAGCGTAGGGGCCGGCCCTCCGGTACGTTGCGCCCGGTGTTCGAAGAGTTCTACAGCACCTTCGCGTCCGTCTCCCTCACCATCACCGGCCTGTGGATGTACGTCGCCCAGGCCCGGTTCACGGAGTGGATCGCCAATCGAGACCACTTCCGGCGGGCGTCCGCCGTCTCGGTGCAGCTCGCGTTCCCGGGCCTGATGTGCCTGTTCTCCCTCATCGACTCCTCCAGCACGCTGCTGTGGCAGGTGGTCTTCGGCGTGGCCTCGGTGACCGCGATCGTGCTGCTCGTCAGCCTTCCCCGCCGGTCGGCGGCTCCCTGGCCGCGGGTGAACGCGATCGGGAACTGGTTCGCGGTCGCGGTCTACGCCTGCATCGCCGCCGTGGCGGCCGCGCCGAGCGTGGTCGCGACGATGGGGCTCCCCGAGGTCCCCCGGCGCACCGAGTTCTTCCTGTTCTGCCTGCTGCTCGTCGACGGCCTCGTGGTGGCCTGGATCATGCTCTTCAACGAGGCGCAGGAGACGGCTGGCCGGTGAGCGCCGGCGGCGCCGGCGGCCCGCCCTCGAAGGCCCGCCACATCGCCGCATAGCGCCCGCCTCGGCTGAGCAGGTCGTCGTGGGTGCCCTCCTCGGCGACTCTCCCGTCGTCGACCACGACGACGCGGTCGGCGCCCTGCGCGGTCTGGAGCCGGTGGGCGATCAGCAGGGTGGTGCGCCCCTCGGCCACCGCGTTCATGGCGCGGGTGACCCTGGCCTCGCTGGCCAGGTCCAGGGTCGACGTGGCCTCGTCGAGCAGGAGGATGACCGGGTCGACCAGGCGGGCGCGGGCCAGGGCGATGAGCTGGCGCTGGCCGGCGGAGAGCGACCGGCCCCGCTCGGTCACCGGGTGGAGGTAGCCGCCGGTCAGGCCGGCGATGAACGGGTGGGCACCGACAGCGCGTGCCGCGTCCTCGACCTGGGCGTCGGTGGCGTCGGGCCGGCCGTAGGCGATGTTGTCGCGCACCGTCCCCGAGAACAAGAAGGCCTCCTGGGGCACGTACCCGAGCTGGCGGCGGTAGGCGCCGAGGTCGAGCTCACCGACGGGGTGGCCGTCGACGAGCACCCGGCCGGAGGTGGGGTCGTAGAAGCGGGCCAGGAGCTTGAGCACCGTCGACTTGCCGGCGCCGGTCTCGCCGACCAGCGCCACGGACTCGCCTGCTGAGATGTCGAGGTCGACGCCGGCCAGCGCCTCCTCGGCCACACCGGGGTAGCTGAAGCGGACGTCCTCGAACCGGATCGCGCCCCGGATGCGGCCGGGGTCGACCGGCGACGCCGGCTCCTCCACCGACGGGTCGGTCTGCAGCAGCTTCTCGATCTGGTTCACCGACGCCCGGGCCTGCTGGTAGGTGTCGAACACCTGGGAGAGCTGCTGGATGGGGGCGAACAGCAGGTTGAGGTAGAGCAGGAAGGCCACCAGCTCGCCCGAGGTCAGGCCGCCGCCGGCGATGAGGCCGGCGCCCACACCGAGCACCACCGCGCCGGCGATCTCCGAGAGCATCTCGACGAACGGGAAGTAGGTGGCGACGAGGCGCTGGGCCCGCATGCGGGCGTCGAGATGGCCCTTGGAGACTTCGCGGAACTGCTCGACGTTGCGGTCCTGGCGGCCGTAGGCCTGGGCCACCCGCACGCCGGAAACACTCTCCTGGAGGCTGGCGTTCACCGTGCCGATGCGCTCGCGCGCCGCGCCGTAGGCCCGGCTCGACATCCGCCGGAACCAGACGGTCGCCACCACCAGCGGGACCAGCACCGCATAGGTGGCCAGCGACAGCGCCGGGTTCATGACCAGGAGGACGACGGCCACGCCGGCGAGGGTCAGCAGGCTGACGATGGCCTGGATGAGGCCGTTCTGGAGCAGCGTCGACAGCGACTCCACGTCGGTCGTCATGCGGGTCATGATCCGGCCCGCCATCTCCCGCTCGTAGAAGTCCATCCCCAGCCGCTGGAGGTGGGCGAAGATCCGGATCCGGAGCGCGAACAGCAGCCGCTCGGCCGTGCGGCCCGTGTAGCGCTGCTGGGCCCAGACCACGACCCAGTCGATGAGCACGACAGCGGCGAACAGCGCCGTGGTCACCCACAGTTCACGGGACGACCCGCCCACGACGCCGCGGTCCAGGCCCCGGCGCACCAGGGCGGGGCCGGCGAGGGCGGCGAGGGCGTTGAGGACGACGAGGGCCATGCCCAGGCCCAGGGCCAGGCGGTAGGGGCGGATGAACCGGGAAAGGGTGAAGTCCGCCGTGCGTCGCGATTCCCGGGCCACATCGACGTCGGGCCGGTCGGTCGGCGGCGGCAGGGTCGCCACCTTGGCCAGCAGGTCCGGCGTGGCCGACATCATCGCCATCCGGTCGCCGTGGCCCCCGCCCGGGCCGCTCGCCGCCACTACCTCGACCCGGGCCCTGGGCGCCTCGCCGGCGCCGGCCCACGCCGCCGGCGTCACCCCACCGGCCGGCGCCGGCGTCTCGTCCTCCTCGGCGGCCACGTCGTCGATCCCTGTGCCGGGGCCGGCCAGCAGCAAGCGGTACAGCCGGCACCGGGCCATCAGCTCGTCGTGCGTGCCGGTGTCCACGACGCGGCCGGCGTCGACCACGGCGATGCGGTCGGCCAGGCGCAGCGTCGACCGGCGGTGGGCGACGAGCAGGGTCGTGCGGCCCTGCATGAGCCGGTGAAGGGTGGCGTGGATGCCCTCCTCGGTGCGGGCGTCGACGGCCGAGGTGGCGTCGTCGAGCACGAGCACGCGGGGGTCGGTCAGCAATGCCCGGGCCAGAGCCAGGCGCTGGCGCTGCCCTCCGGAGAGGGTGAGGCCGCCCTCACCGAGGCGGGTGTCGTACCCGTCGGGCATGGCCATGACGAACTCGTGCGCCTCGGCGGCGCGCGCCGCAGCGGTCACCTCGTCCTCGGTGGCGTCGGGGCGGCCGTAGGCGATGTTGGCCGCCACGGTGTCGGAGAACAGGAACGACTCTTCGAACACCACGCCGATCTGGCGGCGCAGCGAGTCGAGGGTGACCTCGCGAACGTCGGCCCCGTCGAGGCGGACGCTGCCCGACTGGACCTCGTAGAAGCGGGGGAGCAGCAGCGACACCGTCGACTTGCCGGAGCCCGAGGGCCCCACCAGGGCGACGGTCTCGCCCGGTGCGACCGTGAGCGAGAAGCCCCGGAGCACGGGCTCGGAGCGGAGGTAGCCGAACGTCACGTCGTCGAAGACGACGGCGCCGGCCGCCGGCGCCAGGGCGACCGCGCCGGGCCGCTCCACGACCACCGGCGTGGAGTCGAGCAACTCGAAGATGCGCTCGGCGCCGGCCCGAGCCTGCTGGGCGACCACGGTGAGCACCGACAGCATCCGCACCGGTCCCACCATCTGGAACAGGTAGGTGGAGAAGGCCACGAAGGTGCCCAGGCTGATGCGCCCCTCCAGCGCCAGCCAGCCGCCGAAGGCCAGCACCGCCACCTGGCCCAGCGCCGGCACCGCAGCCAGGGCGGAGCCGTACCGGGCCTGGATGCGCAGTGCCCGCAGCCGGGACGCGAACAGATCCTCCGCCGTCTCGGCCAGCCGGTCGAGCTCCCGGGCCTCCTGCCCGAAGCCCTTGACCACCCGCACGCCGGACACCGCCTCGTCGACCACGCCGGCCACCTCGGCGGCGCGCTGCTGGGCGTCCCACGCGGCCGGGAACACGGTGTCGCGCAGGCGGATGGCGATCCACAGGATCGCCGGCACCACCACCAGGCTCACCACGGTGAGCAGCGGTGACAGCACGGCCATGATGCCCAGCGACAGGATCACCATGACGAAGTTGCCGCTGGCCAGGGGCAGGAAGGCGAGCATGCTCTGGACCAGGCCGACGTCGGACCCGGCCCGGGACACCAGCTGGCCGGTCTGGAAGTCGTCGTGGCGGGCGAAGTCGAGCCGTTGCAGGTGTTCGTAGATGGCGTTGCGCAGGTCGAACTGGACGCTGAACGCCACGCGTCCGCCGACGAAGCGGCGGACGTGGGCCACGGCGAAGCGGAAGACGCCGGCCGCCACCAGCAGGGCCAGCCAGGGGGCCAGCGGCCGGCGGCGCTCGAGGATGACGTCGTCGATGATCACCTTCTGGATCACCGGGGTGAACGCAGAGACCGTCAGGCCGAGCACGGCGGCGCCGAAGGCGGTGATGACGTCGGCCCGGTGGGCCATGAGGTACGGCCACAGCCGGCGGATCCAGCCCCGGGACATCAGGCGAGAGTACGGCCGGTCGTTAGGGAACGGGGACGAAGCCCTCGACCGGGTCGTCGCGGAAGGTGTAGGTGTGCCAGCGCCGGCCCGAGCCGGCCTCCGTCTCGAGGCGGAAGGCGATGACCAGGTGGCGCCCGTCGGTTCTCAGGGTGATGGCCCCGTAGACCTCCACGTTGCGCCGGCCCAGGATGGTCTGGGCCGCGGCGCGCTCCTTGCGATGTTCTTCGCGCGTCGCCGCCGGCGTCGCCGGGTTCTCGATGAGGCCGTCCAGCTTGCGGATCCGCTGGAGCAGCGTGGCGTCCTCGCGCTCCCGACCGGAGCGCAGGATCTCGGTGCACAGGATCAGGGGGGCAGGCCCCCGGCCGTGGCGGCCCAGGCGGCCGAGCAGGTCGGGCCTCGGGTGGACGTGGCTCTCCTGGTCGCCCGAGGAGACGGTGAAGGCAAAGGGGTTGACGGCGTCGAGGAACTCGTCGGTCACGTCGGCCGATCCGTGGTGGCAGCTCTTCATGACGTCGCAGCGCAGCCGCGTCCTCGCCGGCGCCACAGCGTCGGCCAGCGGCTGCCCGGGCACCAGCGACGCGTAATGGCGCAAAAGGAAGTCCTCCGACGCCACGTTGAGGTCACCGCCGAAAAGAAGGGTGAAGCCCCGGTACTGGAGGCGGAGAAGAATCGAGTGACCGTTCTTGGTCTTGCCCTCGTCGCGGCCGGCGAACCACCGCAGGCGGGGCTGGCCGGCGGCGTCGGGCTCGACCACCGGGCCGAGCACCTCGATGGTGAGCTCCGGGCTCTCCGTGGGGCTGAAACCCGGCATCCAGGCCCGTCCGTCCTCGATCGTGCCGCTGGCGGTGGAGAGCATCTCCACCTTGCCCACCCGCCCGCTGGTAAGGGCGGTCTGCATGAGCTTGGGGTACCTCTTCCTGCCCCGGACCCGATCGTCGGCGTACAGGGTGCGAATGCGTTCGTCGGTCACGGCGATGTCGGTGAGGAACCTCCCGCTGGCATCGCTCGGTCCGAACGGGTCATCCCCGGTGCGCTCGGCGATGCCGTTGTGATGGACCGTCGTGAAGGAGAACGCCTCCTGGTCGAAGAACGGCTGGAACCCGCCGTAGTGGTCCTGGTCGGCATGGGTGATGACGGCGGCGTGGAAGTGGAACTTCTTCTTCAGCTTGCCGAACCGCCATGCGACGAAGTTGTACATGTTGCGCCGCTCGCCGGCGTCGATGAGGACGACCTTCTCCTGGGCGCCGGTCTCCGGCGACACCAGCAGGCAACCGTCGCCCTGGCCGACATCGACGAACACGACTTCCAGCGGCCGTTCGTCCTGGGTGTCCACCTGGCGGACCCAATAGCGGTCCTGGCCCCATTTCACCTTGAACCACTCCCCGTCGGTCTCGACCACGTTCAGGAAGTCGCCCCACAGGAGCTGCTTGACCTTCTTCCTCCGGTCGTCCACGTGCCTCAGGTACACATTCCCGCGCCCGGCGAACTTGACCATGGCGACGAAATTACAGTTCGTCCCTATGCCCGAGCCGGATGCACCTGCCGTCGTCGAGGCCGGCGTGGTGATGACCTGGGCGGCGCTGGAGGCGGCGGTCGACTCAGTGGTCGCCGGCCTGTCGGCGCTGGGGCTGAAGCCGGGCGACCGGGCCGTGTGGTGCGGGCCGAACAGCGCCGAGGTGGTCGTGCTCATGCACGCCTACCGCCGGCTGGGCCTGGTTTCGGTGCCGATGCCCTACCGGCTCACCGCCGGCGAGGCCGAGCACGTGCTCGCCGACAGCGGGGCGGCGGTGGCGGTGGTCGACCCGGCCTGCGCCAGCAGGGTGCCGGGCGCCCTCAGCTTCGCCGACGTGACTGCGGCGGGGGCCGGCGTCCCGCCGCCGGCGCCGGCAGGCGAGGGGGCCACGATGCTCTACACCTCAGGCACTACAGGGCGGCCGAAGGGGGCGGTGCGCCGGCCGTCGGACCCGGCACTGACTGCCGCGCTGTTGCGGGAGCTGGACTTCGGCGCCGGCGAGGTCCATCTCGTCACCGGGCCGCTCTACCACGCCGGTCCCCACGCCTTCGCCCTCCTGACCCACCGCATGGGCGGCACCCTGATCGTGAACCGCCGGTTCGACGCCGCCGAGTGGGTCGCCCTCGTGGCCCGGCACCGGGTGACGTCGGCCTTCGTGGCCCCCGTCCACCTGAAGCGCATCCTGGCCCTGCCCGGTCCCCTCGACCTGCCGTCGATGCGCACTCTGGTGGTCAACGCCGCTCCGGTGCCCTACGCCTTGAAGCAAGAGGTCGTCGCTCGGCTGGGGGAGGGGTGCCTCTATGAGCTCTACGGCTCGACCGAGCTGGGCATCGCGACAGTCCTCCGCCCCGAGGACCAGCTGCGCAAGCCGGGCTCGTGTGGCCGGGCCTATGCCGGCGTCGAGTTGCGGGTCGTGGACGAGGTCGGCGCCGACGTCGCCGCCGGCGTTCCCGGCGAGCTGTTCGTCCGCTCGGCCAACGCCATGTCCGGCTACCACCGCTCGACCGAGCAGCTGGCCGAGCTGCCCGGCGGCTGGAAGTCGGTCGGCGACGTCGGCTGGCTCGACGCCGAGGGCTACCTCCACATCTGCGACCGGCGGACCGACATGGTCATCACCGGGGGCATGAACGTGTACCCGGCCGAGGTGGAAGCCGCCCTGCATGCCCATGCCGACGTCGCCGACGCGGCAGTGTTCGGCGTGGCCGACGACGAGTGGGGCGAGCGGGTGCACGCAGTCGTGTCGCCCCGACCGGGTCGCAACGTCGATCCCGTCGCTCTCGACGCCTTCCTGTCCGAGCGGCTGGCCGGGTTCAAGCGGCCCCGGTCGTGGGCGGTCCGCGACGAGCTGCCGCGCACCGAAAGCGGCAAGCTGCTCAAGCGGGTCCTTCGGGCCGAGCACGAGATGGCGTGCCGGTGAGGGCTCGGGTCCTGCTGGTCGCCGTCGCCCTCCTGCTCCCGGTCGACGCCGCGGTGGCCCAGGAAGAGCCGGCGCCGGCGCCGGCGCCGGCGCCGACCCCCCCGGCCCTCGCCACGCCGCTTCTCAGCGTGCGCCGGGCGCCGGCACTGCTGTCGCGTTTCGCGGGCGAGACGAACCTGCGGGCCGATCTCGACCGGATCATGACCGACCCGGTCTACGGTGCCGCCCGGGACCGGTCGTGCCTGGTCGTTGGTGACCCGGGTGGCGGCACCGTCCACTACTCCCGCCAGCCCTCGCTGGGCCTGATCCCGGCGTCCACCATCAAGCTGCTGACCGCCGCCGCCGGCCTGGCCCAGCTCGGCCCCGGCCACCGGTTCACCACCGATGTCCGGGCCGGCGCCCCGCCGGCCGCCGACGGGTCGGTGGGCGACCTCTACCTCATCGGCGGCGGCGACCCCCTGCTCTCCACCGCCGAGTTTGCGTCCGACGGCGGCTACCAGGGCCAGGCCCGGCGATCGACATCCATCGAGGCTCTGGCCGACAAGGTGGTCGCCGCCGGCGTGCGCCGGGTGGGGCGCCTCCTGGGCGACGAGAGCCGCTACGACAGCGAGCGCCTGGTGCCCAGCTGGAACCCCCGCTACATCGCCAACTTCGACATCAGCCCGCTGTCGGCCCTGGTCGTCAACAAGGCGTTCACCCAGCAAAGCCCGCCGGCGACCGCCGTCTCCCCGCCGGCGCACGCCGCGTCCGTGCTGGCCGAGTTGCTGCGGGCGCGAGGGGTCATCGTGGGCGACACCGGCGCGGCCCGGGCGCCGGCCACCACCACCCGGGTGACCTCCATCGAGTCGCCGCCGCTGAGCGACGTCGTCGCCGAGATCCTCGAGAACAGCGACAATCTGGCCGCCGAGCTGCTGGTCAAGGAGCTGGCCACCAAGCCCGGGGTGCCCGGGACGACCAACGCCGGCCTCGCCGTCGTCGAGGAGCAGCTGCGCCGGATGGCCGGCGTGGCGCCCGAGGAGATCGACGCTGTCGACGGCTCGGGCCTGGACCGCACGGACAAGACCAGCTGCTCGGTCCTCCAGCGGGTGGTGGCCACCGGCCCTCCGCAGCTCAACGACGGCCTTCCCATCGCCGGCCGCAACGGCACCCTCCACCGGCGCTTCCTCGGGACGCCGGCCGCGGGCCGGGTCCGGGCCAAGACAGGATCACTGGAGGGCGTGGTCGGCCTGAGCGGCCTCGCCACCGGGCAGAACGGGCGCAACGTCGCCTTCTCCCTCATCGCCAACGACCTCCCGAGCTCGTCGGTGGGCGCCGGCCTCCAGGACCGGGTGGTCAACGTGCTGGCCACCTTCCCCCGGGCGCCGGCGCCCGAGGAGCTGGGGCCGAGATCGCCGGCGGGATGAGCGAGGCCGTCGAGCTGCCCATGTTCCCTTTGGGGAACGTACTGCTGCCCTCGGCGCTGCTGTCCCTCCACGTCTTCGAGGATCGCTACCAGGCCCTGGCCCGCCACTGCATGGCCGGCGACCGCCGCCTCGGCGTGGTCCTGATCGAGCGGGGGAGTGAGGTGGGAGGAGGCGATGTCCGCTTCGACGTCGGCACCCGGGCGGTGATCGCCGATGCCGTCGAGCTCGACGATGGCCGGTGGATCCTGATCCTCGTGGGCGAGGAGCGGGTCCGGGTGCGGCGCTGGCTGCCCGACGATCCCTACCCCCGGGCCGAGGTCGTGGTCTGTGACGACGAGCCGGCGGGCGTGGAGGCGATCGGCCGGCGTGACGACCTCGAACGGGTCCTACGCCTGGTGCTGGCCCAGAAGGCCGAGCTGGGCGAAGGAGGGGACGGCGCCGGCCCCGCGGAAATCAGCGTCGACCCGGCCACCGCCACCTGGCAGGCGGTCGGCCTGGCTCCGCTCGGGCCCCTCGATGCGCAGCGGGTTCTGGGCACTGACGGGGTGGCGGCGCGCCTCGAGATGGTCGTCGCCCTGCTGGAGGACGAGGCGTCTGTGCTTGCGCAGCGTTTGGCCGGGGGGTAGGAAGCACACCATGGCCAGGCGGGAGGACAAGGAGAAGAAGGACAAGAGCCTGCCCGGCGAGGCGCAGGAGCTCTTTCAGCTCGTCGTCGGCTATGCCAAGCAGGAGACCCTCGACCCGGTCAAGAATCTGGGACGCTTCATCGGGTTTGGGATGGCCGGCGCCCTCCTGGGCAGTCTGGGCGCGGTGCTGCTCCTGCTCGGAGTCCTCCGACTGCTCCAGACCGAGACGGGCGACACGTTCGACGGGAACTGGTCGTTCGTCCCCTATGTGGTGGTGCTGGTCGTCAGCGGCGCCATCGCCGCCGGCGCCATCAAGGCCCGCAGCCGGGGCCAGAGAAGGGACGCACGATGACAGATGTGAGCACCAACGGAAAGATCACCCGGGCCGACATCGAGACCAAGCTGCATGAGATGCGGGGTGAGGTGGAGGAGACGGCCGAGGCGGCCAAGACGCCGATCATGGCCATCGCCGGCGGGGTGGCCGTTGCGATCGTGATCGTCGCCTTCCTGCTCGGCAAGCGCCGGGGCCGGCGCCGATCCACTGTCGTCGAGATCCGGCGGGTCTGATGCTGAAGAGCCTGGTGCGCATCGGCTTCGCCCGCGGCATCGGCGGGTCGCGGGCCTGGCTGACCATCGGCGTCGTCGCCGGCGGGCTGCGGATGCTGAAGAAGATGGCCAAGCGCGACGCCGACGTCGTCTACCTGGAGGAGCTGTACCCGGGGCAGTCGGTGGTCATCCGGCATTTCCCTCGTACGAAGTAGCGCCATGATGGGGTCAGTGGACCCCACGTTCAAATCCGGTGACAAGGTGTTGCTGATCGACGGCAAGAGCCGGCGCTACCTCCTCACCTTGCGCGAGGGCGGCCAGTTCCACACCCACGCCGGCGTCACGCCGCACGACTCGATCATCGGGGCACCCGACGGCTCCACCATCCGCTCACCGACTGGCACCCGGTACCTGGCCCTGCGCCCGACCCTTGCCGACTTTGTCCTGTCCATGCCCCGAGGCGCCCAGGTGATCTACCCCAAGGACCTGGGCCCGCTGCTGATCCTGGCCGACGTCTTCCCGGGCGCCAGGATCCTCGAGGCCGGCGTGGGCTCGGGCGCCCTCTCGATGACCCTGCTTCGGGCCGGCGCCGACGTGGTCGGCTACGAGCTGCGGGAGGACTTCGCCACGAAGGCCCAGGCCAACGTGGCGTCCTTCCTCGGGGAGGGCCAGCCCTACCGGGTGGAGCTGCGCGACGTCTACGACGGGATCGACGAGACCGGCCTCGACCGCGTCCTGCTCGACCTGCCCGAGCCGTGGCGGGTGGTCAAGCACGCCGTGGGGGCCCTGCGGGCGGGAGGGATCTTCGTCTCCTACCTGCCCTCGATCGTCCAGGTGTCCCAGCTGCGTGACGCCCTGGCCGCCGCCGGCTTCGTGCTGGCCGAGACGGTGGAGGTGCTCCAGCGGTCCTGGCATGTCGAGGGGATGGCGGTGCGCCCCGACCATCGCATGGTGGCCCACACGGGCTTCCTTACCTCCGCCCGGCGGCCGGCGGAGCAGCTGCCACTGGAATGAACATTCTGGATCTGATGATCGTGGTCCTCGTCATCACCTCGATCGGTGGAGGATGGCGGCTGGGGCTGCTGACCGGGGCGACGTCGTGGGTCTTGCTCATGCAGTCTCTGGTGCTCGCCACCCTGCTGCTTCCCCCGGTAGCCACGACCCTGGGCGGCGAGGATCCGGGCCTGCGCCTCCTGGTGGCGGCGCTGATGTTCGTCGGCGCCGGCTTCGCCGGTCAGCGCGTCGGCATCCTCCTGGGCCGCCACTTCCGGCGGGCGTTCCTTCCGATGGACGGCCCCTCACGCCACCGCGACAAGGTGGCCGGCGCCGTGGCCGGGCCGCTGGCCGTCGTGATCGGCCTGTGGCTGCTCGTCCTCCCACCGCTCGGGGAGGTGGCGGGCTCGCTGTCGGGGCTCACCCGCCAATCCGCCCTGGCCCGGGCCATCGACGCCGCCCTGCCCGAACCACCGGAGACCTCCCAGGCCCTCCGCCGCCTGGCTGGGCCGGCGGGCGCTCCGTACGTGTTCAAGGGTCTGATCCCGGCGCTGGACACCGGACCGCCGCCGGCCGAGTCCGGCCTGAGCGCCCAGGTCGTCGCCCGGGTGGCGGCCAGCACGGTGAAAGTAGAGGGCATCGCCTGCCGCTTCGAGCGCGACGGCAGCGGGTTCGCCGTCGCTCCCGACCTGATCGTGACCAACGCCCACGTCGTCGCCGGCCAGCAGCGGACCACTGTCATTCGGCCCGACGGCCGGCGCCTCCGGGCCCAGGTCACGGTGTTCGACCCGGCCCGTGACCTCGCCCTGCTGGCCGTGCCAGGGCTGGGCCAGGCGCCCCTGGCGCTGGCCAGCGGGAAGGTCGGGACCACGGCGGCGGTGTTCGGTCACCCCAGGGGCCAGGCGGCGCTGGAGGTGTCGCCGGCGGCCATCCGCCAGCAGGTCAACGCCCTGGGGCCGGATCTCTACGATCTTGGTGTCACCCGCAGGGTGGTGTTCGTGCTCGCCTCTGAGCTGGCGCCGGGTGACTCGGGCGCCGCGCTGGTCGACACCGACGGCAATGTGGTCGGCGTGGCCTTCGCCATCTCGCCCGACAACGCCCAGACGGCCTACGCCCTGTCGACCTCGGAGCTGCGCGCGGTACTGGCCGCCGAACGCCAGGCACGGGCGCCGACCGGCCCCTGCTTGAACTGACCGGCGGAGCGTCGAATGACTGTCCGGGTAACCTCGGGGGCCATGGCCGACGTGGTGAAGACCGACGAGGAGTGGCGGGAGCAGCTGACCCCCGAGCAATACGAGGTGCTCCGCCGCAAGGGCACGGAGCGGGCGGGAACGGGGAAGTACGCCTACTCCAAGGACGACGGGATGTACCGCTGCGCCGGCTGCGGGGCGGCGCTGTTCAGCTCCGACGCCAAGTTCGAGTCGGGCACCGGCTGGCCCAGCTTCACCGAGCCGGCGCTGGCCGAAGCCGTCGAGCTCCACGAGGACCGCAAGTTCGGGATGCGCCGCAACGAGGTCACCTGCCGGGCCTGCGGTGGCCACCTGGGCCACGTCTTCCCCGACGGCCCGGGGCCCACAGGGCAGCGCTACTGCATCAACTCCGCGTCCCTCGAGTTGGAGCCCAACACCGAGGCGTAGATGCCGCCGGCCACAGGAGCCGCCAAAGGCGGCCCCCAAATGGCTGGCGGCCAGAAAGCGTTTCAGCGCGAGGGCGGCCGGCGCCGCCGGCCGCCTGAGCACGATCAACTCGCCGGAACGGAGCGAGCGAAGCGAGCGAGTGACGGCGACTACGTTCCGTACCAGCCGGCGACGTCGGCGACGAGGTGAGCCGTGCCCCCGCCGTTGTAGATGCTGACCTTGCCGCCGGCGCCCACCTTGGCCACCACCAGGTTGGGCACGGTCTGGCCGGCCCCGAAGTTGAGATTGGAGGCCAGAGGACGGAGCTCCCCGGCGGGCCAGACGGTCAGGTAGCCGGCCCCCGCGGGGTTCACGGCGATCACGTTCAGGATGACGGCCGTGACGCCGGCGGCGGGCACGCCACCCCGGCCGGTGACCTGCAGGCTCATCGCGGTGCCGGTGGCCAGTGGCGCGGTCGGCGCCCCGTTGCCGGAGCGGGTGTCCAGCACCCGGGCCGGCGCCAGCGGGTGGTACCGGGCGCCGGTGGGCTCTCCTTCGGGCCCGAACCAGCCGGCCACGTCGGCGATGACGTGGACGTCACCACCACCGTTGTAGAAGCTGATCTTGCCGTCGGACCCGACCTTGACCACCACCAGATTGGCGACGGGCTGCGCGGGCGCGAAGTTCAGGCTCGAGGCCAAGGGAGCGAGCGTCCCAGTTGGCCAGGTCGTCAGATAGCCCCCGCCGGCCGGCTCGGCCACAGTGACGTTGACCACGACCGCGGAGACGCCAGTGGCCGGCACGCCGCCGCGGCCGGTCACCTGCAGGTCCAGCTCGGCCTGGGGGAGGAGCTTGGCCAGCGCCGCGCCCAAGCCCGTGCGGGTGTCGAGGAGCCGGGCGGGGGCGACGGGGTGGTACCGGGATCCCACGGTGGCGCCGCTGGCCCCGTACCATCCGCTCACGTCGGCGATCACGTGGGTGGTGCCGGCGGCGTTGTACAGGCTCACCTTGCCGCCCGCGCCGACCTTGACCACGACGAGGTTGGGTACCGTCTGGCCGGCGGTGAAGTTCAGGTTGGAGGCCAGCGGCCGGGCCGTGCCCGTGGGCCAGGCGGTGAGGTAGCTCAGCGCCGTCGGCTCGGTCACGGTGACGTTCAGGACGACCGCGGAGACGCCGCTGGCCGGCACGCCGCCCCTTCCGGTGACCTGCAGGTCGATGCTGCTGTTCGGTGCCACCTTCGCCAGCGGGGCGCCGTTGCCGACCCTGGTGTCGAGCACCCGGGCCGGTGGCAGGGAGTTGAACCGCGCACCCGATGCGGGCGTCACCGCGGCTGACGACGCGGACTGGGGCCCGGTGCCCACGCTGTTCACCGCCGCAACTTTGAAGGTGTAGGTGTCCTCACCCAGGCCGGTCACCGTCTGTGCCGTTGCCGGGGACGTGAAGCTCTGCGCCGGTTGGGGCGTCGCACCCACGTAGGGCGTGACCACGTAGCCGGTGACCGCCTGGCCGCCGTCGGAGCTGGGCGCGGCCCACGTGAGGCTGACCGTCCCCTCGCCGGGCACGGCCGCGACGCCGGTTGGGGCCCCTGGCACCGTTGCCGCCGGCGTTCCGCTGCTCAGCCATGCGCTGTTGGCCGTGTTCCAATGCGTGGCCAGGTAGCTGCCTGCAGGCGGCGCCGTCGAGAAGTAGTCGTCGTGGTTGCAGTCGAAGGTGTTCTCGTGGCTCGACACGCAGTCCTGCGTCATGGGCTTGCCCGAACCGTCGGGGTAGCACATGCGGTCGCTCTCGTCGGTGCAGTGGCCGTACGGGGTGGCGTTGGGCGCCGTGTCCTGGACGCCGCCCAGGTTGTGCATGAGCTCGTGGGCCTCGACCGACCGCCCGACGACACCCCAGCAGCCGTTGTCGACCCTGGAGATCAGGCTGTAGGTGTTGTTGTAGTTGTGCTGGCCGGCCCGGTCGTCCATGTACATCTCGCCGATGCCGCAGTACACATTGGCGTCGGCCCAGACCATGTACTTGCGGTCGTTGCGGTTGAAGCCGTTCGTGATCAGCTCGTCGACCGTGGTCTGGAAGCTGTTGCCGGCGGCGACCGACAGGGTGGTCCTGGCGATAATCGGCGTGCAATTGGCGTCGTGGACGAACCTGATCCGCCGGCTGCCGCCGGTCTCGGCCGCGCTGCGGTCGAACACGTCGTCCATGGCTGCGGCCCAGGTCTGGAACGAGGCCTCGTAGGTGGCGTACCGGTCGGCCTTGCCACTGATGTTGGCGTAGATGAGCTGAACCCTCGGCCCGGTGGACCCGTCGCCGGTGCACGCCGCAGCGGTGACGGGCTCGGGCCGAAGGGCGGTCTCGGCCGTCGTCTCCGGTTCCCGGGCCACGCGAACGTCGATCCCGTCGGGCGCGGTATCGGGGCCGTGACTGCAGCGGGCCGGGCCGCCCCGGCCGGCGGCGGCTTGGGCGCGGACCTCGAACTTGCCCTTGCACGGGCCCTCGGTCGCTCGCTCCAGACCGCCGAACTTCAGACCCTTGGCCGGGTCGTCCTTGGGCGTGGGTGCCGCCGATGCCGGGCTGGCGCCGATCGCGAACGTGCCGGCCACCAAGGCCAGGCAGAGCAGGAGAGGAAGGTGCCGGCGGCGGGGGGACACCCCCCTGCTATCGGCAGCCCACCTCTAGCGCTTGACCGCCACCGGCCCGGTGGTCAATCGACTTCGATGAAGATGCACTCCCCGGGGCACTCCTCGGCGGACTCGATGGTGCCGTCCTCCTGGCCCGCCGGCACGACGGCGAGGCCCTCGACGCCTCCGGGGTCGCTGAAGACCTTGCTGCCTTCCCTGACGTAGGCCAAGCCGTCGTCGAGCAGCGTGAACACGTCGGGCGCGATCTCCTCACAGAGACCATCGCCGGTGCAGAGATCCTGGTCGATCCAGACCTTCATCGCCATGGCAAGCCACGTCCCTTCAAACGGTCGCCTGTATTGAGAACCGGATGCCCGTGTGGGGCTACACGGCCAATTTACCCGGAAATCACCAGGAAAACCAATCAAGTCGGGCTACCGTGGTTCCGAAGAGGCCAGGTGTACGGTGGTTTTTCAATCGTGGCCGACCCGAGGAGGTGATTCCGACGTCCAGCACCGAGTACGAACGTCGGTTGTCAGCCTACGAGCAGCAGGTCGAAGGCCTGCTCGAGCAGGTCAAGGAGCTGGAGCAGGTCGTCGTCGACCTCCGGCGCAAGCTCCAGGACGCCCCCAAGCGGGTCCGCACCCTCGAGGAGCGCCTCCTGGAGACCAAAGGCCAGCTGGCCCAGGCCACGTCGCAGAACGAGAAGCTCAGCTACACCCTGCGGGAGGCCCGCGACCACATCGCCGAGCTGCGGCGCGAGGTCGAGAAGCTCACCCAGCCCCCCTCCGCCTACGGCACCCTGCTGTCCCGCAACGACGACGGCACCGTCGACGTGTTCTCCGGCGGCCGCAAGATGCGGGTCGCCCTGCACCCCGAGCTGGAGGACACTGAGCTCACCCGGGGCCAGGAGGTCGTGCTCAACGAGTCGCTCAACGTCGTGCTGGCTCGTGGCGCCGAGCTGTCCGGCGAGGTCATCACCCTCAAGGAGCTGCTGGAGGACGGCCGGCGCGCCATCGTGGTCGGCCGGGCCGACGAGGAGCGGGTGGTCGAGCTGGCCGAGTCGCTGATGGGCGAGAAGCTCCGGGCCGGCGACAGCATCCTGATGGACTCCCGCACCGGGCTCCTGCTGGAGCGGCTGCCCCGTCCCGAGGTCGAGGAGCTCATCCTGGAGGAGGTGCCCGATGTCTCCTACGAGGACGTGGGCGGCCTCGACGACCAGATCGAGATGATCACCGACGCCGTGGAGCTGCCCTTCCTGCACCGCGACCTGTTCGTCGAGCACAAGCTGCCGGCGCCCAAGGGCATCCTGCTCTACGGCCCCCCGGGCTGCGGCAAGACTCTCATCGCCAAGGCGGTGGCCAACTCCCTCGCCCAGAAGGTCAGCGAGGTCACCGGGAACAAGGCCGCCCGCAGCTACTTCCTGAACATCAAGGGCCCCGAACTGCTCAACAAGTACGTGGGCGAGACCGAGCGCCAGATCCGCCTGGTCTTCCAACGGGCCCGCGAGAAGGCGGAGGAGGGCGTGCCCGTCATCGTCTTCTTCGACGAGATGGACTCGCTGTTCCGCACCCGTGGCACGGGCATCTCCTCCGACATGGAGGCGACGATCGTCCCCCAGCTTCTCGCCGAGATCGACGGCGTGGAGACGCTTCGGAACGTGATCGTCATCGGCGCCTCCAACCGGGAGGACCTCATCGACCCGGCCATCCTGCGCCCCGGCCGCCTGGATGTGAAGATCAAGATCGAGCGCCCGAACCAGACGGCCGCGTCGCAGATCTTCAGCCGCTACCTCACCGCCGACCTGCCCCTGGATTCCTCCGAGGTGGCCAGCCTGGGCGGCGGCGACCGTGAGAAGACGGTGAAGTCCATGATCGAGCGCACCGTCGGTGAGATGTACAAGGACGACGACGACAACCGCTTCTTGGAGGTCACCTACCAGAACGGCGACAAGGAGATCCTCTACTACAAGGACTTCTCCTCGGGCGCCATGATCGAGAACATCGTGCGCCGGGCCAAGAAGCTGGCCATCAAGCGGGTCATCGCCGGCGAGAGCCGGGGCATCCGCACCTCCGACCTGCTCGAGTCCATCAAGCAGGAGTACAAGGAGCACGAGGATCTCCCCAACACCACCAACCCCGACGACTGGGCGAAGATCTCGGGCAAGAAGGGCGAGCGGATTGTGTACGTCCGCACCCTGATGTCCAAGGGCAAGGAAGCCACCGGGGGACGGGCCATCGAGCGTGTCGGAACGGGCCAATACCTGTAGGGGTGGTTACCCCGTGAAGGGGTAGGGTCCCGCAGTGGCCATCCGCAAGGTCTGTGGGGTTGAGACCGAGTACGGGATCATCCTGCGCGGGGCCGAGTCGAACCCGATCACGGTCTCCTCGCTGCTGATCAACGCCTACGTGTCGCGGCTGGCCCGGGAGGCGGCCAGCGGCGGCAAGGTGGGCTGGGACTTCGAGGACGAGTCGCCGGGGCGTGACGCCCGGGGCTTCGCACGGGAGGGCGCCATGGCGCCCGAGGTGGAGACCCACCTGGTCAACGCGGTGTTGACCAACGGCGCCCGGTACTACGTGGACCACGCTCACCCGGAGTACTCCTCGCCCGAGTGCTCCGACGCCATGGAGGCCGTCCTCTGGGACAAGGCAGGCGAGCGCATCCTGGCCCGGTCCATCGAGGCGGCAGCCGAGATGCTGCCCGCCGACCAGGAGATCGTGGTCTACAAGAACAACTCCGACCGCAAGGGCAACTCCTACGGCTGCCACGAGAACTACCTCCTCGACCGGGCGCTGCCGTTCAGCCGCCTGGCGGCTCAGATCACGCCCCACTTCGTGTCCCGGCAGATCTACACCGGCGCCGGCAAGGTGGGCAGCGAGGCCTCGGGCATCGGGCCGGACCGGGTGCCCTTCCAGATCACCCAGCGGGCCGAGTTCTTCGAGGAGGAGGTCGGCCTCGAGACCACGCTGAAGCGGCCGCTGGTCAACACCCGCGACGAGCCCCACTCGGACTCCCAGAAGTACCGCCGGCTCCACGTCATCGTGGGCGACGCCAACCTGTCGGAGATCTCCACCTTCCTGAAGGTGGGCGTGACCGCCCTGGTGCTGGCCATGATCGAGGACGACGAGCTGGCCGGGCTCGACCTGAGTCTCGCCGCCCCCGTGCAGGCCCACCGGGCCGTCTCCTACGACCTCTCCCTGGCCACGCCCCTGGAGCTGGCCAACGGCCTGCGCATGACCGCCCTGGAGATGCAGTGGGAGCTGCTCGACCGGGCCAAGAAGTACGCCGAGAGCCGGGGCCTGGAGGCCGTGGGCGACGACGTCGGCCGGGCCCTGCTCGACCGGTGGGAATCGGTGCTCCACGCCCTGGAGACCGACTACCTGAGCCTGGCCAACCAGCTGGACTGGGTGGCCAAGTACCAGATGGTGTCGGCCTACCGTGACCGCCACGGCCTGGGCTGGGGTGACCACAAGCTGGCCGCCCTGGACCTCCAGTACCACGACGTGCGCCCGGGTCGCTCGTTGTACGAGCGCTGCGGGATCGAGCGGCTGCTGTCCGAGGACGCCGTCGTCTCCGCCATCACCAACCCCCCGACCACCACCCGGGCATACTTCCGGGGTCGCTGCCTGCAGAAGTGGGCCGGCTCCATCGCCGCCGCCAACTGGGATTCCCTGGTCTTCGACCTGGGCTCCGACCCCCTTCGTCGCGTCCCGATGATGGAACCGCTCAGGGGAACAGCGATACACGTCGATAGGTTGTTACAAGAGTGTGAGACACCTGCGCAGCTTCTTGAGGCGCTGGGGTCACCGTAGGAGGCAGCCGGACCATGGCAGAACGTGAGCAGAAGCGGAAGCAATCGACGACTCGCAGCGACGAGGTGGTCGAGGCTGTCCCCGCCCAGACGAAGCAGGGCGACAAATTGAAGGCCGAGTTGGACGAGCTTTTGGATGAAATAGACGAAGTGCTCGAGGACAATGCCGAGGAATTCGTGCGCTCATACGTGCAGAAGGGCGGTCAGTAGTTACGTTCAAACGCTTAAATAGGGCTTGCAAGTCGAACGTGTATTCGGTAGAATCGGTGCATGAAGAAGTGCTCCAAGTGTGGAGAGGTAAAGCCGCTCTCCAGTTACTATCGTGCCGGCGCGAACTACTACAGGGGTGACTGCATCCCGTGCAACCTGGTCGCCAAGGCGGAGCGCCACCGGTTGAACCCCGAACCGGCTCGGAGACGCACCAAGGAGTGGCAGCGGGCCAACCCCGACCGGGTGGCCGCCAACCGCGAGGCATTCATCGCTTCCGGCGGGAAGAAGGTCGCCGATCGTCGGAGTCACCTGAAGCGGAAGTACGGCATGACGATCGAGGAGTACGACGCCATGCTCGAGGCGCAGGGCGGGGGCTGCTTCATCTGTGGCCGACTGCCTCGTGAGGACATCTCACTCCACGTCGATCATGATCATTCGACGGGTAAGGTGCGCGGGATTCTCTGCTTTTGCTGCAACAACGCGCTCGCCGATTTCCGTGAAGACCCAGCGCTCTTCGCGAAAGCGGCCGGGTACCTCTCCTGGCACGCCAACCAGGAGGAGATCCAGCTGGCCCGCCGGCGGGCGCTCAGCCTGGTCGGTACACGCTTCTGAGCAGGAGGATCTCGGCGCCGGCGGCGATGAGCTCCCGGTTGGTCCACCACAGGGTCTCGGCGAAGGGCCGGCCCTGGGGGCCGCCGGGCCAGTCGCAGAGGGGCTGTTCCAGGTCGGCGTCGGTCACGCCGGCGACGCCGTGGATCCAGGCGGCCGAGGCCCGTTCGAGGAATGCCAGGGCGCCGGCGGCCGAGCCGGGCAGGTCGAGGTCCTTCCACTCGAGGTGATGGTCGCCGAAGGTCCAGTCGTGGCGGAGAACCTGGGTGCCGGCGAGGGTGCACATCCGCCAGCCGATCGTCGGCACGACCGGCGACGTACCCCCGTCCCGCTTCCAGGACCCGTCGGCATGCAGCCGCCCCGACCAGCTACCCGGGGCCGGCTCCCATGTGTACTCCTCCTCCGACAGCCCTTCGAGGCCCGCCCACAGCATGAACCACGAGGTCTGAAGCTGGGCGTTGAGCACGTCGAGTCGACCGTCGCCCACGGCCGCGGAGCATACCGGCGGGACTCCACTAGCCTCGCTCGGCGATGACCCTCCCGATTTTCGCCTCCGGACAGGATCCCGGCCCCAGCTTCTCCGAGCTGCTCCGCCGGCAGAACGGTGACCAACCGCTGCTGCGCAACACTGGCGCAGTGGAGATCACCCACGGGACGACCATTGTCGCCCTGCGCTACGAAGAGGGCGTCATCATGGCCGGCGACCGGCGGGCCACCGAGGGCTACAGCATCGCCTCCCGGGCCATCGACAAGGTCTTCCCGGCGGACGGGCATTCCGGCGTCGCCATCGCCGGCGCCGCCGGCCCCGCGGTGGAGATGGTGCGCCTGTTCCAGACCGAGCTCGAGCACTACGAGAAGGTGGAGGGCGTGGCCCTCAGCCTGGAGGGCAAGGCCAACCAGCTCGGGGGCATGATCCGCCGCAACCTGCCGATGGCCATGGAGGGCCTGGCCGTGGTGCCGATCTACGCCGGCTACGACCTGCGCCGGCGCATCGGGCGCATCTTCAAGTACGACCTCACCGGCGGGCGCTACGAAGAGGGCGACTTCCACGCCACCGGCTCCGGCGGCCGTGACGCCCGGACCACCATCAAGCTCGGCTACCGCCAGGGCCTGAACCGGGCCGAGGCCATCCAGCTGGCCGTCGAGGGTCTCTACCAGGCGGCGGACGAGGACTCGGCCACCGGCGGCCCCGACGTCGTCCGGGGCATCTATCCCACCGTCGCCACCATCACCGTCGCCGGCTTCGAGCGGGTGGAGGACGCCGAGGTGGCCCAGCGGTTCGGCGAGCTCCTGCAGCGCAAGACCAGCGAAGGGCACCCCCGATGAGCGAGCCGAAGGCGAGCGACCAGACAAACACAGGGCCCTGCGCAGCGGGGCTGCCGCCGGAGGCGGCGACCCGATGAGCGCGTTTGATCGATCGGGGGGCGCATACGACCGGGAAATGACCAATCGAGGCCGGGGAGGCGCACGATGAGCATGCCTTTCTACGTCGCGCCGGAGCAGGTGATGAAGGACCGGGCGGACTACGCCCGGAAGGGCATCGCACGGGGCCGGA
This sequence comes from uncultured Acidimicrobiales bacterium, assembly GCA_964479465.1. GTDB lineage: Bacteria > Actinomycetota > Acidimicrobiia > Acidimicrobiales > AC-14 > CADCTB01. Next base: position 56,665 of record CAYZMG010000017.1, read on the forward strand.
GCCTGGTCGCCCTCAGCTATGACCAGGGAATCCTGATCTGCGCCGAGAACCCGTCGCGCACCCTGCACAAGGTGGCCGAGATCTACGACCGCATCGCCTTCGCCGGCGTCGGCAAGTTCAGCGAGTTCGACTCCCTGCGCACGGCCGGCGTCCGCCTGGCCGACGTCAAGGGGTTCACCTACTCACGGGAGGACGTCGACGCCCGGTCTCTGGCCAACGCCTACGCCCAGTCCCTCGGCAACGTGTTCACCCACGAGATGAAGCCCATGGAGGTCGAGATCCTGGTGGCCGAGGTGGGGGTCGACAAGGCCAGCGACCAGCTCTTCCGCATCTCCTACGAGGGCACGATCGTGGACGAGGACGGCGCCACCGTGCTGGGAGGCGACGCCGACACCGTGGGGGAGCGCCTGCGGGCCAGCCTCACCGACGACATCGACCTCGGTGGCGCCCTGCGGGCCGCGGTCGGCTCCCTCGCCGGCCCCGAGCGGGTCCTGGAGGCCGCCAATCTCGAGGTGGCCGTCCTCGCCCGCACCACCGCCCGCCGGGCCTTCCGCCGCGTCCTCGAACCCGAGCTGACCCCGCTGCTGACCGCTCCGGCCTGAGTCACTCCACAGGCGTCCGGCGGAGCACCTGGCCGTCGGGCCCGAGGGCGACGATGGCCACAACCCGGCCGAACTCAGGAGGCAGGTCGACCACGTAGAACGCCGCACCCTGGCCGGCGGCGGCGCCCACGGCCGGCGTCTCCACCGTGCGCCCGCCGGCCAGCTCGAGTCGCACCCTGGCCGCCTCCGCGACCACCGGCCCGTACGCCACCCCCATGCCGATGGAGATGGGCAGGTCGGCGATCGTGGCGGTCAGGTCGGAGCTGCACGTGCGGCCCACCGACTGGGACCGGGCCAGTTCCAGGCACGGCCCCAGGGGCCCGCCTGTCACCCACAGCTCGTAGGACCCGCTCTCCAGTTCCCCGCGCCCCAGGAGCACCCGGGCCCCGCCGGGCCGGCGCAGGACCTCGTCGACGCTCTGCTCACGCAGTCCGGCGGCGACCCTGCGCAGGTCGTCGAGCGCCACGTTGGTGGCGGTCACGGTCACCAGCAGTCCGGGCCGCTCCAGCCAGGCCAGGCTCGATTCCGCTCCGCTGGTCGACAGCACGCCGGGACGGCCCCGCACCGTCTCGGCGGTGCCCGGAGCGAGGGCCTCGTCCCACATGGCCAGGATCCGAACCGCCGCAGGTGTCGACGCGGGGTTGGTCGCCGCGCTGCGGAAGGGCGTGGTGCCCACCTGGTACCGCCGGGGCGTGGGGGGAGGCAGCGAGGCTCCCTCACGGCGGGTGGACTCCCGGAAGCCCGCCGGCACGGGCGTGGCGTCGAGGAGCGGCGGCGGGACGACTCCCCGGGCGAAGGTCAGCAGCTCCTCCTCGGTGACGCCCGTGCCCCGCACCTGGGTCAGTTGGCCAGGCCCGAGGCTCCACGCCACGGTGGCCTCGGTGCGCCCGGCCACGGGGGGAAGCAGGAGCCCGGGCCGGCCCTGCACTTCGATGCGCCGGGCGCCGGCGTAGCGGGCAACATCGCGGTCGACGTCGAGTGGCGCGGCATCGTCCTCCACGGAGAGGAGCAGGCTGTCCGACTCGCCGGTGATTCGGTTCCGGACGTAGTGACGCGTGGAGCCCTTTCCCTCGTCGTTGCCCGCATGGCGTTCCTCGTCGTTGCCCGCATGGCGTTCCTCCTCGGTCCGGATGCGCAAATCGCCGGGGAGCCACGTGGGCACGAAGCGGCCGGAGGGACGCTCAGGTGTGGGCGCCACGGTGGTCACCGTCGTCTGCGACGTGTCGAGCTGGACCGGGTGCTCCGCCTCGCCACCGGCGAAAAGGCCGAATACGGGAAGGCCGACCGCCACGGCACACATCATCCCGACCGCGGTCCTGGCCGCCCGGCGCCGGCGCCGGCGGGCCCGCACCCGGTCTTCGAGGCTGCCGAGCGGGTCGGGAGGGGCGAGCGGGGGATCGGCCAGCCGCAGCAGCACCTCGGTCAGATCAGGCACGGGGCATCTCCTCGGTATCCGTGAGCAGGGTCGCCAGCCGGCGACGCGCCACCGACAAGCTGGACGACACGGTGCCGACCGACACTCCCATCGCGTCCGCCACCTCCGCCTCGGTCATCGACGCCAGGTAGCGCAGGACCACTGCGGTCCGGGCTTGCAGCGGCAAAGTCGCCACCGCCCGCCACACGTCGACCCGCTCCGCAGAGGAGTCGACGCCTACCGGAACGACCCCCTCCGCGAGACGCTCCTCATCGGCCCGCCGGCGCCACCGCCGGCGAGCCAGGTTGACGGCCACGGTGTAGGTCCAGCCCGCCGGGTTCTCCATGAGCGCCACCCGGTCCCACCGCTCCAACGCCCGGGCGAACGCCTCGGCGGTCAGGTCGCGGGCCACGTCGAGGTCGCCGCAGACCACCACCATGGCGGTAAGCAGCCGGGGGTGCTCCCGCCGGTACCACGCCTCGAACCCGCCCATACGCAGAAGAAAGCCGCCGGCGGGGCAGATCCCTTAGGAGATGCGGAAGACGAGCACGGCCAGGAGAACAATCGCCCCCAGGACCAGCCACAGCGCCGGCGGGCTGCCGGCCTCGCCGGCGTCGTCGGGCTCGTCGAAGGCCGACTCGACGTCGTCGACGAGCAGGATCTCCCGGGCGTCCTCAATGTCTGTCTGGTCGACGTAGACGTGCACGTCGCCCACCGGGTACAGGCCGTCGATGTTGCCGCGCAGGTCGGTGACGATACCCTCGGACCCGAGTCGCGCCGCGATGACGCGGGCGTGGAACGACGTGCCCACCGTGGCCAAACGCACCATGCGCGTCTGTTGCATCGACTCCAACGGTAGCTTGGCCTTCATGGAGAGGCGCATCTTCGGACTCGAGAACGAGTACGGCGTGACGTGCACCCTCCGCGGCCAGCGCCGGCTCAGTCCCGACGAGGTCGCCCGGTACCTGTTCCGGCGGGTTGTCAGCTGGGGGCGCAGCAGCAACGTCTTCCTCGAAAACGGCGCCCGGCTCTACCTCGACGTCGGCAGTCACCCCGAGTACGCCACTCCCGAGTGCGACTCGATCGAGGACCTGGTGGCCCACGACAAGGCCGGCGAGCGCATCCTCGAGAGCCTCCTCTCCAGCGCCGAGCAGCGGCTGCGGGAGGAGGGGATCCGGGGCATCGTCTACCTGTTCAAGAACAACACCGACTCCGCCGGCAACTCCTACGGCTGCCACGAGAACTACCTCACCAGCCGCCGGGACGATTTCGGCCACTACGCCGAAGTCCTCATCCCCTTCTTCGTCAGCCGCCAGATCTACGCCGGCGCCGGCAAGGTGCTGAACACCGCCCGGGGCGCCACCTACTGCGTGAGCCAGCGGGCCGAGCACATCTGGGAGGGCGTGTCGTCGGCCACCACGCGCAGCCGGCCGATCATCAACACCCGTGACGAGCCTCACGCCGATGCCGAGCGGTTCCGGCGCCTGCACGTCATCGTGGGCGACTCGAACATGAGCGAGTACGCCACGTTCATCAAGATGGGCACCACCAGCATCCTGCTGCGCATGCTGGAGGACCCGGGCGTCGTCCTGCGGGACATGACCCTCGACAACCCCATCCGGGCCATCCGGGAGATCAGCCACGACATCACCTGCAAGCGCCGGGTGCGGCTGGAGAACGGGCGGGAGCTGTCGGCCCTGGAGATCCAGGCCGAGTACCTCAACCGGGCCCTGCGCTACGCCGAGACCCGGGGCCTCAGCCCCCTGGAGGAGCAGGCGCTCAAGATGTGGGAGCACTGCCTGACCAAGATCCAGGTCGACCCCCTCAGCCTGGACCGGGAGTGCGACTGGGTCATCAAGTACAAGATGATCGAGGCCTACCGGGAACGTCACGGGCTCACCCTCACCAGCCCCAAGGTGGCCCTCCTCGACCTCCAGTACCACGACGTCAACCGCAA
>CAYZMG010000018.1:0-26502 GCA_964479465.1 uncultured Acidimicrobiales bacterium
ACTTCGACCGGGGCGCCTACACCGAGCGGGTCGTGGAGGCCCTTGAGCGCCACGGCGTGGAGCTGGTCGTGATGGCCGGGTTCGGCACCGTCCTGGACAAACAGATCCACGACGCCCACCCGTCCCGCATCCTGAACACCCACCCCGCCCTGCTGCCGGCGTTCCCCGGCTGGCACGCGGTGGAGGAGGCGCTGGCCTACGGCGTGAAAGTGACCGGCTGTACCGTCCACCTGGCCACACTGGAAGTCGACAGCGGGCCGATCCTGGCCCAGGAGGCGGTGCCCGTATTCGACGACGACACCCCCGAGACCCTGCACGAACGCATCAAGGAAGTGGAGCACCGCTTGTACCCCGAGACCATACGCAGATTCATCACTGGGAAGCCGGTCATCGCACAGTGAGGGCGCTGCTCTCCGTCTACGACAAGACCGGCCTGGTCGACTTCGCCCGGGGCCTGTCCCGCCTCGGCTGGGAGCTCGTGTCCAGCGGGGGAACGGCCGCCGCCCTCACCAGCGCCGGCGTGGCCTGCACACCGGTCGAGGAGGTCACCGGGAGTCCCGAGATGCTGGGCGGCCGGGTGAAGACCCTGCACCCGGCCATCCACGGCGGCATCCTGGCCGACCGCGACCGGCCCGAGCACCTCGCCGACCTGCTGGCCCAGAACATCGCCGCCATCGGGTTGGTCGTGTGCAACCTGTACCCGTTCCGCTCCGACCCCTCCGTCGAGATGATCGACATCGGCGGCCCCACCATGGTTCGGGCTGCGGCCAAGAACCACGCCCACGTCGGCGTGGTGGTCGATCCGGTCGAGTACCCGGCCGTGCTCGAGGAGCTGGCGCATGAGGGCTTGCTCGGTCCCGAGACCCGCCGCCGCCTGGCCCGGGCCGCCTTCGCCCACACCGCCGCCTACGACGCCGCCATCGTCTCCTGGTTCGACCAGGAGGCCGGCGCCGGCCCGCTCCCGGCCACCATCGACCTCCGCCTCGAACGGGTGGCCCAGGACCTCCGTTACGGAGAGAACCCCCACCAGCAGGGCGCCCGGTACCGCCGCCTCGGCGAACACAGCTGGTGGGACGATGTCGTCCAGCACGCCGGCCTGCCGCTGTCCTACCTCAACCTGTTCGACGCCGCCGCCGCCTGGCAGCTCGTGCACGAGTTGAGTACCCAGCCGGCGGTGGCCATCATCAAGCACGCCAACCCGTGCGGCGCGGCCGTGGCCGGCGACCTGGCCACCGCGTACCGGCTGGCCTACGAATGCGACGAGAAGTCGGCCTTCGGGGGGATCGTCGCCCTGAACCGGCCGGTCGACGACGCGACCGCGGCCGAGATGGTCAGTGCAGCGCAGGCCGACGTGGTGATCGCCCCTGGCTACACCTCGACCACGCTCGACGCCCTCGTCGCCAAGCGCAAGAACACCCGCCTGCTCCAGGCGCCCCCTCCGGGCGAGGAGGAGCTGCACGTCCGCCAGATCAGCGGCGGCTTCCTGGTGCAGGAGCCGTACCGGTTCGCCGCCGGCCGCGACGACTGGCGGGTGGTCACCAAGGTGTCGCCCACCGCCGACCAGTGGGCCGATACCGAGCTGGCGTGGAAGCTGGCCGGCTACACCAAGTCGAACGCCGTGGTGCTGGTGGCCGGCGGCCAGGCCGTTGGCATCGGCGCCGGCCAGCAGAGCCGGGTCGATGCCGGCGAGATCGCGGCCCGCAAGGCCGCCGGGCGGGCCACGGGCGGGGCGTGCGCCACCGACGCCTTCTACCCCTTCCGCGACGGCCTCGATGCCGCCGTGGCCGCCGGCGCAGCGGTGGTCATCCAGCCGGGGGGTGCGATGCGCGACCAGGAGCTGATCGACGCAGCCGACGAGCAGGGCCTGGCCATGGTCTTCACCGGCGAACGCCAGTTCCGCCACTGATGGCCGCGGTCGTCATGCATGGGGCGCCGGTCGCCGACGCCGTCCTGGTCCAGGTGGCCGACGATGTCGCCAAGCTGGGAGCCGAGGGCCGTTCGGTCGGGCTCGGCACCATTCTCGTAGGCGAGGACCCGGCCAGCGCCGGCTATATCCGCAAGAAGCACGAGGCGTGCGAGGCCCTGGGCATCCACTCGGCCCACCAGCAGCTGGCCGTCGGGGCCAGCCAGGCCGAGATCCTCGACGCGGTGCAGGCCTTCAACGCCGACCCCGACGTCGACGCCTTCCTGATCCAGAACCCCTTTCCCGGAGGCCAGGACTACAACGCGGCCATCGCCGCAGTCGACCCGGCCAAGGACGCCGACGGACTGCACCCGACGAACCTGGGCCTGCTCGCCCTCGGCGTCACCGACGCCCCGCTGGCCTGCACGCCGGCGGGCATTCTGGCCATGCTGGCCCACTACGAGGTGCCGGTCGAGGGCCGCCATGTGGTCGTCGTCGGGCGGGGGCCGACCATCGGGCGGCCGTTGTCCCTGTTGCTCTCGCAGAAGCGCCGGGGAGCCAACGCCGCCGTCACCGTGGTCCACACCGGGGTTCCGAACTGGGCCGACTACACCCGCCAGGCCGACATCGTCGTGGGCGGGGCCGGCGTGGGCAACATGATCGGCCCCGACGACGTCCGGCCCGGCGCTGCGGTCGTCGGCGCCGGCATCACGTGGGAGGGAAAGCGGCTCATCTCCGACGTCGACGAGGCGGTCGGCGAAGTCGCCGGCTGGGTCACACCGCGACGCGGCGGGGTGGGCGTCACCACCGTCGCCCTGCTGCTGGCCAACGCCGTGCGGGCCGCGCAGCGCAGAATGGGCGCCCGATGAGTCAGATCATCCAGCTGCTCGACGAAGGCACCACGTTCTCCTTCGAGTTCTTCCCGCCCAAGAACGATGTCGAGCAGGCCACCCTCGTGCGGACCCTGCGGGACCTGGAGCCGCTGGAGCCGGCGTTCGTATCGGTCACTTACCGGGGCGGGCGGGTGTCGCGCCAGCGCACTCACGACCTCGTCGCCGGCATGATCCAGACGACCACGCTGAACCCCATGGCCCACCTGACGTGCGTGGTGCACAGCCGCTTGGAGCTGGCGGAGATCCTGGTGGAGCTGCGCAAGGCCGGCGTCGACAACGTGCTGGCCCTCGGTGGCGATGCCCCGCCCGACGCCAAGGAGCTGGGCCACGCCGAGCTGACCCATGCCATCGAGCTGGTCGACCTGGCCCGGGCCATCGGCGGGTTCTCGATCGGCGTGGCGGCCCATCCGGAGCTGCACCCAAACTCCGCCGGCGACCGTGACGTGGACCGCCGGCACCTCGTCGCCAAGATGGAGTTGGCCGACTTCGCCATCACGCAGTTCTTCTTCCGGACCAGCGACTACCTCACCCTCGTCGACGACCTGTCGAAGCGGGGCATGCACAAGCCGGTGATCGCCGGCATCATGCCGATCACCAGCCTGGCCGGCGTCAAGCGCATGGCCGAGCTGTCGGGCTGCGAGGTCCCGCCCGAGATCGTCGCCCGGGTCGAGGCCGTGGCCGACGACCCCGACGACGTCCGGCGGGTGGGCGTGGAGCTGGCCACCGAGCTGTGCCGGGATCTGCTCGACAACGGCGTACCGGGCCTGCACTTCTACACGCTCAACCGGTCGACGGCGACGCGGGAGATCTACGCCAACCTCGGGCTGGTGCCCAGCTCCTCCTAGCGGACCTGCCGGCAGGGCCAAGCTGGCGTGGGTCGGTCCTCCGCAACCACGCGGCCCTGGGCGTAAACTTTGATCCATGCGCGGCGGCTTTCTCTGAACCTGAGCCCATGGTCGGTCCCCTCCGTCGCGGACGAGTCCCATCTGACCCGTGGTGGCTCGGGGCCTCTTCACCAACGCTGAGGCGCGCACGCTTACTGAGGAGGTCGTGGCTTCTCTCACCGAGGCCTTCGGAGGCCTCGGCACCGACGATGACCCCCATGGCAGCGGCGGCATCCGGGGCGACTACCTGCCGCTGGCGCTGGACCGCACGCCTTTCAGTCAGGCGCTCATCGCAGACGACCCTCGCTTGTTTCAGGGTTCTGCGGAACTCCTTGGCGAGCCCACGGTTCCCACGATCCCGATCGCGACCTGCTTCACCAGCAACGCCGGCTGGCACAGCGACCACGGGCCCGATATTTTCGGCGTCAAGTTCCTGGCTCACCTCGAGCCCCGAACCGCGGGCACCGGTGCACTGCGGGTGCTCCCCGGTTCCCACACCGGTGACTACGCGTCCCGCCTTCGTTCCTACTGGTCGCAAGACCCTGCGGCGTCGGGTTTCGCCGAGTGGCCCGTGCCGGAGGTGGTCCTGGAAACGGAGCCGGGTGACATCATCGCCTTCGACGCCCACCTGGCCCACCGATCAGCCGGTGGAGAGAAGCGGCTGGCGTGGACGATCGAGTACTTCTCCTGGGCGGGTAACGAGCAGCACCGGCATCGGCTCCGCGATGCCGTCCGCGACGCCAGCTATGACGCCGGCCGGTGGCCGGCGTGGGCGGAGTGGGCGGGCGACCCGGGGGCGTCGCCGTCCAGGCTGACCGCCATCCACCGTCTCCGGCTCATCGGCGTCCTTGCCTGACTGTGGCCCGCACCGATCTGAGAAGGATGCGGTAGTCCAGGGCTACCAAATCCTTCACAGATCACGCCGAGAGCTGGCGCTGGAGGGGTGTCGGGAAGCGGGGCGTGACCCGAACGTGGCCCAGCCACTCGGTGAGCCGCGCGGCCTGGGCCTCCACCGCGGCTGAGACCTCGGCGCCGGCGTCCTCCAGGAGGCGGAACACGACCTCGCCCGAGGTCTTGCGCTGGGCCCACCCGCCGATGATCCGCCCGTCGCACCACACGGTGGGGCCGGCGTTTCCGTTGGTGTCGAACAGGGCTTGGCCGTGGTCGCCCAGGTACCAGCCCCGCCGCTGCCAGCCCATGGTGGTGGGATCGAGCGCCGGCAGGAGGGCGATCCAGGGGGCCGGCGCCGCCGTGGGCTCGACGTCGTCGGCCAGGAGGATGCCCGGGGCGCCGTCGAGGTCGACCTCGACGACATCGAGGGCGGCCAGTGCCTTGCGGACCTGGCCCAGGTTGAGGCCGCTCCACCACTTGAGGTCGGTGATGGGAGCAGGGCCGAATGCCCGCAACCAGCGCCGGCACAGCTCGATCCGGGCGTCCTCGGGGGAAGGAATGGCGACGGTCGCCGGCAGCCACGACGACATCGGTGACCAGCGGTAGGCACTGCTGGTCCACCCGCCTCTGGGCCGGCCCCGCACCACCTTCTGCTCGCACGAGAGGAGGAAGAGCACCCGGGTCGTCATCCCGACGGTGCCCTCCCACTTCGTCCCCACGCCCACGAGGAGCTGCTGGCCCAGGCCGGTCACCCGCTTGCCCAGCTCTGCGCCGGTGGCCTCGCCGGCCTCTTCGATGGCGGCCATCGTCGCCGCCTCCAGGTCCTTCAGGTGGCGCTCCGGGGTGGCCACGCCCGCGTCCTCCAGCATCGCCAGCGTGCGCTTGCGCTGGGCCGGAACCAGGGCGTCGGTGCATGCCGCCTGGACTACCGGCACCATCGCCACCGGCAGCACGAACATCGTCCGCCGCATGCCGAGCGTGCGGACGAGCAGGCGGTCGTTGTACAGCGTCTTCTCCAGCCGTTCGACGCTCGGGCTCACCATGCGGGCCGCGGCCGACAGGAACACCGACGCAGGGTCGGTGCCGTGGAGGGCGACGACAGCGTCGGCGATGGCAACTGCGTCGTCGACCCGGGCGCCGGCGGCCAGGCGGTGGCGCACGCCGAGCCGGGCCCGGCGCTCGTCCACGGTCACGCGCAGCACGCCGGGCATGGTCTCACGCGAAGATGACCGGTCGATGGAGCTGGCCCAGTGCAACGTCGCTCTCCCGCGGGCACCGCTCGACGCTCCCATCATGGCCGGGTTCGTCAAGGCCATCGACGATGTCAACTGGCTGGCCGACAAGAGCCCGGGGTTCGTGTGGCGGCTGCTGCCCCAGCACGGGCATGTGACCTTCGGGGAGCTTGAGGGCGACGAGGTCATCGTCACCCTGTCGGTGTGGAAGGACTTCGAGGCGCTTCAACGCTACGTCTACCGGAGCGCGCACGGGCTGTTCATGCGCCGGCGCGGTCGGTGGTTCCTCTCGATGGGCGGGTTTACGACCGCCATGTGGTGGGTGCCCGACGGCGAGCGGCCGGCGCTGGACGACGGGCTGCGCCGGCTGGAGCATCTGCGCCGGAGAGGCCCGACGCCCCACGCGTTCTCGCTGCGCCGGCAGTTCGACCCCGAGCAGTGATGCACGGACTGGCGTACAGGGACCCCGGGTAGGTTGACCAGATGCCCGACGAGACACTTCGCACCCTCGCCGAGGAGTTCTGGGAGACCCTGCTGGAAGCAAGCCCCAGCACCGCCACCCTCCTCGGAGACCACCGCTACGACGACCGGTTGGAGGATCTCTCGGCCGAATCGGAGCAGGAGCTCCGTGCCAAGTGGGTGTCGCTGCGGGCGCGGGTCGAGGCCGTCCCCCGGGGCGGGCTCGACACTGACGACCTGGTGACGTTCGGCCTGCTCACCGCCGAGCTCGACGACGCCGTGGCCACCATCGACCAGCGCCTGATCGAGCTCCAGTCCGACCAGATGACCGGCTTCCACATCGACCTCCTGCAGGCGGTGCCCGTCATGGCCGCGCCCGACGAGGCGACGGCGAACATGCTCGTCGAACGGTTCCGCCACGTCCCCCGGGCCCTGGAGCAGGCGGCCGAGCGGTTCGTCGCCGGCGCCGGCGCCGGCCGCACGCCCGCCGCCGTCTGCGTGTCGCGGTCGCTCCACATGATCGAGGGTTACCTGGCTTCCTCGCTCGACGATGACCCGTTCGTCAACGTCGGCGGTCCGGACGGGTGGGACCGGACCGAGCTGCGCCAGGTCGTGGAGAAGGAGGTCCGGCCGGCGTACCGGCGCCTGGCCGACCTGCTGAGGGAGCGCCTCCTGCCCGTCGGCCGCGACGACGAGCACTGCGGGCTGTCGTGGCTGGGCGACGATGGGGCGGCGATCTACGCCACCCTCGTGTCGCACCACACCACCCTCGAGCTGCCGCCGGAGGAGATCCACGCCATCGGCATGGCCGAGGTCACCGAGAAGCTGCCGGCGGAGTATGCGGAGGTGGGCGGCCGGCTGTTCGGCCTCACCGATGTCGCTGCGGTGCTCGATCGCCTGCGGACCGATCCGGCGCTGCGGTACTCCGCCGGCGAGGAGATCATGGTCGACGCCCGGGAGGCGTTCGGTGCCGCCAAGGCGATCATGGGCGACTGGTTCGGGCGCCTGCCGCAGTCGGACTGCGCCATCGAGGAGGTGCCGGCGTTCCTGGCCGCCGACTCGCCCAGCGCGTACTACTTCCCGCCCGCCGGCGACGGTTCCCGAGGCGGCACGTACTACGTGAACACCCATGCGCCGGAGGACAAGGCCCGGTACGAGACGGCGTCCATCGCCTTCCACGAGGCCATCCCCGGCCACCACCTCCAGATCGCCATCGCCACCGAGCTGACCGGCGTGCCCAGCTTCCGGCGCTTCTCACTGGCCAACACCGCCTACGTGGAGGGCTGGGGCCTCTACTCCGAGCGCCTGGCCGAGGACATGGGCCTCTACCGCAACGACATGGAGCGCATCGGAATGCTGGCCGCCGACTCCATCCGGGCGTGCCGGCTGGTCGTCGACACGGGCCTCCACGCCCTGGGCTGGACCCGCCAGCAGGCCATCGACTTCATGGCCGCCAACACGCCGGTGTCCGTGGAGGAGGTCACCGTCGAGGTCGATCGCTACATCGGCATGCCGGCCCAGGCCCTGGCCTACAAGCTGGGCCAGCGGGAGATCCTGCGCCTGCGGGCGTGGGCCCGGGACCAGCTCGGTGACCGGTTCGACATCCGGGGCTTCCACGACGCCGTGCTGACATCGGGGGCGGTGCGGCTTCCGATCCTCGCCGACCTGGTCGGGGCGTGGGTCGACTCGGCGGTCGCCCGGTAGAAGTTCCGGTAGAAGGTTGACCCTCAGGCGACTGATCGAGAAATGCACCTGACCGTCGTCGTCGACGGCGACAATGCGTACAACAGCTCGGCCCAACACAATCTGAGGTCGTGACGGCGCAGCGTACGGTCCCGTTGACAGGTTCGGAAAGAGGGCGACTCGGCCCCGCTGAGCACGGAAGGTGGGGCTGTGGGACCGATCCGGTCGGCGATGGTGAGAGTGGTGGGTCTGCTGGGGGTGGCCGCCGCGGTGCTGTGGCTGTTGGCCGCGAGCTCGAGCGCAGCGACGGCCACCCCCGACGACGCCCGTGGCGCCGTCGGGGCCTACGACGGCTCGGCGGGCGCGTCGGTGAGCGCCGGCGACGCCCATACCTGCGGCGTGCGTACCGACGGCACCGCCGCCTGCTGGGGCTCGGACGACGACGGCCGGTCCACCCCCCCCGCCGGCACCTTCACCCAGGTCAGCGCCGGCGCCTTCCACACCTGCGGCGTGCGTACCGACGGCACCGCCGCCTGCTGGGGCTCTGACGGCCTCGGCCAGTCCACCCCGGTGGCCCTGGCCCCGGGCTCGCCCCTCATCTCCACTGTGGCCTCGCCCGGGGGCATGGTGGGCATCCCGGTGCGCGACGTGGCCACGCTGGCGGGAGGCTCGTCCCCCACCGGGACGGTCACCTTCCGGCTGTTCAGCGACGATGCCTGCACGACCGAGGTGTTCACCTCCACCAACGTCCTCGACGGCCTCACCGCCACCTCGGGCTGGTTCTCTCCGGCCGCCCCCGGCACCTACCACTGGACCGCCCTCTACAACGGCGACGCCGCCAACAACGCCGTGGCGTCGCCCTGCCTGGCGCCGAATGAGTCGGTGACCATCACCGCCTTCGTCCCGCCGGCGTTCACCCAGACCATCTCCGGCGACCACCTGGGCCCGGTGACGGTGGCCGCCGGCCAGAGCCTGCTCATCGGCACCGGCGCCCGGGTGGTGGGCCCGGTCACCGTTGCCCCCGGCGGGGCGCTGACGGTGGTCGGCGCCCGCATCAGCCGGGGCATCGTCGCCGACAACCCGGCGTTCCTGAGCATCTGCGGCTCCGACGTCGCCGGCCCGCCGCCCTCGCCGGGCCAGGCCCTGGCCGTGTCCAACGCCGCCGTGCCGGTGCGGGTCGGCGACCCCGCCGCCGGCTGCGCCGGCAACCGCTTCGCCGGCCATGTGTCACTCACCTCGGGCCTGGCCACCACCTTCGGGGCCAACGTCGTGTCCCACACCGCAACCTTCACCGGCGGCGGCCCCGGCGCCACCGTGGTCAAGGCCAACACCGTCTTCGGCACGCTGGCGTGCACGGGCCACGACCCCGCCCCCACCAACGCCGGCCAGCCCAACACCGCCGGCGCCAAGACCGGCCAGTGCACGGGGCTGTAGGGGAGGGCGCCTGAGCCTGCGCCGCGGGCACGAGCCGTCGGGCCCGGAGCGGCTGGAGCCCTCCCGCGCCGCGACGCCGTGCCTCCTCACCCCTGAGCGTCTCGCGCCTCTGGGAGGCGAGCGCCGGCCCGTTGTCTACGCTGCCCGTCTATGCCCGAGAAGATCACGACTGCGGCTGGCGGCAGCCTGAATGTGCCCGACGAGCCGATCATCCCGTTCATCCGGGGCGACGGCACGGGGGTCGACATCTGGCCGGCGACCCAGCTCGTCCTCGACGCGGCCGTGGCCAGGCGGGGTAAGCGCATCGAGTGGGTGGAGGTGCTGGCCGGGCAGAAGGCCTTCGACGAGACCGGCAGCTGGCTGCCGGATGAGACCGTCGAGTCGTTCCGTGAGCACCTCATCGGGATCAAGGGGCCGCTGACCACGCCGATCGGCGGCGGCATCCGCAGCCTGAACGTCGCCCTGCGCCAGATCCTCGACCTGTACGTCTGCCTGCGGCCGGTGCGCTGGTTCACGGGCGTGCCGTCGCCGGTCAAGCACCCCGAGAAGGTCGACATGGTCATCTTCCGGGAGAACACCGAGGACGTCTACGCCGGCATGGAGCTGGAGCAGGGGACGCCCGAGGTGGCCCGCCTGATCGAGTTCTGCGCCAAGGAGTACGGCTGGACCATCCGGGAGGACTCGGGGATCGGAATCAAGCCGATCTCGATCACCGGGTCGAAGCGGCTGGTGCGGGCGGCCATCGAGTACGCAGTGCGCAAGGGCCGGAAGTCGGTGACCCTTGTGCACAAGGGGAACATCCAGAAGTTCACCGAAGGCGCCTTCATGGGCTGGGGCTACGAGCTGGTGCGGGAGGAGTTCTCCGACGTGGCCGTGGGCTGGGACGACTGCGGCGGCAAGCCGGGCGGCAAGATCCTGGTCAAGGACGTGATCGCCGACATCTTCCTCCAGCAGGTCCTCACCCGCCCCGAGGAATTCGACGTCATTGCCACCACCAACCTCAACGGCGACTATGCGTCCGACGCCCTGGCCGCCCAGGTGGGTGGCATCGGCATCGCCCCCGGCGCCAACATCAACTACGTGACCGGCCACGGCATCTTCGAGGCCACCCACGGCACCGCCCCCAAGTACGCCGGCCAGGACAAGGTCAACCCCGGATCCCTGCTCCTCTCCGGCGTTCTGATGCTGGAGCACCTGGGCTGGCAGGACGCGGCCGACGACATCGTCCGGGCCCTCGAAGCCACCATCGCCGACCGCATCGTCACCTACGACTTCGCCCGCCTCATGGACAGCGCCACGGAGGTCAAGACCAGCGAGTTCGCGGCCGCCATTGTCGAGCGGCTGTGAAGGTTTCTATTGCCGGCGCCGGCTTCTATGGCTCCACCCTGGCGCAGCGGGTGGTGGAGGCGGGGTACGCGGAGGAGGTCGTGCTCACCGACATCGTGGAGGGCAAGCCCCAGGGGCTGGCGCTGGACCTGATGCAGAGCCGGCCGCTCGCCGCCTTCGAGGCGCGGGTGGTGGGCACCAACGGCTACGAGGAGACCGCGGGCTCCGACATCTGCGTGATCACCGCCGGCGTGCCCCGCAAGCCGGGCATGAGCCGGATGGACCTGCTGGAGACCAACGCCAAGATCGTCGGCGACGTCACCCGCAAGCTGATCGAGGCGTCGCCGGAGACGGTCCTGATCGTGGTGTCCAACCCGCTGGACGAGATGACGGCCCTGGCCGCGGCGGTCTCCGAGCTGCCCAAGAGCCGGGTCATGGGCCAGGCCGGGCTGCTCGACTCCGCCCGGTTCCGGCACTTCGTTGCCGAGAAGGTCGGTGTGCCCACCCATGACGTGGAGGCCATCACCCTCGGCTCCCACGGCGAGACCATGGTGCCGGTGCCGTCGCTGGCCACGGTGGGAGGCCGGCCCCTCACCGAGGTTCTCGACGCCGGCGAGATCGACGAGATCGTCCAGCGCACCCGTGACGGAGGGGCCGAGATCGTCGCCCTCCTCAAGACGGGCTCGGCCTACTTCGCCCCTGCGGCGGCGGCGGAGACCATGGTGCGGGCCGTGGCCGACAACACCAACGAGATCCACCCGGTGAGCGCGTGGGTCGACGGCGCCTACGGCATCGAAGGCGTGTACGTCGGCGTGCCGGCGAAGCTCGGGCGTGATGGTGTGTACGAGGTGGTCGAGCTGGAGCTGGCCGAGGAGGAGCTGGCCGCCCTGCGGACGGCGGCAGAGTCGGTGCGGGGCAAGCAGGTAGAGGTGCTCGGCCTACTCCTCTGACCGGCCCTTGGATCGCAGCATGACCATCAGCGGGGCCATCACGAAGCCGACGCCCGACACCGGCACCAGCACCATGGAGAACGTCCGCAGGCCGGTCGAGCCCGACATGACGCTCAGGAAGAACAGGACGACGGCGCCCAGCACCATCAGGACGGGGGTCATCACCAGCACGTCGGACGGCCGCCGGGCGGTGGGGGCGTAGGGCTCGTCGCTGAGGTCGTCAGGGTCGACGTCGTCCTCGTCGTCGTCGTAGAGCGGCTGCCAGCCCGACTCGGGCGGCGGAGGCGCCGGCCGGGGAGGTCGGGGCTCGGGGTGGCCGAGCTCGAAGTCGTAGTTGTGCCGGCGCACAGGGTCGCTGAGCACGGCCCAGGCGCCGTTGATGGCGGCCATGGTGGAGGGGTCGGTGTCGGGGGCGACGTCGGGGTGGTGGCGGAGGGCGAGGAGCCGGTAGGCCCGCTGGATCTCCTCGAAGCCGCTGTCGGGCCCGACGCCGAGGATCTCGTAGTGGGTAGCCACTGTCAGTAGGTGGTGGCCTCGGCCACCCCGTCCAGTAGCTTCCCGATACCGGCGAAGGCGTCCTGGTGAGCGACGAGCGAGCTCACCGCTCCGCCCACTCGCAGCCGGCCGGCGGCGAAGGCGGCGGCCGGGCTGAGGAGACCCTTGCTGATGGCCGTGGCGGTGTCGTAGTCGGTGGTCAGCTCGACGTCGGCCGGGCCGGCGCTCTCGAAGCGCACCTCCCCGCCGGCCAGGGCGAGGACGTACTCCACGTCGCCGTCGGGCCCACCGGTGACCTGCTGGCGGATTCGCAGGTCGGTGGCCGGCGCCGCATTTGCCGTCGTCGCCCTCATGGAATCGAGCCATTCAGGGCTCAGGAACCTCACCTGCGTATTCTCGCCCAAATGGCTCTGTCGCCGAAATGATCCTTCCGACCGACGAACGCCGCCACCCACCTGGGGCCGGCCGCGACTGGGAGGAGTCCTGGTACCTGGACTTCGTGGACGCCGGCGGCCGCCTGGGGGGCTATGTGCGCCTGACCCTGCGGCCGGCCGAGCGCACGGCGTGGTTCTGGGCCGGGATGGTCGGGGGCGGGCCGGCGCTGGTCACCGTCCGCGACCACGAGGTGCCGCCGCCGGTGGCCGGGGGGCTGGAGGTGCGGGCGTCGGGCCTGTGGACCGAGCTGGTGTGCGAGACGCCGCTCGACCACTGGAGCGTGGGCCTGGAGGCCTTCGGCGTGGCCCTCGACGACCCCCTGGAGGCCTGGGGGCGGGAGCGGGGCGACCCCTGGGCCCTGGGCCTGGACGTGGAGTGGGAAGGCGCCGGCGAGCCGGTGGAATTGGCCGGGGGCTACTGGCAGGGCTGCGCCGTCCACGGCGACGTGCTGGTCGGTGCCGAGCGGTTCGCCCTCGACGGCGCCGGCACCCGGATCCACACCTGGGGCGACGCCGGGCGGGGTGCGCCGTCGGGCTGGGCCGCCGGCCGCATGGACGACGGGACAGATTTCCTGGTCGCCGGCCCGGACGTGGAGTGCGACGGCGAGGGCCGGCTGCGCACCGTTGCCGCGGCCGGCGTCACCGGTGCGGCCCTCGCCCATGCGCCGGTGCTCATCCCCGGCGCCGGCCGGCTGGCCCGGGCCCTGTGCCGGTACGAGACGGCCGGCGGGGGCAGTGCACCCGGGACGCCGGGGGGCGTCCGCGGCTACGGGTGGGCCGAGTGGTTCCACCCGGCGGGTTAGCTCTTCTGTAAGCCCGACGCCAGGGCCTGCACGTCGGCGGGGCTGGTGGTCCCCGTCACGTGGACGAAGGCCTCGCCGCCGGGGTGGCCGACGACCGTGGGGCCGATGGTCCGCAGCAGCAACTTGCCGGCGCCCAGCGGGCCGAGGTCGACATCGGTGCCGGCGCCGGCCTCGCTCAGGTCGGGCTCGGCCCCGGGGGCGCCCTGGCGGATGGTGACCAGGTCGATGCCCCGCACGTAGACGTCGACCCAGCTCGTGTTCGTGCCCTCGACCTTGTAGCGGCCCTGGTGGGCGAAGCCGGCGGGATCGGTGGCAGGAGCCCAGTGGCCGGGCGCCGGCGCCGTGGTGCGGTCGACCTCGGTCACGATGGCGCCGCCCTGGTCCGGCCCGACCCTCTCGGCGTCGATGGTGAAAAGGGCAGGGTCGAGGGTGGGCTCGGCTTCGAGCGACGTGGCGATCAGGCGCTGCGACGGGATGCCGCCGGCGACGACCAGTTCCTCCAGCATGAGGCCGGTGCTGTCGAGGCAGACGTCGACGTAGTCGGTGTCGGTCGGGGCGGAGATCTTGAGGCTCTGGACCGGGGAGCCGGTGCGGTAGGTCTGGCACTCGCGGGTCTCGCTCCCCAGCGTGGCCCGCCGGCGGTCGCCCAGGACGAAGAGGCCCTGGCGGACCAGCTCGTCGAGGGATGCGGCCAGGCGGAGGTCGCCCAGGGCGACGGTGGGGGCGTCGGCCGCGGCCTGCACCGCGCCGCCGTCGGTGTAGTTGGCGTAGACGCCGAATGTGGAGCGGCCCTCGAACCGGGACGTGCCGCCGGGGGGCTCGCCCTCGAGGATCGCCACCCGGCCGTCGAAGGGGCGCTGGACCTCGACCACCTCGGTGGACACGGTCGTCTCCGTGCCCACGTAGCCCTCCGCCCTATAGACGGCGCGGTAGGAGGTCGGGGCCGACGAGGGCGCCAGAGGGCCGGTGGCGCCGGCCACCTTCTGCGCTTGGAGCTCGGCCGAGGGGCCGTCGCCGTCACCGTCGTCGCGAAGGAGGAACACGGCACCGGCGGCCACGACGGCCACGGTCACCACGCCGGCCAGGGTCTTCAGGCGGCGCCGGCGGCGGGTCGCCTTGCGGGCGGCGGCGGTGCGATGGGCGGACTCCTGCCGGCGGCGGTGGACGGCGGCCTGCCGGCGCTCGTTTCGGGAGGGCGTGCGACTGTGCGTCGGCTTGGGCGCCATTCGGCCGATCCTGCCACCTCTTCCTGTGAATCCGCCGGCAACCGCCTGGGTAGCTACCGTGCCGCAGCCGGCGTGCTGAACTCGACGGCGTCGCGCACTGCGTTCCACGCCGGCTGGTTGGCCGCCTGCCACGACCAGAACGACACACCCGCCGCCCCGTGCTTCTCGGCGAAGCGCATGAACCGGAACAGCTCCTCGGGCGGGGGGACACCCTTGCGGCCACCCTCGGGCGAGCCGTCGTAGGCCTGACCCACCGGGTAGATCGGCACGTTGTACTTGGAGAGGTACTGCATGGCGCCGGCGACGTCGGTGTCGGGCTGGCGGTCGAGCCAGTAGATCATCGGGGCGATGGCGTCGTAGCCGGCGACGATCTCGTTGTAGGGGTGGGTCGGGCGCTCCTTGGAGGGGCGGGGCACGGTGACGATGAGGGTGTAGTCGGGGCCGGCGACCTCACGCAGAGCCGTCCCGTAGCGGCGGGCGTTCTCCGGGGTGAGGCGGGTGCCCTCGGCCGGGCTCTCGATGTCAGGGGAAAAGGCGTCGATCTTGTGGCCGCCGGGCGTCGTGTAGTTGATCATGGCCCTGGCCCGCTCGATGTCGGGACCCATGGGGTCGAGCTTGGGGAAGTCCCAGCCGATGACCTTGATGCCGGCGGCATGGGCGGCGGGCAGGATCTTGTCCATGAAGGGGGCGACGTTGAAGCCGTCCCACGCTGAGCCCATCCGCACGTAGAGGTGGGTGAGGCCGGTGGCCTTGGCCTTGGCGATGATGGCGCTGACGTTGCCGCCCTCGGTCTTGTCGGGCAGGTAGATCCACATGCCCTTGCCGCTGGGCAACCACTTCTTGGGCGCCGCGGTGGCGTCGATCTCCGCCGAGCCGGCGGGCAGGTTCACGACCGGCTCGGCCGGCACGGCCATGTGCTCGGGGGCCGGCGGCTGTACGGGCAGTATGGCGGCGGCGCCGGCCTTGTTGACCCCGGGGGCGTCGTGGCCCACAAAGGCGGCGAGGAGGACCACGGCGGCCAGGGCCACGAACAGGACGCGGTCAAGCGTGGCTTGCGGGCGGCGGGAGGGAAAGGGCATCGGCGTCTCGCAGGCTCGGTCGTGCCGGAGATCGAGCCGCGCGTCCTCACGCCCCTCAGGCCCCAGCCCGAAAAAAAAGTCCCTCCCCCTGGTTTGAAACTCAAACAAAGTGGGGAAGAACCGTGTGCGGTACGAGTGTACCTCAGGATTTTCGCGCTCCGGACACGAATCGCGGCCCGCTACTGGGGGCGGACGATGGCCCGCTTGACCTCCTGGATGGCCTCGGTGACCTTGATCCCCCGAGGGCAGGCGTCGGTGCAGTTGAAGGCCGTACGGCACTTCCAGACCCCCGACTGCTCGTCGAGGATACCCAGGCGCTCGGCGCCGGCGGTGTCGCGGGAGTCGAACACGAACCGGTGGGCGTTCACGATGGCCGCCGGGCCGACGTAGGTGTCGTTGGCCCAGTAGATCGGGCACGAGGTCGTGCACGCGGCGCACAGGATGCACTTGGTGGTGTCGTCGAAGCGGGCCCGGTCCTCGGGCGACTGGAGGCGCTCGGTGGCGCCGGGCTCGTCGTCGTTCACCAGCCAGGGCATGACCTTGCGGTACTGGGCGAAGAAGGCGTCCATGTCGACGACCAAGTCCTTGAGTACCGGCAGGCCCCGCAACGGCTCGATGGTGATCTTCGCCCCGACGTCCTGCACGAGCAGCACGCACGCCAGCCGGTTCTCCCCGTTGATGACCATGGCGTCGGAGCCGCAGACGCCGTGGGCGCAGGAGCGCCGGAAGGCCAGGCTGCCGTCCTGGTACCAGCGGACCTGGTGGAGGGCGTCGAGTACTCGGTCGCCGGCCTCGACCTGGACCGTGTAGGTCTCCCAGTGGGGCTTGGCGTCCTTCTCGGGGTCGAAGCGCTTGATCCGCAGATCTAGGTCCATCGCATCCTTCCGGCGGGGCGGCGGGGTTGGGCCCCCGCCGCCAGCAGCGGCCTGCCTCCGTGGCCAACGGAATTGTCGTGTCCGAAGGACCCGGGTGCCCGCTGCGGAGACACAGTTCAATACTTCCGTTCCATGGGGACGTACGGGCCCATCGTGACCGGTTTGTAGTCCAGGCGGATGGACCCGTCGGGCTGGCGGTAGGCCAGGCTGTGGCGCAGCCAGTTGGCGTCGTCGCGGAGGGGGTGGTCGTCGCGGAAGTGGCCGCCCCGGCTCTCGGTACGGGCCAGAGCGGCGGCCACGAGCGCCTGGGCCACATCGAGCAGGTAGCCCAGCTCCAGGGCCTCGGACAGCTCGTAGTTGAACCGCCGGCTCTGGTCGGTGACCGAGATGGACCGGTACCGCTCCTTGAGCCGTTCGATGGTGGCCCCTACCGAGCGCAGGCTCTCGTCGGTGCGGAAGACCGATGCGTTCAGCGTCATCTCGGCCTGGAGCTCGGAGCGGATGTCGGCCACCCTCTCCGTGCCGGCGCCGCTGAGAAGCGACTCGATCGTCGACTTGATCTCGTTCTCCACGCCGGCGGCGAGCCCTGGCGGCCGGCGGTCGGTGACGTACTGCGCCATCGCCGCCCCGCCCCGCCGGCCGAACACCACGATGTCGAGCAGGGAGTTCGTACCCAGCCGATTGGCCCCGTGGACCGAGACGCAGGCGCACTCGCCGGCGGCGTAGAGCCCAGGGGCGACGGTCTCGGCGGCGTCGAGGATCACCTCGGCGGAGACGTTGGTGGGGATGCCACCCATGGCGTAGTGGGCCGTGGGCTGGATGGGGATGAGGTCGGTCTTGGGTTCGATGCCCTGGTAGGTCCGCACGAAGTCGGCGATGTCGGGCAGCTTCTCGTCGATCTGCTCCGCCGGCAGGTGGGTCAGGTCGAGGTAGAGGAAGTCCTTCTCCGGGCCGGCGCCCCGGCCCTCCCGGATCTCGGTGAGCATGGCCCGGCTGACCATGTCCCGCGGAGCCAGGTCCTTCACCGTGGGGGCGTAGCGCTCCATGAACCGCTCGCCGCTTTCGTTGCGGAGGATGCCGCCCTCGCCCCGGGCCGCCTCGGACAGCAGGATGCCGAGCTTGTTGATGCCCGTGGGATGGAACTGGAAGAACTCCATGTCCTCCAGCGGCACGTTGCGCCGCCAGAGCAGGCCGGGGCCGTCGCCGGTGAGGGTGTGGGCGTTGGAGGACACCTTGAAGATGCGCCCGAAGCCGCCGGTTGCGAACAGGGCGGCGGCGCACTCGAAGACGTGGAGGTCGCCGGTGGCCAGCTCGTGGGCGACCACGCCGGCCACGCCGTTGCGAGGGTCGCCGTCGACGAAGGCCACGTCGAGCACCTGGAACTCGTCGAAGAAGGCCACGCCTCGGGCCACGCACTGCTGGTAGAGGGTCTGCAGGATCATGTGGCCGGTGCGGTCGGCGGCGTAGCAAGCGCGCTTCACCGGGGCCTCGCCGTGGTTGCGGGTGTGGCCGCCGAACCGGCGCTGGTCGATCTTGCCCTCGGGCGTGCGGTTGAAGGGCAGCCCGAAATGCTCCAGCTCGATGACGGCGTCGACCGCCTCCCGGCACATGATCTCCGCCGCCGGCTGGTCGACGAGGTAGTCCCCGCCCTTGACCGTGTCGAAGGTGTGCCACTCCCAGGAGTCCTCCTCGACGTTGGCCAGGGCCGCGCACATGCCGCCCTGGGCCGCGCCGGTGTGGGAGCGGGTGGGGTAGAGCTTGGAGATCACCGCCGTACGGCACTTGCCGGCGGTCTCGATGGCGGCCCGGAGGCCGGCGCCGCCCGCGCCGACGATCACTGCGTCAAAGGTGTGCCGGTGGACCTCCATCCCCGCCATCCTGCCCGCCCGGAGGGCGGGAAGCGACATCCTGCCGCGCCTGCCGGGAGTTGGTCAGGCCGACTGCCCCATGGGGCCGTCGGGCTCTAGGTCGCGGAAGCGCCGGCCGAGCTCCTTGAGCTGGGCGAGGCGGTGCTCGGCGGTGGCGCCCAGCCACAGGAGGGTGAGGCCGACGGTGCCGATGGCGGCCCAGCGGGGCACCCGGGCGGCCACCGGCCACAGAGCGTCGAAGCCCACGATGAGGAGGGCGCCGGCGCCCAGAACCATGGGGCCTGGAGCCGGGTCTGGGCGCCGGCGAGGAGCACGACGAGGGCGGCGAAGGTGACGGCCAGCGGGCGGGCCAGGCCGCCGTCGGCGACGACGAGCAGCACGCTGGGCAGCAGGCCGAGGCTGAGCCCGGGGGCGAATGCGGCCCACGAGTCGACCGTTGCGTTGCGCCGGCGGGCGAGAACGCCGGCGCCCAGGGCCACGGCAGCGGCGGGGAGGGTGTAGGCCTCGACGAGGGTCACGTCGAAGGTGGCGAGCCAGGCCCAGCTGGCGGCCACCGCGGCGCCGGCGCCGGCGGCCAGCCACAGGCGCCGGGCCGGCGAACTGCCGGCGACCATCAGCCAGGCGGTAGCGGCGGTGAGCACGACGGCCAGCCACGGCTCCTCGCCGGCGGCCAGCCCGGCGCCGACGACCAGGGCCCCGATCCCGACCGCTTCCAGGGCGACGCCCTCGGCGGCGCGGTGGCGCCAGAGGGTGCCGGCGACCAGCGCCGCGCCACCGACCATCGCCACCACCACGCCGGCATGGGCAATCGAGGCGCCGGCGCTGAGGGCGATCGCCGCCCCTTCGCCGGCGGCGGCGGCCGCGGCCAGGGCGCCAAGGGCCTGGCGGAACGGAGCGGAACGGGCGGCGGCGGTGGCCACGCCGGCGCCGGCCAAGACGCAGGCCAGGAAGGCGAGGGTGCCTGCCTCGGTGGCCGCAGCCCAGCCGCCGGCGGTGGCGCCGAGGACGGCGGCGGCCCCGGCGAGGGCCAGGCTCGGGTTTTGCCAGCCCCGGCGGTCTGCGGTGGCGGCGGCACCCATCGCGGCGAGGGCGCCGGCGGTGGTGACGAGGGCGGCGGCCCAGATCGGGGCGCCGGCGGCCAGCGGGGCGGTGGCGATGAGGCCGACCACTGCGGCCGCCCCGGCGCTCCATGCGACGGGCGCCGGCACCGCATTGCGACCTCGGAGAAGCACGACGCCGGCGGCGCCGGCCAGGGCGAGGAGGGCCACGATGGCGGCGTCGAAGGCGAGGCCGGCGCCGGCGGTGTCCAGTGCGCCGTCCCTGAGGGTCGCACCCCAGGGATCGGTCAGCCATGAGAGGTGCGCAGTGAGGGCCTCGCCGACCGGCTCCAGAAGGCGGAGTACGCCCACGCCCAGGCAGGCGCCGGCGGCGTACAGGCTGCCGGCACGGACCTCCGCCGGCAGGACCAGCGCCAGGGCGATGCCGCCGGCGCCGAGGACGGCGACCGCGGCGAGCAGCGACGCCGGCGTGGTCCACACCGCGGCCCCCAGCATGACGACGGCCCCCAGCACCGAGGCGGCGCCGGCGGCGACCAGGCAGCTTCGCCGCGCCGGGCTGCCGGCGCCCGAGGTCAGGAGAGCTCCGGCCGGCGCCAGCGCCATGGCCGCCAGCACGGCGGCCAGGCGGGCCGACGTGGCGCCGTCGCCCAGCGCGAAGAGGTTCTCGACGAACATCAGGGCGGCCACCTCCATGAGGGCCACCCCGCAGGCCAGGACGACAGCGGCGGGGGCCCACGCCCGGTTCCGGGAGAGGAGGCCGGCGATGGTCGCCAGGGGAGCGGCGACGATGGCCAGGCCCAGTGCCACCGTCCAGTCGGCCTCCAAGCGGGTGACCACGAGCACCGCGGATGTCTGGACGAGCACGGCGGCGGCGACCGCCTGGAGCCGCAGCCAAGGGGCGGCGGCGGCGGAGAGGCCGGCAGCCATGCCCGTCCCCATCGCCCACCACGTCTCCACCGAGAGGCCGGCGGCGACCCCGCCCTTGCGGAGGACGAACCAGTCGACCAGGAACAGGGCGAGGCTGAGGCCGCCCAGGGCCTCGGCCGTCGCCGGCAGCCGCTTGAGGAAGCCGTAGGCGCCGCCGGCGGCGAGGAACGTCATGGCGAACAGCAGGCCGGCCCGGCCGGTGTCGCCCAGCCGGCGCCAGGCGAAGAGGGCGAAGATGAGAGCGGCGACGGCGACGAGGGCGGAGCCGAGCCACAGGAGGACGTCACGCACCACCTCGGGGCGGGACTCGGGCGCCGGCCGCCGGCGGCGGGGCGCAGACTCACCGGCCGTGAGCGCCTGAAGCAGTGAGACCTGCTCGGCCCGCAGCACGGTCGCCTCGGCGTTGAGGGCGTACTGAGCCCGGGTGATCGTGTCGAGCCGGGCGACGATCGCCCGCAGGCGGCTGACCTGCTCGCCGGTCTGGGGGAGG
The DNA here is from genome assembly GCA_964479465.1 of uncultured Acidimicrobiales bacterium. Taxonomy (GTDB): domain Bacteria; phylum Actinomycetota; class Acidimicrobiia; order Acidimicrobiales; family AC-14; genus CADCTB01. The sequence goes on from CAYZMG010000018.1 coordinate 20,911, forward strand.
CCGCAGGAGGGACAGTGCTCTCTGGACCGGCCTCCCGGGCCGGACTGGTCGGCATCGACGGGCCGCCCGCACCGGGGGCAGAGGAGTGTTTCTGTGGAGGACGCCATGCCCGCAGTGTGAGCGCCGGCCCGGCGGATCGCCATAGGGGCCGGCCCCTAAACATGCTGGGCCGGCGGTCAGGACCGGGTGAGCGGCCCCTGGAGGATGGCGTCGAACTCCAGGCGGCCGTTCACCGGGTTGATCACCAGGGTGTAGGGCCCCTCGCCGAACTGGAAGCGGGCAGCCGGTGTACGCGAGGTCCGGTCACGGATCTGGAACTGCCCGGCGCCGACCACCTTGCCCGGCCCCGCCAGCTCCATACGGGCCGGGGCCACCTTCAGTGTCACCCCGCCACTCCCGTTGACGATCGTGCGGGCATCCGCGGTGAAGGCCACTGCGTCGCGAGGACGGGCCAGGCCGCCCTCGCCCACGGCGACGGACGCGCCTGCCCGGTAGGTGCCCGGCTTGAGGGGGCGTCCCCCGTCCACCGCCCAGACGGACCCGGTGGCGTCCACGTCGACCTTGGAGCCGGCCAGGTCGATCGACCCGCCGGCGCCGGTGATGGGCAGCGGCGTCCCGCCGTCCCATGCGATGGTGGTGCGTTTCCCGTCGACCAGGGCGTTCTCGATCGTCACCTTCCCAACCCCCCGTTCCACGGCCGTCAGGGTGAACGGGGTGGCGATGGCGGGGGCCTGCGCCCCCTCCGCGGTCAGCCGGTCGACCGTGCCCTTCACGAACACCTGGCCGGCCGCCGGCACCGGCCCCAGGTCCACCGTCGTGGTGGTGGTGGGCGTCCCGGACTTGAACCGGTCGAACGCCGTGGTGTTGCCGGCGACGACCCGGACCCCCACGAAGACGGCGAACACCGAGACCACGAGGGCGACGCAGTAGGCGATGGCTCTTTGCATAGTTCCCTTTCCCGGCGGGCCCCATCCCCGCCTCCTCGTCGAAAATGGGGCCCTGCCCCATTCGACGCAGTGAGCCAAGGGTACGGTGGCTCCGATGTCCCGGCCCGCGACTCTCGGCCAGTTACGCGAGTCGGGCTGGCAGTCCGTCCCCGTGAAGGAAGAGGTGCGCCGCAATGTGGCCGCCCGGATCGCAGCCGGCAAGCCGGCGGTGACCGGGGTGGTGGGCTTCGACGACACGGTCCTGCCCCAGCTCGAGAACGCCCTGCTGGCCGGCCACGACACGATCTTTCTCGGCGAGCGGGGCCAGGCCAAGACCCGCATCATCCGGTCGCTGACCGACCTGCTCGACGAGTGGATGCCGGTCGTCGCCGGCTCCGAGATCAACGACGACCCCTACCACCCGGTTTCCCGCCATGCCCGCGACCTGGTGCGCGACCACGGGGATGACACGCCGATCGAGTGGGTGCACCGATCGGCCCGCTTCGGCGAGAAGCTGGCGACTCCCGACACCTCCATCGCCGACCTCATCGGCGAGGTCGACCCCATCAAGGTGGCCGAGGGTCGGTACCTGTCCGACGAGTTGACACTGCACTACGGCCTCGTCCCCCGCACCAACCGGGGCATTTTCGCCATCAATGAGCTGCCCGACCTGGCCGAGCGCATCCAGGTCGGCCTGCTCAACGTGCTCGAGGAGCGCGACATCCAGGTGAGGGGCTACAAGATCCGCCTGCCCCTCGACATCATGCTCGTGGCCTCGGCCAACCCCGAGGACTACACCAACCGGGGCCGGATCATCACCCCGCTCAAGGACCGCTTCGGCGCCCAGATCCGCACCCACTACCCCCTCGACACCGACCTTGAGCTGGAGGTCGTCCGCCAGGAGGCCCGGCCCCTCGACGCCGCCGCCGTGGGGGTGCCGGGGCTGCGGGTGGAGGTGCCCGACTACATGGCCGAGATCGTCGCCACGGTCAGCCATGAGGCCCGGGCCAGCTCCCATGTCAACCAGCGGTCCGGCGTGTCGGTACGGCTGACCATCGCCAACTACGAGACCATGGTGGCCAACGCCACCCGGCGCGCCCTCCGGCTCGGCGAGACGCTCGTCGTCCCCCGGGTGAGCGACCTCGATGCGCTGCCGGCCTCCACCGCCGGCAAGGTGGAGATCGAGACCCTGGACGAGGGCGACGACGGGGCGGTGCTGGAGCGCATCCTAAAGGCGTCGGTGCTGGCGGTGTTCCGCCGGCGCTGCCCGATGGAGCGTTTCCGTGACGCGCTGGCCGAGTTCGACGGCGGGACGATCCTCCACACCGGCGACGACGTGCCCTCCGCCGACTACGTGGCTGCCCTGGCCACGCTGCCGGCGCTGCGGGCCGCCGTCGTGCCCCTCGCCGGCGGCGAGAGCCCGGCCGCCCTGGCCAGCGCCGTGGAACTGGTTCTGGAGGGCCTCCACCTCTCCCGCCGGCTCAACAAGGACGCCGCCGGCGGCCGGGCCACCTACCGGGGGAGGGGATGAGCACCCCCCCGATCTGGCTGCAGCTACGTGCGTATACGCACGTCACTGCAGCCAGAACGGAGGAGTAGTGCCTCGTTTCACCTACTCACGGTGGGACGGCACCCAGACCGGGTTCGACCTGAACGCGGACGACGTGCTCGGCCAGGCCACCGACGACCTCGTGTACCACGGCGACGTGAACGCCGCCCTGCGGCGCATGCTCCAGGAGGGCATGCGGGACCGGATGGGGGAGCGAATCGCCGGCATCCGCGAGTTGCTCGAGCGCCTGCGCCAGCGCCGGCGGGAGGAACTGGCCAACCACGACCTCGGCGGCGTCTACGACGACATCGCCGAGGAGCTGCGGGAGGTGGTCACCCAGGAGCGGGCGGAGATCGACCGGCTGGAGGAGGCCGCTCGCCAGTCGGGCGACCAGCGCCGGCAGGAAATCGTGGGCGAAGCCATGGCCGAGCGCCGCATGGAGCTTGACCTGCTGCCCCCCGACCTGGCCGGCCAGGTGCGGTCGCTATCGGAGTACGACTTCGCCTCCGGCGAGGCGCGGGAGCGGTTCGAGGAGCTGCTGGACCGGCTACGCCAGGAGCTGCTGAAGGCCCAGTTCAACCAGCTGTCGGAGGCCATCTCCAACACCACTCCGGAGCAGATCGCCCGCACCAAGGACATGCTCTCGGCCCTGAACCGGATGATCGACCAGCGGGCCCGGGGCGAGGAGTACGACTTCGACGGGTTCATGGCCGAATATGGCGACTTCTTCCCCGGCAACCCGAAGAACCTCGACGAGCTGCTCGACCAGCTCGCCCAGCAGATGGCCGCCATGCAGGCGTTCATGAACTCGCTTTCGTCCGAGCAGCGGGCCCAGCTCCAGGCTCTCTCTGACCAGCTCCTCGACGACATGGACCTCCGCTGGCAGATGGACCAGCTGGGCCGCAACGTCCGCGAGGCTCGCCCCGACGCCGGGTGGGGCAACAGCTGGCAGACCAGCGGGTCGGGGCCGATGGGTATGGGCGAGGCCGCCGAGCTGATGGACCGGCTGAGCGCAATGGACCAGCTGGAGAACCTCTTGCGCTCGGCGGCCCAGCCGGGGGCCCTGGCCGAGGCCGACATCGAGGAGGCGGCGGAGCTGCTCGGCCCGGACGGCGCTCGGAGCCTCGAGCGGCTGGCCGAGCTGACCCGGATGCTCACCGACGCCGGCCTCATCGAGCAGCGAGAGGGCCGGCTCGAGCTGACGCCACGCGGGCTGCGGGCGGTCGGCCAGCGGGCGCTCTCGGACCTGTTCGCCCGGCTGTCCAAGGACCGCCTCGGCCGCCACCAGGCCGAGCGGGAGGGGCCCGGCCACGAGCGCACGTTCGACTCCAAGCCGTACGAGTTCGGCGACCCCTTTCACCTCGATATCGAGCGAACCATCCGCAACGCCCTGGCCCGCACCGGCGGCGGCACGCCCGTGCCCCTGGATCCCGAGGACTTCGCCGTCGAGCGCACCGAGGTCCTCACCCGGACGAGCACCGTCCTTTTGCTGGACCTCTCACTGTCGATGCCGATCCGGGACAACTTCCTGGCCGCCAAGAAGGTGGCCCTGGCCCTGCACGCCCTGATCACCAGCCAGTACCCGCGGGACTACCTCGGCCTCGTCGGGTTCGGCAAGGTGGCGCGGCCCCTTCGCCCCGACCAGCTTCCAGAGGTCTCCTTCGACTTCGAGATGGGCACCAACATGCACCACGCCCTGCTGCTGGCCCGCCACCAGCTGGCCCGCCAGTCGGGCACCAAGCAGATCGTCATGATCACCGACGGCGAGCCGACGGCCCATATCGAGCCCGACGGCACCGTGTTCGCCGAGTACCCCCCGGTGCGGGAGACGGTGCGGGCCACCCTGGCCGAGGTGGCCCGCTGCACGGCGGACGGCATCCGCATCAACACGTTCATGCTCGACGCCACCGACCACCTTCAGGCCTTCGTCGAGCGCATGACCCGGATGAACCGGGGCCGGGCCTTCTTCACCACGCCCGAGAACCTGGCCAGCTACGTCCTCGTCGACTTCCTTGAGCACAAACGAGCCCAGCGTGGCGACCGCCGGGGCCGGCGCCCGGCCTGATCAGGCCAGCCGGGCCTCGTACAGCGCCAGCGTGCGGTCGTCGAAGGCGACCAGCCTGACCAACTCGACTGCGGCCGGCGCCGCACTAATCGCGTCGACGGCGATGGTGGCGGCCTCCTCGGCCGGGTAGCCGTACACGCCGGTCGAGATGGCGGGGAATGCGACGCTCCGGGCGCCGATCTCGTCGGCCACCTCCAGGCTGCGGCGGTAGCAGGAGGCGAGGAGCTCGGCTTCGCCGGCGTGCCCGCCCCGCCACACCGGCCCGACGGTGTGGATGACCCAGCGGGCGGCAAGGCGGAAGCCGGGCGTGGCCTTGGCGTCGCCGGTCTTGCAGCCGCCCAGGGGCCGGCACGCCTGCATGAGCTCTGGGCCCGCGGCCCGATGGATGGCCCCGTCCACGCCCCCGCCACCGAGCAGTGAGGAGTTGGCGGCGTTGACGATGGCGTCGACCTCCTCCGCCGTGATGTCCCCCTTTATCGCTTCCAGGCGCATTTGTCGCGGATGGTAGCGGTCCGGCCTTGCGTTGGCGCCGGTTTCCCGGCATGATGACAAAGTTGTAATTACACGAGTGGCAGCTACACCAGCCGCCATGTGCCGCACGACGTGAGGGGAGGCGGCCGATGATGGAGCAGAGGCGGGGACACCGTTTCGACCTCGGGGACCGCAGCTGGCAAGGACAGGCCAACTGCCTGGGGGTCGATCCCGATCTGTTCTTTCCGGAACGGGGGGCGTCGACGCGTGAGGCCAAGGGGGTGTGTCGGGGCTGTGTTGTCCGTGAGGACTGCCTCGAGTACGCCCTGGTGAACGGCGAGAAGTTCGGTATCTGGGGCGGCCTCAGCGAGCGTGAGCGCCGGCGCATCCGCCGCCAGCGCACCCTGGCTCGCGGCGCCGGCGGCGCCGCGTCCGCCTGAGCGGGATCCAAGAGGCTTCCCTGCCTTCCCGGCGGCGTTCGGGAGCGACCACGATCCGCTCCCGAACGTCAGCCTGGGAGGGCCATGACTGACACATCTGGCGCCGGACCGGCCACGGTGAGCTCCCGCTTGGCCCAACTG
>CAYZMG010000018.1:26512-59527 GCA_964479465.1 uncultured Acidimicrobiales bacterium
ACTGGCCACCAGCGCCACCAGGGCGTGCTTGCTCACCGGCTTGGCCAGGTAGCTGTCCATGCCGGCCGCCAGGCAGCGGTCGCGGTCCTCGCGGCGGGCGCTGGCGGTAAGGGCGATGATCGGGGTGCGGCGGCCGGTGCCTTCCTGGGCCCGTATGGCGAGAGTGGCGTCGTAGCCGTCGAGTGCCGGCATCTGGCAGTCCATCAGGATGGCGTCGTAGCGCTGGGCGGCGAACGCCGCCACCGCGGCCGCCCCGTCGTCGACCACGTCCACGACGTATCCCGCGCTGGACAGCATGGCCACGGCCACCTTCTGGTTGATCACGTTGTCCTCGGCCAGGAGGAGACGCCCACGCTTGGGTGGTGCCGTCGCCGAGCGGTACCGGTCCGCGGCCTCCAGCGGCGCGTTCCACACCGGCCCCAGGCCGAGCGCGACCCGCAGGCATTCCTGGAGGTTCGCGGGGTGCACCGGCTTGGACAGGGTGGCGCTCAGTCCGGACCGTTCGGTGCTGTCGTGGCGGCCGTCGCGCCCCAGGCCGGTGACGAGCACCAGGCGGGAGGTGAGCGCGGGATCGGCCACGATCGCATCCTTGAGCTCGAGCCCGTCCATGCCGGGCATGAACCGGTCGAGGAGCACAACCGCGAACGGCCGGTCCTCTCCGGCGGCGGCGCGCATGGCGGCCAGTCCCTCGCCGCCCGAGCCGGCGGTGGAGACCTCCATGCCCCAACCCGTGAGGTAGCCGGACAGCACCCGGCGCTGGGCGGCGCTGTCATCGACGACCAGGACGGTGACGCTTGAGAGGTCGGTGTCCGGAGCCGGCGCCCCGTCCTGGCGCCGCTCCACGTCGGTGCGGACGCTGACGGTGAACCAGAACTGGCTGCCGGCGCCGAGTGTGCTCGACACGCCGCAGTCGCCTCCCATGAGGGCGACGAGCTGGCCGCTGATCGAGAGTCCCAGACCGGTGCCCCCGTACTTCCGGGAGGTCGACGTGTCGGCCTGGACGAAGGGCAGGAAGATCACGCTGAGCTTGTCGGCGGGGATGCCGTCGCCGGTGTCGGAGACCTCGAAGCGGAGCACGGCCTCGGCGCCGTCGAAGGCGGTCGCCGTCACCCGGACCACGACCTCGCCGGCCTTGGTGAACTTGATCGCATTGCCGATGAGGTTGGTCAGGATCTGGCGAACCCGACCCGGGTCCCCGATGATCACTGCTGGCACCGACGACTCCACGATGGCGGCGAGCTCGAGGCCTTTGGCCTGCGCCGGGCCGGACAGCAGGTCGACGACGTCGCCAAGGGTGTTGTGCAGGCTGAACTCGATCTCCTCGATCAGCAGCCGGCCGGCCTCGATCCGGGAGAAGTCGAGGATGTCGTTGAGAATGGTGAGGAGCGCCTCACTGGAGTTGCGCACGGTCTGGGCGTAGTCGCGCTGGCCGGTGTCGAGTCCGGTCTCGAGGAGGAGGTCGGTCATCCCGATGATGGCGTTCATGGGCGTCCGGATCTCATGGCTCATGTTGGCCAGGAAGTCCGACTTGAGCCTTGACGCCTCGGTCGCCTCGTCTCGGGCCGCGGCCATGGCCGCCTCGGCTCCGGCCTCGGTGGTCACGTCGGCGATGGTCCCGACCCAGCCGGCAACGGTCTCCCCGTCGCCGCCGGGCATGGGCCGCGACGTGACCAGGATCACGGAGGGTCGCCCACCCGGACCCTCGACCTGGAAACGCCGGCAGAGCTCGGTGCCGTCCCGCCTGCCGTCGGTTAACTCAGCCGCCAGCAAGGCCCGGTCGTCGGGCCCGAGGATGGCATCCCAGTTCCGTCCCGCCGCCTCCTCGGGCGCTATCCCGGTGATCTCGCTCCAGCGCGGGTTGGTGTAGATGTACCGGTTGCCGGCGTCGGTCTGGAAGATGCCGATCGGTGCCGAGTCGGTGAGCAGCCTCAGCTGATCAGCGGATTCCTGCACCTCGCGAGCCCGCGCCGCCAGCTCCTCGGCCCGGAGGAAGAGGTTGGCGAACACCGACACCTTGGCCCGCAGCTCGGCCGGCGGTACGGGCGCGAAGATGAAGTCGACCGCGCCTTCGGCGTAGAGGTCGCTGCTCATGATCTCCGCGCTGGAGAAGGCGGTGATGAAGATGATCGGGGTCATCTCCGACTGCCGGCGCTGGCGTATGAGCGCGGCGGTCTCGAACCCGTCCATGTCGGGCATGCAGACGTCGAGGAGGATCACCGCGAAGTCCCGGGCCATGACGGACCGGAGGGCCGCGGTGCCGGAGTCGGCCTCGACGATCAGGTACCCGAGAGGGGACAGCACCGACTTCAGGGCCAGCCGCTTCGAGGCGCTGTCGTCGACGATGAGTACCGGCACCGGCGTTCTCGCCGTCAGCACCGGCGTCTCCCGCGGCCGCTGTCCGCCCAGGCGCATGGGCGGGTTCATGCCGGAGTTCCCATGGCCGCCTGCAGCCACGGGCGGAGGACGGCGAGGAGCTCGGACGTGTCGATCGGCTTGGGGATGAAGTCGTCCGCGCCGGCGTCGAGGCAGCGCTGGCGCTCGCCGGGCACGACCTTGCCGGTGACGGCGACGATGGGCAGCTTCTCGAACCGCTCGTCGGCGCGGATGGCCCGGATGGTGGCGTACCCGTCCATGATCGGCATCATGATGTCCATCAGCACGATGTCGATGTTCGGCGCCCGCTCAAGCAGGTCCAGCGCGTCCTGGCCGCTCTCGGCCACCGTCACGACGGCGTGGCCCCGCTCGAGAAGCGCGGTCATGGCGAAGATGTTGCGGAAATCGTCGTCCACCACCAGCACGTTGGCCCCGGCGAAGTCGTCGTCGCCGGGGGTCTCCTGTGGAGGTCCGGCGGGCAGGACGAGGACCCGCCGGGCTCGTCGCTCGGCGGGGGTGACCAGCACGTCGCGCCCCTCCGTGGGGGGCGGTGGGCCCGCCGGCCCCGCGGGCAGGAAGAACGTGAACGTGCTGCCCTTGCCGGGCGTGCTCTCGACGGTGATCTCACCGCCCAGCAGGCCGACCAGCTCGCGGCTGATCGAGAGGCCGAGGCCCGTTCCGCCGTAGAGCCGCTCCGTGGCGCCGTCGCCCTGAGCGAACGCTTCGAAGATCCGCTGTTGCTGGTCGGGGGCGATGCCGATTCCGGTATCGGAGATGCGGAACGCCACCACCGCGGGAGCGTCAGCGAGGGCCCGGCTCGCCGGGTGCCAGCCGCCAGGGGCGATGCCGATCTCGACCTGGACGCGGCCGTGCTGGGTGAACTTGAAGGCGTTGGGCAGGAGGTTGGTGAGCACCTGGCGGACGCGCTGGGAGTCGGTGGCGATGGTCGCCGGGGCGTCGGGCGCCAGGTCGACGGAGAAGGCCACGCCCTGGGTCAGGGCCACGTGCTCGAACTCGCGCCGGACGGCGCTGCGAAGGCGGTCGAGCGAGACGTCGGCGATGTCCATCGTGACCGTGCCCGACTCGACCTTGGCCAGGTCGAGGATGCCGTTGAGCAGGCCCATGAGGTCCTTGCCCGACGTGCGGATGACGCTGGCGTACTCGACCTGGGTGGCGGTCATGTTGCCGTCGGGGTTGGACTCGAGCTGCTCGGCGAGGATCAGGAGGCTGTTCAGCGGGGTGCGCAGCTCGTGGGACATGTTGGCGATGAACTCGGACTTGTACTTCGACGATGCCGACAGCTGGCCCGCCTTCTCCTCGACGAGGCGCTTGGACTGCTCGATCTCGCTGTTGCGCTGCTGGGCCTCGATGTTCTGCTCGGCGAGCAGGGCGGCCTGGCGCTCGAGGTCCTCGTTGGACTCCCTGAGCTCCTCGGCCAATGACTGGGATCGCTCCAGGAGGTTCTCGGTGAGGGTGTTGGCCTCGATGGTGTTGAGGACAAGGCCGATGCTCTCGGGGAGCTGGTCGAGGAAGGCCAGGGCGTTGAGGCTGAACGGCGAGAACGACGCCAGCTCCACCACGGCGTGCACCGATCCTTCAAACAGGATGGGCAGCACGATGATGTTGAGCGGTGTGGCGGCGCCGAGCCCGGAGTTGATCCTCACGTAGTCGGCGGGGACCTCGGTGAGCAGGATCCGCTTGCGCTCCTTTGCGCACTGGCCCACCAGGCCCTCGCCCACCTTGAACGACGTCGACAGGTGCCGGCGCTCCTCGAAGCCGTAGCCGGCCGCCAGCTCCAGCACCGGGGCGCCGCCGCCGGCGGGGGTGGTCATGGAATAGAACACCCCGTGCTGGGCCGAGACGAGGGGGGCGAGCTCGGAGAGGATCATGGCCGACACCGCGGCGAGGTCGCGCTGGCCCTGGAGCATGCGGGTGAAGCGCTCCAGGTTCGTCTTCAGCCAGTCCTGCTCGATGTTCTGGCGGGTGGTCTCGCGCAGGTTGCGGATCATCTCGTTGAGCTTGTCCTTGAGGACGGCCACCTCCCCGCTGGCCTCCACACTGACCTGGCGGGTCAGGTCGCCCTCGGTGACCGCGGTGGCCACCTCGGCGATGGCGCGGACCTGGTTGGTGAGGTTGGCCGCCAGCTGGTTCACGTTGTCGGTGAGGTCCTTCCAGACCCCGGCCACCTCCTTGGACTGGGCCTGGCCGCCGAGGCGGCCCTCGACGCCGACCTCCCGGGCCACCCGCGTGACCTCTGAGGCGAAGGCGTTGAGCTGGTCCACCATGGCGTTGACGGTGTTCTTCAGCTCGAGGAACTCACCCTTGACGTCGATGGTGATCTTCTTGCTCAGGTCGCCATTGGCGACGGCCGTGGTCACCTCGGCGATGTTTCGCACCTGGCCGGTGAGGTTGCCGGCCATGAGGTTGACGTTGTCGGTCAGGTCCTTCCACACGCCGCCGACCTCGATGGTGACCGCCGCGGCCTGGCCGAGCTTGCCCTCCGTGCCCACCTCGCGGGCGACCCGGGTGACCTCGGAGACGAAGCCGTTGAGCTGGTCGACCATGGCGTTGATGGTGTTCTTCAGCTCCAGCATGTCGCCGCCGACCTCGGCCGACACCTTCTTGCTCAGGTCGCCGTCGGCCACCGCTCCGATCACCCGCTGCATCTCGATGGTCGGGCGCACCAGGTCGTCGATCAGGCTGTTGACCGACTCCACGCTGGCCGCCCACCTGCCGGTGGCGTCGCCGATGCGGGCACGCTCGGAGAGCCGGCCCTGCTTGCCGACGACCTGGCTGACCCGGGCCAGTTCGGTGTCAAGCGTCTGGTTGGCGATGACCAGGTCGTTCAGCTCGTCGGCCACCTTGCCCGCCACCCCGGTCCATTCGAGCGGCATGCGGGCGGTGAAGTTCCCGCTCTTGACCTGGGCAAGAAAGCCCAGGAGGGTGGTGGTATCGATCGCGTCGGACATCGTCTTGCCCCTATCGACCGATGAGGCCTCCGACCTGAGACATCTCATGTCCGGACGTGGTCCGGGCGCTATTTTTGCCTCGGAAACGCGGCTGACGCCGAGTGTTTTTATTGGGAGCACCGAGACAACCCCTGGATGGCGGGGGGAGGCGGCTCGGAACGGACACCGTTCATGGCCCTATGGCATCGTCGGGCCCCTTCTTCCAGCCCGCAAATCCTTCCGCGTCGAGCGGCCGAATTGCGTTGCCATAACGACCGTACACCCGATGTCAATCGCCTTACCGAAGGAGATCGGGCGGCAGGGATTGGTCGGCGCTGAGGCTCAACTCGGCCCAGCGGGCAGGCGGGATGGCGTCGAGGACCGCCGGCGGCACCAGGCCCACCAGCTCGGCCCGGTCGATCGGCGCCCGCGCCGCCACCGCGTCGTAGGCGTCGGCCGGCGTCTGCCGCTCAGGGTCGACAAGGTTCATCGACACCTGGGCCCGGCCGCCGACGTCGAGCCCCAGGGCGCGTATCCCCGGCCCACGGATCTCCCGGGCGACCTGGCGGGCGATGGCGACGGGGACGCCGGCCTCCAGCCACACGTTGTAGGCCACCAGCAGGGGCCGGGCGCCCACGCAGATGGCGCCGGCGGTCGGGTGGGCGACGGCGGGGCCGGTGTCCGGCGCCAGCCCACCGAAAGCGTGCCGGCGCACATCGGGTAGTGACCGCTCCGGGCCGTAGAGGAAGCACGGTACCCCGAGATCCTCGCCGGCCCAGGCCGCGAACCGGTCCCGGGCGGCCAGAGCGCCGTCCATCGAGGAGCCGGCGAGGGGCACGAAGGGCACGACGTCGACCGCCCCCACGCGAGGGTGGACGCCGACGTGGAGCCGCAGGTCGATGCACCTCACTGCCTCTGCCGCCACCGCCCGCGCCGCGACCTCCACGCCGTTGCCGGCCAGCGTGAGGACGGAGCGGTTGTGGTGGGGGTCGGAGTGGACGTCGAGCAGGCAGGCGCCGCCGGCGTCGGCGATGCGCCGGATGGCGAACCGGTTCCGGCCCTCGCTCACGTTGATCACGCACTCCAACACCTCCCTCCTAGGCTTTCACGAGTGGACGTGGGACTCGCTCTGCCCCAGTACGACTTCTCGATCCCCGGCGAATCGCCGCTGCAGTGGGAGACGCTGCTTGCATGCGCCGAGCGGGCCGAAGCGCTCGGGTTCGGCTCCGTGTGGCTGTCGGACCACCTTTTCCTCGACATCAGCCGCTACGGCGCTGCGCCCGGCGACCACGGCTGTTTCGATGCCATTGTCGCCTTGGCGGCGATCGCCCGCCGCACGACGAAGGTGCGGTTGGGAACCCTGACCCTGTGCGTCCCCCTGCGCCCGGCGACGGTGCTGGCCAAGGCGCTGGCAACCCTCGACGTCGTCTCAGGCGGCCGGCTCACCGTCGGCCTCGGCGCCGGCTGGTATGAGCCCGAGCTGGCCGCTGCCGGCCTCACCCTCGACCCACCGGGGAAGCGCCTGGCCCGCCTGGCCGAGGCGGTCCAGGTCGTGCGGGGCATGTTCGGCGGCGGGCCGTTCACCTTCGAGGGCACCTACGAGCGGGCCGACAAGGCCCGGTGCAACCCCCGCCCCCTCCAGCGCCCGTCGCCGCCGATCTGGGTCGGAGGCAAGGGCGAGAAGCTGGTCGAGCTGGCCGGCACCCACGCCGACGGCTGGAACACGGCGTGGATCTGGACGCACGAGGACTGGAAGCAGCGGGCCGCCCTGCTCGACGCGGCGTGCGAACGGGCCGGTCGGGACCCGGCGTCGGTGACAAGGTCGGTCGGCCTCTACGCCCTCGCCGGCGAGGACGAGGCCGACCTGGCCCGCCGCTTTCGCCGGCTCCAGGAGCTGTCGCCGGCCGGCGTGCTCGACCGGATCGAGCTCTCAGAGTGGCGGAAGGGCCGCCTGGTGGGGACCGTGGAGCAGGTGGCGGAGCAGGTCCGGGAGTGGGAGGCGCTGGGGGTGTCCAGCTTGGTGGTCAACGCTGGCGCCGTGCCCTTTGCCCTGGTCGCCGGCGACGACGTGGAGTTGCTCGCCACGGCCTGTAGGCTCTGACCCATGGGTAGTATCGGTGCGCCGGAGTTGATCATCTTCCTCCTCGTCATCCTCCTGCTCTTCGGGTCCACGAAGCTGCCGAAGCTGGCGAAGTCGCTCGGTGAGGCCCAGAAGGAGTTCAAGAAGGGCATCGCCGACGTCGATGAGCCGCCGGCCAAGGCGCTCTCCGAGGAGAAGGTCACCATGACAAAGGCCGAGCTCGACGCCATGCTGGCCGAGCGCGAGGCCCAGGCCCGCAAAGACGCGCCTCCGGCCGTATAAACAGGGAACCTGACGGCCCCGGCCGTCGTTCTCGTGTCGGGTAGTGGGGTTCCCACCTGGGAGGAAGTCGCTCGCGACCACGGGCGTTTTCTCTATACGGTGGCCTACCGCCTGACCGGTAACTCCGACGACGCTCAGGATCTGGTGCAGGAAGTGCTTCTCAAGGTGCGAAAAGGCCTGGAGACCTATCGACCGGGTTCCCTCGAAGGGTGGTTGAGCCGCATCACCACCAACACGTTCCTCGACGAGACCAGGCGCCGCCGACGCCGGCCGGTCGACCTGTTGCCGGAGGATCCCGATCGGGTCCTGCCCGCCGGGCCGGCGGCCGACATCGCCCTGGCCGCCGAGGTGCTTCCGGACGACATCCAGCAGGCGCTCGCTCGGCTGCCCGAGGAGTACCGGGTGGCAGTCGTCCTCTGCGACGTGGTCGGCCTGTCGTACCAGGAGATCGGCGAGTCACTCGACGTGCCCGTCGGCACGGTCCGCAGCCGGATCCACCGGGGCCGGGCCCTGCTCCGGAAGGCCCTGGCATGAGCACGCCGGCCCAGGGGACGGCCAGATGAGCAACGTGTTCGGGAGCGGGCGCTTCGGGGGCCAGACACACCTGGGCGACGCCCTCAGCGCCCTCCTCGACGGCGAGCTGCCTCTGGCCCAGCAGGAGGCGGCCCGGGCCCACCTGGCCGCCTGCCCCGAATGCAGCGAGGAGCTGGCTGCGGTGGGCCAGGCCCGGAGCTGGGTGCGGGGCCTACCCCAGGTCGACCCCCCCTTCGGCTTCTACGAGCGCCTCCTCCTCGACCGGCCGGTTGACCGCCCGGGGTCCTTCGGCGCAAGCCCCGGACTGCGCCGGCGAGCCGGGCTGGCCGCACTCGGCGCCGCCGCCGCTGCCGTCACCGTCCTGGGCGTCGGTTCGCCGGCGGCCCGCCCGGTCAACCCGGCCATGCCCCGGCTGGTCGAGGCCCACGCCACCAGCGCGTCGGTCGGTGCCGACCTGCTCAGCAAGCTGGCCCCCATGGGCGTGCCCGTATCCTTCGGCCGGTGACCTATCGGGCCGCACACGCGACCCGCACGGTCATGGCCGTCGTCCTCGCCGCCGGCCTGGCCACGCCGGCCCACGCCGCCGGCCTGGCCACGCCGGCCCACGCCGGCGGTGGGCCGGCGCCGCTCGAGCAGGCCCGGTACGCGGCCGAGCACACTGTCTTCGCGGGCGTCCTCGAGGTGCGCTGGCGCGACGGCGACGAGATCCGCTCCGAGCGCCTCCGCGTCGAGGCGGCCAATGGGTCGCTGATGGTGCGGGGCGCCAACCTGGTCATGGCCCGTCCCGACTACGGGCGCCTGCTGGCCCACGCCGGCGGCGGGTGGGAGGAGATGTGGCTCCCGTCGCTGGCGCCGAGCGCCCGGCCGGACGGCGCGGCCAAGTACCGCACGACGGTTCCGGTGGCCGGGCCGGCGGTGGCGGGGCGGCCCACCAAGGTCGTCGAGGTCCACGCCGGGGGGTCGCTCCTGGAGCGCATCTACCTCGACACCGAGACCGACCTGCTCCTCGAGCGCGACCAGTACGACCGCCACGGCGTGGTCGTGCGCCGGGTGGCGTTCGAGTCGCTGACGATCGGGGGGCCGGCCGAACCGCTCAGCCCGCCTCCGTCGCCGGCCCACCACGCCCCCGAACAGGTCCAACCGGACCGCCTGAGCTCGCCGGCTGCGGCGCCGGATTCCCTGGCCGACGGCTATGAGCGGATGGGCATCTACAAGAGCGGCTCGGTCCTCCAAGTGCTCTACAGCGACGGGGTCTACGACCTGTCCCTGTTCCAGCAGCAGGGCCGGCTCCGTCGTTCGGATCTGCCGGGCAAGGGCGAACGGGTGTCGGTGCGAGGGGCGACTGGGTGGCACTATCCGTGGCCGGGGGGCCAGCTGGTGGTGTGGTCGGCCGGCGGACGGGTGTTCACCGCGGTGAGCGACGCTCCCGCCGACCAGGTGCTCACAGCCGTGCGCTCGCTGCCCAAGGTCCCCGGCGGCGAGCTTTCCCTACTCGGGAAGATCCGCCGCGCCGCCCAGGCCCTGGTGCAGCCGCTGTCCTAGCGCGCCCCGGCGGCGGCGCGCTCGAGTCGCCGGCGCCTGGCGATCCGGCGCCGCTCGCGCTCGGACGCGCCACCCCACACACCGTGGTCGATGCCGTTGCGCAGGGCGTACTCGAGGCAGGGCTCCTTGACCGGGCAGGTCGCGCAGACGCGTCGGGCAACCTCGACACCCACACCGTCGCTGGGAAAGAACAGCGACGGCGCTTGCTCTCGGCAGTTGCCTTCAGCCATCCACTCGTTGTCCATCTGGCCCTCCTCGTCGGGCTACCGCTCTGAACAACGTCGTTGTGCCCAGAACTGGTTCCCTCACCCTTTCCTACGTAGGAAAGGACGATCCCGGATCGTGAAAAGTTTCACTGTCACGCGGGGCACTACCCTGGCCGAATGGCCCAGGCACCCGAAGAGGTCGGCGAGTCCCAACCCCCGCGCGGGCACGTCCGCGTCGTGTACCTCGGCCCGGTGGCACCTCACTGGCAGGTGGTTTCCGACTTCGGTGACCGCAACGTCATCGAGGAGCTGAGCCAGCGAATCCTGGCCCGGCTGCTCCTTCTACCACCGCACGACCCCCAGTTCCGACGGAACCGGGAGCGCGTGGTGCGGGACGCGGAGCGGGAGAACATCCTGCTGGACTGGGATCTCGGCCTGCCCGAAGACGAGGGCGAATCCGGCTAGGCAGGATGCCCACCACCTATGGTGGGGGGTGATGCCACTGTCGAACGCTGACGTCGTGGTCGTCGCCGTTGCGGCCGGAGTCGTACTCGTGGCCTTCATCTGGGTCCTGCTGTCCCGACGGTCCACCGCCCGACGCCTCGCCACCCTGACCGCCCGCATGGGGGAGTCCGACCTCCAGTTCGGAGGCCGGGCGGGGCTGGAGACAGGGCTGGCCAAGCTGGAGCGGGTGGTCGACAGCACCGTGGCCGTGGCCAGCGAGGCCCGCTCCGGCCAGTCGCTGATGGAACAGGCGCTGGCTGCGGTTCCCCAGGGCGTCGTCGTGGGCGACGATCAGGCCACCGTCGTCTTCCAGAACGCTCCTGCCGGCGAGCTCCTGCGCGGCGCGCCGGCGCGCGACGCGGTCCGCACCTTGCTGGAGAAGGCGGTCGACGGCGTGGCCGACAGCGTCACCGTGGACATCGACGGGCCGCCGGCGAAGACCCTGCACCTCGTGTGCCGGCCGCTGCACGACGAGCAGCGGACGCTGGGCGGCGTGGTGGTGATCGACGACCGGTCGCAGCGCAACCGTCACGAGTCGGCCCGGCGGGAGTTCATCGACAACATCGGCCAGGAACTCAAGCGGCCGGTCGGCGCCCTCGGACTGCTGGCCGAGACCCTTGCGGCCGAGAAGGATCCCGTGGTCGTGGCCCGACTCTCCCGGCGGCTCCAGAACGAGGCCCAGCGGGTTTCCCGGGTCGTCGACGACCTCATGCTCCTCTCGCGGATGGAGGCAGAGGAGCGGCCGGCGCCCGAGGCCGTCCCCGTGCACCTCATCGTGGCCCAGGCCGCCGAGCGCGTCCGGGCCGCAGCCCAGGAAAAGGACATGACGGTCAACTTCGGCGAGCCGGCGCAGCGGCTGACCGTGCTGGGCGAGCGTCGGGAGCTCGTTGCCGCCGTGTACAACCTGCTCGACAATGCGGTGAAGTACTCCCCGGCCCGATCGGTGGTGGAGGTCCGGGGCCGGCCCGACGGGGACCGCGTGGAGCTGAGCGTGCGCGACTCCGGGATCGGCATTCCCGAGGACGATCTCGAGCACATCTTCGAGCGCTTCTATCGGGTCGACAGCGCCCGGTCGAGGTATCTCGGCGGTACCGGGCTGGGATTGGCCATCGTCCGCCACGTGGTGGGGAACCACCGGGGCGAGGTGCGGGTGGAATCCCAAGAGGGCAAGGGGTCGACATTCTGGCTGCGCCTTCCCGCCGGCCCCCCGCTGGCGGCGCCGGCCATTGCCGCCAACCCGGCCAAGGCGGGCTGATCCCGAAACCTGCGTCCTACGATGGGGGTGTGGCCCGCCCTACCACGGACCCCGGCTGGCAGCCGCTGCGCCGGCCGCCCCGCCAGCGCCCGGCGGGAGGGCTGAGCAGGTCCCCGTTTTCGCGGCTGGCGATCGTCCACATGCTGGCCGTGGCCGGCGACACGTTCGTGACCATGGCCCTCGCCGGGTCGCTCTTCTTCTCGATCTCACCGCAGGCGGCGCGGGGCAAGGTCGCCCTGTACCTCCTGCTGACCGTGGCACCGTTCGCGGTGGTGGCGCCGTTGCTCTCGCCCGTGATCGACCGCAGCCGGGGCGGGCGGCGGGCCCTGATCATCGCCGGCTCGGCCAGCCGGGCCATCGTCTGCCTCTCCATGGCGGGCCATCTCAACGGCCTGATGCTCTTCCCGGAGGCGTTTGCCGTCCTGGTGCTGTCGAAGGTCCACATGGTGGTCAAGAGCGCCCTTGTCCCCGGCACGGTGTCGGGCGAGGGCGAGCTGGTGGCGGCCAACTCCCGGCTGGCGGTGCTCTCGGTGCTGGCCGGCTTCGTCGCCGCGATCCCCGGGGTCATCGTGCTCAAGGTCGACTTCCTGGGTGCGCCCTGGGTGGTCCGGCTGGCCGCGTTGACGTTCGCGGTCACGGCGGTGGCCGGCTTCCGCCTCACCCGTCCGGCGGCCGGTGACGACCGGCTCCCGCCGGTGGCCGTCGGTGAGGCCGAACTGCACGTCGCCTCGGTGCGCATGGCCGCCACCGCGATGGGTGTGCTGCGGGCGATCGTCGGCTTCCTCACCTTCCTGATCGCCTTCACCTTCCGCGGCGACGACGCGCCGGCGTGGTGGTTCGGCTTCGTCCTGGCTGCGAGCATGGTCGGATCCTTCGCCGGTGCCGCGGTGGCGCCCGGCCTCCGCAAACGAGTGGTCGAGGAGCGGATCCTCCAGGGCGCGCTCGTCCTGGTGGTGGTTTTCGGACTGGCGGCGGTCTGGATCGGCGGGCTTGCGGCCGCCGCCCTTGTGGCCGGCGCTGTCGGCGTGGCCGCGGCCGCAGGCAAGCTGGCCTTCGACAGCATCGTCCAGCGCGACGCCCCCGACGCGGTGCGGGGCCGTACCTTCGCCCGTTTCGAGACCCGGTTCCAGCTGGCGTGGGTGGCCGGCGCCGCCCTGCCCGTGGCCTTCCACATCCCCAGCCCCATGGGCATGGGCGTCCTGGCCCTGACGGCAGCCGTCGCCCTGTCGTCCTACCTGGCCGCGCTCAGAGCAGTGGATCACCACCGAGCCCTTCCGGCGCCGAGCGAGGGGCGTCAGGCCGCCGGCGGCCGCAGTCGCCGCCGGTAGGCGGCCCCAACGGCTGCCGGCCAAGGAAGGACGGCGAAGGGCGGCCGGCTCCGCCGGCCGCCCGTAGCGCAGCTGCCTCGCCGGAACGGAGCGAAGCGGAGTGAACGGCGATTACTCCGGTATGTCGATACGGGCGAGCCAGAGGCCGGCAGCGTCGACCTCGGCGGTGGTCGGCAGCTCCCGCTCGGTCAGCCACAGGCGGCTCAGG
The DNA here is from genome assembly GCA_964479465.1 of uncultured Acidimicrobiales bacterium. Classification (GTDB taxonomy): domain Bacteria; phylum Actinomycetota; class Acidimicrobiia; order Acidimicrobiales; family AC-14; genus CADCTB01. The sequence continues at coordinate 39,773 of CAYZMG010000018.1, forward strand.
CCTTCGTCGCCGGCCCGCTCTACGACGCCACGGATGAAGGTGGCACCCCGCTCGAACTGGCCTCGGCCCAGTTCCAGGCCGAGCAGACGGCCGGCGAAGCGGTCGCCGTCGCCGGCCTCCACCCGCCGCCGGCGCAGGGCTTCGGTGATCTGGCCGTAGGAGCCGATCAGGCCCCGGCCGACTGAGTCCATGATGTGGTCGACGTAGCCCGAGATGACCGCGGTGAGGGTCTCGATGCGGGTGAGCGTCTCCTGCTGGCCGGGTGAGCGCATGGCCCCCAGCAGGGTCTCCGGGTTACCAAGGACCTTCTGGAGGCCGGCGGGGTCGGTGGGGTCGATGTTCCCCAGGCTCATCTCCAGGGCCTCGGGGTCGACCTCGAAGCGGCTGACGTACTCATTGATGAGGTCGGCGAGGCGGGCGCGGACGTGAGGGCGGCCGAGCACGGCGTGGAGGGTCACCTCCTGCAAGCAAACCCAGAGCCGCAGGTCGTCGCCGGCCAGGCTCCACTCCGCGGCGAAGGCGTCGAGGTTGGCGGGGACGATCAGTAGCTGGTCGGCGGGCCGGCGGGGCAGGGGGAGGTCGTACTGGCCCAGGGCCCGTCGGGACAGGTGGCCCAGCATGAAGCCGGACTGCATGCCAAGCAACACGGGCCCGAGCATCTTGCCCAGGTCGCCCATGAGCTTGGCGGCGACGTCGGCCGGGTCCCCCTCGTCGTCGTCCCCGGCGGTGGAGAGCGACGTGGCCAGGCGCTCCAGGAAGGGCCGGTATGCCTCCAGGCTGTGCAGGGCCCAGTCGCCCCGACTGACCGGGAGGATGCTGAGGATGCCGCCGGCGATCGATGTGCTGAGGCCGGTGGCGGCGCTGACGTGGAGGTCGGCCACCCGGACGAGCTCCTCGAGGCGGATGCGCTCGAGAGGGTCGACGTTGGCCTCGGGCTGCCCGTCGGTGGCCAACCAAGAGGCAGTCTGGCGGGCGACGTCCCAGTTCACCGGGCCCTGGCGGCTGAACATCCGAGCCAGGTCGCCGAACATCGGCAGGCCCTCGAACGGGTTCCCACCCTCGGGCCCGAAGTTTGTCACCGGTCGGCTGCCTTCATCAGCGGTCCCGTGCACCGGGCCTCTGTGTTTGTTGGTTCGCTCGCCTCTGGCTCGCTCACCGGTTCATCGTAGGCCCCTGCTGCGGACTACGAACCAGCGGGGCGTTCGGCGACGGTGACGGTCATGCCGTGGCGCTGCTTGTCGCGGACGATCTCCACGGTGAACACGTCGCCGGGGCGATGGGAGCGCACGGCGATGACCAGCATGGTCATCGACGTGACGGGTTTGTTGTCCACCCGCACGATCACGTCTCTGGGCGCCAGGCCGGCCCGCTCGGCGGGGCTGTCGGCCTTGACCGTTTCGATCATGGCCCCGCCGTCGAGGTTCAGGTCTTGGGCGGTCGCCCCGTCGAGGTCGCTGCCTTCGACGCCGAGCCAGACGGTGACCACCTTGCCCGTGCTGATGAGCTGGTCGGCGGCGTTGCGGGCGGCGTCGATCGGGATGGCGAAGCCGAACCCCTCGGCGCCGGTGTCGGTCATGGCCAGGGCGGTGGTGATGCCGATGACCTTGCCGTAGGCGTCGAGCAGGGCGCCGCCCGACGACCCGGGGGCGATCGGGGCGTCGGTCTGGACCATGTCCATCAGGCTGGCGCCGGTGCGGGTGCGTACCGAGCGATGAAGGGCGCTCACGACCCCCACCGTCACCGACGGCCCGCCGCTCAGGCCCAACGGCGAGCCGACGGCGATGGCCTCTTGGCCGACTTTCAGGTCCGAGGTCGATCCCAGCTCGGCCACCGGGAAAGGACCGCCGTCTATCTTCACCACCGCGGTGTCGCTCTCGGCGTCGGCGCCGACGACCCGGGCCGGGAACTCCCGTCCGGAGGAGAGGACGACCATGACCGACGTGGCACCGTCGACCACGTGGGCGTTGGTCAGCAGGTGGCCGTCGCTGCGGAAGAGCACTCCCGATCCGCTGCCTGTGCGCCCCCGCTCCACTTTGAGCTGGACGATGGCGGGCCGGACCCGCTCGGCGACGGTGACCACGTCGGCCCGGGTGCCGGCAACGGTGGGCGGGGTGAAGAGGCCGGCGGTGTCGACGCCCCGGCTGGTGCCGCCGGCGTCGAAAAGGTTGCCTGCCACCACGGCGAGGCCGGTGGAGAGGAGGCTGGCCGCCAGGGCGGAGGCGAGGCCAACGGCCCAGAGCTGGCGCCGGGGCGGGGGTCGCGGCACGGCGATTTCAGAGGGGTGCCGCCACAGCCGGTCGTCCGGCGAGGGTGGCTCGCGGTACCGCTGCGGTTCGTCATCCGGCTCGACGAACTCCATCGGGATCCACCTTACGTGGCCCTTCCCACCAGCGGACTTCGCCCCACCGGTAGGATTGCGGTGTGGGTCACGACCCCCCGTACGGCCGGGACGACTGGGTGGGCGTCACCGCCGACACCCTGCCCATAGACGCGGCTGCTGCGTTCGTGGTCCGACCGGACTGCGGGGCGTCGGTCGTGTTCACCGGATTGGTGCGCAATCACTCCGTAGGCCGGCCCGGGGTGACGTCGCTGGAATACGAGGCCTTCGAGGAGGAGGTGACGCCGCGGCTGGCCGCCATCGCCACCGCGGCCCGGGCCCGGTGGACCACCGTCGGGCGGCTCGTCCTCCTCCACCGCACCGGGCTCCTGGACGTCGGCGAGGTGTCGGTGGTCGTCGCCGCGTCTGCTCCCCACCGCGACGAGGCCTTCGACGCGGCCCGGTTCTGCATCGACACCCTCAAGGCCACCGCCCCCATCTGGAAGCGGGAGGCGTGGGAGGGCGGCGAGGACTGGTCGGCCTGCGCCCACCCCGTCGACGAGATCCCACTGGCATGAATGCCCTCATCTTTCTGGGCATCGCCGTGGTGCTGAGCCTGGTCGGCTGCGGGATCCTCTGGATGCGCAGCCGCCAGCCCGGTTCGATGGAGGCCCACATCCGGGACTTCGAGCGCGAGCTCGAGGCCCTGGCGCCCGGCAGCCCACTGGACCGCCCCCGCCAGCGCTCCGTCCGCCCCCGTGGCGACGAGCCCGAGGAGCAGTCGCCCCGTGGCTAGGGACCTGGCCATCGACCTGGGGACGGCCAACACCCTCGTCTATGCAAAGGGCCGCGGCATCGTCCTCAACGAGCCCACCGTCATCGCCCTCAACGTCGAAACCCACGACGTGCTGGCCATGGGCCACCAGGCCTGGCAGATGATCGGCCGCACGCCGGGCTACATCCAGGCGGTGCGGCCGCTGCGCCAGGGGGCCATCACCGATTTCGAGATCACCCAGCGCATGATCCGGCTCCTGCTCCAGCGGGCCGGGCTGTCGCGGTTCCAGCGACCCCGGGTGCTGCTGTGCGTGCCGTCGGCCATCACCGAGGTTGAGCGCCGGGCGGTCAAGGAGGCGGCCCGCCAGGCCGGCGCCATGGACGCTCAGCTCGTCGCCCAGCCCATGGCCGCCGCCATCGGCGCCGGCCTGCCCATCCATGAGCCCCTCGGCAACCTCGTCGTCGATATCGGGGGCGGCACGTCGGAGACGGCGATGATCTCCCTGGGTGGCATCGTGGCCTTGGAGGCCATACGGGTGGGGTCGTTCGACATCGACGCCTCAATCCAGGCCTTCGTCCGGCGGGAGTACGGGATGGCCATCGGCGAGCGCACGGCGGAGGAGATCAAGCTGGCCATCGGCTCGGCCGCGCCGGTCGCCGACGACATGAAGGCCGAGGTGCGGGGACGAGATCTCATGACCGGCCTGCCCAAGACGGCGATCCTGTCGCCCGAAGAGGTGCGCGACGCCATCGACGAGAACGTGCGCGCCATCGTCGAGTCGGTGATCAAGTGCCTCGGCCATGCCCCGCCCGAGCTGGCCCAGGATCTGATCCAGCAGGGCATCCACCTCGTCGGCGGCGGGGCCATGCTCCGGGGCTTCGACCAGCGCCTGGCCGAGGAGACCGAACTTCCAGTCCACCTGGTGGAGGCGCCCCTGGAGTGCGTCGTCCTCGGCGCCGGCAAGTGCCTCGAGGCGTTCGAATCCCTCAAGGTCCTTTTCATGGGGGCAGAGCGGTAGTCGCCTTCGGAAGCGGAGCTTCCTCGGCGAGGCAGCTGCGCTCCAGGCGACCGGCGGAGCCGGTCGCCTTCCGCCGTTCCTTTCTGGCCGGCAGCCGGGTCGGGGCCGCCTGCGGCGGCTTCCTGCGGCCGCCGGCGATTTAGTCGCGCAGGTCCTCGGCGGCCTGCCTTACTTGCCAGTCGCGGTCGGTCAGGGCGGACTCGAGGGCGGCGTCGACCGCCGGCCCCTCAAAGGCAGCGAGGGCGATGACCGCCCGCCGGCGGATGGCGGGCTTGTCCTTGGTCGCGGAAAGGATCGCCGGCAGGCCCCGCTCGTCGCCGATTGCGCCGAGGGCGGCCACGGCTGCCTCCCGGCACAGCGGGTCGTCGTGAGCCGTCGCCACCGCCGACAGGCGGGCGACCCCCCTCGCGTGAGCGCCCGCCCGCTCGCCGAGGGCCCAGGCGGCCACCTCCACCACGCCGGGGTCGGCGTCGTCGAGCATGGCGACGAGGTCGACGCCAGCCACGCCGGTGGCCACCCGGCACGCCCGCCGGCGGACCTCGGGCGACGGGTCGGCCAGGGCGGTCTCCACGTCGGCGACGCCGGCCCGGCCGAGGCGGCCCAGGGCGCCCAGGGCCGTGGCCCGTACCGCCGGGTCAGCGTCGGCGAGCAGCGCTCGGGCGCCGGCCTCGTCGCCGGCGTGGCCGGCGATGGCGGCGGCCCGCCGGCGGGAGGCGTGGACCATGGGCCTATGCTCTCGCACGTGCGGCGCCGACCCGTGCTCATGGTCGCCCTGCTGGGCGCGGCAGCCGCTTGTGGCGGCCCGGTGGCGCCCACCGTCGCTCCGGCCCCGCAAACCCCGGTGACGGCGCCGGCGCCCGAGACGAAGATCCTGACGGCGACGCCGCCTCATCTCGCGACGCCGCCTCATCTCGACCCGACCCTCCCCCCGCCCGGGCCGGTGCTGCCCGTTCCCATCCCGATTCCCCCCGACTCCTACGCTCCTGAGCCCGTAATCCAGCTGGGCACCATCGAGATCCCAGCCATCGGGCTCAGGGACCGCATGTACCAGGGCGTGACCCTGCACAACATCGACCGGGGCCCGAGCCACTGGACGGGATCGGCCATGCCGGGGGAGATGGGGAACACGGTCATCGCCGGCCACCGCTCCACCGTGACCGAGCCGTTCCGTCGCATCGACAAGCTTGCCGCCGGCGATGCCGTCATCCTCACCGTCGATGGCATCCGCTGGACCTACCGGGTGACCGAGCACCTCGTCGTTCGCCCCGAGGACAGCTGGATCGCCGACCAGACGACGGCCTTCACCGCCACCCTGTACGCCTGCCATCCGATCGGCTCAGTGGCCGAGCGCTACGTCGTCAGGCTCGTGCTGGATCCCTAGCCGGTCGCGCTGCGGACCAAGAGGGCCAGGCCGAGCATCAGGCCGGCGATGGCCAGCGCCAACATGGCGCCGAGCACCGCCACCATCACGACGAGCGCCATGCCGGAGCGGATCCGTACCCACACCGAGTTGTGCCGGGCCGGCAGGACGCGCAAGCGCATGATGTCTGAGTCTGGCCCGGCGAACGCCGGCGTTGCGGGCATGCCCATCGACGGTCGGGGAGCGGCTCCACCGGCGACTGCGTCCGGCGCGGCCGGCGGCGCCATGCGTTCCTTGCGCCGGCGGGACTTGGGGGGAAGGTCGCGGGCCGGTTGCTTCCGGATCGTGGGAGGCTGGTCAGGGCCATTCAGCACGACATGAACCACGGCGGCGATCGCCGCCACCACCACGCCGAGGCTCACGAGGAACGTGGACACTACCGACCCAACCTTAATGTTCGAGCAGGACGGCCCGCCGCCTGCGATCGAAGAGTCGCAATCTTCCCGACGATGGGCCGTCGCCCTCGTTGCAGTGGGCGTCGTACTGACCGGCCTGGCGGTGATCGCCCGTTATGTCGAGTTGCCGTACGATACCCTCGCCCCGGGATCGGCTCGTGCCGTGGACAGCGTGATCGAGGTCAAAGGCCATCCCTCTTACCCTCCCCAGGGAAAGCTCTTTTACACCACCGTCTCGGTGCGCGAGCGGGTGAATCCCTACGAAGCGCTTGCCGGCTGGTTAGACCCTGCCGTCGAGGTCATCCCCGAGTCCAAGGTGCGCGGCACTTTGCCGCCCGAGGAGTTCCGGCGCATGAATGTCGAGGCAATGGCCGACTCCAAGACGACCGCTCAGGTGCTTGCCCTCCGCCAGCTCGGCTACACCAACCTCGGCGTCGGCGCCGAGGTGGTGGACGTGCAGGCGGACATGCCGGCGGGGCCGGTGTTGAAGGCCGGCGATGTCATCGTCGCCATCGACGGCAAGATCGTGGGGAGCAGCAGTGACGCGGTGGCCGCCATCCGCGCCCGCGCCCCCGGCGACACTCTCCGCATGCGGGTCGAGCGCGGCACCGCCGCGCCCTTCGACGCCCAGGCCGTCTTGGCGGCCGATGAGGGACGGCCCCTGCTGGGGGTGCGCCTCACCACCAAGATCAAGCTCCCATTTGAGATCAACATCGACTCCGGGCGGGTCGTCGGCCCCTCGGCGGGGCTGGCCTATGGCCTGGAACTTCTCGACCTGCTCACGCCGGGGGAGCTCACCGGTGGCGCCTCGGTGGCCGTCACCGGCGAGTTACTGAGCGACGGCACGGTCGGGCCCATCGGCGGCGTCGCTCAGAAGGCAGTCACCGTGAAGCGGGCCGGGATCAAGGTGTTCCTGGTCCCCAAGGAGAACGAGGCCGAGGCCCGGGCCCACGCCGGCAAGGGTCTGGAGATCCGAGGCGTCGCCAGCTTCGACGAGGCCCTCGAGGCCCTCGGTTCCCTGGAGGGCAGCAACGCCCTCGCCCTGGGTAAACCCGGCGCCGGCTCGTAAGCAGCAACAAAGTCCGGCAGTAGTATCGCCGCCACGCAGGGTGACTGGAGAGAGCGGTACCATGGAGCTGATCGTCCGTCGCCGGGCTCCGAGGTTGCCGATGACTGCATCACCGCTCGTGGCCCACCGGCGCTGCCCCGCGCCGGACGGGCCCTAGCCGGATGTTGTCGCCGGAGGGCGCCCAGCTGCGGTTCGCTGTCGAGTTCGCCACCTTCCTGGTGGCGGTGGCCGGCGCGGCCATCGTGCTCCTGCGCCCGCAACTGGTCGGCGCCAACCGGCGGTCGCGGGCCGTCCTGGCCCTCGGGTTCGCCGGCGTGGCCGCTGCCGCCTTCCTGCACGGATCGCTGCTCACGGGTACCCAGGAGATTGCCGTCTTCTCGCTCCGGGGGATCGGCATCGTGCTGCTGGCCGTCGGCACTCTGGGCTGGGGTGAGGCCCGGGCCTCCCGCCGGGCGCTGTGGATCTCCCTCGTCCTGATGGCGGTGGCGGAGGCGGCGTCGGTCACCGACGCCGGCACCATCGCCGACTGGACCCGGGGCGCCGGCGCCCTTGCGCTCGGCACCATGCTGATCACCTCGGCCCGCCGGTCGGTCCCGGCCCGCATCGCCGTCAGCACGGTGGCCACCCTGCTGATGGTCGTGCTGGCGGTGTCGCTGGCCCTGTCGATCGTCATCTCGGGGAACGTGGAGCGGGAGGCACTCCGCCGCGTCGAGGCTCGGGCGCTCGCCGAGGCCGAGGAGATCCTCGTCAGCTCCGGGAAGGACGCGATCAACAGCGCCAAGCTCATCGCCCTGACCATCCAGGGCCGGTCCGCAGACTTCCTCGTCGGGCTCTCGGACCGCCCGGCCGCCGACCAGGTCATCCTCGGAGATCTCGAGAACTTCGTCCGGGCCGGGTTGCTCTCGGCGACGGGCCCGTTGCTCTACGCCACCGAGAAGCGACGGGTCATCGCCGCCATCGGCCTCGACGCGGTCGGCGCCGATGCCCTCGTGGGCTCCGGTGCCGTGAACGAGTTGCTGGACGGCAGGCGGGACGAGGCCGAGTCCATCGAGGTTCTGGCCAACCGCGTCCTGGCCGTCGGTGCCCACACGGTCACGGCCCAGGCCCCGGGTGGGAACCGCGTGGTGGGCATGGTCGTGGCTTCGGCCGACCTCACCCGGGACTACCTGACCCAGCGGAGCCGCAACGACCCCAAGGTGTCGCTGGGACTCGTCGATCGGGAGCGCGTCCTTGTCGGCTACGGCATCCCTCTCTCGACCGGCCCGGTGGTGGCGTTGGCTGACGAGGCGCTCCGATCGGCCGACGGCAGCGCCACCCGCGTCGCCGACGGCACGTTCCTCGCCGCCCGGGCTGTGATCGCCCCGAACGGGGCTCGGGTCTTGGCCGTCGTGGCCACCCTGCCGACGACCGTGGTCGACGACACCCGCAATTCCCTGTTCCAGAGCCTGTTCCTGGTCGGCCTCCTGACGTCCCTGGCCGCCTTCTTCGTCGCCGTGTTCGTGGGGGAGCGCATCGGCGTCGGCCTGCGCCGGCTCACGCGTGCCGCGGAGGCCATCCAGGCCGGCGATCTCGGCGTGCGCACCCACGTGGTGAGCCCGGATGAGGTCGGCGTGCTCAGCGCCACCTTCGACTCCATGGCCGAGTCCATCGAGACCCTCGCCGCCGAGTTGCGCCAGACGGCCGAAGAGGAGGCGAAGACCCGCACCCGGCTGGAGACGGTGGTCGCCGGTATGGGCGAGGCCCTGGTGGCCGTTGACGCCGCCGGCCGGGTGACCACGTTCAACGCCGCGGCCGAGGAGCTGTTCGGGGTCCGGGCGCGCGACGCCCTGGGCCAGCCGGCGTCCTCGCTGGCTGCCATCGTGGCCGAGGACGGGAAGGACCTGTCGCCCCGGCTGTCGCAACCCTCCACCAACCCTTGGAGCGCAGCGGCCGTCGTCGTCCGCGACGAGGACACGCGCATCCCGGTGGCCCTCTCGGCCGGCAGCCTGGGCCACGCCGGCGGTCCTCCGGTCGGCGGGGTGTACGTGCTACGCGACATGCGGCGTGAGCGGGAGGCGGAGCGGGCGAAGGGCGAGCTGCTGTCGAACATCAGCCACGAGCTGCGCACCCCGCTGGTGCCGATCAAGGGCTACGCCGAGCTGCTCCTGCGCCGGAAGGTCCCGGCGGCAAAGGCCCGGCAGTCCCTCGGTGAGATCGTGGAGGCGGCCGACCGGCTGGAGCTGGTTGTCCAGCGGCTGCTGGATGTCGCCGCCCAGGACGCAACCCCTGTCAGCGTGCGCCACGAGCCGGTGCCGGTGCGCCCCCTGCTGGAGTCCGTCGTCAACCGGTGGAAGAACCGGGTCGACGACCGCCACCCCATCACCCGCCGGACCCAACGCGACCTGCCAGACCTCATGGGCGACCGCCGCCTGCTCGAACGGTGCCTCGACGAGCTGGTCGACAACGCAGTCAAGTTCTCGCCCGCCGGCGGGACGGTCGCCGTGACCGCCACCATGACGGCGGCCGGCGCCAACGGGCAGGCGTCGCCGGCGGTGCAGATCGCCGTACGCGACCACGGGATCGGCATCCCCCCCGACCGGCTCGACCGCATCTTCGAGGACTTCTCCCAAGGTGACAGCTCACCCACGCGCCAGTTCGGCGGCCTGGGCCTGGGACTGGCGCTCGTTCGGCGCATCGTCAATGCCCACCAGGGAGAGCTCGTCTGTGAAACGTCACCCGGGGAGGGATCGACGTTTTCGATCGTGCTCCCCGTCAACCCGTCGGCCCGTACGTCACCGATGAAGAAAGTGGGTATCTGATGCGCCGGCCAATCATGGCGGTCGTCGCAACCGTGATTGTGGCCGTGGCGCTGGCCGGCTGCACCAGCACGTCGACACCGCCGGCCGCCGGCCGCTTGGTCGTCGAGGGCCAGGCGGAGGTGCTCCACCCCGGTGAGGACCGGCGAGAGGTGACGGCCTCGCGCGACCTCACCGCCGGCGACCGCGTCCGGATCCGCCAGGGCACAGCGGTGATTCAGCTGCGCGACGACCGCCGGTTCGAGCTCCGCCAGGGCTCGGATCTGGAGCTGCTGCCGAGGGAGGCGACGAACGACATTCTCCCGACGCTCATCGCCGGCGACCTGCTCATCGTCTCCCCCTCCCGGCCCATGGTCCTCAGCGCCAACGGGGCCGGAATCTCCGTCCAGGGCGACGCCCGTGTGTCACGCGGCGTCTCGTTGCTCGTTGCCACCTACGCGGGCACTTCGCGGGTGAGCGCCGCCGACTCGACGATCACCGTGCCCGCTCTCCGCCAGGCGTCGCTCCCGCCCACGGGAACGTTCCCGACGGCGGCGTCGCCGTTGGAGTACTCCCCCGCCGACGCCTGGGACCAGCGCTACCTCTCCGACGCCATGGACCTCAGCAACCAGCTGATGGGGCGCAGCGGCGGCTTCACCTCCCAGCTCGGCCCGAATGAGGGCCGGTCGGTCAACTACTTCCGTGAGCTGTTTCCCCGGCTGGCGGCCGAGCCGGCGTTCACTGCGTCCCTCCTGAACCCGGCTCGCACCCCGGGCGACACCCTGGTGGGCGCATCCATCACCCTTGAAGGCACCCGCGGCACGTTCGCCGAGCGGTGGGCGGCGGTGTTCACCTTCCGGGACCAGGGCGCGGAGTGGGGATTGGTCGCCATGGACCAAGGGGTCGCACGCGTACCGCTGCTGAACGCCATCGATGCCGCCATCAGCCGTGGGCCCACTCAGTTCGCCGTCGGCCCTCCCGGTCGTCCGCCGACCTCGTTGAACCCACCGATCACCGGTGGAGCGACGTCGACCGTCCCGGCCCCCACCCCGACGACGGTGCGCCCACGGCCTGGTGTAGCGACGACGACGACGACCACTGCGCCGCCGGCGCCGGCGCCGGGCAGCACCACGAACACCTCCATCACCGGCCCGCTCAACACGGGGACCCCGGTCGACGACGCGGTCAACGACCTCGTCGACACCCTCGCCGGCCTGCTGCGGAGCCTCGGGGGCCAGTAGCGTCCGCGTTTCCGCCGGCGGCGGGACCTACGCTGGCCCCCATGGGGGACGATCAGATCGTCATCTCCAGCGGCCAGGTCATCACGCCGGAGACGGTGTTGAGCCGGAGCTTCTCGTCGGCCTTCCGCGGCTACCACCCGGCCGAGGTACGGCAGTTCCTGAAGCGGGTCAGCGACGAGATGGCCGCCGGTGCCGAACGCGAGGCGGAGCTCCGCCGAGCCCTGCAGGAGGCGACGGAGCGGGCCGCGCACCCGTCTTTGGACGAGGCCACGGTCACCGGCATCCTCGGCGAGCACGCGGCAAGGCTCATGGCCGGCGCTCGCGAGACGGCGGCGTCCATCACGGGCGAGGCACAGCAGCGGGCCGACGCCGTGGTGCGCGACGGCGAGGCGATGATCGCCCGGATGCGGGCCGAGGCCGATGGGCTGCTGGCGGTGCGGTCCAGCGAGGCCGACGCGGTCGCCGACTCAATCCGAGTCGAGGCCCAGGCCGAGGCGAGGTCAATCATTGAGCGGGCCACCCACCAGGGCAAGGAGATGGTCGGCGAGGCCCGCGCCGTCCGGGAGCGCATGCTGGCCGACCTGAACAAGCGCCGGCGGCAGGCCCAGCTCCAGATCGAGCAGCTGCGGGCCGCCCGCGACCGCCTGTTGGCGGCCTACGACGTCGTCCGCCGCACCGTTGACGAGGCCACCGCCGAGCTAGAGGCGGCCGAGCCCGAAGCCCGGCTGGCCGCCGAGGCGGTGGGCCGCCGGGCCGAGGAGCTCATACTGGATCCGCTCCCCGAGCGCGTCGCAACCCCGGAACGCCTGCCCGTCGAGCGGTCACGGACGCCGGTGGCCGCCGGCGCGGTGCGCGAGCGGAGCGACGTGCCGGCGCCGACCACGTCGCTTTTCCGCCGCCTCGAGGAGACGCCGGCGGCGCATCCCGAGCCTCCCCGCCTGCGCCCCCAGACCGTGGCCAGCTCGGCCGCCGGCCGCCTGTCGCCGCCGGCTCTGCCGGTGGCCATCAACGCGCCGCCGGCTCCGCCGGTGGACCTCGACCCGCCGCCGGTACGGCCAGAGCCGGCGCCGCCCGCGGAGCCGGCGTCGGAGCTGGCCACCAGTGAGGTGCCGGTAGTCACCGTTGACCCGCCGGCCGGGGTCATCGACGACCTGTTCGCCCGCATGCGGGCCGACCACCCGGAGCCCGACCCGGCCCCCGGGCCCCAGCCGGAGCTTCAGGCCGGATCCTCGCCGGCGTCGCCGGAGATGCCGGCCGCCGAAACGCCGGCGCCGGCCATGGACACCATCATCGGAGAGCGGGCCCTCGAGGGTCGCGACGAGTTGCTCGAGAACCTGGAGGCGGGCCTGTCGCGAGCTCTCAAGCGCGTCCTCGGCGACGAGCAGAACGAGGTGCTCGACGCCCTCCGCCGGCTGGGTCCGGCCGCCGACGACGGGGTCCTGCCCGCTGTCCACGCCCAGCTCGCCGGCTACCGCGACGCGGCGATGCCCTGGCTCCAGCAGGCGATCCGAGCGGGCGCGGGTTTCATCTCCGATCCGGAGATCGCCACGGGCGGGGAGGCTGTGCCGGCGGTCGATGTGCCGGCTCAGGCGCTGGCTGCCGAGCTGGTCGACCCGCTGCGGGCCCGCCTGACCCGCGCCCTCGTCGCCGGCGCCGAGGCCGGCGACCCCTCCGTGGCCGCCGAGAGCCTGCGGTCCACCTACCGGCAGTGGAAAGTCCAACAGGTGGAGGAGTGCGCCCGCCACCACGTACTCGCCGCCTTCAGCCTGGGCGCCTTCGCAGCAACGCCGCCGGCGGCCACGCTCCAGTGGCTGGTCGACGACGACGGTCACTGCCCCGACTGTGACGACAACGCCTTGGCCGGCCCCACCGCCAAGGGCGAGATCTTCCCCACGGGTCAGCTCCACCCACCGGCCCATCCTGGTTGCCGCTGCCTCCTGGTGCCCGTCACCGGCTGAGTCCCCTACGGATCGGCGTCGCTCTAGGCTGACCTCAAGCACCGCCGCCGCAGTCCCCGAGAGGAAGTATGTGCGCGCTCCCACCGATATAGCCGGACGCCGACGACGGCCGGCGCGGGGCCGCATCCTGCTCGTCCTGGTCGCCGTCGCCGTGTTCTTCTTTCTGGTTTCGCTGCGGGGGATCGCCGGGTTCTACACCGACTACCTCTGGTTCGACGAGCTGGGCATCACCTCGGTCTGGCGGTCGGTTCTCGGCACCAAGATCGCCCTCGGGGTCATCTTCACTCTCCTGTTCTTCGCTCTCTTGTGGGCCAACCTGGCGATCGCCGACCTCATCGCTCCCACCTTCCGTCCACTCGGGCCGGAGGAGCAGCTGATCGAGCGCTACCACGAGGTCGTCGGCCAGCGCGCCGGGCTGGTCCGGGCGGCAGTGCCGGCGGCCTTCGCCCTGATCGCCGGTCCCGGTGCGGCCCGGCAGTGGGACTCGTGGATGCTTTTCCGAAACCACGTCCCGTTCGAGTCCAAAGACGCCCTGTTCCAGAAGGATCTCGGCTTCTTCGTCTTCCAGCTGCCGTTCGCCAAGTTCGTCGTCGACTGGCTCTTCGCCTCGCTGGTGATTGTCGCCATCATCACCGCGGTGGCCCACTACCTCAACGGGGGCATCCGGTTCCAAACGCCGATGCAGAAGGTGACGCCGCAGGTCAAGGCCCATCTGTCGGTGCTGATGGCCGTCCTGGCCATGCTCAAGGCGGTCGACTACTACCTCGAGAAGTACGAGCTGGTGTACTCGACGAGAGGTGTCGTCCAAGGCGCCGGCTACACCGACGTGAAGGCGCAGTTGCCGGCCATGCAGCTGCTCCTCGGCATCTCACTTATCGCCGCCGCGCTGTTCATCTACAACATCTTCCGGCGGGGTTGGGTCCTTCCGGTGATCGCCCTCGGCTTGTGGGCGATGGTGTCGGTAGTGGTCGGCGCCGCCATCCCGGCCGCCGTTCAGCAGTTCCGGGTGCAGCCCACGGAGTCCTCCAAGGAACTGCCCTACATCGACCGCAACATTAAGGCCACCAAGGCCGCCTTCAACCTGCGCGACGTGCAGGTCAACTCCTTCGAGGCGGACAACTCTGTCACCGCCGCCGAGCTGGACAGCAACAAGTCCACCATCGAGAACGTTCGCCTCTGGGACCCGGACCCGAACATCCTGGAGCAGACCTACAACCGCCTGCAGCAGATCCGGAACTTCTACCAGTTCAACGATGTCGACGTCGACCGGTACGTCGTCGATGGTCGGGTCCGTCAGCAACTGATCTCCGTCCGTGAGCTCAACATCGACGGCATCCCGTCCGCGTCGTGGGTCAACCAGCACCTCGTCTACACCCACGGCTACGGCGCCGTCCTCACGCCGAGCAGCGCCGTGGAGCCCGACGGGAAGCCGGCGTTCCAGCTGAAGGACCTGCCCCCGGCGGGCGCGCCCACCATCGCCCAGCCGGCCATCTACTACGGCCAGGAATTGGGCGGCTACGCCATCGTCAACACCGAGCAGCGCGAGATCGACTACGCCGAAGCCGACGGGACCAACCACACCACCGTCTACAACGGCGGCGGCGGGGTGAGGATCGACTCGTTCCTCCGGCGGGCCGCCCTCTCGCTGCGGTTCGGCGACTTCAACCCGATGATCTCCAGCTTCGTGACGTCGGAGTCACGGGCTATCTACGTCCGCGACATTGACGAGCGGGTGCGGAAGGCGGCGCCGTTCCTCCGCTTCGACAGCGACCCGTACCCGATCATTTACCAGGGCAAGATCCAGTGGCTGTACGACGCTTACACCACCACCAGCCGGTACCCCTACAGCCAGAGCGCGGACGTCTCCCGGCTCGAAACCCGAAGCGGGCTCAACGCCAACTTCAACTACGTGCGGAACTCGGTGAAGGTCCTCATCGACTCCTACACCGGCAAGATGACGTACTACGTCGTCGATCAGACTGATCCCGTCATCAAGGCGTGGCGGAACACCTTCCCCGAGCTCTTTACCGACGGCGTCGAGATCGACCCCGAGCTGCGCCGCCACTTCCGCTACCCCGAGGATCTCTTCCGCGTTCAGACCAACATGTTCGGCCGCTACCACATCTCTGAGCCGGGCGACTTCTACAACAACACCGACGCGTGGGACATCGCCCAGGAGCCGGGCGCGGTAGCCGCGGCCCAGCCGCTGATTCCCGCCACCAACGCCGCCGGCCAGGCGCAGCGGGCCCGCGAGCCGCGGATGGACCCGTACTATCTGCTCATGCGCCTGCCGGACGAGACTACCGAGGACTTCCTGCTCCTTCAGCCCTTCGTCCCCCGGTCGAGAGACGACAGCGTGAAGGTGCTCAGTGCTTTCATGGTCGCCAAGAGCGATCCCAACAACTACGGCCAGCTGGAGGCATTCGTCATGCCTCGCACCCGCCAGGTCGACGGTCCGGCCATCGTCAACGCTCGGATCAACCAGGAGCCGGAGGTGTCGCGGGAGATCACCCTCCTCAGCACCGCCGGGTCCAACGTCCGACTCGGCAACCTGCTCCTGATCCCCATCGAGCAGTCGCTGCTCTACATCCGCCCCCTCTACATCGAGGCCGAGGGCACGCCGGTTCCCCAGCTGAAGAAGGTCATCGTCGTCTACGACGACAGGGTCGTGATCAAGGACTCGTTGCGGGAGGCGATAGTCACCCTGTTCCCGGGCAGCTCGCCGGCGACATTGGAGCAGCAGGGCGCTGGCGGGACCACGCCGGCGCCGGGCGGCACGACCACCCCGCCGCCCGAGGGCGGGACCACCCCGCCGCCGCCGGCCACGAACGTCAACGACCTGCTCAACGAGGCCACCGCCAAGTTCACCGCCGCCGAGGAGGCGCTGAAAGCCGGCGACCTCGCCGGCTATCAGAAGGCCACGAACGAGGCCAAGGATCTGGTCCGTCGGGCGTCGGATGCGGCCCGGATCACCTCCGGCACGCCGGCGACGACCACCCCGACCACGAGGCCCACCGCTTAGGTGTAACCTGGGTGAATCCGCCGCGGGGTGGAGCAGTCTGGTAGCTCGTCGGGCTCATAACCCGAAGGTCGTAGGTTCAAATCCTACCCCCGCCACCAATCAGCCCTGGTCAGAGGACGACTCCGACCAGGGCTGACTCGCGTCTCAGCGGCTTCTACCGGGACTTCTACCGGGTGGAATCCGGTAGAAGCTCGAGGAGCCCGGCGAAGATCTCGGCGGCCTCGCGCTGCATGCCCGGAAGGACATGCTGGTAGGTGGCCATCGTGAAACCCGGTGTGGAGTGGCCGAGTCGTTCGGACACGACCTTGATGGGCACCCCGGCCTTCAGGAGCAACGTGGCGTGCGTATGCCTGAGGTCGTGCAGTCGGATGCGGGGGAGCCCCGATCGCTTGACCAGCTTCTCGTACGCACCGACAGTCGGCGCTCGTCGAGGTCGACGTCTCCCCAGTGCAGGCCGGCGAGCTCACCGCGGCGAAGCCCGGTGTTGGCCGACACCCACAGGGCGGCGAAGAAGCGGTGATCGGCGACGTGGTCGAGGAACTCCCGGAGTTGTTGGGCGTTCCACGCTCGGGCGACGGTGCTGCCGAGGGGCCGACGTCTGGGCGCGTGGGCGACCTGGGCCGGGTTGGTGACGATCAACCCACGACGCACAGCGTCGTCGAGCGACCGCCGCAGGACTTGGTGGATCTCAAGGATGGTCTTGCTGTCGAGGCCACCGCTACGGACGTGGTTGCCATCGGCCGAGAGCGCGGCGTAGAGCCGTTCGATGTGGTCCGGCCGAAGGTGTCGAAGCGGGACCCTGCCGATGCGGGGGACGATGTGGAGTCTGACGTTGCGGTCATAGCCGGCCCAGGTGGAAGGCCGCAGCCGGGCCTGGTTGGCCGGGAGTCATCGCTGGGTCAAGTAGACGCCGACGGTAAGGCTGGAGCGGCGCGGCGAACGGTCACGCAGCCGGTCCTCGGCGAGGCGATGGGCGAGTGCATCGGCAAGCTCGCGATCGGGGCCCGCCGGGTGCCAGCGTCGATGCTCGCGGCCGGTGATCGGGTCGAGGCCTTCGTAGATGACGGCGTAGTACTGGTTGCCCTTGCGGACGACGTAGCCCTTCACTGATGGGGTCTCCCTCTGGCCGGCAGGGTGCTCGGCCGGTGGAAGCATCCGGTAGAACCTTGGTGTCCGCCCAGTTCAGGGCCGGGACCGGCCGGGTCGCCAACCCGAAGAGCCAGGGCAGTCGTGTCGGCGAGGAGAAGGTGCCGCTTCGCGAGTGCCCTCCAACGGCACCTTCGGGCTACTCCGGATACCGCCAAACGGGAGTTATTGGGGCACGTGTTCTGGGTGCCCGCGTGGTTCTCTTCACCGCGGTCGAGACGTCAGTTCGAGTCTCACAGAAGTGCACCACCGCGGGAAACCCTCCTCCAGTCGCGGTCGCTATCGCGCCGCTGGGTCCTTCAATGCCTCCAGCACAATGAGCAGCGCGGGTGCTACGTCGTCGCTGAGGTAGACGCTGATCAGCGATGGCATCCCCCCGACGTTCTTGTTTCCCGCGGTCACTTTTGCTGCGGGGTCCGGGAAAACCCACCCAACATCCTGTGCCGACCGGACTGCCGCTCGGTGAGCATCGGAGGCACTGGCGCCGTCGGTGAGCATGAATCGTTGGAGAATCCTTGCCCGGACCTCCTTGCCGAGAGAGGTCCCCCCTTTCGCCTCGGATCGGCGCTCAAGTGTCACGCCGGGAGCGCTGTATGTCGCCATCGGATCCTTCTTCAGCTTTGCGAGATCGGGGTCATCCCCCCTACAGGCGCTCATCCCCATCGCAGCGATGACGAGCACAGCGACGCTCACGGACCGGCCAACCCCGGTCCGTCGCGATGTCCGATCCACTGGTGCATATCGAAGGCCCATGACGCACGGTCCAGCCTACGCGACCACCTCGCAGGCAACGGTGGTTCCCCCTTGCGGCAGGCACTGATCCGCGGAGCCATCCCCCCCATCGAGAGCGTCCGTTCCAGTGCCCCCGACCAGGCGATCCCGCCCGGCGTCGCCATGAAGCTGATCGTCCCCGGCACCGCCGACGATGTCGTCATCTCCGGACCCGCCAGAGATGGTGTCGTTTCCGTCCCCACCGTCGATGCGGTCGTTGCCTGAGCCACCGATGATGATGTCGTTGCCCCCAAGCCCGGCGATCCGATCGTCCCCACCAAGCCCGCAGATGACGTCATCTCCGGGCGTCCCGACAAGGGCGTCTGGCCCATTGGTACCCGTGATGGTGCAGCCGCCGATCGTCATGGAGCGGACGGCGGAGTTGTTCGTCATGCTCGGATCGGGAACGCCGGCGCTTAACTCGGCCCGGTTTGTCACCGTCCCACCGACAGGCGCGTCGGGGGGCACTGTGACAACGATCTCGATGGGGTAGCTGCCCGGAGGCAAAGATGGCCTTGTGCAGGTGGCTTCGGGCTCGACACCTGGGTTCACCTGGCACGTGAAGCCGGATGTCACGCCGAAGCGGGTGAAGGTCACCTCCTCCGGCAGGTCGTCGGTCACGACCACCGATGTGGCTTCGCCCGGACCAGGGTTCGTCACGGTCAGGGTGTAGGTCACCTCGAATGAAGGGATCGCAGTGTCACGGTTGGCCGTCTTGGCGATCGAGAGGTCGACCTGACTGGCGTCAACCTCCATCACTCCGGGCTTGTCCTCTGTCGGGAAGCCAGGCGTGTCATCGCACGCATCTCCGATGCCGTCGCCGTCCTCGTCCTCCTGGCCGTGATTGGGTGTCGTCGGGCAGTTGTCCTCGGTTGCCGGGACTTCATCGCCGTCCAAAGACGCGTGTGCCCGAACCGTCCCAACGCTCGATTGACCGTCGTTGTCGGTGACCCGAACTGCGACGATCCCGTCGAAGTCATCCGCGAATGTGTGCCGGAACGCCGGCTCCGAGCTACGAGTTTCGTAGGTGCCATTACCGTCGAGGTCCCACTCGTATGTCGTGATCGTGCCATCGGCATCGAATGAGCCGAATGCGTCCAGCACGAAAGGGGTGCCTATGGTGGCGACATAGGGCCCGCCCGCCCAGGCGTAGGGCTTCCTCAGGGCTGCGTCGATCACAGCGGCGAGCGCCTCGGCCACCTGTGAGGGGGAGGAGGCACTGAACACCTGGCCCCCGGTGCGGTTCGCGATGTCCTGCAACGTTGCTGACACTGACCCCGAGGAAACGTTGACGGGGTACACCTCTGCCGGGTCGACTGCGATGGCCGCCCTCACGATGTCGTCGGCCCGCAGACCCGATACGGGTTCAGGATCGTGAGGTGGTGCGTCGCCAAGCTGAATGACGACCTTCTTGACACCCGGCCGCCATGGCAGCCCGATGCCTGCCGAGAGCCCGGCGTACACCGACTCGGGGAAGTCCCCGCCGCCGTCAACGGACATCGCGTTGATCTCGTTCAGGATGTCCGTCTTGTTGTCGGTGAAGCCCAGCTCGACCCGGCTCGGGTAGTCGGACGAGTCCCCGGTGTGAGACGGGTGGTCGCGGTAGGTGACCAGGGCGAACCTGAAGCTCCGCGTCCTCGCTGAAAGGTCGTTCACGAGTTGGGATGAGAAATCCTTCACAGCAGCGATGTCGTCGCCCATCGAGCCGGTGGTATCGACCACGAACACGAGGTCGAGGCTGCTGATCGCTGACCCGAGACCGCCGGTGGCCCCGAAGGTGCCATACGGAACGAGGAGCTTTGCCAGCTCCTCGTGGCCCTTCGGGTTTGGGTGGTACCACTCATTTAGA
>CAYZMG010000019.1:0-10273 GCA_964479465.1 uncultured Acidimicrobiales bacterium
CGTGCGTCTCGTGAGCCGCTACTTCCCCGGCTACTACAACATCATCCCCAACGGGATCGACGTCGAGCGCTTCACCAAGGCCACGCCGTGGCCGACCGAGGGGCCCACCGTCCTCTTCCTGTCCCGCCACGAGGAGCGCAAGGGGCTCGACGTGCTCATCGCCGCCCTGCCGGCGCTGCCGGCGCATGCCCGGGTGTGGGTCGCCAGCGACGGCCCCGACACCGCCCGGCTCAAGGCGGCGGCCGCCGGCGACGAGCGGGTGGAGTGGCTGGGCCGCATCGATGAAGGGGAGAAGATCCGCCGCCTGCGGGGCGCCTCGGTGCTGTGTGCCCCGTCGCTGCGCGGCGAGTCGTTCGGGATGATCCTGCTGGAGGCCATGGCTGCCGAGACCCCCATCGTGGCCAGCGACCTTCCCGGGTACCGCAAGGTCATCGGCGAGGGGGAGCCGGGCGCCCTCCTGGTCCCGCCCGGCGACCCCGCCGCCCTCGGCGCCGCCCTGCGCCGGGTGCTGGAGGAGCCGGCTCTGGCCGCGTCACTCGCCGCCGCCGGCGACCTGCGGGCCGCCACCTTCTCCATGGACCGGCTGGCCGAGCGCTACCTCGAGCTGTACTGCTCGGCGATTGCGGGGGTCGCTCCCGTATGATGGGGCGGCCATGGTCCTGATCAGCCTGATCGCCGTCGCTGTCCTGCTCGTCGGTTACGTCATCGTGACCTACAACGGGCTCATCAAGCTGCGGAACCGCATCCAGAACGCGTGGGCCCAGATCGACGTGCAGCTCCGCCGGCGCTACGACCTGATCCCCAACCTGGTCGAGACGGTCAAGGGTTACGCCAAGCACGAGCAGGGCACGTTCGAGGCCGTCACCCAGGCACGGGCCAACGCCATCAACGCCCAGGGCCCGGCCGACCAGGCCCGGGCGGAGAACATGATCACCGGCGCCCTGAAGTCATTGTTCGCGGTGTCCGAGGCCTACCCCGACCTCAAGGCCAACCAGAATTTCCTATCCCTCCAGGAGGAGCTAAGCGGTACGGAAGGCCGGATCTCCTACGCCCGCCAGTACTACAACGACTCCGTGCTGCGGATGAACACCAAGATCCAGACCTTCCCGTCAAACATCCTGGCCAGCATGTTCGGGTTCAAGGAGCACGAGTACTTCGAGGCCGACGACACCTCTCGCGGCCCCGTCTCCGTACAGTTCTGAGCGACCCTCCTGTACGACCAGATCACCTCCAACAAGCGGCGTTCGGTACTCCTCGTCGCCGCCTTCGTCTGCCTCGTCCTGCTGGTCGGGTGGGCGGTCAACCTCCTGCTCGGGTTCGGGGTCGTGGGGCTGGCGATAGCGGTCCTGGTCGCCGGCGCCGGCTCGGCGGTGGCGTACTGGAAGTCGGACTCCATCGCCCTGTCCATGAGTCACGCCCAGCCGGCGGACCCCGCCACTCACGCCCGGCTGCACAACCTGGTCGAAGGCCTCTGCATCGCCGCCGGCCTGCCCAAGCCCCGGATCTACGTGATCGAGGACGACGCCCCCAACGCCTTCGCCACCGGCCGGGATCCCCGTCACGCCGCGGTGGCGGTCACGACCGGCCTTCTGGACAAACTGACGCGGATCGAGCTCGAGGGCGTTCTCGCCCATGAGCTGAGCCACATCAAGAACTACGACATCCTCGTTTCCACCCTGGCCGTGACCCTGGTGGGCGTGGTCGCAGTCGTGACCGACTTCAGCCTGCGCTTCATGTGGTGGGGCGGTCCGCGCCACCGCGACGACACCCGGATCGGCGGCGGCGGGCCGGCGGCGGCGCTGGCCATCTTCGGCTTCGTCCTCCTGCTCGTGGCCCCGCTCGTCGCCAAGGTCATGCAGGCCACGATCAGCCGGCGGCGGGAGGTGCTGGCCGACGTGAGCGGCGTGGCCCTCACCCGCTACCCTCCCGGGCTTATCTCGGCGTTGGAGAAGCTGAGAGACGACACGACCGTCGTGCACTCGTCATCGAGGGCCACGGCCCACCTGTGGGTGGAGTCCCCGCTGGCCCGCACACCGGAGGAGGGTCGGCTTTCCCGGCTCAACCGGCTGTTCGACACCCACCCTCCCCTGGAGGAGCGGATCCAGGCTCTGAAGGAGCTCTAGAAGGAAATGAAACGCAGAACGATCGCTTTGATGGTGCCCCTCGTCCTCGCGCTGACGGCGGCGTGCGGCGGAGGCGGCACCAGCGCGGCCGACATCGGCCAGGTCGGCCGGGGGCCAAACGAGCCGCCCGCCCAGGGCCTGCCGGTCATCGGCACCTACCCGCTCACCGGCATGCCGGCCACGGACGCCAACCTGCTCCGGCGACAGGCTGTGGTGGTGAAGATCGACAACAACGTCCAGGCCCGGCCCCAGGCGGGCCTCGAGGCCGCAGACGTGATCTACGAGGAGTTCACCGAGGGGATCACCCGGTTCGTAGTCGTGTACCACTCCTCCGACGCGGGCATGGTCGGCCCCGTGCGGTCGGTACGCCCCGGCGACCCTGCCATCGCCAGACCGTTCGGCGGCCCGCTCTTCTTCTCGGGTGGCTCGGCCCCCGTCCTGGCCGTCGTCCGGTCCGCCGGGATCACCCAGGTGACCGAGAACGACAAGGAGACCCTGAAGCGGCGCAGCGGGAAGAGGGCGCCCCACAACCTGTACACCGACACCGGGCTGATGTTCCGGAAGGCCGCCGCCGGCTCGGCCCCGCCGGCGTTTGCCACGTTCCTCCCCCCCGGCGCGCCGACGAACGTGGCCGGCGCCACGCCCGCGCCCGCCTTCCGCGTGGCCGCGGCGCCGGGCTCCATAGCCCAGTACCAGTGGGATGCGACGGCCAGCGTCTGGAAGCGGTCATCCGACGGCCGGCCCCACGTGCTGGAGGGCGGGGCGCAGCTCTCGCCGCGAAACGTGATCGTGCAGTACACGCCCTACGTCACCTTCGCTGCCGATCCCAAGGTGCGGTACCCGGAAGTCGTCGGCTCGGGTGAGGCCGTCGTCTTCATCGGCGGGTCGCAGGTCAAGGCCCGCTGGACCAAGTCCTCGGCCAGTGCGATGACAACCTTCACCGACACCGCGGGCAGGCCCATCGCCCTCACGCCCGGCCAGACTTGGGTCCACCTGCAGAACCCCGGCTCGCCTGTCACTCTCGGCTGAGCTGCCAATCCCTCCGGGCCCCACGGAGGACGGCGGTAGAATCGGCGGTATGCCCGACAGCCATACCACCGGCAACCGCACCCCTGGAACGGCGAGAGTGAAGCGCGGCCTGGCCGAGATGCTCAAGGGCGGCGTCATCATGGACGTCGTCAACGCCGAGCAGGCCCGCATCGCCGAGGACGCCGGTGCGGTGGCGGTGATGGCACTGGAGCGGGTGCCGGCCGACATCCGCCGCGACGGCGGCGTGTCCCGCATGAGCGACCCGGCCATGATCGAGGCCATCCAGGCCGCGGTCACCATCCCGGTGATGGCCAAGGCCCGCATCGGGCACTTCGCCGAGGCCCAGGTGCTGGAGTCGCTCCAGGTCGACTACATCGACGAGAGCGAGGTTCTCACCCCGGCCGACGAGGCCCACCACATCGACAAGTGGCCCTTCGCCGTGCCGTTCGTCTGTGGGGCCACCAACCTGGGCGAGGCCCTGCGCCGGATCTCCGAGGGGGCGGCGATGATCCGCTCCAAGGGCGAGGCCGGCACGGGGAACATCGTGGAGGCCGTCCGCCACCTGCGCTCGATTCTCGGCGACATCCGCCGGCTGACCCAGGCCGACGCCGCCGAGCGCTACGGCTGGGCCAAGCAGCTCCAGGCCCCGATCGACCTGGTCGCCGAGGTCGCCGAGTCGGGCACCCTGCCCGTGCCCCTGTTCTGCGCCGGCGGCATCGCCACGCCGGCCGACGCGTCCCTGGTCATGCAGCTCGGCGCCCAGGCCACCTTCGTCGGCTCGGGCATCTTCAAGAGCTCCGACCCGGAGGCCATGGCCCGGGCCATCGTCGAAGCCACCGCCCACTTCCGCGACGCCTCGATCGTGGCCAAGGTCAGCCGCGGCCTCGGCGAGGCCATGCGCGGAGCGGAGATCGGCACCCTCGAGACCCGCCTGGCCGAGCGCGGCTGGTGAGGGTATGAGGCGGCCTCCAGGTGCACAAAGTCGGCATCCTCGCCTTACAGGGGGCGTCGCAGCGCCACGCTGACGCGGTGGCCGCCCTCGGCGCGCATCCCGTCGAGGTCCGCACCCCGGACGATCTGTCCGGCATCGAGGGCATCATCCTGCCGGGCGGCGAGTCCACGACCATGTCGAAGCTGCTCGACCTGGCGGACCTGTTCGATCCGCTGGCCGACCGGCTCCGGGCCGGCATGCCGGCGTTCGGCACCTGCGCCGGCCTGATCCTGCTGGCGGCCCGCATCCTCGACGGCCGCAACGACCAGCGCAGCTTCGGCGTCCTCGACGTCGACGTCCGTCGCAACGCCTTCGGGCGCCAGGTCGACTCTTTCGAGGCGGACCTCGCGGTGGAAGGCGTCGCCGGCGGCGCCTTCCCCGCGGTCTTCATCCGCGCCCCGGTGGTCGAGCGGGTGGGGGCCGGCGTGGAGGTGCTCTCGAGGATCGACGGCCGGCCTGTCCTGTGCCGGCAGGGCCCACTCCTGGGCGCCGCGTTCCACCCCGAGCTGGCCGACGACCTACGCCTGCACCAACTATTCCTGGAGGGTTGAGATGTCCGGACATTCCAAGTGGGCGACGATCAAGCACCAGAAAGGCGCCAAGGACAAGGTCCGGGCCAAGGTGTTCGCCAAGGTCCTGCGCCAGGTGGAGGTGGCGGCCCGGGAGGGCGGCGCGGACATGAATGCCAACGCCAGCCTGCGCACGATGTACCAGAAGGCCCGTGATGCCTCGGTGCCGGTGGACACCATCGAACGGGCCATCAAGCGGGCTACCGGCGACCTCGAAGGCGTCCGGTACGAGGCGGTGAACTACGAGGGGTACGCGCCGATGGGTGTGGCCATCTACGTCGAGACCCTCACCGACAACCGCAACCGGACGGGCGCCGACGTCCGGGCCATCTTCTCCAAGAACGGTGGATCCAGCGCCGAGCCCGGCGCGGTGGCCTGGCAGTTCGAGCGCAAGGCGGTGATCATCATTCCCAAGGACCCTCCCGCCGCCGAAGAGGACGATGTGATGATGCTGGGCCTCGACGCCGGCATGGAGGATCTGGAGGACCAGGGCGACACCTGGCAGCTCACCGCCCCGCCCACCGACCTCGGCCGCTTGCGCGACGCTCTCGAAGCCGCCGGCGTGAAGGTCACCTCTGCGGAGCTGACGATGGTGGCGACGTCGACCATCGCGCTGGAGACGGAGACTGACGCCCGCAAGGTGCTGCGGGTGGTCGACGCCCTGGAGGACCACGACGACGTGCAGGCCGTCTACGCCAACTTCGACATCCCCGACAGCGTCCTGGAGCTGGTGACGGCCGGGGCCTGACCCTCCCCCTGCGAACTGGCTGCACTGACGGTCGCATTCGCACGTAGGTGCAGCCAGAACCATCCGCATCCCGGGCGGAGCCGTGCGCTATCGTCACGAACGAATGTTCGTGCTCGGGATCGATCCAGGGGTGTCGCGCTGTGGCTACGGCTGCGTCGAGGGCGGGCCGGGGGCCAAGCCGCGGGTGGTGGCCGTCGGCGTGCTGACCACGCCCCCCTCCGAACCCCTGCCCGACCGGCTGGCGGCGCTCGATGTCGACCTGCGGGCCCTGGTGGCGGAGTTCCGGCCGGCGGTCGTGGCTGTGGAGCGGGTCTTCTTCCAGGTCAACGCCCGCACGGCCATGTCGGTCGGCCAGGCCAGCGGGCTGGCCTTGGTGGCCGCGGCCCAGGCCGGCGCCGAGGTTGTGCAGTACACGCCGAATGAGGTCAAGCAGGCCGTCGCCGGCTACGGCTCGGCGCCCAAGGAGCAGGTGCAGCGCATGGTCCAGACCCTCCTCGGCCTGGCCGAGGTCCCCAGCCCGCCCGACGCGGCCGACGCCCTGGCGCTGGCCCTCTGCCACCTGGCCATGGCGCCGCTGCGGGCCCGGGTCGCCGCACGCCGATGATCGGCCCGGGAGGCCGATCCGGAGACACTCATCGGGCGGAAGCCCGATGATCGGGCGGCTCAGGGGAACGCTCGTCCACCGGTCGGCCAAGGGTGAGGTCATGCTCGACGTCGGCGGGGTGGGCTACCGGATCAGCGTCTCGCCCGGGACGAGCGTCGAGCTGGGAACTCTGGGCAACGAGGTAGTGGTGCACACCCACCTCCACGTCCGGGAGGACGCCCTCACCCTGTACGGCTTCGCCACCGCCGACGGTCGTGACTGCTTCGAGTCGCTGATCGGCGCCCATGGCGTCGGCCCGGGGCTGGCGCTGGCCATCCTCTCCACCCACAGCCCCGACGACCTGCGCCGGGTTGTGATGGAGGGTGACCTCGACTCGCTCACGCTGGTCCCCGGCGTCGGCCGCAAGACCGCAGCCCGGCTGCTCCTGGAGCTCAAGTCCCGGCTCGACGTTCCCGAGGGCGATCCCGCCCCGGCCCCCGGATCGGCGCGGGCCGAGGTGCGTGAAGCCCTGGCCGCCCTCGGCTACCAGCCCGAGGAGGTACGCCGGGCCATGGGCGAGCTGCCGGCGGAGGGCGACGTACGCACCCTCGTCCGCACCGCCCTGCAGGCCCTGGGCGCGGCAAGGTGACCAGGAACGAGCTGCTCACGCAGCTGACCGCGCCGGGGGAGACCCCCGACGAGATGACGCTGCGCCCCCGCCGGCTGGAGGAGTTCGTCGGCCAGGCCCAGCTCCGCCAACACCTGGAGATCCTCCTGGAGGCGGCCCGCCGGCGGGGTGAGCCCGCCGACCACCTGCTCCTCGCCGGCCCGCCGGGCCTGGGCAAGACCAGCCTGGCCGGCATCGTCGCTGCCGAGATGGGCGTCACCATGCGGGTCACGTCGGGGCCGGCGCTGGAGCGGGCCGGCGACCTGGCCTCCGTGCTGACCAACCTCGACGAGGGCGACGTCCTGTTCATCGACGAGATCCACCGCCTGCCCCGGGTGGTCGAGGAAGTGCTCTACCCGGCGATGGAGGACTTCCAGCTCGACATCGTCCTGGGCAAGGGCCCGTCAGCCCGGTCCCTGCGCCTCGACCTGCCCCGGTTCACCCTCGTGGGCGCCACCACCCGCACCGGGCTCATCACCGGCCCCCTCCGTGACCGGTTCGGCTTCGTCGCCCGCCTCGACTACTACGACGTGGCTGAGCTCGAGGCCATCGTCGTGCGGGCGGCGCGGATCATGGGCGTCGCCCTCGACCCCGCCGGCGGCCACGAGGTCGCCCGCCGGGCCCGGGGCACGCCCCGCATCGCCAACCGGCTGCTGCGCCGGGTCCGCGACTACGCCGAGGTCCGCGCCGACGGCATCGTCACCGAGGCCGCGGCTCGCGACGGCCTGGCTCTGTTCGAGGTCGACGAGGCCGGCCTCGACAAGGTGGACCGGGCCATCCTGGTGGCGGTCTGCCGGCGCTTCGGCGGTGGCCCCGTCGGCCTGTCGACGCTCGCCATCAGCGTGGGGGAGGAGCCGGAGACGGTGGAGGACGTCTACGAGCCCTTCCTCCTCCAGCTCGGCCTGCTCCAGCGCACGCCCCGCGGCCGGGTGGCCACGCCGGCCGCGTGGTCCCACGTCGGCCTCGAGCCGCCCGACCCAGGCGCCTCGACTGCCAGCCTCTTCCGCTAAGCACTAACGTGATGCCCGGTCGCTTGGCGGCCCACCTTTCTCATGGGACCCCTTCTCGCGCTGCTCATCACCTTTGGCCTCATGTGGGTGCTGCTGATCCTTCCGCAGCAACGCCGCATGAAGGCCCATCAGGCCGTCGTCGCCTCCCTCCAGGTGGGTGACGAGGTTCTCACGGCCGGCGGCGTCTACGGCACCATCACCTCGGTCGACGAGGACACGCTGGCCATCGAGGTGGCGCCCGGCGTGGTCCTGCGGGTTCTCCGGAGCGCGGTCAGCAGCCGCATAGGGCCGGACGACAGCGACGACGGTGTGGCAGGCTCGGACGACGACGAGCTCTGAGGCGCCCTCCGCCCCGGTGCCCCCCGCCCTCGTAGGGAAGGGCAAGAGCGCCGGCGGTCTAAGCTGGCCCATGGCTGATGCGGGCTGGCTCAAGGGGCGCATCCGGGATGTGGTCGACTTCCCGACGCCGGGCATCATCTTTCGCGACCTGACCCCGCTCCTGGGCGACCCCGAAGCCCTACGGTTCAGCATCGACACCCTCGCCGATGCCTTCGAAGGCCGGCGGATCGGCAAAGTCGTCGGGGTCGAGGCCCGGGGCTTCATCCTGGCCGCCCCGGTCGCCTACCGCCTCAACGCCGGCTTCGTGCCCGTCCGCAAGCCCGGGAAGTTGCCGTGGCGCACTGAGTCGGAGCAGTACGCCCTCGAGTACGGGGTCGACAGCCTCGAGATGCACGGCGACGCCCTCGAGGCCGGCGAAGAGGTCCTGATCATCGACGACGTGATCGCCACCGGCGGGACGGCCAGGGCCACTACCAGGCTGGTCGAGGGGGCCGGTGCCACCGTCGTTGGCCTGGGCTTTCTTGTCGAACTGACGTATCTCGCCGGACGCGAGAAGCTGGACGGATACGACATCATCTCGCTCGTCGCGTACCCGTAGAAGGAGGGCAGGGGGAGTTGCCGACCGCCGATCGAGTCCTGCCATGGCGGCGCTCGGCCCATGCCGTGCCCGACGACATGCGGGAGCTGGTCGACCTCTACAAGTCGAAGCATCCCAAGGGTGACACCACCCTCCTGACCAGGGCGTACACGGTGGCCGCCGCGGCCCACGAGGGCCAGGTCCGCCGCTCGGGCGACCCCTACATCGTCCACCCCCTCGCCGTGGCGACGATCCTGGCCGAGCTCGGCCTCGACGCCAGCACGCTGGCCGCCGCCGTGCTGCACGATGCGGTGGAGGACACCGGGATCTCCCTCGCCGATGTCACCCGTGACTTCGGCCCCGAGGTGGCGGCCATGGTCGACGGGGTGACCAAGCTCGACCGGGTCCGCTTCGACTCCAGGGAGGCCCAGCAGGCCGCCACCATGCGCAAGATGCTGGTGGCGATGGCCAAGGACGTGCGGGTCCTGCTCATCAAGCTGGCCGACCGGCTCCACAACATGCGCACCATCGCCGCCCTCCCCCGGGAGAAGCAGGAACGCATCGCCCAGGAGACGATCGACGTCTACGCCCCCCTGGCCCACCGCCTCTGCATCGGTGGCATCAAGTGGCAGCTGGAGGACCTCGCCTTCGCCACCCTGTACCCGAAGCGCTATGCCGAGATCGAGCAGATGGTGTCCAGCCGGGCACCCGAGCGCGACATCTACCTCTCCCAGGTGGTGGAGATGGTGAAGGGCCGGCTGGCCGAGGTGAAGGTGGTCGGCGACGTCTCTGGCCGGCCGAAGCACTACTGGAGCATCTACGAGAAGATGGTGGTCAAGCAGCGGGAGTTCGACGAGATCTACGACCTCGTCGGCCTGCGGGTCCTGGTCGGCAGCGTGAAGGACTGCTACGCCGCCCTGGGAACCATCCACGCCACGTGGAAGCCGGTACAGGGCCGGTTCAAGGACTACATCGCCATGCCCAAGTTCAACCTCTACCAGTCGCTGCACACCACGGTGGTGGGGCCGCAGGGCAAGCCCATCGAGGTCCAGATCCGCACCAAGGACATGCACCAGCGGGCCGAGTTCGGCGTGGCCGCCCACTGGAACTACAAGGAGGCCGGCCCCGTCGCCGACGTCGGCTGGCTGCGGCGCATCGTCGACTGGCAGGAAGAAACCGACGACCCGCGCGAGTTCATGGAGTCACTGAAGCTCGACCTGGACCAGGACGAGGTCTTCGTCTTCACTCCCAAGGGCGACGTCGTCAGCATGGCCCTGGGCGCCACGCCGATCGACTTCGCCTATGCCATCCACACCGACGTCGGCCACCGTTGTATCGGGGCCCGGGTCAACGGGCGTCTGGTCCCGCTGGACTCCGAGCTCAAGTCGGGCGACCGGGTCGAGATCTTCACCTCCAAGGTCGAGGGCGCCGGCCCCTCGCGCGACTGGCTCCAGGTGGTGGTCACGCCAAGGGCCCGGAACAAGATCCGCCACTGGTTCAGCCGCAGCCGGCGCGAGGAGGCGGTCGAGACCGGGCGGGAGGAACTGGTCAAGTACATGCGGCGGGAGGGCCTGTTGTTAAAGATGCTGGGACCACCGGGGTCTACACTCTTGCTCGACGCCACGCTCTTCCGATCT
>CAYZMG010000019.1:10283-58596 GCA_964479465.1 uncultured Acidimicrobiales bacterium
GGTCGACCTGAACTACACCGACCTGGAGGCCCTCCACCAGGCCATCGGTGAGAACCCCGTCTCGGCCCAGTCGGTGGCCCAGCGCCTGGCCCGCGAGCTGCGGGGCGGCGAGCACGAGGAGCAGCTGCCCACCACCGTCCGCCGGCCGGCCCGCTCCCGGGTCCAGGGTACCGGCGGCGTCCACGTCGAGGGCCTCGACGACGTGATGGTGCGCCTGGCCCTGTGCTGCACGCCGGTGCCGGGCGACGAGATCGTGGGGTTCGTCACCTCCGGCCGCGGTGTGTCGGTGCACCGGGCCGACTGCGCCAACGCCGTCACCCTCACCACCAGCATGGGCGAGCGCCAGATCGAGGTGGAGTGGGACGGCGCCCGGGCCGGCGTGTTCGTCGCCTCCATCGAGGTGGAGGCGCTCGACCGGGCCCGCCTGCTGGGCGACGTGTCGACCGCGCTGGCCGACCACCACGTCAACATCGTGGCGTCGTCCACCCACACGGGATCCGACCGGGTGGCCCGCCTGCGGTTCGACTTCGAGCTGGCCGACCCGTCGCATCTCGACGCCCTGCTGAAGTCGGTGAAGCGGGTCGACTCCGTCTTCGACGCCTACCGGGTGCTGCCTGGTTCTCGCCGGTAACTCCGGCTTCCGGCGCGGAGCCAGCCGGTAGCGTTGACCGATGGTCTCCTTCCGCGCCCCGGTGGGCACCCGTGACGTGCTGCCGCCCGAGTCGGCGCGCTGGGAGCGGCTGATCGCGCTGTTCGCGGCACAGGTCGAGCGGGCCGGGTACGGGCTGGTGCTGAGCCCGATGTTCGAGGACGTGGGTGTTTTCGAGCGGGTGGGTGAGGGCACCGACGTGGTCCGCAAGGAGATGTACGACTTCGACGACAAGGGGGGCCGGCGGATCGCGCTGCGGCCCGAGGGCACGGCGTCGGTGGTGCGGGCCTACGTGCAGCACCGGCCGACGCCGCCGTTCAAGGCCTGGTACACGGCGCCCAACTTCCGCTACGAGCGGCCCCAGGCCGGTCGGTTCCGCCAGCACCACCAGGTGGGGGTCGAGGCGCTGGGCACCGACGACGCCGACCTCGACGTGGAGGTGGTCGCGCTCGCGTGGTCGGTGTGCGCGGCACTGGGGTTGACGCAGGTGACGTTGCTGCTGAACTCCCTGGGCGACGACGCGTGCCGGCCGGCGTACCTCGACGCGCTCACGGAGTTCCTCGCCGTCGCCGAGCTCTGCGCCGAGCACGCCGGCACGTATGAGAAGAACCCGTTGCGGGTGCTCGACTGCAAGCGGGACGAGTGCCGCATCGCGACGGACGACGCGCCCCGCCTCGTCGAGCTGTTGTGCGAGCCGTGTGACACCCACTTCGCCCGGGTGAAGGCCGGCCTCGACAGCCTCGGAGTCACCTACACGCTCCAGCCGCGGTTGGTGCGGGGGCTCGACTACTACACCCGCACCACCTTCGAGCTGGCCGCCGAGGCCCTCGACTCAGCCCAGAACGCCGTGGGCGGCGGCGGCCGGTACGACAAGCTGGCCGAGGCGCTGGGCGGCCCGCCCACGCCCGGGATCGGGTTCGGCATGGGCATCGAGCGACTGCTGCTCGCTTGCGACGCCGAGGAGGTGTTCCCGGCGCCGGCATCCGCGCTCGACGTGTGGGTCGTCGACGCCGCCGGTGGCTCGCACGCCCTGGCGCTCACGCACGAGCTGCGGGCTGCCGGCGTGTCGGCGGACCGCGGGTTCGACGGGCGTTCGATGAAGTCGCAGTTCAAGTCGGCCGACCGCTCCGGCGCCCGCCTGGCGCTCGTGGTTGGCGACAACGAGGTGGCCTCGGCCACAGTGACCCTGCGCGACCTCCGCGCCGGGGACCAGGAGACCGTCGACCGGGCCGACGTCGTCGAACACGTCAGGAAGAAACTTCAATGATGCGGACCCATATGTGCGGCGAGCTGCGCCCCGAGCACGCCGGCCAGGAGGTCAGCGTCTGCGGGTGGGTGGCCAGCCGGCGCGAGCACGGCCAGAGCCTGGCTTTCGTCGATGTCCGCGACCACACGGGCATCGTCCAGTGCGTCGTCGACGGCGCCCACCAGCTGCGCTCGGAGTTCGTCATCCGGGTCACCGGCACCGTGCGCGACCGGCCCGAGGGCACCCACAACCCGGGCCTGGCGACGGGCGACATCGAGGTCGGCGACTGCACGGTCGAGATCCTCTCCGAGGCCGAGCCCCCGCCGTTCCCGATCGGCGACCGGGTCGACGCCGATGAGATCCTGAGACTGCGCCACCGCTACGTCGACCTGCGCCGGCCGGTGATGCAGCGCAACCTGCGCCTGCGGGCCACTGTCAGCAGCGCCATCCGGCGGTCGATGGAGTCCCAGGGCTTCGTCGAAGTCGAGACGCCGACGCTGATCGCCTCCACGCCCGAGGGGGCGCGGGACTTCGTCGTGCCCTCCCGGCTCCAGCCCGGGAGCTTCTACGCCCTGCCCCAGAGCCCGCAGCTGTTCAAGCAGCTCCTGATGGTGGGCGGCGTCGACCGCTACTACCAGCTGGCCCGCTGCCTGCGCGACGAGGACCTGCGGGCCGACCGCCAGTTCGAGTTCACCCAGCTCGACGCCGAGATGTCCTTCGCCGACCAGTCCGACGTCATCGGCGTCATCTCCACCACCGTGGTGGCCGCCATCCGGGCCGCCGGCGGCGAGGTCGACGACGCCATCCCCTCCATGTCGTGGCGGGAGGCCCAGGACCGCTTCGGCTCCGACAAGCCCGACGTGCGGTTCGGCATGGAGCTGGTCGAGCTCACCGAGGCCGTCGCCGGCACCGGGTTCCGGGCCTTCCAGGCGCCGTGCGTCAAGGGCATCCGTGTACCCGGCGAGGCGTCGATGGGCCGCGCCCGGCTCGACCGGTTGACCGACCAGGCCAAGGCCGCCGGCGGCGGCGGGCTGGTGTGGCTGAAGATGGAGGGCGAGGGGCTGGAGTCGCCCGTCTCGAAGTTCCTGTCGTCGGAGGAAAAGGCCGCCATCCCCAAGGCGCTCGGCGCCGAGCCCGGCGACCTCCTCCTGATCGCCGCCGGCGAGCGGCTGATCGTCGACCGGGTGCTGGGCCAGCTGCGGCTGGAGCTCGGCCGCCCGCCGGTCAACGAGGGCGCCCTGAACCTGCTGTGGGTCACGGAGTTCCCGCTGTTCGAGGGCCTGGACAGCGAGGGCCGGCCCATCCCCGCCCACCACCCCTTCACAATGCCCCACCCCGAGGATCTCGACCGGCTCGACTCCGAGCCCCTGTCCGTGCGCTCCCAGGCCTACGACCTGGTGCTCAACGGCTGGGAGCTGGGGTCGGGCTCGGTGCGTATCCACCGCCCCGACATCCAGCAACGCATCTTCTCCTTCCTGGGCATCGAGCCCGAGCAGGCCCAGGCCCGCTTCGGCTTCCTCCTCGACGCCTTCCGCCATGGCGCCCCGCCCCACGCCGGCTTCGCCTTCGGCATCGACCGCCTGGTGGCGCTCCTCGCCGGCGAGGAGAACATCCGCGAGGTCATCGCCTTCCCCAAGACCCAGTCCGGCGTCGACCCCCTCACCGGCGCCCCCAGCCCCATCGACGCCCGCCAGCTCACCGAGCTCGGCCTGAAGGTGCTCCCCAGACCGACCTAACCCGCCGGCGTTTGGTAGATCCGGCGCGTCAGAGCGGCCCGGATCTACCAAACGGGCGTGGTTGTCGCACCCCGTCGGCATGCTGGACCGGTGGACGTCCATGCCCGCCTCGCCCCCATCGCCGCTGCACAGCACGGCCTCGTCACGGCTGACCAAGCGACGAAGGCCGGGCTGAGCCTCGACCAGATCAGGTGGCTGACACGCTCCGGTCGGTGGATAGCCCTGCGGCCGAGGGTGTACGCCTTGTCTGGCGCGCCGCCGACGGCAGCGCAGTCTCTGGCTGCCGCTGTCTATGCGGCTGGGCCGCGCGCATGGGCGTCGCACGCGTCTGCCGGCGTCCTCTGGGATATGCGTGGTGTGGACGCGGCAACGATCGAGGTCGTTTCGCCTCTCGACCGAAAGGTGGGACTCTCCGGGGTCCGGGGTCATCGGTCCGGAGCCCTGTTCACACGCGACCTGACGGTCCACCGCCGAATCCCGGTCACAAGCCCGGAACGGACGCTCGTCGACCTCTCCGGCCACCTGTCGGACGCAGTCCTGGCTCGAATCCTCGACGACGGCCTTCGCCGGCGGGTCATCCGTCTGGAGCGGTTGCGTTCGTGTGTCGGCCGCCTCGCCGGCAGCCGGGGCCGGCGCTCATCGGCGATCCAGGCCCTGCTCGCAGAGCGGTTGCCCGGGTATGACCCTGGTGACAGCGACCTGGAAACCCGTGCGCTCCGCCTCATCGTCGCCAAAGGATTCCCACCTCCGGTTCAGCAGTACCGGCTGCGGGTCGGTGGCCGGACGATCTTTCTCGATCTCGCCCACCCGGAAGTCATGTTGGCGATGGAACTGGACGGCTTCGAGTACCACCGGTCCCGGACCGCGTTCGACGACGACCGAGCCCGAGGCAACCTGATCGTCGCCGCCGGCTGGACACTTGTCCGGTTCACGT
Source organism: uncultured Acidimicrobiales bacterium (assembly GCA_964479465.1). Taxonomy (GTDB): domain Bacteria; phylum Actinomycetota; class Acidimicrobiia; order Acidimicrobiales; family AC-14; genus CADCTB01. The sequence goes on from CAYZMG010000019.1 coordinate 14,849, forward strand.
CCCGCACCCCGGACCGGGACATCATGGACTCCGTACAGGCCGCATGGGACCGGTTTGGTAGATCCGGCGCGGCATAGCGCCGCGGATCTACCAAACGCCTAGGGTCGACGGAATGGCCGAGGATCTGTTCGGGGCCGCCCTCCAGGAGCGGCTTCGCCGGCAGGCGCCGCTGGCGGCCCGGATGCGGCCGGCGACACTCGACGAGGTGGTCGGCCAAGAGCACCTGCTGGGGCCGGCGGGACCGCTGCGCCGGCTGATAGAAGCGGACCGGATGTCGTCGGTGATCCTGTGGGGGCCGCCGGGCACGGGGAAGACGACGCTGGCCAAGCTGATCGCGGCCACCACCAGCAGGGTGTTCGAGCAGCTGTCGGCGGTGACAGCCGGCGTGAAGGACGTGCGGGAGGTGGTGGAGCGGGCCCGCCGGCGCCTGGCCGAGCACGGTCAGGGGACGATCCTGTTCCTCGACGAGATCCACCGGTTCAACAAGTCCCAGCAGGACGCCTTCCTGCCGGCGGTGGAGGACGGCCTGCTCGTCCTCATCGGGGCGACGACGGAGAACCCGTACTTCGAGGTCAACGCGCCTCTCCTGTCGCGCTCCAGCCTCTTCCGCCTGCAACCGCTCTCCCCGGAAGCGGTTCGCACCGTCCTCCAACGGGGCCTCGGGAACGAGGAGGCCAAGGCGGACGACGAGGCGCTGGAGCACCTCATCGGAAGGGCCGACGGCGACGCCCGGGTCGCCCTCAACGCCCTGGAAGTGGCCATCGCCCTCGCCGGCGACCACCCCGTGACCCTGGCCGACGCCGAGGCCGCCCTCGACGCCCGGGCTCTCCGCTACGAGCGCGACGAGCACTACGACATCGTGTCCGCCTTCATCAAGAGCATCCGCGGCTCCGACCCCGACGCCGGCCTCTACTGGCTGGCCCGCATGCTCGAGGCCGGCGAGGACGCCCGCTTCATCGCCCGCCGGCTCGTCATCCTCGCCAGCGAGGACGTCGGCATGGCCGACCCCATGGCCCTGCTCACCGCCGATGCCGCGGCGCGCGCCGTCGAGTTCGTGGGACTGCCCGAGGCTCAGCTCAACCTGGCACACGCCGTGATCCACCTGGCCACGGCGCCAAAGTCGAACCGGGTGACGGCTGCCCTCGGCAAGGCCCAGGGCGACGTCAGGGACACGCCGGCCGGCGAAGTCCCCATGCACCTGCGCAGCGCCGGCTACTACGGGGCCAAGAAGCTGGGTCACGGCATCGGCTACGAGTATCCTCATGACGACCCGCGCGGGTGGGTTCCCCAGGAGCATCGCCCACCTGAGGTCGCCGGTCGGGTGTACTACCAACCGTCGGACCACGGCTTCGAACGGGAGATCGCCGAGCGCATGCGAGCACGGGAAGAGACAGACCGATGACCCCCGCCGAGTTCGCGGCCACCGTCGCGTCCATGGCCTTCGCCATGCTGGTCGTGGGCCTGCTCTTCCTGGTCGGCTCGGCCATCCGCACCCTGTCCAGCGTGCGCGGGGCGGTCGACGACGTGCGCCGTACCGCCGTGCCGCTCATCTCCGACATCCACACCGCCGTGCGCCAGGCCAACGGCGACCTGGTCCAAGTGGAGGCCATCCTGGAGCGGACGGAGTCCATCAAGGGCACCGTCGACTCGGCCTCCCAGCTCGCCCTCGCCGCCTTCGCCACCCCCCTCATCAAGCTGGCCGCCATCACCGCCGGCCTCCAGCGGGCGGCCCGCCGGCTGGCGGGGAAGACCTGACCCGGGCCGTGTTCAAGCGTCTCCTCTGGTTCAGCATCGGTTGCGGGAGCTCCCTGTGGGTCATGCGCACGGTGCGCAAGACGGTCGAGCGCCTCACGCCCCAGCGGCTGACCCAGGACGCGCTCGCCGGCGCCCGTTCCGCCGGCGCCGAGCTGAAGGCGGCGCTCGACGAGGGCCGCGTCGCCATGCGGGAGCGCGAGGCGGAACTCCGGGCCGAGATCGCCCGCCGTACGACCTGAGACTCCTATCCGTCTGCCCGCCGGCGCCTCCGGTCGGTAGTCTGGCCGGACAGCCATGCAAGCACAGGATCTTCGTCGCGCCTTCACCGGCTTCTTCGTCGACCGGGGTCACACCCTCCATCCGTCGATGGGGCTGATCCCGCACCACCCTGCCGCGCCCATGTTCGCCAACGCCGGCATGAACCAGTTCCTCCCGATCATCCTGGGCGAGGAGCCGGTTCCCACGCCGCCCCGCGCCACGTCGGTGCAGAAGTGCCTGAGAGTGAAGGGCAAGCACGACGACATCGCCAACGTCGGCGTGACCTCGGGCCACCTCACGTTCTTCCAGATGCTGGGAAATTTCAGCTTCGGCGACTACTTCAAGGCCGAGGTCATCCCGTGGGCCTGGGAGCTGCTCACCGATGTGCTGAAGATCGACCCTGACCGGCTCTGGGTGACCGTCCACGAAACCGACGACGAGGCCGCCGAGATCTGGCGAACCTCAGTGGGTCTTCCGCCCGAGCGGATCCAGCGCCTGGATGCCGACAACTTCTGGGAGATGGGCGAGACCGGGCCGTGCGGGCCGTCCTCGGAGATCTTCTACGACCGCGGCGAGGCCTTCGGTGCTCCCGGTGGCCCGGCCCACGGGGCCGACGCCCGGTTCGAAGAGATCTGGAACCTGGTCTTCATGCAGTACAACCGCCACGCCGACGGCACCCTGGAGCCCCTGCCCCTTCGCATCATCGACACCGGCGCCGGCCTCGAGCGCATGCTCACCGTCCTCCAGGGCGTCGACTCGGTGTTCGAGACCGACGAGCTGGCCCGCCTGGTGGGCGCGGCCGAGCGGGCCACGGGCCGGCGCCTGGGAGACGACCCGAAGGCCGACGTCAGCCTGCGGGTCCTCGCCGACCACGCCCGCACGTTCACCTTCATGGTCGCCGATGGCCAGACGCCCTCCAACGAGGACCGGGGCTACGTCCTGCGCCGCATCATCCGCCGCGCCGTCCGCCACGCCTTCGGCCTCGGGGCGGAGGGTGCGGTGCTGGGCGCCATGGTCGAGGCCGTGGTCGACGTCATGGGCGACGCCTACCCCGAGCTACGGGCGGCGAAGGACGACATCGCCGGCGTCATCGGGCGGGAGGAGGAGCGCTTCCACCGCACCCTGCGTTCGGGCTCGGCCATCCTCGACGAGGAGCTGGCCAAGGCGGCCGCCGCCGGCGGCATCCTTCCCGGTACCGTCGCCTTCCGCCTCCACGACACCTACGGTTTCCCCCTCGAGCTCACCCTGGAGGTGGCTGAGGAGCGGGCCGTGACCGTCGACCTGGACGGCTTCGAGGCGGCCATGGAGAACCAGCGCCGGCTCGGCCAGCAGGCGGCCGACTCCGGCAAAGCCGGCGTCCCTGCCGACGCCGAGGAGCGCCGCGCCGCCTACAAGGCGCTGGTGGAGGAGGGCGGGCCGGTCGAGTTCCTCGGGTACCAGCAGGTGGAGGCCACGGCCACAGTGCGCGCCGTCATCGGGGAGGAGATCTTCCTCGACCGCACGCCCTTCTACGCCGAGGGCGGCGGCCAGGTGGGCGACACCGGCACGATCGTGAGCGCCACGGGCCGGGCCGAGGTGCTCGACACCACCTACGCCCTCCCCGGCCTGCACCGCCACACAGTCCGCCTCATCGAGGGCGAGATCACGCCCGGCCAAGAGGTGACGGCGTCGGTCGACACCGAGCGCCGCGAGCACATCCGCCGCAACCACACCGGCACCCACCTGCTGCACTGGGCCCTCCGGGAGGTGCTCGGCAGCCACGTCAAGCAGGCAGGCTCGCTCGTGGCGCCCGACCGGCTCCGGTTTGACTTCAGCCACTACGAGGCCGTCACGACGGCCGAGCTGCAGGCGGTCGAGGATCTGGCCAACCATCAGGTCATCGCCAACGAGCCGGTGAGGGCCTTCGAGGTGTCCAAGGCGGAGGCCGAGCGCCTCGGTGCCATCGCCTTCTTCGGCGAGAAGTACGGCGATGTCGTGCGCGTTGTCCAGGCCGGGACCCGCTCGGTGGAGCTGTGCGGTGGTACTCATGTCCACGCGCTGGGCACCATTGGACCAATAAAGATCACCTCCGAGAGCTCCATCGGGGCCAACCTGCGCCGGATCGAGGCCGTCACGGGCGTGGCCAGCCTCGACCACATCCGCGCCGAGGAACACACCCTCACCCGTACGGCCACGCTCCTGCGGGTCAGCCCGCCGGAGGTGCCCCAGCGCGTCGAGAAGCTGCTCGACGAGCAGCGCAGCCTGGCCGATGAGATCAAGGCGTTGCGCCGCCAGGGCGCCGGCGGGCGGGCCAAGGAGCTGGCCACCGAGGCGGTCGACGGCGTGGTCGTCGCTCGCATCGACGGGACGACGCGTGACGAGTTGAAGGACATGGCCCTCGCGGTGCGCGACCAGCCCGGCATCCGGGCCGTTGTCGTGGGGGGCACCCCCGACAGTGGCGGGGTGGCGCTCGTGGCGGTCGTGGCCAAAGGCAGCGGGCTCGACGCCTCGTCGCTCATCGCCGACGCGGCCCGTACCGTGGGCGGTGGCGGCGGGCGGGGCGCGGATGTGGCCATCGCCGGCGGGCGGGACCCGAGCCGGATCGACGAAGCGCTCGATTTGGCTCGCGCCGCGGCGACAAATGAAGGTGGCGCATGAGGGCCGTCGCCCTCGACCTTGGTACTCGGCGGATCGGAGTAGCCGTCAGCGACGCAGGGGGGACCATGGCAACGCCGTACAGCGTCATCAAACGGTCGGGCGACGCCCGGGTCGACCGGGCCCGCGTGGCCGAGATCGTGTCCGAGGTGGAGGCCGGGCTGGTCGTCGTCGGCCTGCCGCTGTCCATGGACGGGAGCGAGGGGCGGGCCGCCAAAGCCGCGCTGCAAGAGGCCGAGGCCCTGCGGGCCCTGCTCGACGTCCCCGTCGAGCTCCAGGACGAGCGTCTGACAAGCGTCACCGCCAACCGCTCCCTGACCGAGGCCGGCGTCACCGGGCGCCGGCGGCGCAAGGCACGTGAGGCCGGGGCCGTCGACCAGGCCGCCGCCGCCGTCCTGCTGCAGTCGTGGCTGGACACCCACAGGGCCGGCGATAGCCGATGAGTGTCGACGTCCGCCGCGATCCGCCCGACTACTTCGAGTACGAGGACCACGGCCGGCGCTGGCCGTTCATCCTCCTGGCCCTGGCCGTGACCGTCCTCGTCGTGGCCGGGTCGGGCGTCATGTGGGTGCAGCGCCAGGTCAACCCGTCCGGCACCAGCGGTCCGGAGGTGCGCATCACGGTGGAGCAGGGAATGTCGATCTCCGAGATCGGTGGCCTGCTCGAACGCGAGGGCATCATCACCAATGCCTCCATGTTCAAGTACTACGCCCGGCTGACGGGGCTGAGCGGGATCGAAGCCGGCAACTACACCCTGGAGAAGAACTCCAGCTTCGGGGCGGCCAGCAAGGTTCTCGAGGGCGGCGCAGCCAAGGCCGAGGAGGAGCGGTTCACCGTTCCCGAGGGCCTGACCCTGGGCGAGGTGGCCAAGGTCATCGGGGAGATGCCGGGCCGGTCGGCCGAGAAGTTCCTGGAAGTGGCGAGTAGTGGAACCATCCGTTCGCAGTACCAACCGGCCGGGAACAACAGCCTCGAAGGGCTGTTGCTGCCGGAGACCTACTTCATCGAGAAGGGCGCCGATGAGGCGGCCATCCTGCGCAAGATGGTCGACTCCTTCGACCAGCTGTCCACCCAGATCAACCTGCCGGGAGCGGCGGCGAAGTTCGGCCTCAGTCCGTATCAGGCGGTGATCGTGGCGTCGCTGGTAGAGCGCGAGGCCCGGGTCGACGACGAGCGGGGCAAGGTCGCCCGGGTGATCTACAACCGCCTGGCCGAGCCCATGCCGCTGCAGATCGACGCCACCGTGCTGTACGCCCTCGGCCTGCCGGCGCAGGAGTCGGTGAGCTTCAAGGACCGCGAGGTGAACTCGCCCTACAACACCTACAAGATCCCTGGCCTGCCGCCCGGCCCGATCGCCAGTCCCGGCCGCAAGTCGCTGGAGGCGACTGCCAACCCCGCCGCCGGCAACTGGCTGTACTACGTGCTGACCGACCCAAGCGGGAGGCACACGTTCACCAACGACTACCGCGAGTTCCTCAACGCCGTGAACCAGTGCATCGCGAAGGGCTTGTGCGGCTGACCGTTTCCGGTTCTGACACGCGGCTGGCGGCGGTCATCGGCTCCCCCGTCCGGCACTCCCTGTCGCCGGCCATGCACAACGCCGCGTTCCGCGAGCTCGGCCTGGACTGGATCTACGTCGCTTGTGAGGTCGCGCCCGGCGCGGTCGAGGCCGCGTTCGCCGGCGTTCGGGCCCTGGGATTCGGCGGCCTGTCGGTGACGATCCCCCACAAGGCCGCCGCCCTCGATGCGGTGGACGAGGTGACCGACGCGGCTCGCGCCGTTGGCGCCGTCAACACCGTCGTGCCCACCGCCGCTGGCGGGCTGCGAGGCGACAACACCGACGGCGCCGGCTTTCTGGCCTCCCTGGCCAACGAGGGTTTCGATCCGTCGGGACGATTCTGCGTCGTGCTCGGCGCCGGCGGTGCTGCGCGTGCCGTCGTGCACGCCCTGGCTGCCGCCGGCGCCGCGGAGATCGTCGTGGTCAACCGCACGCCGGCGCGGGCCGAGTCGGCCGCGGCGCTGGCCGGTGCCGCCGGCCGGGTTGGCTCACCGGCCGACGTGCTCCGCGCCGAGCTGATCGTCAACGCCACCCCGGTCGGCCTGGCCGGCTCGCAGGATCTGCCGATCGACCCTGAGCTGCTGGGAGAGGGTCAGCTGGTCGTGGATCTGGTGCCCAATCCTGCGGTCACGCCGCTGATGCGGGCGGCTCGCGAGCGCGGGGCCGGCGCCGCCGGCGGGCTCGGCATGCTGGTGCACCAGGGTGCGCTGGCCTTCGAGCTGTGGACCGGGCGGCCGGCGCCCCTCGGGGTCATGCGGGCCGCTGCGGTGCGCGCCCTCGGATGAAGGCCGCGGTCACGGTGCTGTGCGCCCTGCTCGGAATCCCGGGCGGGGTGCTGGTCAACCTCCTCGTCGAACGCATCCCGGAGAAGCGGCGCCTCCGACCCCTCCCGGCGGTTCACACCCTGGTCGCCACCCGCCTACAGATCCTGGTCGTCGTGGTCACCGCCGCCCTCTTCGCCGGCGCCGGCCTCCGTTTCGGTGCCGACTGGGTCGTTCCCGGGTACCTGGTGTTCTTCGTTTGCCTGGTGTCAATCAGCGTCATCGATTCCCAGCGCCAGATCATTCCCAACTACATCGTGTATCCGACGATCTTCATCTCCATCCCGCTGCTCGCCGTGGCCGCGCTGGTCCAGGGAGAGTGGGACCGCTTCGGCCACGCCATGCTCGGGGCGACGCTGGCGTGGCTGGCCCTGTTCGTGATCCACATGATCTCGCCGAGCGGGATGGGGTTCGGTGACGTGCGGCTGGCCTTCGTGCTCGGGCTGTTCCTCGGCTGGATCGGCCTGTCCCACGTCGTGACCGGGCTGTTCCTCGGCGTGCTGCTGATCTCCGTGGTCGGCGTCGTGCTGGCCGTGCTGCGGCTCAAGAGCCTGCAAGAGCACATCGCCTTCGGCCCGTTCCTCGCCGCGGGGTCGACCCTGGCCGTCTTCGCCGGCGAACCCATCATCCGGTGGTGGACCGGAGGCTAGGGACAGCTCAGGGATCCATTCGCCCGTCGAGGAAGGCGAACGTCGCCCCGCTCGGGTCCATGGCCACAGCGATGCGGCCTCCAGGGACCTCCACGGGCGGCACCAGCACCCGACCGCCGAGCTCGCCCGTCCGCGCTGCCGTTGCGTCGATGTCGTCGCTGGCGAAGTACAACAGCCAGTGCGACGCCGGAGCGTCCGGGGGGAGCGCCATCATCCCGCCGTTGAGCCCCGGCCCGTTCCAGATGCCCCAGTAGGGCGCCGGCTCGGTGGCCACCTGCTCGATGCGCCACCCGAAGACCTCGGTGTAGAAGGCGGCCGCCCGCTCGGGATCGGAGGTGTTCAACTGGTTGAGGCAGAAGGCGCCGGGCACGTTGACGAGCGTGGCACCGATGCTTGTCCCCGGTTGCCACAGGGCGAAATGGGCGCCGGCCGGGTCTTGGACGACGGCCATCCGTCCCGCGTCGAAGACGTCGAACGCGTCCTGGGCGGCCATGGCCCCGGCCGCCCGGGCTTGGGCGACGGTCGCGTCGGCGTCGGCCACCGTCACATACGACAGCCACGCCGGCGGGCCCTGGCCCCCGCTCTGGGGGCCGCTCGGGCCCTGGGCCGCCTCGCGTCCGTAGATGGCGCACACCACGCCGTCGCCCAGCGTGCACATGGTGTACGGGCCGCCGGTGCCCATGGGCACGTCCTCGGTCTGCCACCCGAACAGGGCGACGTAGAACGCCTTGGCCGCCTCGGGATCGTCGGTACCCAGGTCGACCCAGCTGAACGTGCCCGGCTCGTAGCGCTCCCGCGTGCCCATGGGCCGACACATTACCGGTGGGGCCCGTGCGCTACCCCGGTAGATTTGGGCCGATGCTCCGCTACCTCACCGCCGGCGAGTCCCATGGCAAGGCCCTCGTCGTCGTCATCGACGGCTTCCCTGCCGGCCTGCCAATCACGGTGGAGGAGATCGGCGCCGAGCTGGCCCGCCGGCGCCTCGGCTACGGGCGGGGTCCGCGCATGCGCTTCGAGCAGGACGAGCTGACCCTCGTCGGTGGTGTCCGTCACGGGCGGACGATCGGGTCGCCGGTGGCCATCGAGATCGCCAACACCGAGTGGCCGAAGTGGACCAAGGAGATGGATCCGGCCCCCGGCGTCACCGAGAAGCCGCTCACCCGGCCCCGGCCCGGCCACGCCGACCTCGCCGGTCTCCAGAAGTACGGCCTCACCGACGCCCGCGACATCCTCGAGCGGGCCTCGGCCCGGGAGACCGCGGCCCGGGTCGCCGCCGGCGCCTGTGCCAAGGCCCTCCTGTCCCACCTGGGGATGTCGGTGCTGTCCCACGTGATCCAGATGGGCCCGGTGGCGACCAAGTCCACCGAGCGGCCCACGCCGGCCGACCTGGAGAAGGTCGACGCCTCCCAGGTCCGCTGCTTCGACCCCGCGGCCGAAGAGGCGATGATCGCCGAGATCAAGGCCGCGGCCAAGGAGGGCGACTCCCTCGGCGGCGTCATCGAGGTCCTCGCCTACGGTGTCCCCGTCGGCCTGGGCAGCCACGTCCACTGGGACCGCCGGCTCGACGGCCTCCTGGCCCAGGCCATCTGCAGCATCCAGGCGGTGAAGGGCGTGGGGTTCGGCGAGGGGTTCGACACGGCCGCGCAGCGCGGCTCGGAGGCCCACGACGCCATCCACTGGGACGAAGCCCAGTCGTACTACCGCGAGACCACGCGGGCCGGCGGGATCGAGGGCGGCATGTCGACGGGCGGTCTCATCGTCCTGCGGGCGGCCATGAAGCCGCTGTCCACGTTGAACCGGCCGGTGATGAAGACCGTCGACATGGAGACCAAGGAGTCCACGGTCTCGTTCAAGGAGCGTACCGACGTGACCGCAGTGCCCGCCGCCGGCGTGGTGGCCGAGACCATGGTCGCCCTCGTCCTGGCCGGCGAGGCTCTCACCAAGTTCGGCGGCGACTCCCTGGCCGAGGTGGTCCGCAACCGCGACGCCTACCTCGCGTCCCTTGGGTGACACCTCGATCGTCCTCGTCGGGATGATGGCCGTGGGGAAGACGAGCGTCGGCCGGCGGCTGGCCGAACTGCGGGGCTGGGAGTTCTTCGACTCCGACCGCCAGATCGAGGCCATGACCGGCCGGACGGTGGCCGACATCTGGCGCACCGACGGCGAGCCCGCCTTTCGCCGGCTGGAGGCCCAGGTCCTGGCCGACGCCCTGGCGTCCACCACGCCCCGGGTCATCGCCGCCGCCGGCGGCACGGTGCTCGACGAGAACAACCGCCGGCTCATGGCCCAGCACCACCCGGTCGTATGGCTCCGGGCCGAGCCGGACCTCCTGGCCACGCGGCTGGGGACGGCGACGCACCGGCCGCTGCTCGACGAAGACCCGGCCGGCGTCCTGGAGCGCCTCGACGCCATTCGCAGGCCGCTTTACGCCGAGGTGGCCGACGTGGTCGTCGACGTCGACGACCTGACTCCGGATCAGGTCGTGACCTGCATCGAGGCCGCCCTGGAGCACGGAGCGCCGTGATCGCCGTCCCCGTGCCCCTACCGGGCGGCCGCTCTTACGACGTGCTCGTGGGCCCCGGCGCCCGCCACCGGCTGCTGGAGGTCCTTCCCGCCGGCGCCCACCGGGCCGCCATCGTCACCCAGGAGCCGATCGGCGTCTCCGTCGACGCCGGCATCGAGCAGCGCACGTTCCTCATCGACGACGGTGAGGCGGCCAAGTGCCTCGAGACGGTCGAGGAGCTGTGCCGGGCGTTCTCCCGCTGGGGTCTCACCCGGGGCGACGTCGTCGTGGCCGTCGGCGGCGGCGTCGTCACCGATGCCGCCGGCTTCGCCGCCGCCGTCTACCACCGGGGCGTGGCGGTCGTGCACGTGCCGACCACCCTGCTGGGCCAGGTCGACGCCGCCATCGGCGGCAAGACCGGCGTGAACCTGCCCGAGGGCAAGAACCTGGTCGGCGCCTTTTGGCAGCCGGCGGCCGTCCTCTGCGACACCGAGGTGCTGTCCACCCTCCCGCCGAGGGAGTACCGCAGCGGCCTGGGGGAAATGGCCAAGTACGCCTTCCTCGGCGTCGACCGCCTGCCCGACCTGCCGCTGGACGAGGCCGTCGCCGCGTGCGTGCGCTGCAAGGCCGACCACATCGCCGCCGACGAGCTCGAGACCACCGGCACGCGAGCCCTGCTCAACTACGGCCATACGCTGGCCCACGCCCTGGAAACCGCCGGCGGCTACGACCTGCGTCACGGCGAGGCGGTGGCCATCGGCCTGGTGTTCGCAGCCCGCCTGGCCCGCCGGCTGGGACGGGTCGACGACGAGACGGTGGCCGGGCACCGGCGCGTCGTCGCCGGCTACGACCTGCCCGTCGACGTCCCGCCGGGGAACGACCCCGCGGAGCTCGTCACCCTCATGGCCCGGGACAAGAAGGCCCTCGACGGCCTCACCTTCGTCCTCGACGGCCCCCGAGGCGTCGAGGTGGTCAGGGGAGTGCCCGCCGACGCCGTCGAAGCGACCCTCCGGGAGACCGACTGATGCCCACCGTCCTGCTCCTGTCCGGCCCCAATCTCAACCTTCTCGGCATCCGAGAGCCCGACATCTACGGCGCCGCCACCCTGGACGACCATGTGAGGACGGCGTCCGCCGTCGCTGCCGACCTGGGGCTGGATTTGGAGCACAGGCAGTCCAACCACGAGGGCGAGCTGGTCGAGGCCGTCCACGGGGCTCGGGGCCGGGTGGCGGCGATCATCGTCAACGCCGCTGCCATGACCCATTACTCGTTGGCGGTGCGCGACGCCCTGGCCGCCTTCGAGGGCCCGGTCGTGGAGCTGCACCTGTCCAACACCGCGGCCCGAGAATCGTGGCGCCACGCCTCGGTGGTCTCGCCGGTGGCGACCGGCGTCATCTCCGGCTTCGGCGGCCACGGGTACCGGCTGGCCGTGGAAGCTGTGGGACTCTTGCTTTTATGAAAACGCCCATGGATGTCGGCGGGCGCATCCCCCGCCTTCGCCGGGCCTTCGGCGACGCCGGCTGCGACGCCCTCCTGGTAACCCGCCTGGTCAACATCCGGTACCTGACCGGGTTCACCGGCTCGGCCGCCGCGCTGCTCGTACAGCCCGACGACCTGGTGTTCGTCACCGACGGCCGCTACCGGGACCAGTCGGCGCTGGAGCTGGCCGGCGCCGGCGTCGAGGGCCGGATTCGCATCGGCCTCACCGCCGGCAGCCAGAAGGAGTTCCTCCAGGAGGAGGCCGCCGGCGTGGCCCGGCTCGGCCTGGAGGCCGCGGCAGTGACGTGGGCCCAGCAGCGTAAGTTCGACGAGGAGTGGTTCCCCGACGCCGAGCTCATCGCCACCGAGGGGCTGGTCGAGGAGCTGCGCAAGGTGAAGGACGCCGGCGAGGTCGACCGCATGGCCGAGGCGGCACGGATCGCGGATGAGGCACTGGCGCGCGTCCGCCACCGGCTGGCCGAGGGGCCGACCGAGGAGGAGTTCGCCCTGGAGCTGGACTTCGAGATGCGCCGGGGCGGAGCGGCGGGGCCGTCGTTCGAGACCATCGTCGCCTCCGGCCCCAACGGGGCCAAGCCCCACCACCGCCCGAGCAGCCGGCGCATCGAGGCGGGCGAGCTGGTGGTCGTCGACTTCGGGGCCATCGTCGACGGGTACTGCTCCGACATGACCCGCACCCTGTGCGTGGGGGAGCCGGCGTCGGCCACGGCCCGCCGCATGGTCGACGTCGTGGCCGAGAGCCAGCGGGCCGGCGTGGAGACGGTGCGGGCCGGCGTCGAGGGCAAGGCCGTCGACGAGGCGTGCCGGGCGGTCATCGCCGAGGCCGGCTGGGCGGAGGCCTTCCTGCACAGCACGGGCCACGGGGTGGGCCTCGAGATCCACGAGGACCCTCGGGTGGCATCCACGTCCACCGATACGCTGGTGGCCGGCCACGTGGTGACCGTCGAGCCGGGCGTCTACCTTCCCGAGCACGGCGGGGTCCGCATCGAGGACACCATGGTCGTCACCGACGAGGGCTGCATCGTCCTTACCAACGCCACCAAGGAGCTCGCTGTCCTGTGAATGTCTCGACCAACGACCTGCGCAACGGCATGGCCCTCGATCTGCCCGAGGGGCTGTTTACCGTGGTCGAGTTTCAGCACGTCAAGCCGGGCAAGGGCGGCGCCTTCGTGCGCACCAAGCTGAAGAACGTCCGCACCGGCGCCGTGCTGGACCGGACCTACCGGGCCGACGAGAAGCTCGAGCAGGCCATCATCGACAAGCGTGAGATGCAGTACCTCTACCGCGAGAGCGCCCACTACGTGTTCATGGACAACGTCTCCTACGACCAGCTCAATGTGGACGCGCCCACCTTGGGCGACTCCACCAGCTACCTGCGCGAGGGCGACTCGGTGGTGCTGCAGATCTACAACGAGCTGGTGGTCGGCGTGGATCTGCCGGCGGCGGTGGAGCTGACGGTCACCGAGACCGAGCCCGGCGTGCAGGGCGACCGCGTCTCCGGCGCCCGCAAGCCGGCCACCTTGGAGACCGGCAAGGTCGTACAGGTGCCGCTCTTCGTGAACCCCGGCGACAAGATCAAGGTCGACACCCGCAGCGGCGAGTACCTCACCCGTGTCTAGTGAATGACGCCGGCGGCCCCCGCCGCCAAGCGCGTGAGCGGACGCTGTCGCTGCTGTACGAGGCCGAGAGCAAGGACGTTGCGCCGGCGGCGGTGTTGGCTGGGCTGCCGGTGGAGCCCGACGCTTACGCGGTCGATGTCGTCCGCGGTGTCGGCGACCACATGGCCGAGCTCGACACGTGGATCAGCGACTACGCCAAGGATTGGACCATCGACCGCATGCCGGCGCTGGACCGGGCCCTGCTGCGCATGGGGATCTTCGAGCTCCTGCACCGGCCCGAGGTGCCCACCGGCGCCGTCATTTCCGAAGCGGTCGAGCTGGCCCAGCGGTTCTCGACCGACGAGTCCAGCCGGTTCGTCAACGGCATGCTGGCCCGCATTGCCGAAACGGTTCGGCCCCCCTCACATGCTGAAGCGGTGGATGCGGAAGCTGTCGGCGCCGATGCGGCTGAACACGACCAGCCGCCGGCCGGCGAGGTGGTCGAGGAGCGCCTCCACCAGTAGCGGTGACTCGCCGAGCTCGGCCCCGAGGGGTACGGCGACATTGGCCTCCACTCCGTCGAGGATGTCGAGCAGCCGCTCGGTGACGTCGGCCAGGTCGGCGCGGGCCATGGTGGCGTAGGCCCACAGCCCGGGCTGGGTGAGGGCGAGCAGGGCCACCTTGCCGTCGTAGTCGCGCATCTGCACAAGCTTCCGCTCGCGCAGCTCCACCAGCCCGGCGAACCACTCGTCATGGCTCATGCCGGCGCTCTCGCACGCCGCCTTGAGGGCGACGTGGTCGATCATCTTGTGGCCGGCGGCGAGAGCCTGGTCGCCGGCGACATGAAGTACATCGTCAGGGCGCGACATTCGCTATACTTCCGACGTGGCGAGCCCAACCACATATCGCTTCACGGTGAAGGACTACCACCGTATGGCCGAGTTCAAGATCTTCGACCCGAAGGATCGAGTTGAGCTTCTCGACGGAGTGGTCTTCGAGATGAGCGCGATCGGGGCCCGGCACGGATCATGTGTCGACCGGCTGGCTCACTCATTCTTCAGCGCAGTCGAAGGCCGTGCGATTGTCCGGGTACAGGGCCCGATTCAACTCGGCGAGTTCAGCGAGCCCCAACCCGATGTGGCCATCCTGCGCTTCCGGTCCGACTTCTACGCTGACCACCATCCCATGCCTCCCGATATCCATCTGGTGATCGAAGTGGCCGACACCTCCCTACGCCACGACTTGGCACGCAAGGCGCCGCTCTACGTCGCCGGCGGGGCGCAAGAGGTATGGGTTATCGATCTGACGGACGCCGTGATCCACGTGACAACAGCGGCGGGCACACGCACGCTCGGAGCGGGCGACTCAGTGGCGCCACTTGCGTTTCCCGACGTCGTGCTCGATGTCGCAGTGATCCTCGGCTGACGCGCTACGCTCGAACGATCCCGTTAATGCCGGCCCTGTGAGGCCGGCACGGAAAAGGAGCCACTTGCATTGGCCGAGCGAGAACGCGCTGCGACGCCCCCCTATGGGGGCGTTTTTACTGCCCGCAGCCAGGTGATGGACGCCGAGGATCTGCGCCGGGCCGTCACCCGCATCGCCCATGAGATCGTCGAGCGCAATCACGGCCTGGAGGGCGTGGTCCTCATCGGGCTGCAGACCGGCGGTGTGCCGTTGGCCCGCCGGCTGGCCGAGGCGCTGTCCCGGATCGAAGGCACCGATGTGCCCCTGGGCAGCATCGACGTCGCCCTCTACCGCGACGACATCGGCCTGCGCCCCGTGATCCCCGAGGCGGTGACCGACATCCCGTTCGACCTCACGGGCCTCACCGTGGTGCTCGTAGACGACGTGCTCTTCACCGGCCGCACGGTGCGGGCCGCCCTCGACGCCCTCAACGCCTACGGCCGGCCCCGGGCCGTGCAGCTGGCGGTGATGGTCGATCGGGGCCACCGGGAGCTGCCGATCCGGCCCGACTTCGTGGGCAAGAACCTGCCCACCCGCCACGACGAGATCGTCGATGTGCATGACGACGGGGTGGACCTCGGGGACCGGAGGCCCGCCCGAGGGCCCGAGCGGCCCTCTGAGCGGGGTGCACGATGAAGCACTTGCTCTCCATCGCCGACCTGGGGGCCGAGGGCATCGAGGAGGTGATGCGGGTCACGGATTCCTTCGTCGAGGTCTCGGAGCGGGCCATCCCCCGGGTGCCGGCGCTGCGGGGCAAGACGGTCGTCTCGCTGTTCTACGAGGAGTCCACTCGCACCCGCCTGTCGTTCGAGCTGGCGGCCAAGCGCCTCTCGGCCGACACCATGAACTTCACCGTCTCGTCGTCGTCGGTGAAGAAGGGCGAATCCCTGCGCGACACCTGCCAGACGATCGAGGCCATGGGCATCGACGCTTTGGTCGTGCGCCACTCCTCCGCCGGCGTCCCGTGGCAGGCGGCCTCGTGGCTCGACTGCGCAGTGATCAACGCCGGCGACGGCTGGCACGAGCACCCCACGCAGGCCCTGCTCGACTGCTACACGCTGCGCGGCGCGCGTGGCTCCCTGGAGGGGATGCGAATCGCCGTGGTTGGCGACGTCAAGCACTCCCGTGTAGCCCGCTCCAACGTCCTGGCCTTTACCATGTTGGGGGCCGAGGTCACCATCGTCGCCCCGCCCACCCTGCTGCCGCCCAGCCTCGACGGGTGGCCGGTGGAGGTGAGCCACGACCTCGACGGTGTGCTGGCCAAGACCGATGTCGTCTACCTGCTGCGCATGCAGGCCGAGCGCCAGACCGAGGCCCTGCTTCCCTCCCTGCGTGAGTACACCGCCCGCTACGGCCTGACCAGCAAGCGGATGCGGCTCATGCCCGACGACGCGTTGGTCATGCATCCCGGCCCCATGAACCGGGGCGTGGAGATCGCAGCCGATGTCGCCGACCTCCCCCGATCGCTCATCACCCGCCAAGTGGCAAATGGAGTCGCCGTGCGCATGGCCGTCCTGTTCCTCCTCCTGGGTCAGGGGCCCGGCGTTGTCTGACCGCACAGTCGTGATCCGCGGCGGCCGGGTCGTCGATGTCACCGGCGAGCGAACGGCCGACGTGCTCATCGAGAACAACGTTGTACAAGCGGTCGCGGCGTCCATCGAGCCGCCGGCCGGCGCCACGGTGCTCGACGCCGGCGGCTGCATCGTCAGCCCCGGCCTTGTCGATTTGCACACCCACCTGCGCCAGCCCGGCCGGGAGGAGGCCGAGACGGTGGAGAGCGGTGCGAGAGCCGCGGCACTCGGCGGGTTCACCGCGGTGGTGGCCATGCCGAACACCGAGCCGCCACTCGACACCGCCTCGGCGGTGCGCGAGGTGCTGGAGCTCGGGGTGACCGCAGCGTGCGACGTGCGCGTTGCCGGCGCCATCACCAAGGGCCGCAAGGGCCGCGAGCTGGCGCCACTCGGTGAGATGGCCGATCTCGGGGTGCGCCTGTTCACCGACGACGGCGACGGCGTGCAGGACGCCCGCCTGATGCGCCGGGCCCTCGAGTACGCCTCGGCGCTCGGCGTCACACTCGGCCAGCACTGCCAGGACGACGTTCTGGCCGGCGGCGGCCACATGCACGAAGGCGAGTGGTCGAGCCGCTTAGGCATCCCCGGGATGCCGTCGGAGGCCGAGGAGCTGATGGTGGCCCGCGACATCTCGCTCGTCCGCCTGACCGGTGGCCGGGTCCATTTCCTCCACCTGTCGACGGCAGGCTCGGTGGCCGCCGTGCGCGCCGCCAAGGCCGAAGGCCTGGCCGTTACCGCCGAGGCCACGCCCCACCACTTCACCCTCACCGACGCCGCCGTGGTCTCCTACGACACCGTGTTCAAGGTCAACCCGCCGTTGCGCCCACCGGCCGACGTGGATGCAGTCAAGGCCGGCCTAGCCGACGGCACCATCGACGCCATCGCCACCGACCACGCCCCACACGCCGCCGAGGACAAGGACGTGCCCTTCGACCAGGCCCGCCCCGGCATGCTCGGGCTGGAGACTGCACTGGCTCTGGCCCTCACCGAGCTGGAACTGCCGATCGCCCACGTGCTGGCGCTGCTGTCGTGGAACCCGGCCCGCATCGCCGGCCTCGAGTCCACCCACGGCGGGCCCGTCGTCGCCGGGCGGCCGGGGAACCTGTGCGTGATCGACCCGGCCGCCACCTGGCTGGTCGACGCCGACGCCCTGGCCAGCCGCTCCCGCAACACGCCCTACGCCGGCCGCAAACTCACCGGCCGGGTCCGCCACACCCTCCTGCGGGGAGAGCCTGTCGTCGTCGACGGGGCGGCGCAGCGGTGACTCCCGTCGATGCAGCACTCGTGTTGGCGGATGGAACGGTGTTCGAGGGCGAGGCCATGGGCGCCCCGGCCGACATCGCCACTGGCGAGGTCGTGTTCAACACCGTCCTCTCCGGCTACCAGGAGGTCATCACCGACCCGTCCTACGCCGGCCAGGTGATCGCGTTCACCTACCCCCACATCGGCAATTACGGGATCAGCGAGGCGGACTCCGAGAGCGCCCGCCCTTTCTGCCGCGGTGTGATCGTCAGGGAGCTGGCCCGCCGGCCGTCGAACTGGCGGTCCACGGTCGACCTCGACACCTGGCTCGTCGCCCACGGAGTGCCCGGCATCACCGGCATCGACACCCGCCGGCTCACCCGCCACATCCGCGAGGCCGGGTCGATGCCCTGCGCGTTCGGCACTGCGGACGAAACCACGCTCAAGGCCGCCGCCGCGGCGGAGAACGGCACCGACGGCCTCGACCTCGTGGCCGGCGTCACGACGCCGGCGCGCTACACGGTGGGCGACGGCCCGCTGCGGGTCGTCGCCTACGACTTCGGTATCAAGACGTCCATCCTGCGCCAGCTGGGGGCGATCGCCACCGTCGACGTCGTGCCCGCCTCCACGCCGGCCCACGAGCTCCTCGGCCAGCCCGTGGACGGCGTGTTCCTCTCCAACGGCCCCGGCGACCCGGCGGCGGTGACGTACGCCATCGGCAACATCGCCAGCCTCCTCGGCCAGGTGCCCATCTTCGGCATCTGCCTCGGCCACCAACTGCTGGCGACCGCCCTGGGCGGCGAGACGTACAAACTCCCCTTCGGCCACCACGGCGGTAACCATCCGGTCCAGCGACTGCGCGACGGGGCGGTCGAGATCACCAGCCAGAACCACAACTACGCAGTGGTGCAGGGGTCGCTGGCGTCGGCCGACGTCACCCACGTCAACCTCAACGACGGCGTGGTCGAGGGCCTCCGCTGCCGCGACATCCCCGCCTTCAGCGTCCAGTACCACCCCGAAGCCGGACCCGGCCCCCACGACGCCCGCTACCTGTTCGAGGAGTTCAAGAATCTGATGAGCCGTGCCCAAGCGCACTGACATCCACTCGATCCTGCTGATCGGCTCCGGACCGATCATCATCGGGCAGGCGTCGGAGTTCGACTACTCGGGCACCCAGGCGTGCCGCGTGCTGCGGGACGAGGGCTACCGGGTGATCCTGGTCAACTCCAACCCGGCGACGATCATGACCGACCCGGAGTTCGCCGACCGGACCTACGTCGAGCCACTCGACCCCGACGTGGTGGCGGCCATCATCGAACGCGAGCGGCCCGACGCTCTGCTACCGACGTTGGGCGGCCAGACAGCACTCAACTTGGCCGTGGCGCTCGCTGAGCGGGGTGTGCTCGATCGCTTCGGGGTCGAGCTGATCGGTGCGTCGATCGAGGCCATCCACACCGCCGAGAACCGTGAGCGGTTCAAAGCGGCGATGACCGAGATCGGCCTGGCCGTCCCCGCGTCGGGGTTCGCCTACCAGCTCGACGAGGCGGCCAAGATCGGCCACGAGGTCGGTTACCCGGTGATCGTGCGGCCTTCGTTCATCATGGGCGGCCGGGGCACGGGCATCGCCGCGGATGAGGAGGAACTGCTGCGCCTGGCCGCCACCGGCCTGGCCGCCAGCCCCATCTCGGAGATCCTCATCGAGAAGTCGATCGCCGGCTGGAAGGAGTTCGAGCTCGAGGTCATGCGGGACCACGCCGACAACTGCGTCGTCGTCTGCTCGATCGAGAACCTCGACCCGATGGGTGTCCACACCGGCGACTCGATCACGGTGGCGCCGGCCCAGACGCTCTCCGACGTCGAGTACCAGCGCATGCGCGACGCCGCCTTCGCCTGCATCCGCCGCATCGGCGTCGACACCGGCGGGTCGAACATCCAGTTCGCCGTCGACCCGGCCACCGGCGAGATGGTCGTGATCGAGATGAACCCCCGGGTGTCGCGGTCGAGCGCGTTGGCGTCGAAGGCCACGGGCTTCCCGATCGCCAAGATCGCCGCCCGCCTGGCCGTCGGGTACACCCTCGACGAGATCCCCAACGACATCACCCGCATGACGCCGGCCAGCTTCGAGCCCACCATCGACTACGTGGTGACGAAGATCCCCCGTTGGGCGTTCGAGAAGTTCTCGGGCACGTCTGGCGTGCTGACCACGCGCATGCAGTCGGTGGGGGAGGCCATGGCCATCGGCCGCACCTTCCCCGAGTCGCTCCAGAAGGGGTTGCGGTCGCTGGAGCACGGCCGGTGGGGCCTGAACTGCGACCCGGGCGAGGCCGCTCTCGACGCTTTCGGTGACGACGACCTCGTGCGCCAGGCGGCCATCGCCACACCGGACCGGCCGTTCCAACTAGAGGCCGCGTTGCGGCGGGGTATCACCGTCGAGCGCCTGCACCTTGCCACGGGTGTCGATCCCTGGTTCCTGTGCGAGATCGGCCTGATCACCGCGGAGCGGGCCCGGCTGGCCGAGCTGGGCTTCGCCGGGACGACCCGACGGGACTGGCGGAGGGCCAAGCGCCTCGGGTTCGCCGATGCCCAGCTGGCGTGGCTGTGGGGCGTGGCCGAGGACGACGTGCGTGCCGCCCGGCTGGCCGCCGGCGTGAAGGCCACGTTCAAGACGGTGGACACCTGCGGTGCCGAGTTCGACGCCAACACGCCGTACCACTACTCCACCTACGAGGACGAGGACGAGGCCAAGGGTGGGCAGCGCCGGACGGTCGTCATCCTCGGCTCGGGGCCGAACCGCATCGGCCAGGGCATCGAGTTCGACTACTGCTGCGTGCACGCCAGCTTCGCCCTCCGCGACGCCGGCTTCGACACGGTGATGATCAACTGCAACCCCGAGACCGTCTCCACCGATTACGACACCAGCGACCGCCTCTACTTCGAGCCCCTGACGTACGAGGACGTGATGAACGTGCTCGACGTCGAGAAGGCCCACCTGCTGGGAGTGATCGTCTCCCTGGGCGGCCAGACTCCGCTCAAGCTGGCCGGGCGCATCCCGCCCGAACTGGTGCTCGGCACGCCCCCGGCGGCCATCGACGAGGCCGAGGACCGGGAGCTCTGGAACGCGCTCTGCCACCGGCTCGGCATCCCCCAGCCCGACGGCGGCACTGCCGCGGACCTGGAGACCGCGCTCACCATCACGGCGCGCATCGGCTACCCCGCGCTCGTGCGACCGTCGTACGTGCTCGGCGGTCGGGCGATGGAGATCGTCTACGACGACGAGGGGCTGGCCCGGGCCATGGCCGAGCTGGCGGGCTTCGGCAGTCTTGGGCGGGAGGGAGGCCTGTCGGCCGAGCGCCCGGTGCTCGTCGACCGGTTCCTGGAGGACGCCATCGAGGTGGACGTCGACGCCCTGCGCGACGCCACCGGCGAGGTGCTCATCGGTGCGGTCATGGAGCACGTGGAGGAGGCCGGCGTGCACTCCGGTGACAGTGCGTGTGTGATCCCGCCGCCGACGCTGAGCGCAGCCACTGTCAAGGTCATCGAGGGCCACACCAAGGCCATCGCCGAGGCGCTCGGGGTGCGGGGCCTGCTCAATGTCCAGTACGCGGTCCAAGCCGGCAATGTCTACGTGATCGAGGCGAACCCGCGGGCCAGCAGGACGGTGCCCTTCGTGGCCAAGGCCACTGGCGTCCCTCTCGCCAAGGTCGCCGCTCGGGTGATGGTGGGGGCGACGCTGGCCGAGCTACGGGCCGAGGGGATGCTGCGACCGCCGGCGCCCGGCGCCCACGTGTCGGTCAAGGAAGCGGTGCTGCCCTTCAACCGCTTTCCCGACGTCGACACGCTGCTGGGCCCGGAAATGCGCTCCACCGGCGAGGTCATGGGGATCGACGTCACGTTCGGCCTGGCCTTCGCCAAGAGCCAGTCCGCGGCCGGCGACCGGCTGCCGGACCACGGGACGGTGTTCCTCTCCCTGGCCGACCGCGACAAGGGCGGGGGGCTGATGGCGGCCCGGCGCTTCGTCGACCTGGGCTTCGCCCTGGCCGCCACCGACGGCACCGCCCGCTACCTGCGGGACAACGGCCTGCCGGTGGCCGAGGTGGTGGACAAGGTTGGCGAGCCCTATCAGGGGCACCGGCGCACAGCGGTGGACCTCATCGCCAACGGCGAGATCGATCTGGTCGTCAATACGCCGCGGGGCCGCGGCCCCCGGGCCGACGGTGCCTACATCCGCCTGGCTGCCGGCGTACACGGCATCCCCTGCCTCACGACCGCCTCCGCCGCCCTGGCCGCCGCCGGCGGCATCGCCGACTGGGCCCGCCACGGCCTCTCGGTGCGCTCCCTTCAGGAGTACCACGAGGAGGGCCAGACACGGTTGCTGTAATCGCCGAGCAACCGGAGGTTGCTCGGCGAGAGCCGAGGGGGGCCGCCTACGGCGGCTCGGACGGCCGCCGGCGTAAGGTCCTGCCTTGCGATTAGCCGTGGATATGTCCACTTGGGTCGGCTCCGTGCGGCTGGCGAATCCGGTGATGACGGCCTCGGGCACCGCCGGCCACGGGGCCGAGCTGGCCCGTTACTTCGACCTTTCTTCGCTGGGCGCGGTGGTGGTGAAGTCATTGTCCGCCGAACCATGGGCCGGCAACCCGTCGCCCCGGGTGACCGAGGTCGACGCCGGCATGCTCAACAGCGTCGGCCTCCAGAACCCGGGCGTGGAGGCGTGGCTGGAGACCGAGCTGCCGGCCCTACTCGCCACTGGCGCCCGGGTCGTCGCCAGCATCTGGGGGTTCACCGTCGAGGGCTACGAGAAGGCAGCGGCGGCCCTGGCCGGCGCCCCGCCCGAAGTGGTGGCGGTGGAGGTCAACCTGAGCTGCCCCAACATCGAATCCCGCCGGGACATGTTCGCCCACTCGCCGGCCCTGACCGCCGAGGCCATGGCCGCCACCGCCGGCTGCGGGCGGCCCCGGTGGGCCAAGCTCAGTCCCAACGTCACCGACGTGGCTGTGATCGCCGGCGCCGCCCTGGAGGCCGGCGCCGAGGCGCTCACCCTGGTCAATACCGTCATGGGCATGGTCATCGACGTCGAGACCCGCCGGCCCCGCCTCGGCGCCGGCGGCGGAGGCCTGTCCGGCCCCGCCATACGTCCGGTGGCGGTGCGGGCCGTCTACGACGTGTGCTCGGCGTTCCCCGACGCCACGGTCGTCGGCGCCGGCGGGATCGCCACCGGCGAGCACGCGGTGGAGCTCATGCTGGCCGGCGCGTCGGCCGTGGAGGTGGGGACGGCGACCTTCGCCGACCCCCGTGCCCCGGCCCGGGTCGCGGCGGAGTTGGAGCGCTGGTGCCGGCGTCACAATGTCGCAAGGGTCGCCGATCTGGTAGGGAGGGCCCGTGCAGACACGTGATCGCCTGGTACTCGCCCTCGACGTTGACGATCTTGTGGTCGCCCTCCGCGTCGCCAAGCGCCTTCAGCCGTACTTCGCCACGGCCAAGGTGGGACTGGAGCTGTTCAGTGCCTCGGGTCCTGATGCGGTCAGCGCCGTGGCCGACCTCGGCTACGACGTCTTCTTGGATCTGAAGCTCCACGACATCCCCACCACCGTGCGTAAGGCGGCCCGGGTCATCGGCGCCCTGGGCGCCAGCTACCTCACCCTGCACGCTCGGTCGGGCCCGGTGATGTTGCGGGCCGGCGTCGAGGGCCTGGCCGAAGGAGCGGAGCGGGCCGGGCTGCCGCACCCCGTCGCTCTCGCTGTCACCGTTCTCACCAGCGACGGCGACGCGCCGGCCCACATCCTGGGCCACCGGGTGGCCGCCGCCACCGAAGCCGGCTGTGGCGGGTTGATCCTGGCCGCGGGCGACGTCCATGAAGCCAAGCAGCTCGCCCCCCGCATGCTGGCGGTCGTCCCAGGCATCCGCATGCCGACCTCCGACACCCACGACCAGGCCCGTCCCTCGACGCCGGCAGACGCGGTACGCGAGGGCGCCGATCTCCTGGTGATCGGCCGCACGGTGACCGACGCGCGCGACCCGGTGGCCGCGGCCGAGGCACTCACCGCGTCGCTGGATGCGCCGGCACCTGAAGGACGCTGAGGCGTGCGCTAGTCTCCGCGCCATGCCGCTGCCGCCTGCGCTGACGCCCGACGAGCGTTCGGCGGCGCTCGCCAAGGCCGCTGCCGCCCGCCGCCAGCGGGCGGAGCTCAAGGAGAAGCTCAAGATGGGCTCGACGACGCTGAAGGAGCTGCTCGAGCAGGCCGAGCGCGACGAGGTCGTCGGCAAGATGAAGGTGGTGACCGTGCTCGAGTCGCTGCCCGGTGTCGGCAAGGTCCGCGCCCGGCGGATGATGGAACAGATCGGGATCAGTGAGGCCCGGCGGGTCCGGGGCCTCGGCGCCCAGCAGCGCGACTCGCTGCTGAAGGCGTTTCCCGCCGACGCCTGATCCGCTGGGCGGCCAGATCTTCGTCATTGCCGGCCCCTCGGGTGTCGGCAAGGGGTCCATTGCGTCGGCCCTGTGCCGGCGACTGCCCGACCTGTGGCTGAGCCGCTCCTGGACGACGCGGCCCCGGCGGGCGGGTGAGGCGGCCGGCGCCTACGTCTACGTCGACCGGGCGGCGTTCGACGCCCACATCGCCGCCGGCGGTTTCCTGGAATGGGCCGACGTCTTCGACCACCGCTACGGGACGCCGTGGCCGGACCCGCCCGCGGGCCACGATGTGCTGCTGTAGATCGACGTCCAAGGGGCGACGCAGGTGAAGGCCCGCCACCCCGAGGCGGTGGTGGTCTTCATCGAGGCGCCCTCCCGGGAGGTGCAGGAGGCCAGGCTGCGGGGACGGGGCGACCGGGAGGACGTGATCGCCCGCCGGCTGGTGCAGGCCCCGGAGGAGGAGCGGGTAGGGCGGGAGCTGGCCGACCACATCGTGGTGAACGACGACCTGTCCCGGGCCATCGAGGAGGTCGCTGCTATCCTGGAGTCCCGCCGCCAGTGAGCAGTGTCCCTTTGAGAGGCCCCCATGTCTGAACGCGCCACCATGATCCACCCGGCCATCGAGAGCCTGCTCGACAAGGTGGACTCCAAGTTCAGCCTGGTGAGCCTGGCCGCCAAGCGAGGCCGGCAGATCAACTCCTACTTCAGTCAGCTCGGCGAGGGCCTCGGCGCCATCGTGCCGCCCCAGGTGGCGTCGGTCTCCCGCAAGCCGCTCTCCATCGCCCTCGAGGAAATCGCGGCCAACAAGATCACCTTCACCCGCACGGAAGAGGCCCAGGACGCAATGAAGTGACCGACGGTTCGCCCAGCGAACTGTCGGAAGGAAAGACGATCGTCCTCGGCGTGTGCGGGTCGATCGCCGCATACAAGGCGGTGGATGTGTGCCGACGGCTCGTCGACCTCGGGCTGCACGTGTCACCCGTGATGACCGCCGACGCAGGCCGGTTCCTCGGGCCGGTCACCCTCTCTACGCTGGCGTCGGAGCCGGTGCACGACTCGTTGTGGTCCGACGCCGATCCGATCCCCCACACCCGGCTGGGCCAGTCCGCCGATGTGGTCGTGGTGGCGCCGGCGACGGCCACGCTGCTGGCCAAGTACGTGGCCGGCATTGCCGACGACCTGCTCACCGCCACCCTGCTGGCTACTCGAGCCCCAGTCATCGTCTGCCCGGCCATGCACACCGAGATGTGGGAGCACCCGGCCACCGTCGACAACGTCGCCACCCTGCGCCGGCGGGGCGTCACCGTGGTCGAGCCCGGCGTCGGCCGGTTGGCCGGCGGCGACGAGGGCGCCGGCCGCCTGGCGTCGGTAGAGGAGATCGTGGCCGCCGTCGACCGGGCCCTCACGCCCCAGGATCTGGCCGGCCGCACCGTGCTGGTCACCGCCGGCGGCACCCGGGAGGCCCTCGACCCGGTTCGCTTCCTCGCCAACCGGTCGTCGGGCCGCCAGGGTGAGGCGCTGGCCGTCGAGGCCGCGGCCCGCGGCGCCGAGGTGACGCTGGTCACGGCCGCCGATCGGCCGCCGCCGGCCGGGGTCAACGTGCTGCGGGTGGACACCGCAGCGGAACTGGAGGCCGTCGTCCTGAGCCGGGCGGGCACCGCCGACGTTGTCGTCATGGCTGCGGCGGTGGCCGACTTCCGGCCCAAGGCGGTGGCCGAGCAGAAGCTGCACAAGGCCGACGGTGTGCCCGAGGTGGTGCTCGAGCCGACCACCGACATCCTGGACGAGCTGGGCCGGCGCAAGTCCGCCGGTCAGATCCTCGTGGGGTTCGCAGCCGAGACGGGCGACCTCAGGGCCGGCGCCGGGGACAAGCTCCGCCGCAAGCGCCTCGACCTGATCGTCGCCAATGACGTGACCGCTCCGGGCGTTGGTTTCGGCTACGAAACCAACGCCGCCACGCTCCTCGACGCCGCCGGCCACTGGACCGACGTGCCCCTCACCACCAAGCGCAATCTGGCCCGGATTGTCTTCGATGTGGTCAGCAGGCGCCTATCTGAGTCAGGATTGGGCGCGGACGCCAAGGGAGGCACATGAGTAAGAGCTATACGTTCACGTCGGAGTCGGTCACCGAGGGCCACCCGGACAAGATGGCCGATCAGGTTTCCGATGCGATCCTGGACGCCATCCTCACCGAAGACCCCATGGGCCGGGTGGCCTGCGAGACGCTGCTCACGACGGGCCTCGTCGTGGTGGCCGGCGAGATCACCACCAACGCCTACGTCGACATCCCCAAGATCGTCCGCCAGACCGTCTGCGACATCGGGTACGACCGGGAGTCCTACGGCTTCGACGGCAACACCTGCGGCGTCATCACCGCCATCGACGAGCAGTCGCCCGACATCAGCCAGGGCGTCACCACCGCCTACGAGGTCCGCACCGGGAAGAGCGACGAGGACGAGGCGTTCGACGCCCAGGGCGCCGGCGACCAGGGGATGATGTTCGGCTACGCCTGCGACGAGACCGACGACCTCATGCCCCTGCCGATCTGGCTGGCCCACCGCCTGGCTCACCGGCTGTCGGAGGTCCGCAAGGCCGGCGTCATGCCCTACCTGCGGCCCGACGGCAAGACCCAGGTCACCGTCGACTACGAGAACGGCCGGCCGAAGCGGCTGCGCACGGTGCTGATCTCCAGCCAGCACCAGCCGGGACTCGACACCGAGACGCTCCTCAAGCCCGACCTCCAGGAGCACGTGATCCACCCGCTGTTGCCGCCGGAGATCGACTCGGACGACTACGAGCTGCTGGCCAACCCCACCGGCAGCTTCGTGCTCGGCGGTCCCCACGCCGACACCGGCCTCACCGGCCGCAAGATCATCGTCGACACCTACGGCGGCGCCGCCCGCCACGGCGGCGGCGCCTTTTCCGGCAAGGACCCCTCCAAGGTCGACCGTTCCGCGGCCTACGCCGCCCGCTGGGTGGCCAAGCACGTCGTCGCCAGCGGTGCGGCCCAGCGCTGCGAGGTGCAGGTGGCCTACGCCATCGGCGTCGCCCATCCGGTCTCGATCATGGTGGAGACCTTCGGCACCGAGGCCGTCGACCCGCTGAAGATCGCCGCCATGGTCCACGACGTGTTCGATCTGCGCCCGGCGGCCATCATCCGCGACCTCGACCTGCGCAAGCCGATCTACCGGCGCACCGCGGCCTACGGCCACTTCGGGCGGTCCGAGAAGGAGTTCACGTGGGAACGCCTCTCTCGCCTCGAGGACGTGAAGCGGGCGCTCGACCTGTAGCGAGGATCGCCCGGGTCCTGCCGGACCTTCCGCTCGACAAGGTCTTCGATTACCTCATCCCCGAGCATCTTGCCGGCGAGGTGCGGGTAGGGACGATGGTACGCGTCTCGTTGCACGGCCGGCGCATCGGGGGGTGGGTGGTCGCTCTGGCCGGCGAGGCAGCCACCGACCGCGCCCTCCAGCCTCTCGCCAAGGTGACCGGCTGGGGACCGCCGGCCGACGTGATCTCCCTGGCCCGGTGGGCGGCGTGGCGGTGGGCCGGGCGGCCGGCGCAGCTGCTTGGGACGGCGTCGCCACCCCGGGCCGTCCGTTCGCGGCCCGAACCAGGCTCGGCTGAGCGCTCGCCCTCCCTTCCGCCGGGCGTGACCGTCATGAGGATCCCCCCGGCCGGCGACGTGTTGGCCCTGGCCCTGGCCGCCGCCGCCCACGGCGACGCACTCCTCCTGGCTCCGTCCCTCTCCGCCGCTGCGTTCCTCGCGGCCCGCCTGCGGGCCGAGGGGCACCGGGTGGCGTTCGTGCCCCAGGAGTGGGCCCTGGCCGCCGCCGGCGGCTGCGTGGCCGTCGGGGCCCGGGCCGGAGCGTGGGCGCCCAGGCCGCAGCTCGGGGCGGTGCTGGTCATCGACGAGGGCGACGAGGCGTACCAGGAGGAGCGGGCGCCGACGTGGAACGCCCGCGACGTCGCCGTCGAGCGGGCCCGGCGGGCGGGCGTGCCGTGCGTGCTGACCTCTCCCTGCCCGTCGCTCGAGGCCCTGGCGTACGGGCCTCTCATGGTGGCGTCGCGGACGGAGGAGCGCAACGGTTGGCCCGTGCTGGAGGTGGTCGACCGCCGGCCGGAGCCGCCCGGCTCGGGCCTGTACTCCTCTCGCCTGGTCGCCCTCGCCCGGGAGGCTGCGCCCGACGCCCGTCTGGTGTGCGTGCTGAACCGCAAGGGGCGGGCCCGCCTGCTGGCGTGCGCCACGTGCCGTGAGCTGGTCCGCTGCGAGGCGTGCGGCGCCGCCGTCGATGGGCTGGAGGACAGCCTGTGCTGCCGGCGCTGCGGGACCATCCGCCCGAAGGTGTGCCTGGACTGCGGTGGCACCCGGCTCTCGACCCTGCGCGTGGGGGTGACGCGCGCCCGCGAGGAGCTGGAGCTGCTCGCCAACCAGCGCGTCGCCGAGGTGTCCGCCGACACCGCCGCCGGCCCCCCGCCGGCCGGCGTCGGCATCCTGGTCGGCACCGAGGCCGTGCTGCACCGGGTGGCCGGCGCCCGATCGGTCGCCTTCCTCGACTTCGACCAGGAGCTGCTCGCCCCCCGCTACCGCGCCGCCGAGGCCGCCCTCGCCCTGCTGGCCCGGGCCGCCCGACTGATGGGCGGTCGCAACAATTCTGGCCGGCTGATGGTGCAGACCCGCATGCCCGGCCATGAGGTGATCGACGCCGCCCTCCACTCCGATCCGTCCCGACTGGCGGTCGTCGAGGCCGCCCGGCGCGCCGCGCTGCGCTTCCCTCCGGAGACGGCGGTTGCCGCGGTCTCCGGCAAAGCGGCGCCGGCCTTCGTCGCCGCCCTGCCCCCTGGCACCGGCGTAGAGGTCCTGGGCCCGGCCAACGACCGCTGGCTGCTGCGGGCGCCCGACCACCGCACGCTCTGTGACACTCTCGCCGCCACGCCCAGGCCGGCGGGCCGCCTGCGCATCGAGGTCGATCCCCTCAGGGCGTGAGCCGGCTTGTTGGCCCTGCCCACTACTCTTGCGGGGCATGGCCGTGTATCCCATCCGCACGTTTGGCGATCCCGTTCTGCGCCTCCCGTGCGCCGACGTCACCGACTTCGACGCCACCCTGCGGAAGCTGGCTGATGACATGCTGGAGACCATGTACGACGCCCCGGGGGTGGGGCTGGCCGCCAACCAGATCGGTGTGCAGAAGCGCCTGTTCGTCTACGACGTGGGCGATGGCCCCGGAGCCATCGTCAACCCAGTCCTCTCCCAGCACCGGGGTGAATGGGAGTACACCGAGGGGTGCCTGTCGGTCCCCGACCTGCACTGGCCGATCGTGCGCTTCGCCCAGGTCCACGTCGACGGCTTCGACCTGGACGGCAATCCAATCTCCATCGAAGGCGACGAATTGATGGCCCGGATGCTCCAGCACGAGGTCGACCACCTCGACGGCCGCCTGCTGCTTTCGCACCTCGACCGCCGCCAGCACAAGGAGGCCATGCGGGCCCTGCGCCGGCGGGCGATGGGCCTCTCCGAGGCCGGCGACGACCGCGAACCGGTCGGGTAGGCCTCCACTGCGCCTCGCCTATCTCGGCACCCCTGAGGTGGCGGTACCGCCGCTCCGGGCCGTCGTCGCCGCCGGCCACGAGGTGGCCCTTGTCGTCACCCGGCCGGACAAGAAGCGTGGTCGCGGGAGTGCTCTCGTCCCCAGCCCGGTCAAGGCTGTGGCCCAGGAGCTGGGGCTGCCCGTCACCTCCCAGGTCGACGACCTGCTGGAGCTCGGGGCCGAGCTCGCCGTGGTGGTCGCCTACGGCCGGATCATCAAGCCCCACGTGCTGGCCGTGCTGCCCATGCTCAACATCCACTTCTCCCTGCTGCCCCGCTGGCGGGGCGCGGCGCCGGTCGAGCGGGCCATCCTGGCCGGCGACGACGTGACCGGTGTTTGCATCATGGCCCTCGAGGAGGGCCTCGACACGGGACCGGTGTACGCCCGCGAGGAGCGCACCATCGGCGCCGAGGAGACCCTGGAGGAGGTGCGGGGCGCCCTGACGGAAATGGGCACGCGAATGCTGGTCGACCTCCTGGCCACCGGGCTGCCCGAGCCGAAGTCCCAGGAGGGGGAGCCCACGTACGCGGCCAAGATCGAGCCGGAGGAGCACCATCTCGACTGGCGCCGGCCGGCGGTCGAGCTGCACCGGGTCGTCCGCCTCGGCCAGGCCTGGACCACCTTCCGCGGCCGGCGCATGCGGGTCCTCCGAGGCCGCGTGTCGGCGGCCGGTGAGCTCGCTCCCGGTGAGCTCGACGCCGGCACGCTCGGAGTGGGAACCGGCGCCGGCACCCTCGTGCTGGTCGACGTCCAGCCCGAGGGGAAGGGGCCCCAACCGGCGACGTCGTGGCGCAACGGGGCCCGGCTGCAGGCCGGCGAGCGCTTCGACTAGGTCGTTTATTCGCTTCCTGTCGAAGATCGGCGTCGGCCTGGGGTCCGGGATCGACAACTTCGCCATGCCCATCAACGAGGCGACGGCCATGAACATCGCGTCCAGCGACTCGATCGCCATCGCCGACGCCGACCAGATCATGATCATCAATCAAGTCGACCAGGACTGAGGAGCGCCCACGATGACACAGCATTCCGAACTGACCCCGGCAGACCTGGAGGCCGAGGGCGTCGCCGCCCTTCCCGACCGGGAGGCCATGTCGCTGCTGGATCTCAGCGCCAACCTCGACCTGGCGCTGGACATCGCCGCCCCCATCGACGCCGCGGTCGCCGCCAACGCCAATGTGGCGGCGCCGATCGACGCCGCGGTGGCCGCCAACATCCTCTCCGTCGACTCCGAGGCCACTGCGTTGGCCGACCAGGACTCGATCATCATCCAGGACCTCGACGGCACGGCCATCGCCACGGCCGAGCAGGACGCAACCATCGAGCAGTAGCTCGCCCCACCCCCTCCAAGGAGAACCTGAATGACTGAAACCAACCCTGGCCTCACCGCGGCCGAACTCGAGTCTCAGGACGTCACCCCGGTCCCCGACCGTGAGGCCATGTCGCTTCTCGACGGCGTCGACCCGTCGGCCCTGCTCGGCACCTCGCTGCTCAGCGTCGATGTGGACCTGGCGGTCGATGCCGATGTCGCCGCGCCCATCGACGCCGCAGTGGCCGCCAACGCCAACGTCGCGGCGCCCATCGACGCTGCGGTCGCCGCCAACGTGCTGTCGGTCGGCTCCGAGGCCACCGCCGTCGCCGACCAGGACTCGCTCATCGCCCAGGACCTCGACGGTGTGGCCGAGGCGACCGCCATCCAGGACGCCGACCTCGACCAGTCCGGCGGCGGCGCCGCGGCGGGCTGAGACGGCTTGTCTCTGCGCCTAGCGACACCTCACTGACCCATGGCGCAGCAGCTGGACACCCGTCGCGCCGCCGGCGCGACGGGTTCCACCGATTCGGTTGTCCCGCGCCTCGCCACCGGCGTGAGCCTGATCGGGGAGTACCAGGCGTCCGGCTACGAAGAGCCGCCGTGCCTCCTCCGCCGGGCTGACGGCCAGACCATCCAGCTCACGCCTCTGCTCTACGCCCTCGTGGAGGTGATGGACGGCCGCCGGAACACCACCGCGCTCGCCGATGCTCTCGGCGAGCGCATCGGGCGGACCGTCAGCGACGACAACGTCCGCTTCCTCATCGACGACAAGCTCCGCCCGGCGGGCGTCCTGAAGGACGCCCAGGGGCGGGATCCGCAGGTGCAGAAGGCCAACCCCCTGCTGGCACTGCGGTTCAAGCTGAAGTTGGCCGACGAGCGCCGGACCAACCGGCTGACGGCACCGTTCGCCTTCCTGTTCCGGCCGTGGGTCGTGGTGCCGGTCCTGGCCGCGTTCGTCGTAGTCGTGGCCTGGACTGTGTTCGTGCGGGGGCTGGGCGGTGGTGCCCGCCAGCTGCTGTATTCGCCAGCGCTGATGCTCGGAGCCTTCGTGCTGGCCATCCTGTCCGCCTCGTTTCACGAGTTCGGCCACGCTGCTGCGTGCAGGTACTCGGGTGGGCGCCCCGGCGCCATGGGGTGCGGGGTCTACCTGGTCTGGCCCGCCTTCTACACCGACGTCACCGACGCCTACCGCCTCGACCGCGCGGGCCGGTTGCGCACCGACCTCGGCGGCCTCTACTTCAACGCCATCTTCGCCGTGGCCACCTTCGGGGCTTGGGCGGTTACCGGCGCCGACGCCCTGCTGGTAATGATCCCGCTGCAGGTACTGCAGATGTTGCACCAGCTGCTGCCGTTCGTCCGGATGGACGGGTACCACATCCTGTCGGACCTGGTCGGCGTCCCCGACCTGTTCGCCCGAATCAAGCCGGCGCTGCTGGGGTTCCTCCCCGGCCGCAGGACAGACGAGAAGGCCCAGGCGCTCAAGCCCTGGGTTCGGGTGGTCGTCGCCCTGTGGGTGCTGACGGTCATCCCGCTCCTCCTCTGCGGCCTCCTGATGCTGGTGATCTCGGCGCCGCGGGTGCTGGCCACCTCGTGGGACTCCGTGGGGCTCCAGTGGCAGGCGGTCAGCGAGGCGCTCGCCGATGGGAAGTGGACCGTCGCCGTCGTCGGTCTTCTGGGTGTGTTCGCCCTCGCCCTGCCCGTCGCCGGCTCCACCTACACCCTGACCCGGTTCGGCCGGCGGAGCGGTGCGTGGGCCTGGTCGAGCGCCGGCAACGTGCGCTTCGGCCAGCCGGCATTGGCGCTGGCCGCGCTGACGATGGCGGCCGGCGCTGCGTTCACCCTGTGGCCCAACGGGGAGTACCGGCCCATCCAGCCCGGCGAGCGGGGCACCGTCGCCGACCTCGCCCAGAGCGCTACCAAGCTGGCCACCGGGCGGCCCGGACTGACCCCCGAGCGCGAGGCGGAGCTGGGCGGCGCGCCGGCCCGGGCCTGGAAGGTCGCCGACGACGCGCCCGTCGCCCCGGAGAGAAGCGACCCCACGCCGCTGACCACGACGCCGCCCACGACGGCAAAGCCGGCGGCCAGCTCGGTGCCGACGACCGTCGCCCGAGCACCGGCCACGACCGTGGCGGATGCCCCCGCCACCACAACCACCGTGGCTCGCACGACGACGACGTCGCCGCCGCGGACCACCACCACCACCGTCCCCTGACCCGACTACCGAGGAGCATCAAACCTTGAACCGCGTATCCCGTGTCCTGATGTCTGCACTCGTCGCCGCCAGCGTGGCGCTGGCGCCCACCGCCGCCGGCGCCAGCGACGAGAACGTGGCCGTCGCCACCAACGAGACCGACGGCGCTGCCGTCGCCAACGCCAGCGTGCAGTACCGCGTGGCGCCGAACGGCGTCGTGGACGAGCAGAACGTGGCCTACGCCGCCGCCCGCTGCGCCGACTGCCAGACGTTCGCCGCCGCATTCCAGATCGTCCTCGTCCCGCGGGAGTACCGGACGTTCGTGCCCCACAACGAGGCCTTCGCCGCCAACGTCGAGTGCGCCGAGTGCCTGACGTGGGCGTCGGCCAAGCAGATCATCGTGGTGACCGGCGGCCCGGCCACGCTCAGCGGCGCCGGCCACCTCCGCATGCACGCGCTCGAGGACCGACTGCAGGCGCTGGAGGCCGACCTGCCCATCCTCACCCTGGGCGGCCTGGCCGCCGAGGCGGAGGCGGCATTCCAGGAGCTGCTCGACATCGCCCGCACGGAGATCGTGCTGCACGACGGCAGGCCGGCCAACGCGGAGATCGCCGCCACCCACTCCTCCTAAGCCGGGACGTGCGTACCATCGCACGGTGACTCGCGCCGCCAAGGTCCTGACCGTCTCCGACGGCGTCATCGCCGGCACCCGGGAGGACCGCTCGGGCCAGGCTCTCGCCGAGCGGCTGGCTACCGAGGGCTTCGACGTGGTCGAGCGGCGGTCGGTGGCCGACGGCGTCGAGTCGGTGGCCGCCGCGCTGGCCGCCATGGCTGCCGGCTTCGCCGGCGTGGTGGTCACCACGGGTGGGACCGGGTTCGGGCCTCGCGACCTCACCCCGGAAGGCACCCGGCAGGTGCTCGAGCGGGAGGCTCCCGGCATGGCCGAGGCCATGCGCCTGGCCAACCCGCCCAAGGGCCGGCTGTCCCGGGGCTTGGCCGGCACCGTGGGGGAGTGCCTGGTACTGAACACGCCTGGCTCGTCAGCCGGCGCGGTGGAGTCGCTGGAGGCGGTGATCGACGTCCTGCCCCACGCCCTCGACCTGCTGGCCGGCGTGCCCACCGGTCACCCGTGAGCGAGCAGGACGAAAGGCACATGCGGCGGGCCGTCGAGGTGGCGGCCACGGTGCGCCGGACCACATCGCCCAACCCGTGGGTGGGAAGCGTGGTCCAACCGGGTGGTTTCGAGGGGGCGACGGCGCCGCCCGGCGGCCCGCACGCCGAGGTCGAGGCGCTGCGGGCGGCCGGCGATGCGGCCCGGGGCGCGACGCTCTATGTCACCCTCGAGCCGTGCGCCCATCACGGCCGCACCCCGCCGTGCGTCGACGCCATCGTCGACGCCGGCCTCGCCCGGGTCGTCGTCGCCATCGAGGATCCCGACGAGCGGGTACGGGGCGCCGGCATCCGGGCCCTGCGGGCGGCCGGCGTGACCGTCGACGTCGGCGTCTGTGCCGACGAGGTGCGTTCCCAGCTCGCGCCGTACCTCAAGCACCGGGCCACGGGCCGGCCGTGGGTCGTGCTGAAGCTGGCGGCCACGCTGGACGGCCGGACGGCGGCGCCCGACGGTTCCAGCCGGTGGATCACCGGCGAGGCGGCGAGGGCCGACGCCCATCGCCTGCGGGCGGAGTCGGACGCGGTGATCGTGGGCGCCGGCACGGTGCGGGCCGACGACCCGGCGCTCACAGTCAGGGATATGCCTGGCTCCGTGCCCGAACGGAATGGCGGCTCCGTGCCCGAACGGAATGGCGGCTCCGTGCCCGAACGGAATGGCGGCTCCGTGCCCGAACGGAATGGCGGTGACGACCCGCTCAGGGTGGTGCTGGGCAGGGCGCCGGCCGGCGCCCGGGTGGAGCCGGCGCTGGAGCTGCAGGGCGACCTCGGCGGGGTACTCGACGAGCTGGGCCGGCGGGGCGTGCTCCAGGCCATGGTCGAGGGCGGGGCCACCGTGGCCGGCGACTTTCATCGCGCCGGGCTCGTCGACCGGTACGTGCTCTACCTGGCGCCGGCGCTCTTCGGGGGCGACGACGCCCGGCCCCTCTTCGCCGGCGCCGGCGCCCCGACGATCACCGACTTGTGGCGAGGCCGGATCGTCTCGGTGGAGCGATTGGGAACCGACGTGAGGATCGAATGTTCACCGGCCTGATCGAGGAGCTCGGCTCCCTGTGGGCCCGCACCGGTTCGCGCTTCGACTTCGAGGCCGAGCTGGTGACCGAGGGGGCCAAGGTGGGCGACTCGATCGCGGTGAACGGGTGCTGCCTGACCGTCGTCGAGCTCGGGCCGGGCACCTGGTCGGCCGACGTGGTCGACGAGACGCTGCGGCGCACCAACCTGGGATCGCTGCAGCCGGGCGAACCGGTGAACATGGAGCGGCCCGTGCGCCTGTCCGACCGCCTCGGCGGCCACGTCGTGCAGGGCCACGTCGACTGTGTCGGCGAGGTGGTGACGCCGGCACCCGACCTCGTGGTGCGCACGCCGGACACCCGCTACGTCGTGGAGAAGGGCTCCATCGCCGTCGACGGGGTCAGCCTCACCGTGGCCGGCGTTGGCGACGACGGTTTCCGGGTGGCCGTCATCCCCCACACCGCGAGGGTGACCACCCTCGGCGGCCGGCAGCGGGGCGACCGAGTCAACCTGGAGTTCGATCTAATCGCCAAGTACGTCGAGCGGTTGCTGGCAAGATGAAGAAATGCCGTTCGCGCCGATAGAGGAGGCGGTCGCCGCGTTCGCAGCAGGCAAGGTCGTCGTGGTCGTCGACGATGCGGCCCGCGAGAACGAGGGTGACCTGGTCATGGCGGCCGAGGCGGCCACGGCCGAGAACATCGCCTTCTTCCTGAACCACACCTCCGGCGTGATCTGCATGCCCATGATGGGCGACCGGCTCGACGCCCTCGACCTGCCGCCGATGGTGCTCGACAACACCGAGAGCAATAGGACCGCCTTCACCGTCTCCGTCGACGGGCGTCACGGCGTCACCACCGGCATCTCGGCCTCCGACCGGGCGGCCACCATCGCCGCCCTCATCGATCCGGCGACCCGCCCCGGAGACCTGGCCCGGCCCGGCCACGTTTTCCCGCTCCGCTTTCGCGAGGGCGGGGTGCTCAACCGGGCCGGTCACACCGAGGCCACTGTCGATCTGGCCCGCCTGGCCGGCATGTACCCCGCCGGCGTGCTTTGCGAGGTGGTCAGCGAGGACAAGCAGTCGATGGCCCGGCTGCCCGAATTGGAGCGCCTGGCGGAGAGGCACGGCCTCCCGCTCATCAGCATCGCCGACCTCATCCGCTTCCGGCGCCAGCGGGAGAAGCTGGTCAAGCGGGTGACCGACGCCCGGATGCCCACCGAGTTCGGCGAGTTCACCTGTTATGTCTATGAATCCCTGCTCGACGGGGAGCAGCACGTCGCCATGGTCAAGGGCGCGGTGCAGGGAGAGGACAACGTGCTGGTACGCGTCCACTCCGAGTGCCTGACCGGCGACGCCCTCGGCTCCATGCGCTGCGACTGCGGCGTCCAGCTCCAGATGGCCCTGCAGGCCATCGCCGTCGAGGGCATGGGGGTTGTCCTGTACCTGCGGGGCCACGAGGGCCGGGGGATCGGCCTGGCCCACAAGCTGCGGGCCTATACCCTCCAGGACCAGGGCCGTGACACCGTCGATGCCAACCTGGACCTCGGGTTGCCTGTCGACACCCGCAAGTACGGTACGGGAGCCCAGATCCTCGTCGACCTGGGCATCACCACCATGCGCCTGCTCACCAACAACCCGGCCAAGTTCGGCGGCCTGGACGGGTACGGATTGGAGATCGTGGAGCGGGTGCCGCTCGAGTCGGTGCCCAACCCCGAGAACATCCGCTACCTCCGCACCAAGCAGCAGCGCATGGGCCACCTCTTGGAAGGACTCGAGGAATGACGCGTTACATCGGGCGGCTGCGAGGAGACGGCGTACGGATCGCGGTCGTGACCAGCCGGTTCAACGATCTGGTGACCGAGCGGTTGCTGGTCGGGTGCCTGGACGGGCTCGATCGCCTCGGCGTCGACCCCGCGTCGGTCACCCAGGCATCCGTGCCCGGGGCCCTCGAGCTGCCGCTGGCCGCCCAGCGGCTGGCATCGTCGGGCGACCACGACGCGGTGATCTGCCTGGGCGCGGTCATCCGGGGTGCCACCGACCACCACATCCACGTCGGCGGCCAGTGCGCCGCCGGCCTGGCCCGCATCCAGCTCGACACCGGCATTCCCGTGGTGTTCGGCGTCCTCACCACCGACTCGGTGGACCAGGCCCTGGAGCGGGCGGGCGGGAAGTCCGGCAACAAGGGGTACGAGGCGGCGGGGACGGCGGTCGAGATGGTCGATCTGCTGTCACAACTCCCGAAGGCCGGCCAGCTCCCAAAGTCGACGCGCTAGTGCTACGCCTCGTCCTGCCCAAGGGATCGCTGGAAAAATCCACCCTCACCCTGTTCGACGACGCCGACCTGGCCCTCCGCCGGGCGTCCGACGTGGACTACAAGGCCAGCATCGACGACCCCCGAATCGAAAGCGTTCGCATCCTGCGGCCCCAGGAGATCGGCCGGTACGTCGCCGAGGGGCTTTTCGACCTCGGCATCACCGGCCGCGACTGGATCGAGGAGACCGCCGCCGAGGTCGTGTCCCTGGGTGAGCTGCACTACTCCAAGGCCACGGCCCGCCCGGTGAGCATCGTGCTCGCCGTCGCCAATGACGATACCGCCGCGTCGGCCGCCGATCTCCGTGAAGGTGTGCGGGTGGCCACGGAGTATCCCGAGCTGACCCGGCGCTTCCTGGAGAAGCAGGGGATCGCGGCCGACATCCGCCTGTCCTATGGGGCGACCGAGGCCAAGATCCCCGAGATCGTCGACGCCGTGGTCGAGCTGACCGAGACGGGCCGGGCCCTGAGAGCCGCCGGCCTGCGGGTCATCGAGACGATCCTGGTCAGCCACACGGAGCTCATCGCCAACCCGGCGGCGTGGGAGCACCCCGGCAAGCGCCACGCCATGACCCAGATCCACACCCTGCTACAGGGGACGCTGGAGGCTCGGGGCCGGGTGCTCGTCAAGCTCAACGTCGGTGCCGCGGAGCTCAGCGAGGTCATCGAGATCCTGCCCTCGTTGCGGTCGCCGACAGTGTCCAAACTGTTCGGCACCGACGCCTACGCGGTGGAGACGGTGGTGCCCAAGGACCGGATCAACACCCTCATCCCCGCCCTCAAGGACCACGGCGCGACCGACATCATCGAGCTGCCGATCTCCAAGATCGTCCACTGAAACCAAGGTAGGTGCACAAAGCATCTATTGAGTGGCTCGCTGATTGCGGGGACAATCCACCGGTCTGAGGGGTTCCACACGCGCAGGGGGAAGTTTCCACATGTCACATCGCACCCGCCGCCTTGCTGTGGTCGCAATCGGGCTCTCGTTCCTGGCGGGGGGCGCCGCCAACGCCGCCGACCCGCCCACGCTGACGAAGCCCGTCCACGTGACCAAGGAAGATCTCAATCCCAGCCGGACCTACTCGGCGCCGAACCTGCTGGCCCATCCCTCCAACCCCAATATCGTCGTCGGCGCCTTCGCCGACCTCCGCACCCGCCGTTGCGGCCTGATCCGCACGGTCGACGGGGGCCAGACCTGGTCCGTACCGGACGCCTCGCCCAGCCCGGCCTCCTACCCGTCGTGCAACAGCAACCCGCGCGGGAGCTTCCAGGGCATGCTCGCCTTCGGTCGGGACGACGCTCTGTACTACGGCCTCGACGGGTGGGACACCCAGGACGGCGGGATCAACGGGAACGTGAGCATGGTCGTCGCCCGGTCCACCGACCTCGGCGACTCCTGGCAGCCGGTGATCGCCCGCGACGCCCGGGGCAAGACCGGCGAGCAGCAGGAGTCCTACCGGCCGATCACCGGGTTCGCCGTCGATGCCCGCACCGGCAGCCAGGACACCGTCTACGTCGGCTCGGGCCGGCGCCAGCCGGGCTTCTCGGGGGCCAACGCCCTGCCCGTCCAGCCCGTCGTCGCGGTGTCGGCCGACGGAGGCAAGACCTTCGGGGAGCCGGTCAACCTGGCCGAGTCGGCCTTCGGCGACAACGGGACCCGTCAGCGCGCCTTCCAGTCCGCGACCACGGTGCCGAACGCGCCGACCACTACGACCCCGCCGGCGGGATCGCGGGCTGCGACCCAGGACCAGGCGGCCAACTTCGGCGGATTCGGGCCCGGCCTCACCGTCGACAACAAGGGGACTGTGTACGCCATCTGGCCGGCCACCTATGCCAACCTCAACCCCCGCCCGTCCAATGGGATCTTCCTGTCCCGGTCCGACGACAAGGGCAAGACGTGGACCAGCAGCTCCGTCACCCCCTTCGACTGGAACCTGGGGTCGTTCGCCTCCGTGGCCTGGAGCCCCGAGGGCGGTTCGCAGGGCACGTTGCACGCCGTCATCAACGGCTACGAGCGCGTTGGCGTCGCCGGCTACGAGGACATCTACTACTACCGGTCCACCGACGGCGGCGGAACGTGGTCCGAGCGCAAGAACGTGACCGACGACGACCCCAGCCAGATGTTCGGCCAGTTCTACCCGACCATCGGTGTCGCCCCTGACAACCGGGTCGAGATCGCCTTCTGGGACACCCGCAACGACCCCGGGTACCGCTCGAACGACGTCTACATGGTGACCTCCCGCGACAACGGTCAGACGTGGGGGCCGAATATCCGGGTCACCGACAGCCCGATCGACCGCCGCATCGGCGTCTGGTCGACGAACTTCGACATCACCTCCCCGCCGGGACTGGCCCAGACCAAGCAGTACTCCATGCTGGCGTGGGACGACACTCGCAACACCGACACCTCGGCCCCGGACGCCAGGTCTCTGGGCGGGGGCGTCCAGGACATCTACGTCTCGGCCGTCCAGTACTCCGAGCTCGGCGGCGGGACGTCCAATGCGGCCAAGATGGCCCTCGCCGGCGTCGTCGGCCTGCTACTCGTCGGGCTCATCCTCCTGGGGATGTCAATGATCAACCGGCGCAGCAACCCGGACATCTCCGCTCCCCCTCAGGAGCGGGTGAAGCCCGGCGCCAAGGTGTAGCCGGCGGCTGCAAGGGGCCGAGCCGGGCGCACGTGGGGGGGCGCCCGGCTCGGTTTCGCCGTTTCGCCTTCGGAAGCGGAGCTTCCTCGGCGAGGCAGCTGCGCTGAAGGGCGGCCGGCGGGGCCGGCCGCCCTTCGCCGTTCTTTCTGGCCGGCAGCCGGGTGGGGGCCGCCTTCGGCGGCTTCCTGCGGCCGCCGGCAGGACCCTCCACCGCTTCCGGCTTATGTTTCTGGTGTCTCGCGAGCTGTGGCGGTCTTGGCTTCTACGAAGGCCATGCGCATCTGGTTGAGAGCTTGGCGCAGGGGCGGGCCGTTTTCGCCCATGCGGGTGCCGACGCCGTCGAGCACGCCGGCGAGGGCGTCGATGGCGATCTGGGCGTCGGCCAGATTGGGCGGGTTCTGGCCCAGGTGCAGGGCGGCGAGTTCGACCAGGCCGATGCAGTGGTTGGCCACCACGATGGCTGCCGGCGTGCGCACCATCTGCTCCTGCATGGCCCGGAGCTCGGCCTGGAGCTCCTCGTCCATCTCTTCGTCGATGCCTTCGGGTTGCCCGGGCGGGGGCGGCGATGGCGCCGCGGGCTCGTCCCGGGGGATGGGGCGTTCACCGGAGGGTGTCCAGAAGGTACTCATGCTGGTACCCTAGGTCCACAACTGCATACGGAAAGCGGGGCCTTGCGCCCCCACCCTGCCACCAGAAGTACCCAGTGCGCCGGGTCGATCGACCGCCAAGAGGGCGGACGTTGCTTTCCGACGTCCGTCCTTTTTTCGTGCCAATTTCAAGGAGTGATGCCGCATAGCCGCACCGGAGGGCGCCGACCTCAGGATCAACGACCGAATTCGAGCGCGCGAGGTGCGCCTCGTCGACCC
Source organism: uncultured Acidimicrobiales bacterium (assembly GCA_964479465.1). Taxonomy (GTDB): domain Bacteria; phylum Actinomycetota; class Acidimicrobiia; order Acidimicrobiales; family AC-14; genus CADCTB01. The sequence goes on from CAYZMG010000019.1 coordinate 55,894, forward strand.
GGACGGGAACCAGCTCGGGATCAAGTCGTTGCCAGAGGCCTTGTCCATCGCCAGGGACCTCGAGCTCGATCTGGTGGAGGTGGCCCCACTCGCTGAGCCACCGGTGTGCCGCATCCTCAACTACGGCAAGTGGAAGTACGAGGCGGCGCAGCGCGACAAGGAGTCGCGCAAGAAGGCGGCCACCAGCTCGATCAAGGAGATGAAGTACCGGCCCAAGATCGGCGGCGGCGACTTCGACACCAAGACCCGCAAGGTCGGCGAGTTCATCGACGAAGGCCATAAGGTCAAGATCACGATCATGTTCCGAGGCCGGGAGGTCGCCCACCCCGAACTCGGAAAGCGCATTCTGGACCGCATCGCCGAGCAGCTTCCGCTGGCCAAGGTGGAGGCGGCGCCGAAGCTCGACGGGCGCAACATGGTGATGGTCCTGGCTCCAGACCGCCGAGCCCGGGCCGCCGCCAAGGCCGGCCACCCCGAGACACCCCCGCAGACCGAATCCCCGACGACGACCCCGCCGCCCGCTCACTGAGCGGGGAGGAGACCGAACGAATGCCCAAGATGAAGACCCACCGTGGCGCGGCCAAGCGGTTCAAGGTGACCGGTACGGGCCGCATCATGCGGCGGAAGGCGTTCCGCTCCCACCTGCTGGAGAAGAAGAACTCGGTCAAGACCCGCCGTCTTGGTCGGGAATCGGAAGTGGTCGGCGGCGACAAGGCCCAGGTCAAGCGCATGCTCGGCCTCTGAGCATCACCACGGATCGGCAACACAAACATCACATGAAGCAACCCCGAGTCTCCCGGTAACGCCAGCAGGCGGGCCGGTGGGGCAGGGGCCCCCACCGGTAGCAGCGGGCGTGGTCCGAAGGACCCGGGTGCCCGCTGCGGAAACACAGAAAGGCAACTCTTATGGCCAGGGTCAAGCGTTCCGTTCACGGCCGCAAGCACCACCGCGCCGTCCTCGACCAGGCCAAGGGCTACTACGGCAACCGCAGCCGCAGCTACAAGTCCGCCAACGAGGCGGTCATGCACGCCCTTCACTACGCGTACCGGGACCGACGGGCTCGCAAGGGCGACTTCCGCCAGCTGTGGATCCAGCGCATCAACGCCGGCTGCCGCCAGCACGGGATGAGCTACAGCCGCTTCATCGCCGGCCTCCGTGAGGCGGGGGTGGAGGTCGATCGTAAGGTTCTGGCCGACTTGGCCGTCACCGACCCCGCCGCGTTCGCCGGCCTGGTCAAGCTGGCAGGGGAGAGCCGCCAGGCGTCGTGACGACAGCGGCCCCGGGACCGGCGGGACTGGGGTTCACCTCGGGCCGGGTCAAGCGGCTGCGGCAGCTCCTGGAGCGGTCCTCGATCCGCCGGCGAGAGCGGGCGTTCGTGGTCGAGGGGCCCACTTTGGTGGGCGACGCTCTCGACGCCGGCGCCGAGCTCGAGTGCCTGTTCGTCGCCGCCGGCGCCGCCGAGGCGGTTGCCGACCGGGCCGCCGTGCTCGGAGTGCCGGTCTTCGAGCTGGCCCCCGGAGTGCTGGACCGGGTGGCCGGCACGGTCACCCCTCAGCCCGTCCTCGCCATTGCCCGGATGGTCGATGTGGACCTCGCCGAGCTCTCCGAGCAGACGCTGGTCGTCGTGTGCGTCGATGTCCGTGACCCCGGGAACCTTGGCACGGTGCTGCGCAGCGCCGAGGCTGCGGGGGTCGGCGGGATAATCTGCTGTGACGGTTCGGTCGACGTCTACAACCCGAAGTGCGTTCGGGCGTCGGCCGGCTCGCTGTTCCGTACACGCATCGTGGCTAGAGAGGATCCGGTGAGAGTGCTCGGCACGCTGGGCGAATGGGGCCTGTGCCGCCTGGGCACGCGTCCCGGCGGCGGTGAGCCCTACTACCGGGTCGACCTCACGGCCCCGACCGCCCTGGTGCTGGGAAATGAGGCCAACGGCCTGCCGGCGCCGGCGGCCGCGGCACTCGACGGCTGGGTGACCATCCCGATGGCCGGCCGGTCCGAATCGCTCAACGTGGGGATGGCGGCGGCCGTGCTGTGCTTCGAAGCCGCCCGCCAGCGACTTTCATGACTGGCCCGGCAGGCCAGTCCGGCCAGCATTCACTGGGCGACCATCGCCAGATGGTGGACCAGTGAGCGAGCTGACCGTCGACCAGCTGCCCGACGCGGTGCTGGGACTCGACGCCGCATGCCGGGTGCAGCTGGCCAACACCGCAGCCGCACACCTCACGGGGCTCGCTGCGGAGGAGCTGGTGGGTCAGCCCATCTCCGAGGTGCTGGAACCGCGAGGTCCCGACGGGCGGGCCCTGTGCGCCAGCGGCTGGCACCCGTCGGCCCTGCTGCCGTCGGTGAACCGCATCCCCGAGCAGGAGGTGTGGTTGCGGGGTGCCGGCGGCCGCCCGGTGCGCACCCTCGTGACCGGGCGTTATGAGCGCGACGCCGCCGGCACCCTCATCGGCGCGGTGCTGGTGCTGCGGGACGGAACCCGGCGCCGGCCGGGAGTCGGGGACGGCATCGAGGTCATCTCCACCGTGAGCCACGAGCTGCGGTCCCCGCTCACGTCGGTCAAGGGCTACACCAGCCTGCTGCTCAACCGGTGGGATCGCCTGGGCGAGGACCAGAAGCGCATGATGCTCGAGCAGGTCCACCACGACGCCGACCGGGTCACCCGCCTGGTCACCGAGCTGCTCGACATCAGCCGCCTCGAGA
>CAYZMG010000020.1:0-56977 GCA_964479465.1 uncultured Acidimicrobiales bacterium
CCAGCTCGGCCGGCACGCCGGCGGCCTCGGCCACCGCGGTGGGGCCGCAGGGACGGTCGACGATCACGGCCACCACCGGCAGCCCGGCGCGGAGGATCGCCTGCAGGTTGGTCCCGCCGCTGGAGGCGAGAACCCCGATGCGCATCACACGGCACCGTATCGCCCTGTGGCAAGGTTGGGCGGCTTTCGCGGGGAGGGAGACAGTGCTCAGCAGGCTCAGTCGAGGCGAGCGGTTCGTGGTCGTGGCCGGCGGTTTGCTCCTCGTCAGCCTGGCCTTCTTCCCCTGGCACCGGGCGGAGTTCGTGGGCGCCTTCGGCGGTGACCCGACACTCACCGGGCTACAACCGCCGAACCAGCTCCAGGGCACCCTGGCCTTCCTGGTCACCGTGGCCATGCTTGCCCAGGTGCTCATGACCAAGTACAGCAGCCAGCGGGTGAACCCCGCCCTGGTCAAGCTCCAGGCGCCGGCCGGGTTCGCCGTGCTCGCCCTGCTGGCGTGGAAGCTGGCCAACACCACCGAGTTCCTGTCGGTGGGCGCCTACCTCGGTCTCGCGCTGGCGGGGGCACTGGCCTACGGCGGGCTCATCCTCGCCCAGGAGCGCTCCGGCCGCTGAGGCGGCTCAGCGGGCCCATGCGGCAGCCAGCTCCTGGCACACCACGCACACCGGCAGCTTGCTTGGGTCGGCGTGGGGGCGGAACAGGGTGCCGCACAGGGCCTTGACTGCTCGTCCGTGCTTGCGGGCCGCAGCCAGCTCGTCGTTGCGGGCGTAGTGGGCCAGCTCGTCGTCGTCCCCGTCGTCGACGACGGGGGACCTGACGTCGGGCGCGATATCCGTCATCCGCACCTCACGGGGAGACAGTCTCGAGTCCGGCCGGGTAGCTGCCCGTCGTCGCCTTCCACGCCTCCGCCGCCCCCCGCTGCGCGACAAGCCGGGTCACGGCCAGGGCCACGCCGGACGCCATCGCCCAGATCAACGCCTCGGACCACCGGGTGGTAGGCGATGCCGGGTTGGTGGGCGGGTCGCCGCCCCGGGTGCGCCGCCAGGCGGCGCGCAGCAGGGCGCGCGTCGCCGAGCCGGCGGCGACGCCGCTCAACGACCCCACCGCCTTCCACAGAAGTCGTCGGTCGGCCATGGCCAAGATTCTGCCCGAGATCAGGTCGACGCCAACCGGCGGTTTGGCTGCCGCCGGCCCTGGGTAAACGGTTGCGGTTACCTCTCAAGGAGCGGGGGGCTCTACGTGAATGATCATTTCGGCGCCGAGCGCGACGGGTGGCGCAGCCAGGCCAGGTGCGTGGGCACTGATCCAGACATGTTCTTCCCGCTCGGCGGGTCCGGAGCGCCTCTGGCTCAGGCGGAGGCGGCCAAGCGGGTGTGTGGCCAGTGCGGCGTGCAGACCCTTTGCCTGCAGTACGCCCTCGAGACCAACCAGACGACGGGCGTGTGGGGCGGCACCAACGAGGACGAGCGGCGCTCCCTCCGCCGCACGTGGGTCCGCGCCGGCCGCCCGAGCCAGCTGGTCTGACCCCCGGCAGGTACGCTCGCCGGCATCGGACGGCGGAGGAGGGGCATCGCACTCGCACTGCTGACCACGGCCGCAGCCTGCGGTGGCGGCGGTGACGGCGCGTCCGCCCCGCCGGCACCGGTGCAGCTCCACCGGGTCACAGTGGACGGCCAGGACCGCTCCTACCGGGTCTTCGTCCCGCCGACGCTCGACCGGTCGCGGCCGGCACCCCTGGTCATGGTCCTCCACGGCGGCAACAACACACCGGAGGACATGGCCAAGACCACCCTCTTCGACCGGGAGGCGGCGGCCGGCGAGTTCATCGTCGCCTACCCCGAGGGGGTCGGACGGGCCTGGAACGCCGGCACATGCTGCGGCGCGGCCCCCCGGCGCGGCCTCGACGATGTCGGCTTTCTCACCCTGGCCCTCGACCAGCTGCAGGTCGACTACCCCGTCGACACCAGCCGGGTGTTCGTCGCCGGGGTGTCCAACGGGGCGATGATGGCCTACCGCTTCGCCTGCGAGCGGGCCGACCGGGTGAGGGCTGTCGGATCGGTGGCCGGCGCCGTCGTCGTGAATTGCCAGCCCTCGCGGCCGGTGTCCGTGCTGGAGATCCACGGCACCGAGGACCCGCTCGTCCCCTACCAGGGCGGAACCCCCTCGGCGGTCGAGGCCCAGGGGGCGCCGCCCTATACGTCCACGCCGGCGATGATGCAACGCTGGGCGGAGGTGGCGAACTGCCCACCGCCGGCGCCGGCCACCACTGCGGGACCGGTCACGACCGAGTCGTGGGTGGACTGCCGCGACGGGTCCGTCATGCGCCTGATCACCGTGCACGGCGCCGGCCACATCTGGTTCTCGTCCGGCCTCGGCACCGCCAACGGCGCGCTGGACGCCACCAGCACCATCTGGCGATTCTTCAGCGAACTGCGCTAGCCGTTAAAGGCCCGGCGTCTCTCGGAGGCGGATCCAGCGGTAGCCGTAGCCGGCGAGGTCGATGCCCTTGAGCGCCGGCCCCACCGCCTCATAGTCCCGGTCGGCGAACATCTCAAAGGGATCACCCTCCTGGCCCGGCTGCTCGCCGAGGTCGACGGTGGTCTTCTTCTTCGACAGGTTGTGCAGCGCCAGCATGACCCCGCCCGGCGACTCGTAGTGGATGGCCAAGACGGCCGAGTCGCCGGTATCGACGGGCGTGGGTGTGCCGAGGCCGAACTCCGGGCACTCCCGCAGGGTGTGGAGCATCAGCTCGATCCAGTGCAGGAGGGAGCCGGGGTCGCAACGCTGGGTCTCGACATTGACGGTCTCGTAACCGAAGTCGCCACCGCTGATGATCGGGCGGTGCAGGTCGGACTTCTTCTTCGCCGTTGAGAAGCCGGCGTTCAGCCCGCCGTTCCACTGCATGGGGGTGCGGATGGCGTCACGCTCCTTGAGCGACAGGTCGTCGCCCATGCCGATCTCCTCCCCGTAGCGCAGCACCGGCGTCCCCGGCAGGGTGAACTGCAGGCTGTAGGCCAGCTCGATGCGCCGGCGGTCGTTGCCCAGCATGGGCGCCAGCCGCCGGCGGATGCCCCGCCCGTACAGCTGCATGCTCTCGTCGGGCCCGAAGGCGGCGAAGCAGTCGGCCCGCTCCTTCTCGCTGAGCCGCCCCAGGTCGATCTCGTCGTGGTTGCGCAGGAACGTGGCCCACTGGCAGGACTCGGGGATGGCCGGCGCCGATTCGAGGGCGGCGATGATCGGGTTGGCGTCGCCCCGGGCCATGGCCAGGAACTGGCGCTGGTTGAGCAGGAAGTTGAAGAGCATGGGGAGGCGTTCGCCCGTGGACCCGAAGTACTCGACCAGCTCCTCCTTCTCGGCGTTGGCCTCGGCCAGGATGATGGCGTCTCCCCGCCGCCAGGACAGGAGCTGGCGGAACTCGCGCAGGTAGTCGAACTCCATCGGCGACGTCGGCTCGTTGGGCCGGGTGCGCTCGATGATGAACGGGGCGGCGTCCATGCGGAAGCCGGAGACGCCGAGCTGGAGCCAGAAGGCCATGATCTTGCGCACCTCGGCCCGGACCTCGGGGTTGCCCATGTTGAGGTCGGGCTGGTGCACGTAGAAGCGGTGGTAGTACCAGGCGCCGGCCTCCTCGTGCCACGTCCACGTCTCGTGCTGCACACCGGGGAAGACCATGCCCTGGAAGCGGTCGGAGGGCTCGTCCTTCGACCACACGTACCAGTCCCGGTACGGCGAGTTGGGGTCGGCGCACGCGGCCTTGAACCACGGGTGCTCGCTCGACGTGTGGTTCACGACCAGGTCGATCATCACCCGCAGGCCGCGGTTGCCGGCCTGGTGGACCAGCTCGGCGAAGTCGCCCAGGGAGCCCAGGCGGGGGTCGATACCGTAGAAGTCGGCGACGTCATAGCCGTCGTCCTTGTTGGGGCTGGGGTGGATGGGGTTGAGCCAGATACAGGTGACGCCCAGCCGGGCCAGGTAGTCGAGCCGGCTGATGAGGCCGGAGAGGTCGCCGACCCCGTCACCGTTGGAGTCCTGGAACGTCTCGACGTCGAGGCAGTAGACGACGGCCTGCTTGTACCAGCGCTCGTGCATGACCTCGTCCTTACCCCGGAGGGCGCAGAACGACAGCCTCCCCGCCGGCGAGGGTTCCGTCCCGGCGACGGCTGGTCGCCACCTCCACGGTCCAGTCGCTCGGGAGCTCGACCGGCTCGGCGTCGAAGTTGGCCCACACCTGGCGCACGTCGGCGCCCGACGACACTGCGGCCCTCCGTTCGTAGGCCAGCACGCCGGCGGGTGCGTCGAGTGGCGACCATGAGCCGGCGTGCAGGGCCGGCGACGCCCGGCGGGCGGCAAGGAGCCGGCGGTAGAGGTGCAGGATCGAGTCCTCGTCGACTGTCAGCGCAGCTGCGCTCCCGGTGTCCGGCGCCCACGGCAGCCACGGATCCCCGACCCACCCGTGCCGTGGGGAGCCGTCCCAGGGGATCGGCGCCCGGCAACCGTCACGCCCGCCGGGGTCGACCCGCCGCGCCTCCGGCACCTCGGCGTCGGTCATGCCGAGCTCCTCGCCGGCGTAAAGGAACGGAGTGCCCCGGAGGGTAAGAAGGACGGTGGCGGCCACCCGCGCCCTGTCCTCGGCGCCGCCATAGCGGGAGCGGTGGCGGGGCGTGTCGTGGTTCGAGAGCACCCACACCGGCCAGGCGCCGGCCGGCGTGAGCGCCGCCTCCGACGCTGCGATCCGCTCCGCCCACTGGCCTGCATCCCATGGCGCCCACAGCAGGGAGAAGTTGAACACCATGTGCAGCTCGTCGCCGGCGCCGTAGTACGGGGCGAGCAGGGCCGGCGTGGCGAGGTTCACCTCCCCGACCATGACCCGGTCGCCGGGATAGGAGTCAAGCACTGACCGGATGCCTTTCAGCAGCGGGTGGGCCGCCGGGTGGTCGTGGACGCCGACCAGATCGATGTCGGCCAGTTCGGGTGGTTGGTCGGGAAGGGCCGGATCCTTGCCGATGAGGTGCACGACGTCGGCCCGGAAGCCGTCGACGCCCCGGTCGAGCCAGAAGCGCAGAACTCCGTGCATGGCCTCGACCACGCCGGCGTTGGCCCAATTCAAGTCGGGCTGCTCGGGCAGGAAGAGGTGCAGGTACCACTGCCCGGTGGCGGGATCCCAGGTCCACGCCCGGCCCCCGAAGGCAGCCAGCCAGTTGTTGGGCGGCGATCCGCCCTCCCGACCGTCGCGCCAGAAGTACCAGTCCCGCTTCGGCGAGTCGCGAGACGACCTCGACTCCGCGAACCACCGGTGGCGATCGCTGGTGTGGTTGGGCACCCAGTCGAGGACGACCCTCAGGCCGCCGGCGTGGGCGTCGCCGAGGAGGCGGTCGAACGCCGGCAGATCGCCGAAGGTGGGGTCGATGGCGCGGTGGTCGCTCACGTCGTAGCCGAAGTCGGCCATGGGCGACCGGTAGATCGGCGACAGCCACACCCCGTCGACCCCGAGCCAGCGCAGGTAGTTCAGCTTGGCCCGGATGCCCTCCAGGTCACCGATCCCGTCGCCGTCGGTGTCGAGGAAGGAGCGCGGGTAGATCTGGTAGAGCACCGAGGTCTGCCACCAGGCCATCCCCGGTGACCTACCCAGGTCGGAGAGGCGGTACCTTGTGTGCCGTGATCAGCATCACGCCGGCCGGGCCCCGCGAGTTCGGCGTCGAGGTGACCGAGGGAGACGAAACCACCTCCCACAAGGTCATCGTGCCGCGCGCGCTGCTCGACGAATGGGGGCTCGAGGAGGCCGACAGCGAGAGGGTGATCCGGGAGTCCTTCGCCTTCCTGATGGAGCGGGAGCCGGCGACGTCGATCCTGCCCGAGTTCTCCCTGGCCATCATCTCCCGCTACTACCCCGAGTACAAGAACGAACTGCCGGACCGGCTCGACCAGCTGGCGTGAGTCTCAGCCGAGTACGCCGGCCATGCGCGACCCCAGTTCGGTGGGGTCGAGCACGACGGTGGCGCCGGCCGCTTCCAGGGCCTCGATCTTGGCCGCCGCCCCGCCCTTTCCCCCGCTGACGATGGCGCCGGCGTGGCCCATGCGCCGGCCCGGCGGGGCGGTGACGCCGGCGACGTAGGCCACCACCGGCTTGTCCATCTCGTCGCGGATGAACTCGGCCGCCGCCTCTTCGTCGGTCCCGCCGATCTCGCCGATCATGATGATGGCGCGGGTCTCCGGGTCGGCCTGGAAAAGCCGCAGGCAGTCGATGAAGCCGGTACCGGGGACGGGGTCGCCGCCGATGCCCACACAGGTCGTCTGGCCGATGCCCTGGCGGGTGAGCTCGTGGAGGGCCTGGTAGGTCAGCGTGCCCGAACGGCTGACCACGCCGACGGGGCCGCCGGGGAGGGCGATCTCGCCGGGAGTGATGCCCAGGTTGGCCTTGCCGGGCGAGATGATCCCCGGGCAGTTCGGGCCGAGCAGCCGGGTGCCGGGGCAGTTCCGCACCAGGTAGGCGTAGGCCCGGGCCTCGTCGTGCAGGGGGATGCCCTCGGTGATGCACACGACCAGGGCGACGCCGGCCTCACCGGCCTCGATCACCGCCGCCGCCGCGCCCCTGGCCGGCACGAAGACCAGGCTGGCGTCGGCGCCGGTGGCAGCCACCGCCTCGGCCACGGTGTCGAACACCGGGATGCCCTCGACATCCGCCCCGCCCTTGCCCGGCGTGACACCGGCCACGACGTTGGTCCCGTAGGCACGGTTGCGCAGGCCGTGGAAGCGGCCCTGGCTGCCGGTGAGCCCCTGGACCAGGACCCGGGTCGACTCGTCGACGAGGATGCTCACGCGGTGGCACCAGCCAGCTCTACCGCGGTGCGGGCCGCCTCCAGCATTGTTGGCCGCGACACCAGCCGGTCGGACTCGTGGCCGGCGAGGATGGTCCGCCCCTCCTCGGCGTTCGTCCCGTCCAGGCGGACGACGATCGGGCTGCGCAGGTCGACCCGGCCGAGCGCCTCCACGATGCCGTTGGCGACCTCCTCGCCCCGGGTGATCCCGCCGAAGATGTTCACGAAGATGGCGCGAACGGCGGGGTCGTCGTTCACGACCTCCAGGGCGGCGGTGATGACGTTGGCCGACGCCCCGCCGCCGACGTCGAGGAAGTTCGCCGCCTTGCCCCCCACCTGGGCGACGACATCGAGCGTGCTCATTACCAGGCCGGCGCCGTTGCCGATGATGCCGACGCTGCCGTCGAGGCCGACGTAGGTCAGCCCCTTCTCCCTCGCCGCCCGCTCCCGCGGGTCGAGGCCTTCGAGGTCGCGCCACTCCTCCCAGCCGGGATGCCGGAACGCGGCGTTGTCCTCCAGGATCACCTTGGCGTCCATGGCCAGCACCCGCCCGTCGGCGACCACCGCCAGGGGGTTGACCTCCACCATCTCGGCGTCCTCGGAGACATAGGCGTCGTAGAGCTTCACCAGCAGGTCGGCCAGGGGCTCGGCGGCGTCGCCGGTGATGGTGGCGGCTTCCACCGCCGCGGCGGCGTCGGCCGGCGAGAACCCGTCGAGCGGATTGACGTGGAAACGGTGGATGGCCTCGGGGAACTCCGCCGCCACCTGCTCGATGTCGATGCCACCCCGGGCCGAGAGCATGCCCAGGTGGGCCTTGGCCGCCCGGTCGAAGGTGAAGGAGAAGTAGATCTCCCTCGCCGCGGTCAGTGCCTCCTCGACCCAGACCTTGTGCACGACGTGGCCTTTGATCGACATGCCGAGGATGGCGCCGGCGGCCGCCGCCAGCTCGCCGGCGTCGTTGGCCACCTTCACCCCACCGGCCTTGCCCCGCCCGCCCACGGGAACCTGGGCCTTGACGATTACCGGGTAACCGATGGCGTCGCCGGCGGCGACGGCCGCCTCCACGTCGAGCGCCAGGTGGCCCATCGGGACGTGAACCCCGCGGGCGGCCAGGATGCGCTTGCCCGCGTGCTCCAGGAGATCCACCGCCCCGCATACTAGGGGGGTGACCGAGCCCCAACCCGAACCCGAGGACCTACAGGCGGCACACCGCCGCACCGTGCTGTTCACCGCCGTGGGGGCGGTCGTCGCCGCCGCCCTGCTCTTCGCCGTCATCACTCGGGTCACGTCCACGGCCTCGACGCCGGCGGGCAGCTCCGGGAACAGGACGGCGCAGTTCGAGCTGGGCCGAGCCACCGACTATGCCAAGACCATCGCCCGGGACGGACCCCTGCTCTTCCCCGACCCGCAGGGCCGGACCCGTGACATCTACATCCAGCACCTGGGCGACGACGCCTGGCTCGCCTTCGAGGCCCGGGTCTCCGGCGCCCCCCGGCAGTGCGTGGTCAAGTGGGAGCAGGGCGCCCGCCGGTTCGTCGACCCCTGCGATGGCCGCGTCTTCCCGCCCGACGGCGCCGGCCTGGTGGGCTTCCCGACCACCGTGACCGACGACGGCAACGTCGTCGTCGACCTGAGCAGCCCCTCGCCTTAGACGAAAGCGTGCTACCACCCTTGCGCGCCGGCGACAAGGCTGGTTCGCTTCGGTGGTGAACGGTGGCCGGAGGCTCGTCGTCGCCCTCCTGTTCTGCCTCGCGGCGTCGGGTGTGGCGTGCGGTTCCGGCGCCTCCGAGCAACCCACCACTCTCCTCCGGGTCCTGATGACCGACGACTGGGTGACCATGCCCTTCGTCGATGCGGTGCGCAGCTTCGAGCGGGAGCACCCCACGGTCAGGGTCGTCATCGAGACGGGCCCGATCTCGCTGTTGACCGACGCCGTTCGGGCCGGCATCAGCAGCGGCGCTCCGCCCGACGTCGTCCAGAGCCACGCCTTCTCGGCTGCCGGCCAGGGCCTGGCCCAACCCCTCGACGATCTCTGGGCCGCCCACCTCGAAGAGGCCGAGTTCTTCCCCGGCGCGGTTGAGGACGTCGTGTGGGCTGGGCGTCGCTACGGGGTGCCGCTCGACACCAACGCCCTGGTCCTGCTGTACAACGCCGAGATCCTGCGCCAGGCCGGCGTGGCCGAGCCCCGCCCCGACATGACGTTCCCCGAGTTCGAGGCGCTGGCGAAGTCGCTGACCACCGCCGACGGCCAGCGGCGCGGGTTCGTGGTCACCAACAGCACATGGTGGGCCTACGGCTGGATCAAGGCCAACGGGGGCGAGACCGTCGAGATCGCCGGCGACGGGCAGCCCTCGCTGCGCCTGGACTCTCAGCAGGTGGTCCAGGCAGTGTCGTTCCTGTCCGGTCTGATCCAGAAGGGCTACGCCTTCCCGCCCCGGGCCGCCGACTCCCACACCGGCGACGCCGTCGCACTCTTCGCTTCCGGTGCCGCGGCCATGCACGCCAGCGGCTCGTGGGACCTCGTCACCCTGCGCCGAGCCCTGCCCAACTCGGACTTCCGGGTCGCCCTGATGCCCAAGGGCCCGGCCGGCGTGCCCGGTTCGGCCATGGGCGGCAGCAGCATGTGGGTGCCCGAAGGCGCCGAGCACCGCGAGCTGGCGTTCGCCTTCATGACCCATCTCATCTCCGATGCCAACGCCCTGCGTCTGGCCAAGGAGGAGGGCCGCCTGCCGGTCCGGCCTCGGGTGTTCGACGACCCCTTCTTCGCCGACCCGGCGCTCCGCGTCTTCTTCGAGCAGCTGCGGTCCGCCCACCCGCCCAAGCTGGGTGCCTTCGACGGGCCGTCGGAGGCGTTCACCGCCGCCCTGGAGGACATCTTCCGCCCCGGCGGCGCCGACGCCCGCAAGGCATTGGGCGATGCCCAGGCCCGCTCCCTCGCCATTCTCAGACCATGAGATCCCTGCTGTTCAAGGTGGTCGCCGCCTTGGTGGTGGCCCTGGCCGTCTCCACGGCGGTCACCGCACTTGTCGCCTCCCGCCTGACCAGGGATGCCCTCGACGGCCAGGCCGAGCGCAACGCCTTGAGCCACCTGAGCGTCCTCCAGGAGGCCTACGGTGACCGGGAGCGCGCCCTGGTCGTCAACACCCGCAACCTGGCCGAGACGCTGGTCAGCCGGGGCCTGCTCGACGTCGCCCGCCGGCCCGATCTCATCGCCGAGCTGGGACGGGCGGGGAACAACCTCGAGTTCGACATCCTCCGCGTCCTCGACGCCGCCGGCCAGGATCTCCCGACGCCGGTCGGTGTCGGAGCCACGCTGGCGTCCCCGTCCGGTGCCCCCGAGGAGCGGGTGTCTCTGGAGCCCGCCAGCCGCCTCCTGCGGACAAGGGAGGGCGCATTCGTGCAGGCCGTGCCCGTCGCCCTGACCAGCGGGCCCGACCGCCTGCTCCTGCTCGCCGGCTACAAGTTCCAGGATCCGTTCGCCTACCAGCTGCGCAAGCAGATCGGCAGCCTCGACAACATCGTGCTCGTCGCCGGCGGGCAGGTGGCCGGGTCGACGCTTCCGGAGCCGCCGCCGGCGCCGCCGGCCCAGGACCGCACGACGATGGCCGTCCCCCGGGAGCCGAAGGTCGTCAACCTCGGGGGGGCGCGGAGCCTCATCGCCTACACACCCGTCAGCCGGTCGGTGGACGCGGCGGCCATCGGTGTCGTCCTCACCGACCCCACCGCAGCACTCGACCGCTCCCTGTCACAGACGCGGCTTGTAGCCGCCCTGCTCTCGGCCCTGGTCGCCCTCGGTCTTGGATGGCTGCTGTTCCGGGCCATCATCCGCCCTCTCGTCGACCTCGCCGCCACCGCCGGCCAGGTGGCCGGGGGCGACGATCGGGCGACCTTTCGTGCCGGTGGCGGCGACGAGATCGCCACCCTCGCCGGCTCGCTGGAGCACATGCGCGTCGAGCTCCAGGCCCGCCTCGACACCATCGTCGCCCAGGCCGAGCACCTGCGGGAGAGCTCCCGACGCATCGTCGCCGCCCAGGACGGCGAGCGCCACCGTCTCGCTCGCGACCTGCACGACGGCCTCCAGCAGCAGCTGGTCGTGCTGAGGATGCAGGTCGGCATGCTGGAGGACGGCGACGAGAACGTCGGCCGCCTCGGCGAGCAACTCGACTCGGTGATCGAGCAGCTGCGGGAGGTGACCCACGACCTGTACCCGTCGATCCTGGTGGACCGCGGCCTGACCGCCGCCCTGCACAGCTATGTCGGCCGCCTCCCTGTATCGGTCCGGCTGACGTGCGAGCCGGAGGACTTCCCCCGCCTCCCGGTGGAGCTGGAGAGCGGCGCCTACTTCCTGCTCGGCGAGGCCGTAACCAACGCCCTCAAGCACTCGGGCGCCTCCTCCATCGAGCTCGGGCTCAACCTGGCCGACGGCTGGCTGCACGTCTCGGTGGCCGACGACGGGCAGGGATTCGTCGTGGAGGGCGGCCGCCGGCGGGGCGGCCTGCTGCACATGGAGGATCGGGTCCGCTCCTTCGGCGGCACGCTTGCGATCACCTCGACGCCCGGCGAGGGCACCCGGGTGGTCGCCAGCTTCCCCCTGCGCGTGGAGATCCCTGCTGCTTAGTCCACGTTCCGTTGGAGGAAGAACAGGACGGCCGCCACCCGGTGGTTGATGTCGAGCTCCTCGGACAGGCCGAGTTTCCGGAAGATGGCGTTGATGTGCTTCTCGACCGCCCGCTCGGACAGGTAGAGGGAGCCGGCGATGGCCGCGTTGGTGCGGCCGGTGGCCATGAGGGTGAGCACCTCGTGCTCACGCTCGGTCAAGCCGTGGACCCGGGAGCGTGACCGCCGGCGCTGGGCCTCCATGAGTGCGTCGACCACCTTGGGGTCGAGGATGGAGCCGCCGTTGGCGACCTCCCGGATGGCCTCGGCCAGCTGCGCCGGCCGTCCCAGGCGCTCCTTCAGCAGGTAGGCCAGCGAGTTGGACCCGTCACGCAGCAGTTCCAGGGCGTACTCGGGGTCGGCGTACTGGGAGAGGATGACCACGCCGATCGTTGGGTACTTCTCCCGGATGTGATGCGCAGCTTCGATGCCCTCGGCCCGGTGGGTGGGCGGCATCTTGATGTCGAGCACGACGGCGTCCGGGGAGGTCTCCATGATCACCGCCATCAGCTCGGTGGGATCGCCCGCCAGCCCGACGACCTCGATGCCCGGGACGGCTGAGAGGACGCTGCGGGCCCCCTCGCGCACCAGGTACTCATCATCGGCGATGACCACCCTGAGCTGCTCGGACACGCCCCATCCTCCCTCATCTACCTGCGGGCGGTCACGCCTTCTTGAGGGGCGACCAGGCCAGCAGTAGCCGCTTCTCCCCCACGCTGGGGAAGCGGACGATGACCTCGGCCGAGTCGCCGGCGCCGATCATCTCCAGGATCACGCCCTCGCCGAACTTGCCGTGGACGACGTCGTCGCCCACCCGGATGCCAAGGCGCTCGGCGCCGGTGGAGCGCACCGGCCTGGTGGCGGAGGAGGGCCGGGAGGCGATGTCGACGATCCGGTCGCGCCCCCAGGAGCCGGCGGTGGACGAGCGCCCCCGGTTGCGGTTGCCCTCCACCAGCTCGGTGAGCTGTTCGGGAATCTCCTTCAGGAACCGGCTGGGCTGGTTGTACTGCGTCGAGCCGAACAACGACCGGCTCCACGCGTGCGACAGGTACAGCCGCTCCCGGGCCCGGGTGATGCCCACGTAACAGAGCCGGCGCTCCTCCTCCAGCTCGTCGGGCTCACCCAGGGACCGCAGGTGGGGGAAGACCCCGTCCTCCAGCCCGATGAGGAACACCGACGGGAACTCCAGGCCCTTGGCGGTGTGGAGGGTCATGAGCACGACGCTGGAGCTGTCATCGGGGATCTGGTCGGCGTCGGCCACCAGGCTCACGGTCTCCAGGAACTCGGCCACCGAGGCCTCGCGACCCTCGTCGACTGCAGTCTGGGTGTACTCCCGGGCCACGCCGACCAGCTCGGCCAGGTTCTCCAGCCGGCCGTTGGCCTCCACCCCTCCGTCGGCCCGCAGCTCGTCGGTGTAGCCGGTGCGGTCGAGAACGGCCTCGAGCATGTCGGACGGGGACCCGCCGAGAGCACGCAGCTCGTCGAGCAGGCCCGCCAGGCGGTTGATGCCGGCGAGCGCCCGCCCGCCCACGCCGGCCTCCTCCGCCTTGGCCAAGGCGTCGATGAACGGCCGGCCGTGCTTGGTGGCCCAGGTGTCGAGGCGGGCCACGCTGGTGTCGCCGACCCCCCGCTTGGGCACGTTGATGACCCGCTTGATCGACACCTCGTCGTTGGGGTTGACCACCGCACGGAGGTAGGCGAGCGCGTCCTTGACCTCTCGCCGGTCATAGAAGCGGGTGCCGCCCACGACCCGGTAGGGGATCTTCAGCCGGACGAGCTGCTCTTCCAGCACCCGGCTCATGGCGTTCGTCCGGTAGAAGACGGCCATGTCGCCCCAGCGCTCGTTCTCGGCCTCGTGGAGGCGCTGCATCTCCCGGCACACCCAGGCCGACTCGTCGTGCTCGTCCTCGGCGTAGTAGCGCCGGATGAGCTCGCCGCCCACCTGCTCGGTCCACAGGGCCTTGGGCCGGCGCATGGCGTTGTTGGCGATGACGGCGTTGGCGGCGTCGAGGATGGTGGAGGTCGACCGGTAGTTCTGCTCCAGCACGATCACGGTGGCGTCGGGGAACTTGTCCTCGAACTCCAGGATGTTGCGGATGTCGGCGCCCCGGAAGCGGTACACGCTCTGGTCGGAGTCGCCCACCACGCAGATGTTGCGGTGGGTGCGCGCCAGTTGCACCACCAGCTCGTTCTGGGCCCGGTTGGTGTCCTGGTACTCGTCCACCAGTACGTGGCGGAACCGGCTCTGGTAGTACGCCAGCACCTGGGGCTGGGCCCGCAGCAGCTCGACCGACCGCACGAGCAGGTCGTCGAAGTCCATGGCGTTGGCGTCGACCAGCCGGCGCTGGTACTCCCGGTACACCTGGGCGATCCGCTTCTCGAACGGGCCCCGGGCCCGGTCGGAGTACTCGTCCACGCTGATCAGGTCGTTCTTGGCCGCGCTGATGGTGGCGTGGACGCTGCGGGGTGGGAAGCGCTTGGTGTCGAGGTTCTCGTCCCGCAGGACGTAGCCGGTCAGGCGCTCGGCGTCGGCCTGGTCGTAGATGGTGAACGACGACGAGTAGCCGAGGTGGTGGCCGTCGCGGCGGAGGATGCGGACACAGGCCGAGTGGAACGTCGACACCCACATCTTGCGGGCCACCGGCCCGACGAGGGCGGCCACCCGGCCCTTCATCTCGTCCGCCGCCTTGTTGGTGAAGGTGATGGCCAGGATCTCGAACGGCGAGACCCCTTGGTTCTTGATCAGCCACGCCACCCGGGAAGTGAGGACCCGGGTCTTGCCGGAGCCGGCGCCGGCCACGATCAGCAGCGGCCCGCCGGGGTGGGTGACGGCCTCCCGCTGGACCGGATTGAGGTTCTCGAGCAGGTCCGGCGACGGCATCTGGCCCTCCAGCCTACCGAGGGGTCGTTTCATAGGGGCCGACCCAGGGAACGCACGGCAGATGCGGGCAGTGGTGTGGCACGGCAAAGGCGACGTCCGGGTCGACACCGTCGATGATCCCAAGATCGAAGAGCCGACGGACGCCATCGTGCGCATCACGTCGACCGCGATCTGCGGATCCGACCTCCACCTGTACACGAAGCTGTGGCCGGTGATGGACGAGGGCGACATCATCGGCCACGAGCCGATGGGCATCGTCGAGGAGCTCGGCGACGAAGTGCCGAATCTTGCCCTCGGCGACCGCGTGGTCGTGCCGTTCAACATCTCCTGCGGATGGTGCGACCAGTGCTCGGATCAGCTCTACTCCCAATGCTCCACGACCCAGAACACGAGCCTGCGCAAGGGCGGAAGCCTGTTCGGCTACACCAAGCTGTACGGACACGTGCCCGGCGCCCAGGCCGAGTTCCTGCGGGTGCCCCAGGCCCACTTCGGCCCCATCAAGGTGCCCGAAGGGCCGCCCGACCACCGCTTCCTGTTCCTGTCCGACGTGCTCCCGACAGCATGGCAGGCGGTGGAGTACTCCGGCGTGGAGCCCGGGCAGACGGTGGCGGTGTTCGGGCTCGGTCCCATCGGCCAGATGGCGGCTCGTATCGCCCTGCACAAGGGCGCAGCGCGGGTGATCGGGGTCGACCAGGTGGCCGAGCGCCTGGCCATGGCCGCCCGCCACGGCGTGGAGCCGCTGGACTTCTCCGCCGTGGATGATGTGACCGACGCCATGTTCGAGTTGACTGGCGGGGCGCTTTGCCACTCGGTGATCGACGCCGTGGGCATGGAGGCCGCCGGTTCCTTCATGGACTCGGTCCTGCAGGCCACCAAGGTCCAGCCCGACAAGCTCGTCGCCCTCCACCAGGCCATGGGATCCGTGCGCCGGGGCGGGACGCTGTCCATCAGCGGCGTCTACGGGGGCCCATTCCCGATGTTCCCGCTCGGCGACCTCTTCGACAAGCAGGTCACCCTGCGCATGGGCCAGGCCAACGTCCGCCGCTGGGTGGACGACATCATGCCCCTCCTCACCGACGAGGACCCGCTGGGCGTCGACGACCTCGTCACCCACGAGCTGCCCCTCGACCAGGCCCCCTACGCCTATGAGATCTTTCAGAAGAAGGAAGACGGCTGCGTGAAGGTGATCCTGGAGCCCTAATCCCATCGATCTGGCTGCAGTGACAGTCGTATGCGACCGCAACTGCAGCCAGTTCGGCGGGCTACTCCCATTCGATGGTGCCCGGCGGCTTCGACGTGATGTCCAGGGCCACCCGGTTGACGCCGGGGACCTCGGCGATGATGCGGCTGGAGAGGGCCTCCAGCAGGTCGTGCGGCAGGCGGGCCCAGTCGGCGGTCATGGCGTCGTCGCTCACGACCGCCCGTACGACCACCGGATAGGCGTAGGTCCGCTCGTCACCCATCACGCCCACGGTGCGGATGGCCAGGAGGACGGCGAAGCTCTGCCACAGCTCGGCGTAGACGCCGGCCCGCTTGATCTCCTCGATCACGATGGCGTCGGCCTGGCGCAGGATCTCCAGCCGCTCGGGCGTCACCGTGCCCACGATGCGCACCGCCAGCCCCGGGCCCGGGAACGGCTGGCGCCACACGATCTCCTCGGGTAGGCCCAGCTCCTCGCCCACGGCCCGGACCTCGTCCTTGAACAGGTTGCGGAGGGGCTCGACCAGGTCGAACTTGAGGTCGTCGGGCAGGCCGCCCACGTTGTGGTGGGACTTGATGCGGGCGGCGTCCTTGGTGCCCGACTCGATGATGTCGGGGTACAGCGTCCCTTGGACGAGGAAGCGGGCGTCGTGGAAGTCGGCCGCCACCTCTTCGAAGACCCGGATGAACGTGCGGCCGATCGCCTTGCGCTTCAGCTCGGGGTCGTCGACATCTTTGAGAGCTTCGAGGAACCTGTCTGCAGCCTTCACGTGGACGAGGTCGACCTTGAACTGCCGGCGGAAGGTGTCCTCCACCTGCTCGGCCTCGCCGGCCCGCATGAGGCCTGTGTCGACGAAGACGCACGTGAGCTGGTCGCCCACCGCCTTGTGCACCAGGGCGGCGGCCACAGCCGAGTCGACCCCGCCGGAAAGGCCGCAGATCACCTTCTCGTCGCCGACCTGGGCCCGGATGTTCTCCACCGCCTGCTCGACGATCGACGTCATCGTCCAGCGGGGCAGGCAGCCGCACACGTCGTAGAGGAAGTGCTTGAGCACCTCCTGGCCGCGGGCGGTGTGGGCCACCTCCGGGTGGAACTGGACGGCGTAGACAGCCCGCTCGACGTCCTCCAGGGCGGCGATGGGGACGGCCTCGGTCTGGGCGGTGACGCGGAAGCCGGCCGGCGCCCGCACGATGGAGTCGGCGTGGCTCATCCACACGTCCTGCTCCGACGGCAGGCCGGCGAACAGGCCCGACGACCCCGTGACCTCCAGGGCGGTGCGGCCGTACTCGGCCACGCCGGTGCGGGCGACCTCGCCACCGAGCTGCTGGGCGATGAGCTGGGCGCCGTAACAGATGCCGAGGACCGGCACGCCGCTGTCGTAGAGGGCGGCGTCGATGTCGGGTGCGCCGGGCACGTGGACCGACGCCGGCCCACCGCTGAGGATGATGCCGGCGGGCTTGCGGGCCAGCATCTCGGCCAGCGGCATGGTGCGGGGCACGATCTCGCTGTAGACGTGCGCCTCGCGCACCCTCCGGGCGATGAGCTGCGCGTACTGGGCGCCGAAGTCGACGACCAGCACATTGTCGAAAGCCATGAACCAGCCTAGCGGTCCGCGCTTCGCGCGGGCGTGACGGTCAGAACTCGCAGGCCACGCCGTCGCCGTCACTGTCGAGGCGGTAGACGTCGGGGCCGACGACCTGGAACCGCTTGGCGCTGACGTACCCGGGGCCGTTGCCCGAGCCGCCGGCGCAGTCGACATCGGAAAACCCAGTTGGCACGCAGGCGCCGGTGTAGGAGGGGTGGCACCCGGCGCCGGCGGCCGGCGCCGCCGTCGTCGGGACGAGGCGGGCGATGGGTGCGGTCGTCGGCATGGCCGTGGTCGGCACCGCCTTCACTGTCGTCGTCGTGGCCGGCGCCGCGCAGCCCGACCACAGCCCAAGGCCGGCCGTCCGCGCGCCGGCTGCTGCGACTCGGAAGTCCTCGGCATGAGCCACGTTCGGCGGGAACGTCGCCTGCTGGGCGAAGCCGTTCCGGGCCAAGGCCAGGTTGACGAAGACGCCGTCGGTCAGTTTGTACACGTACGCCAGCGTCCGCCCGTAGGGGTCGAGGCGCGCCACGTCGTAGACGAGGCGGACCCTTGTGCCGGCGGGCAGGAGCTCGTTGGCGTACCGGGTGGCCTCGGAGCCGAAGCACTCGGCCGTCTCAGGGGTGTCGACACCGATGAGCCGGACCCTCGTGCCGCCGTCGACCTCGATGGTGTCGCCGTCGATGACCCGGACCACCGACACATCGTCGCCCGCCGGCAGGCTGGCGGCCGTCGGACTCGTGGTGGGCGTTGTGGTCGTGGTGGGGGCAAGGGTCGTCGCCGGCGCCGCGGTTGTCGTCGGCGCCGATTGCTCCTGGGCCTCGGAGGTGAACGGGGACGCGGCGACAGCACCTGCGAACACGACGATCACCAGCTGCGTCAGGGGGGCCAATCCCCGGAACCGCCGCCAGATGCCCGCCACCCTGGGGGTATCGGCGCACTACCGACACCACTTGAGTTAAGACCGGCTGCGGACCAGCTCGACGAGGTCACCCACCGTCGAGACGGCCGACAGGTCGGCCTGGGTGAAGATCACGTCGTAGTCGTCCTGGAGCTCGATGGCCATCTCCACGAGGGGATAGCTCTCGGCCACAAGTTCGGCCAGCGGCACCTCAGGCCGCACCCTGGACTCGGGCAAGCCGAGCACCTCGGCAATGCGGGCGACGACCTCGGTGGTGGTGGGGACGCTCATCTCACTCCTCGTGCTCGGACCGGAGCAGGAATCCCAGCCGTTCCTCGTGCTCAGCCAATGTCTTGGCGTAGACCTCGCGGTCGGCCTCCTTGAACCGGCGCAGGGTGCCGGCGATGGTGTCCTTGCCATACCGCCCCTCCATGCCGGTCAGCGCGTCGCGCACCCACTGCACGTGCCAGCGCTCGTCGGCCATGATCCGGTCGATCGTGTCCTTGACGTCGGGGCGGACGCCAGGGACGGCAAGGTGCCGGGCGTACTGGTTGATGACCCGCCGCTCGAAGACGAGGGTGATGGCCAGGATCTCCATCATGTTGACCGGCAGGCCGGCGGCCTCCAGGTACTGGTCCTGGTAGGCGTCGGAAAGCTTGATCGGACGCGAACCCAGGCGCTCCAGGCAGTCGGTCCAGTACCAGGCGTGCTGGGCCTCATCTGCGAAGTGCTTGGTGAGGTCGTGCTGGATGGGGCTGGGCTTGAGGGCCCGGGCCAGCCGGCCGAAGAACAGCGCGCCGTTTATCTCCGACATCCGGTAGTACGACAGCACCCAGTGCTCGTCGTCAGGCAGGGGCACGGCACACCGCAATCGTCAGCCAGCCTTCCGGGCGCTGGCGGCTCAGGTACTCGAAGGTCCGTCCGTGGCGGTCCTGCGCCGTGCCTTCGAGGGCATACGGATCGTGAACCCGGTAGTCGACGAGCACCGCACCAGCGTTGGCCGGCGTGGCTTTGAACAGCGCCTCCTTCACCGTCCAGAGGCGGAGGAGGTCGCCCTGCTCGTCGGGCCTGAGGAAGAACCGGGCGGCCCGGGGGTCGATCGTGCGCCACGCCTCCAGATCGACGCCGACGCCCGCCTGGTCGCCGTCGCATCTCGCAGCGACGGCCACGCCGGCCGAGTGGGTCAGCGACAAGCAGCGATTGGGGAACACCACCGTCGAAGTGTCGCCGATACCGTGGGCCTTGAGGGCGGCGCGGCCGAGCAACCAGTCCTGCCGGCGGGGCCCGTCAGGCAGCGCGGCGAGCTCGCCGGCGGTCAAGGTGACGGCGGGCACCGTCGCCACCGCCAGGGCGACGTCAGCCCACCGCAACGCGGCCCCACTTCGACTCGACGAGATGGCGGCACGCCCGCCGGACCAGCTCGGCGGGGTCCGGCGCCTGGTAGCGGTCGCCCAGGGCGGCCCGGAGCCGGCGGTTGTCGACGTCCTTGGCCACGAACAGCTGGCGGGCGAAGGGCACCACCGACTGCAGGGACTGGCGCACCAGGCCGCCGCCGAACGCCTCGACGCCGCTGGCCAGGAGGTCGAACGTTTCCCTGTCGCCCAGCAGCGGCGGCAGCACCCGCCGGCGGCGGAACGAGTCGACCTCCTCGAACGCCCCGGCGACCACATCGAGCAGCTCGACCAGCGTGCAGTTCCGGGCATGGGTCAGGTGGTAGACGCCGGCGCCGGCCTCCGTGAGCGAGACGATGGCGGAAGAGACGAAGTCGCCCGTGACGAGGTAGAGCGGCGTGGCCCCGTGGCCCGGCACGAGGGGTAGCAGGCCACCGAACCACAGCTTGAGCGTCTCGTGGAAGGCGTTGTGCTGGGTGACGCGGCCGGAGTCGTCGTCGGCCACGACGGTGGCAACCCGGAGGATCCGCCACGGCAGCTCCGACGCCGCCACCAGTCGCTCGGCCTCCCACTTCGACCACTCGTAGGTGTTGGCGAACCCGGGTCCGTCGTCATACAGCCGCTCCTCGATGGGACCGGCCCGCAGGCCGGTGGCGTACACGGTGCTCACGAAGCCGATCGCCTCCAGCCGGGGGCAGCGGGTGGCGAAGGCCAGCAGCTTCCGGGTGCCGTCGACGTTGACGGCCCGGGCGTCCTCCCGGGAGACGTCGAAGCGGGTCAGCGCCGCCGAGTGGACGATGTGGGTGATCCGTCCCGGGTCGATGCCGGCGAACGGCTCGTCGCCCGCCAGGTCGCCGGTCGCCCGCCCGTGGCCGACGACCTCCTCGCCGGCGGCGCGGTACCGCTCGGCGACCAGGGAGCCGAGGTAGCCGCCGGCGCCGGTGACTAGGACGGCCACGGCCCTCCGGGCCCAATCTGAAACGGCGGATCCGTCCCGAAGTGGTGGACGAACGCCGACAGCCAGCGCTCGATGCCGAAGGCGATGCACGCGGTGCGGGCCGGCTCGCCGTCGCGGACGATGTCGAAGGCCCGCCCGAAGTGGTCGTGGTGGAGGTTGGTCGACGCGATGGCCAGGCGGTCCTCGAAGAGCAGCTCGAACTTGGTCGGGTCGACCTGCTGCATGAGGTACTGCGGGTTCTTCGACGGCCGGAAGAAGGGGTCACTGGCCTGCTCCCACCGCACCGGAAGACCGTTGCCTGCGACGAAGCGGTCGACCTCGGCGGTGGCCTCTTCGAGGAAGGAGCGGGTCTCCTCCGCCGTCCCGACGCAGACGATCTCCCGCATCGAGAAGCTCCACTGGCGCTCCAGCGGCTCGTACCGCCCCTCCCGGCGGAAGCAGGTGTTGCGGGTGGTGAGGTACTGCGGGCCGTCGAAGCGCCGGCCGGCCAGGTGGTCGTAGACGTGGTAGCAGGCGGCCGGCGTGAGGACGTCGCGGATGGGCGCCAGCTCGGTCGGATGGACGACGCCGTCGACCACCGGCTGGCCCTCGGTGAAGCGGGCCAGGTTCTCCTCGCCGGCGTCGAGGCACGCCGGCAGCGTGGCCAGCTGCGGGAAGGAGCGGAACCAGTCGATCCGCTCCAGGACGGCGGCCGGCAGGAACGTCGGGAAGCGGTGGTCCTCGGCGCCCCACCGGGCGGCCCAGGCCAGGAACTGCCCGTCGAGCCGGTCGGCCAGCTCCAGCAGCGGGCCGGACAGGACGGACTGGCCGTTGGGCAGCCAGCGGAGACCCGGGACGTCCATCAGAAGAACGCGGCGTGGATCGAGTCGATGGAGGCGAACACGCCGGGCCTCAGTCGGGTCGGATCGACCGGGGACTGGCGCAACTCCTCGATGTAGAGGAGCAGGTCGGCCACCTGGAGCGACGTCAGGTACCGGCGCTCGATGAGCGGCGAGTCGTCCGCCGGCTCCCCCGCCGGCACGTCGGGGTTGTGCTCGCGAATCCACGCCCGCAGCGCGTCCCGCTCGTTCACAGGTCCGCCAGCACGCCGGCGGCGACCAGCGGGCGCAGGGCCCGGGCCGTGACCGCCTCCCGGTGGGCGGCAGTGGCGTCCCACGCGCCGCGGGCCACCGCGTAGGGATCGGCAAGTCCGGCGTCGCGGTAGACGTCGGGGTTGTAATAGTCCCGCCACGTGGCGGACACGAAGCCGGCGATGTGCGCCCGGACGCGCTCGATCACCTCGGGCGGCCAGCGGTCGGACCACTGCCGCCACAGCTCGGCCACGATGCGCCGGCCGAACACCAGGTGGCGGGTCTCCTCGGTGTGGTGGTTGTCGTTGATGCGCCGGGCCACGTCGACCAGCCGCTCGTCTCGCGCCATGGTCACGTTGTACCGGTCGACGATCTCCTCGAACACCGACACCTCGGCGAAGAACAGAAGGTCCTCCTCGCCCTCGGCGTACTCCCGGGGGAACGCCACCTTGCGATCGGCATAGACCTTGCCGGCGTAGCGATTGCAGAAGGTCCCGAACCACACGCTGTGCTTGTTCTCCTCGTCGAGGAAGTGGTGCAAATACTCGGCCACCCCCTCCCACCCGGGCCGGTAGAGGCGGTGGGCGATGCCCTCCATAAGGAACCGCTCGCCGGCGATGTTGAGGCTGTAGAAGTTCACCGCCTCCCAGAAGCTGAGGAGCTTGCGGCCGGCGTCGGGGAGCTCGTCCCACCACGGCGTGCCGTACAGGGAGATGAGCTCGGGCGACGTGAACCACTGCTCCCGGTCCAGCGTCTCCGGCCACTCGATGGCCTCGTAGGGGTTCTGGTAGGCCCGCCGGGAGGAGGCGCTGAGCTTGCGGACGGTGTCGGCCAGTGCATCCATCAGGTGCGTTCCAGGACGACGCCCTGCCAGTTCATCCCGTACCCGGCCATGGTCAGGAGCACGCGCTGGCCCCGCCGGACCACGTCGCGCTCCTCCAGCCACGACAGGTTGATGATGTTGTCGCCACTGATGACGTGGGCCACGTCAGCCAGCGACGGGGTCCGGACCTTGGCCGGGTCCATGCGCAGCAGCCGGGCGACGATCTGCCACGCCTTGACGTCGGTGTTCTGGGGCGCAACCCAATCGATATCGGAAGTCCCGAGGCCCGCCTTGGCCAGCAGTTCGGTGACCAGGCGGTGGGTGTAGGCGAAGTAGCTGCCGACCGTCTCGTCGTCGTCGGCGGCGACCATGGCCCCGTTGGTGATGTGGTGGGTGGCAACCAGTCGGTAGGCCGCCGGCGCCCGGGACACGACACAGGCCGCGGCGCCGTCGGAGATGAGGCTGTAGGCCTGCTCGTAGGTGGCTCCGGCCGGGAAGCGGTCGGCGCTGACGCACAGGACGCGGGACAGCGACTCCTCGGTGGCCAGCAGTCCGTGGGCGATGCGCAGGGAGCCGAGCATGCTCGTGCACGCCTGCTGGCCGAGGCCGACGACGAAGGCGCCGTCGAGGCCGAGGTCGGCCTGGAGGCGGCTGGCCGGGAAGTCCATAAGGTGCTTCACGTCGGCCGTCTCGTCGAACCGGGTGCCGAGGTTGGCGTTGGCCGGGATGCAGGTGGCGTAGACAATGGCGCCGACGTCGGACAGGTCGTCGTCGATGGTGCGGACCGCAGCCAGGGCCAGGTCGTAGGCGGTCTCGCCTTCGGCGCAGACGTGGTGCCAGCGGAAGCCCGACTGCACGAAGGCGCCGGCCGGGTTGTGGGTGCGGCCGGCGGCGGCGCTGTCGGCGACGTCGTGCTTGACGCTGCCCAGGGCGTAGACGAACCGGTCGACGTAGCTGCCGCCGTGCATACCGCCAAGTGTACGGGTGCCGTGGTACAAGGGGATGGTGGCGGACCGGGTGCGACTGGCGGATTCGGTGGTCGACAAGCTGTTCTTCGCCCAGGTTCGGGAAGACCCCGTCCTGGAGATCGAGGCGCTGGAGCCGGCGCCGGCGAAGACGTACGTGGTCGTGGGCTCGGGCGGGTGCACCGCCCTCTCCCTGCTGGCGGCCGGCGCCGGCCGGGTCGTGGCCGTCGACCTCAACCGGGTGCAGAACCACGTCACCGAGTTGAAGGCGGCGGCGCTGGGGGCGCCCGACCCGGTGGGATTCCTCGGTGGTGCCCCGATGGCCGATCGCCTCGGCCAGTACGGATCACTCGTCGGTGACCTGAGCGACGACGCCCGGGTCTACTGGGACGCCCATCCCAAGCAGCTGGCGGCCGGCGTGCTCGGCGCCGGCGTCACGGAGAAGTTCATCGGCGGCGTGATGGCCGTGATCCGGACGGCCATCCACCCGCCGTCGCGCATCCGCCGGCTCCTGGCCTGCCGCACCGTCGAGGAGCAGCGCGACTTCTTTGCCCGCGAGTGGGACACCCGCCGGTGGCGCCTCCTGTTCACCCTGCTGCTGAACCGGGCCGTCTTTCGCAAGACCTATCACCCGGCGTTCTTCGCCAACGTCGACAACCCGAGCTTCGCCGACCACTTCCGCCGGCTCGCAAACCACACCCTTACCGAGATACCGATCTCGACGAACTACTTCCTCAACTACATGCTGACCGGGGCCTACGGCGCCGCACTCCCGACCTACCTGGAGCGGGCCGGCGCCGGCGACCTGACCATCGTCGATGGGTCCTACACCGAGTACCTGCGCACCCTGCCCGACGGCAGCGTCGACGGCTTCGCCATCTCCAACATCCTCGAGTGGTTCACAGCCGAGCAGGCCGACGCCCTGTTCGCCGAGGTCGTGCGCACCGCCGTCGCCGGCGCCGGCTTCGTCTTCCGCAACTTCGTCGGGTGGAACGAGGTGCCCGAACAGTGGGCCGGCGTGGTGGTCGAGGACCGGGCCCGGGGCGAGGAGATGATCACGCGTGACCGCAGCGCGGTGCAGCGGCGCATCGCTGTGTGCCGGGTTGAGCGGGCACGGTGATGGAGGCCAGGGAGGCCACGCCGGCCGACAACGAGGCGCTCGTCGAGCTGTCGGTGGCCTGCCCCATGGAGGGCGACATCGGCCTGGCCATCGACCGGGCGCCCGACTTCTTCGCCCTCAACCGCCTGGAGGGGCCGACCTGGCGGGTGGCGGTGGTCGACGGGCCCGAAGGGCGGCCCATCGGCTGCATCGCCATCGCCGAGCGCACAGTCCACGTCAACGGCGAGGCCCGCCCGGGCATGTACATCAGTGACTTCAAGGTCCACCCCGCCCACCGGGGAGGCGGGGCGGCCGACGCCCTGATCCTCTGGGCCCGCGACGCGTGCGTTGCCGCCCATGGCCCCGGCGTGCTGGCCTTTCTCACCGTCCTCGCCGGCAACAAGGCAATGGTGCGGCGGATGGAAGGCCCCCGGGGGCTGCTGGTGATCACCAGGGTGGCGACGTTCCGGAGCCACACCATCCCCCTTCTCGGTCGGCGCCGGCTCCGGCGCCCGCCGGTCACCGTGGCGCGGGCCTCCCAAACCGACCTTGCCGAGATGGGCGACCTGTGGGCCCGGCTGGCTCCCGGCCGCCAGTTCGCCGCCGTCCACGACGCCGGCTCGCTCGAGGAGTGGATCGCCGGCGCCCCCGGGCTGTCCTTGTCGGATCACCGGGTCGCCCGCCGGCCCGACGGCTCCCTGGCCGGCTACCTCGGCGTGTGGGACCAGTCGGCGTTCAAGCGGCTGCGGGTCACCGGCTACTCCCGGCGGCTGGGCGCGGTGCGAGCGGTGTTCAACGCCCTCGGCCCGCTGGCCGGCGCCACCAAGCTGCCGGCGCCGGGTGGCGCCCTCCGCAACCTCACCGCCGTCCACCTCTGCGTCCCTCCCGGCGAGCCCGCCGTCCTCCGGGCGCTGGTTTTCGACGCCTACAACGCCAGCCGGGGCAAGGGGTACTCGTTCCTCAACGTCGGCCTCGACGTGACCGATCCCCTGGGCGCCGGCCTCAAGGGCCTCCTGGCCCAGCCGACCGACGTGTGGGTCTGCGTGGCCACCCTGGGCGGGGCGCCGCCGGCGCTGGACAGCCGGCCGAGCTACCACGAGCTGGCCCTGGTCTAACTCACCCCCGGGATCTGGCTGCAGCTACGGTCGAATAGGACCGTCAGTGCAGCCAGAACGGCGGGGGGCGGCTGGGGGCGGCTGGGGGCGGGCTCAGGACCCCGATGCCGATGGCCCCGCCCTACGCGGCGAGCACGGGCTCCGGGCGGGCCGTGCCGATGCGCTTGGTCACGAACAGGACCGCCGTCGTCGTTATCGTGCCGGCGACGATGGCCAGGAACCAGCCGCCGACGTTGTCGATGGCGTTGGGCACCAACAGGTCCAGGATGCCGCCGTGGGGCACGATCGAGCCGGCGCCGAGGCCGAGGGAAATGGCGCCGGCCAGGGCCGAGCCGGCCATGGCCGCGGGGATGACCCGCATCGGATCCCGGGCCGCGAACGGGATCGCCCCCTCGGTGATGAATGCGAGGCCGAGGACGAACGCCGGCTTCCCCGCTTCCCGCTCGTCGGGGAGCCAGGCCGAGGGGAACAGGAAGGTGGCGAGGGCCAGGCCGAGCGGCGGCGTCATGCCCGCGGCCATCACCGCCGCCATCGGCGCGGTGAGGCCGGCGTCGATCAACCCGACGGCGAAGGTGTAGGCGACCTTGTTCAGCGGGCCGCCCATGTCGAAGGCCATCATCAGCCCGAGGATGGCGCCCAGGACGACGGCGTTGCGGCCCTGCAGGCCCTCGAGCCAGTCCGTGAGCTGCTCCTGGACCCAGGAGACCGGCTCGCCGATGACGTAGAACATGGCCACGCCGACAATCAGCGTGGACAGCAGCGGCAGGATGAGCACCGGTTTGAGCCCGGCCAGGGTCTGCGGCAGCCGGATGTTGGTGGCCAGCCAGAGGGTGAGGTAGCCGGCGAGGAAGCCGGCGAGGATGGCACCGAGGAAGCCGGTCTCGACCTGCCCGGCGAGGTAGCCGCCGATCAGGCCGGGGGCCAGGCCGGGACGGTCGGCGATGGAGTAGGCGATGTAGCCGGCCAGCACCGGCAGGAACAGGGCGAAGGCGAAGCCTCCGAGGCTGAACAGGCGCCCGGCCAGCGAGTTGGCCATCGCGGGGTCGTTGGCGTCGATGTCGACTGCGAAAGAGATGGCGATGAGGAGGCCGCCGGCGACGATCAGCGGGAGCATGTGCGATACGCCGGTCATGAGGTGCTGGTACACCTGCTTGAGGGCGCCGGTCTCACGGCCACGCGCAGCACCCGCAGCGGCGCCGTCGCCCGCCCGGGCGGCACCCATCACCGGCGTGGAGGAGCTGAGCGCCTGGCGGACGACGTCGGCGCCGTGCTTGAGGGCGTCCTTGGTGCCCGTCTCGTGCACCGGCTTGCCGGCGAAACGGGACAGGTCCACCTTGGTGTCGGCGGCGATGATCACAACGTCGGCGCCGGCGATCTCCTCGGCGGTGAGAACGTTCTTGGCGCCGACCGAGCCCTGGGTCTCGACCTTGATCCAATGACCGAGGCCCTCGGCGGCCCGGCTCAGGCCCTCGGCGGCCATGAAGGTGTGGGCGATACCGGTGGGGCAGGACGTGACGGCCACGAGGCGGCGCTGCTCGCCGGCCGCCGCCGCCGGGGCGGCAACCTCATCACTCTCTTCGGGAAGGGCATCGTCCGGGTCGTACGTGGCCGCGATCGCCGCCTCGAGGACGTCGCGCGTGTGGCGGATGGCGTCGGCGGTCGAGGCCGCGCTCACGGTCTTGCCCGCGAACCGGGCGGGGTCCACGTAGATGTCAGCGGCGATGATCACCCCGTCGGCGCGGGCGATGGTCTCGGCGGTCAGCGGCTGCTTCGTGCCCTCGGCGCCCTGGGTCTCCACCTCGATCTCGTGCCCCATCACCTGGGCCTGGCGCCGGAGCGCCTCGGCGGCCATCAACGTGTGAGCCACGCCGGTGGGGCATGCGGTCACTGCGACGAACCTCATGGCTTCCTCCTCACAGCGGACGCACCGCCACCGTCTTGGACGCGGCCTCGGCTGCGGCGGCGTCGAGATAGGGCCCGACGCGGCCGATCTTGGTCGCGGCCGTCGCCGTGGCGAGAGCGGCGACGCCGGCCAGCGGCAGGTCGCGGAGCGTCCCTGCGATCGTGCCGGCCACCATGGCGTCGCCGGCGCCGACCGTGCTGGCGACCCTGACCGGTGGCGGGGTGGCGAACACCGCCTCGCCGGCCCGCACGAACAGCGCACCCTCACCGCCGAGCGACACGACGACCGTCGACACGCCGGCGTCAACCAGCTCCCGGGCCGCGCCGGCCAGCGCCTCACGGTCGACGAGTGACCGACCGGTCAGCTCTTCGAGCTCCTCGCGGTTGGGCTTGAGCAGGTCGGGCGTGGTCCGGACCGCCTCGGCCAGCGGCGGCCCGCTCGTGTCCACCGCCACCCGCATCCCGGCCTCCCGTGCGCTGGCGGACAGCCGGGCGTAGAGGTCCGCCGGTGCGCCGGGAGGGAGGCTCCCCGCCAGCACGATCCACCCGTCCGGGCGCGTCACCGAGGCCACGAACGTCTCGAGGTCCGCCACACGGTCGCCTGGGACATCGAAGCCGGGGAAGTTGACGTCGGTCGTCGTGCCCGCCTCGTCGTCGACGATCTTCACTCCCGTACGGGTGGTCCCGTGCACCCGTACAAACCGCTCCTCGATCCCCCGCTCGGCGAGGAAGTCCTCGAACAGGCCGGCGTTGGCCGTGCCGAGGAAGCCGGTGGCCAGGGTCTCGATGCCGAAGGCGGCGAGGAAGACGGCCACGTTCACCCCCTTGCCGCCGGCGCTGACCTCCTGGCGCCGCACCCGGTTCACCTCGCCGGCCCGGAAGCCCGGGATCCACACGGTCTGGTCGACGGCGGGGTTGGCGGTGACGGTGACCACGTCGTGGGTCACGGCAGCGGCAGGGCCCGCACGTCGTCCGCCCTGCTGCACGCCAGCGCCCGGGCGGCGAGGCGCTCGACCGAGCTCCGGGTCACGCCCCGCAGCCGGGCCTTCACGGCGGCGACGCTCGGCACGCTCACCGAGAGCTCCCGCACGCCGAGGCCGGCGAGGATCAGCGCCCCCTCGGGCTCGCCGGCCACCCCGCCGCACACGCCGACCCAGATGCCAGCGGCCGAGGCGGCATCGACGACCTGCTTCACCATCCGCAGGACCGCGGGGTGCAGGGCGTCGGTCTGCTTGGCCAGCACGGGGTGGAGCCGGTCCATGGCCAAGACGTACTGGGTGAGATCGTTGGTGCCGATGGAGAAGAACTGGACCCGCGTGGCCAGCTCGGGGGCCAGCATGACGGCCGAGGGCACCTCGATCATGATGCCGACGTCGATAGGGCCGGCGCCGACCTCGGCGCGGGCCTGCTCGGCCAGCTCCATGGCGCCGTCAAGGTCTTCCATGCGGGCGATCATCGGGAACATCACCGAGACCGGCCCGAGCAGCGACGCCCGATAGATGGCCCGAAGCTGGGGCAGGAACAGCTCGGGCCGGTCGAGGCACAACCGGATCCCCCGCATGCCGAGGAAGGAGTTGTCCTCCTCGGGCAGGTCGAGGTACGGCGCGTTCTTGTCCCCGCCGATGTCGAGGGTGCGCACGATCAGCGGCAGCCCGTTGAGGGCCCCGACGATGGCGGCGATGGCCTCGTACTGCTCCTCCTCGCCGGGCGCCGCGCTGCGGCCGAGGAACAGGAACTCCGTGCGCATTAGGCCGACGCCTTCGGCGCCGGCCTCGACCGCGGCCACCGCCTCGGTGGCCCGGTTCACGTTGGCGACGACCTCGACGCGGTGGCCGTCGGTCATGATCGCCGGCTGGTAGCGGGTGCGGTACTCCTCGTCGCGGACGACCTGGATGTCGCGCTGCGCCTGGCGCGCGGCCTCGAAGTCGGGCTCGCCGACGTCGTGCCAGAGCGTGCCGGCCGAGCCGTCGAGCACAACGGGCGTGCCGTCCTCGGGCGCCAGGACCGCCTGGCCGGCGCCCACGATGGCGGGGATGCCGAGGGCCCGGGCGATGATCGCGGTGTGCGAGGTCGGGCCACCCAGCGCGGTGCAGAACCCCACGACCCGCTTGGGGTCGATCGCCGCGGTGTCAGAGGGCGACAGGTCATCGGCCACCAGGACGACCGGATGGCCGGGCAATTGGGGCTCGCCCTCGTCGGCCTCGGCCAGGAAGCGCAGCACCCGTTGGCCGACATCGCCGATGTCGACGGCGCGCGCCGCGAGCAGCGGGTCGTCGAGCCCCTCCAGCTCGGCCGCCCGCGCCTCGATCCGCTCCCGCCACGCCCAGCCGGCCGAGCTTCCGCTCCCGATGTCGTCCACGATGGCGGCGAGCATGTCGGGGTCGTCCAGGAACGCCTCGTGGGCCCGGAAGATCGCGGCCTTGCCGGCACCGGAGCGCGCCTTCACGTCATCGTGGAGGTTGCGCAGCTCGGCCCGGGCCGACTCGATGGCCTTCCGCAGCCGCCGCTCCTCCGCCTCCGGGTCACGGGCTGTGCGCTCCACGACCAGCCGGCGCCGCTTGAGGTGCCAGAGGGGGCCGATGGCGATCCCCGGCGAGGCGCCGATGCCCCGCACCGCGGTCGCCGGCCCCTCGGGGACCCAGGCGACGGTCAGCGGCGCGGCCGCCGGCCCGGCGTCCTCCTCCTCCCCCTCGCCCAGCCCAGCGAGGACCGCATCCCGCAGGGCGGCGAGGGCGGCGTCCTGGTCGTCGCCGCCGGCCAGCACGGTCACCGAGGCGCCGGCGCCGGCCCCGAGCGACAGCAGCGACGCCACGCTCTTGCCGTTCGCCACCCGGTCGCCGTGGCGAACCCGGACATCGGAGGTGAACTGCTTGGCCACGTCGACGAACCAGGTGGCCGGCCGGGCATGGAGCCCGCTCACCCCGGGGAGGGCGACCTCGGCCGAGGCGTAGGAGGCGAGGTCGAGCCCGTCCTGCGCCGGCGAGGGACGGGAGGCCGGCGCCCGAGACAACCGCTCGACGACAACCTGAGGATCCGTCGTCGTCGACAGGCGCTCGACCTCGTCCTCGTCGGCCAGGATCTGGGTCAGGTTGGCGAGGATCTGGATGTGCTCGTCGGACGTGGCGGCGATGCCGACGACCAGGCGGACGACCTCGCCCCGGTTCCACTCCAGCCCACCCGGCACCTGGACCACGGCGATCCCGGTCCTCTTGACCAGCTCACGGTCCTTCAGAAGGCCGTGGGGGATGGCGATGCCCTCGCCGAGGTAGGTGTCGGCCACCTTCTCCCGCCCCAGCATCGACTCCCGGTACGCCGGGTCGACGTACCCGGTCTGCGCGAGCAGGGCAGCGACCAGGCCGATGGCCTCCTCCTTGGTGGCCGGCGACGCGCCCAGGCTGACATTGGCCAGGTCGAGCGTGATCACCGCACCGCCGATGTGGAAGGCACCCCGCCGGGCCTCAAGCGCCTAAGCGCCCATGCCGATGGCCTGGGCTATCTGCAGGCTCTTGCCCTCCGTTTGCAGCGCCGGCGCCACCATGACCTCGGCCTTCTGGAACTCCTTGACCGTCTCGTAGCCGCAGGTGGCCATGGAGGTCTTCAGGGCGCCGAAGAGGTTCAGGCGGCCGTCGTTCTCGTGCGCCGGCCCGGTGAGGATCTCGGCCAACGTGCCCCGGGGGGTGGTCTTCACCCGGGCGCCACGGGGCAGGGTGGGGTGGAACGTCGCCATGCCCCAGTGGTAGCCCCGCCCGGGCGCCTCGTGGGCGGCGGCCAGCGGCGAGGCGATCATGACCGCGTCGGCGCCGCAGGCGATGGCCTTGGCGATGTCGCCGCCGGTGCTCATGCCGCCGTCGGCGATGACGTGGACGTAGACGCCGGTCTCGTCGAGGTGGCGCATGCGGGCGCCGGCGGCATCGGCGATGGCCGTGGCCTGCGGGACGCCGAGCCCGAGCACGGCCCGGGTGGTGCAGGCGTGGCCGGGGCCCACGCCGACGAGGATGCCCACCGCGCCGGTGCGCATGAGCTGGAGGGCGCTCTTGTAGGACGCGCACCCGCCGACGATGACGGGGATCTCCAGCTCCCGGACGAAGCGCTTCAGATTCAGCGGCTCGACGGTCTTGGAGACGTGCTCGGCGGAGACCACGGTGCCCTGGATCACCAGGAGGTCGAGCTCGGCCTCGAGGATGGCCTTCATGAGCTGGGTCGTGCGCTGGGGCGTGACCGACGCGCACGAGACGACGCCGGCCTCCTTGATCTCGGCGATGCGCTGGCCGACCAGCTCCTCCTTGATCGGCTCGGCGTAGATCTCCTGCATGCGCAGAGTGGCCTTGTCGGTGTCGAGGAGGGCGATCTCGCTCAGCAGGGGCTCGGGGTCTTCGTAGCGGGTCCAGAGGCCCTCGAGGTTCAGCACCCCGACGCCGCCCAGGTGGCCGATGGCGATGGCGGTGGCCGGGCTGACCACGCCGTCCATGGCCGAGGCCATCAGCGGAAGCTCGAAGCGGAAGGCGTCGATCTCCCACGAGATGTCGCAGTCCTCGGGGTCACGCGTGCGGCGGCTGGGGACGATTGCGATGTCGTCGAACCCATACGCTCGCCGTCCCGATTTCCCGATGCCAATCTCGATCTCTGCCATTCGTCGACATTACCGGGGACCCGGGCCCTAGCGGCAGTTACCGTGCGGGGGATCGGGCCCCGGTTGGGGTCGCGCTGTTCGCCGGCTAGGAGCTGGAGGCGAGATCGACGGAGGCGGCCAGGTCGGCCTGGGCCTCGGCGCTGGCCTCGAGGAACTCGCGCATGCCGGCGATCTTCAGGTTGCTGAGGACCCGGCCGGGCGGGGTGTCGCCGCGCTCCCACTCCATCCACGCCACGAGCAGCCTGGTCGGGTCGGGGGGCGGTCGTTCGTCCACAACCCCACACTAGCCTCGACCTATGGCCATCGAGATCGAGGTCGTCGCCGCCCGCTGCATGGGCTCGAAGACCTGCACGCACGCCGCCGAGGGGGTCTTCGCCATGGTCGGCGACGTGGCCCGGGTCGTCGACCCGGGGGCGGCGCCGCTCGAGGACATCCTGGCCGCGGCCGAAGGCTGCCCCACCGGCGCCATCAAAGTACGAAAGGACGGCCAGCAGCTCTGAGCGCAGCGACCTAGAGGACACCGCGAGCCACTGGCCGCCCTTTCGAGCAGGCGGGTTGTTAGCGACGCATGTTGCTGAACGAGCTCGCCTGCGCAGCCCGGTTGGGCATCGGGATCGGCGGCTCGTCCTCGGGAACGTCGGTGATCAGGCACTCGGTGGTGAGGGCCATGGCGGCCACCGACGCCGCATTCTGGAGGGCGGAACGGGTGACCTTGGCCGGGTCGATGATGCCGGCCTTGACCAGGTCCTCGAACTCGCCCGTGACGGCGTTGAGGCCGACGTAGCCGGTCTCGCGCTCGACCTGGCGGACGGTGATCATGCCCTCCAGGCCGGCGTTGAGGGCGATCCACCGCAGGGGCTCCTGCAGGGCCAGGGCCACGATGTGCGCCCCGGTGGCCTCGTCACCGTCGAGCTCCAGCTTGTCGACGGCCTCGCGGGCCCGGACGAGGGCGGTGCCCCCACCGGGGACGATGCCCTCCTCGATGGCGGCGCGGGTGGCGGAGAGAGCGTCCTCGATCCGGTGCTTCTTCTCCTTCAGCTCGACCTCGGTGGCCGCGCCGACCCGGATGATCGCCACACCGCCGGCCAGCTTGGCCAGCCGCTCCTGCAGCTTCTCCTTGTCCCAGTCGGAGGTGGAGTCCTCGATCTCCCTACGGATCTGGGCGATGCGCCGCTGGACCTCGGCCGAGTCGCCGCCGCCCTCGACGAGGGTGGTGTCGTCCTTGGTGATGGTGACCCGGCGGGCCCGGCCGAGCTGGTCGAGGGTGACGTTCTCCAGCTTGGCGCCGACCTCGGCCGAGAGCAGGGTGGCGCCGGTGAGGATGGCCAGGTCGTTCATGGTGTTGCGGCGGCGCTCGCCGAACCCGGGGGCCTTGATCGCCGCCGAGTTGAACGTGCCCCGGAGCTTGTTGACGACCAGGGTGGCGAGGGCCTCGCCATCGACGTCCTCGGCGATGATCAGCAGCGGCTTGCTGGCCTGCATGACCTTCTCGAGGACGGGGACGATGTCGGCCACGGCGCTGATCTTCTGGTTGATCATCAGGATGTAGGGGTCGTCGAGGACGACCTCCTGACGCTCCGGGTCGGTGACGAAGTGCGGGGAGAGGAAGCCCTTGTCGAGCTGCATACCCTCGACGAACTCGAGCTCCATGCCGAAGGTGTTGGACTCCTCGACGGTGACCACGCCGTCCTTGCCCACCTTGTCGATGGCGTCGGCGATGAGCTCGCCGATAACGGTGTCGGCGGCCGAGATGGAGGCCACCTGGCCGATCTCGGAGCGGTCGTCGACCTCCTTGGCCTGGCTCTTGATGTGCTCGACCGCAGCGGTGACCGCAGCCTCGATGCCGCGCTTCAGGGCCAGCGGCGAGGCGCCGGCGGCCACGTTGCGCAGGCCCTCGTGCATCAATGCCTGGGCCAGCACGGTGGCGGTGGTGGTGCCGTCGCCGGCGATGTCGTTGGTCTTGATGGCGACTTCGCGCACCAGCTGGGCGCCCATGTTCTCGTACGGGTCCTCGAGCTGGATCTCACGGGCGATCGTCACACCGTCGTTGGTGATGGTGGGAATGCCCAGCTTCTTCTCCAGGACGACGTTACGCCCACGCGGGCCCAGCGTCACCTTGACGGAGTTGGCCAGCTTGTCGACCCCGGCTTCAAGTGATCGGCGAGCGCTGTCGCCGAACTTCAGCATCTTGGGCATGACGAACTAGCCCACGACCGCGAGGATGTCACGGCCGGACAGGATCAGGACGTCCTCGCCCCCGACGGTGATCTCGGTGCCGCCGTACTTGCTGTAGACGACGGTGTCGCCGACCTTGACGTCGAGGGGGATGATCTCGCCGGTGTTCTCCGACCGGCGGCCGGGGCCTACGGCCAGGACCTCGCCCTGCTGGGGCTTCTCCTTGGCGGTGTCGGGGATCACCAGGCCGCTGACGGTGGTCTGCTCAGCCTCGTTGGGGCGGACGACAATGCGGTCGTCGAGGGGCTTGAGGTTCATAGTCGGTTCGACCTCCATAGGACGAAAGGGAGTACTTAGCACTCTCGTATGTCGAGTGCTAACGATAGCCGGGTGCCGGTTGCTCAGCAACCGGCACCCCGGCTCTCGATAGCTTCCACATTGGCGGCGGGCACACTTCGCCCGCCGCGGTGCCGGCGGGGGCCCCTACCCCGCCGGCGATCCGGAACCGGTGGGCGCGCCGCCCAAGCGTAGAGCCGGACCGGTGCAGTTACGCCAGGCGCAGGTTCGGTTGGGCGCCGACGTCGAGCGGGGTCGGGCCGTCGGACTTGTAGCGCCACCACGCCGCCGCCGCCACCATCGCCGCGTTGTCGGTGCACATGGAGCGGCTGGGCAGGAAGCAGCGCAGGCCCTCCGCGGTGGCCAGGTCGAGCATGCGCTCCCGCAGCAGCGAGTTGGCGGCGACACCGCCGCCCAGGCACACAGTCTTGGCGCCGACCTCGGCCACCGCCCGCCGGGTCTTGTCGATCAGGGTGTCGACTACGGCGGCCTGGAACGACGCCGCCACGTCGGCCACGGGCGCCTCCGGGTTGTCACGGACGTAGCGGATCACGGCGGTCTTCAGGCCGCTCAGGGAGAAGTCGAGTCCCTCGGGCATTGCCCGGGGGAACGCCATCGCAGTCGGGTCGCCGGTGAGCGCCACCCGGTCGATCGCCGGCCCGCCGGGATAGCCGAGGCCCATGACCCGCGCCACCTTGTCGAACGCCTCGCCGACGGCGTCGTCGACCGTGGTGCCCAGCAGCCGGTAGCGGCCGTGGTCGTCCATGGACACGAGCATGGTGTGGCCACCCGACACGAGCAGCACCACCAGCGGCGGCTCGAGGTCGGGCTCCTCCAGGAATGAGGCGTAGAGGTGGGCCTCCATGTGGTTCACGCCGATGAAGGGCAGGCCCCAGGCCAGGGCGTAGGCCTTGGCCGCGCTGATGCCGACCAGCAGGGCACCGGCCAGCCCCGGCCCCACGGTCGCTGCCACCGCTCCCAGCTGGTGGCCATCGATCCCCGACTCCACCAGGGCCTGGGCGACGGCCGGCGTCAGCAGCTCCACGTGGGCCCGGCTGGCGATCTCGGGCACCACGCCACCGTAGCGGGCGTGCAGGTCGACCTGGCTGGACACCACCGACGACACGACGGTGTTGCCGTTGGCCACGACGGCCGCCGCCGTCTCGTCGCACGACGTCTCGATTCCCAGGATCAGGAACTGCTCTGGCATATCGCTCACACGCTTTACCGTAGGCCCTCGCTGATCAGTGTCACGCCGGGGATGCCGGCCTCGATCTCCGCCAGGCGCCGGCCGTACTCCGGGGTGTTGACGTCGTGGGCCCACATGACCAGGGCGTCCTCGTTGGTTTCGACGTAGTAGTTCTTCCGAATGCCGGCGGGCCGGAAGCCGAACTGGCGGTACATCTCCTGGGCTGCGGTGTTCGTGACCCGCACCTCAAGGGTCAGGTTGCTCGCCCCCCGGCGGATGGCCGTGCGGGCCAGGATGAGGAGCAGGCGGGTACCGATCTTGTTGCGATGCCAGGCCGGGTCGACGGCCAGGGTGGTGACGTGGCCGTCGTCCTCGCTCACCATGAGGCCGGCGTAGCCACACAGGACCCCGTTGATGCGGGCGACGTAGTACGCCCGGCTGGTGCGCAGGGCCATCTCGCTGACGAACAGGCTCAGCGACCACGGCCGGGCGTAGACCTGGGCCTCGATCTTGAGGACCGAACGGAGGTGGCGCCGGCGCATCGGCAGGATGTGGACCACGAGCTGGTCCGGACCCACCTCGCGCCGCGCCTGGACCATGCCTTAGCTCGATCGCTCCATGGCCGCGGTCCAGTTGATCTCGGCGTCGCTCTTGCGCAGGTAGAGCGGCTCCAGCTCCCACGGTTGCACGAACTCCTCGCGCAGGGCCTTGGGATGGGCCAGCTCCACCAGCGAGGCGGCCGAGGGGAAGGCCGACGTGGCGTCACCCGCCTCGGCCCCGGACACCTCGGTGAGGATCTCCGGGTAGCGCATGGCGCCGTCGCCCACGACGAGGCAGTCCTCACCCCGCGCCAGCAACTCCGACGCCAGGTCCTCCGGCGACCCGACTTGGTAGGGCACCAGCCGCTGGGCCCCGCCAGGCACCTGGCGGTAGAAGGAGTAGAAGAGCTCGCCCCGCCGGGCGTCGATGGCGGGGACGATGAGCCGGTTGGTGTAGCGAACCGGGAACGCCAGCAGATCGAGGCTCGAGATCCCGATGGTGGGGATGCGCAGGGCCTGGGACAGCGCCTTGGCTGCGGCGACACCGACCCGGAGGCCGCTGAACAGGCCGGGCCCCACGTCGACGGCGATGGCGCTGATCTCACTCAGGTCGATCGTGGCCTGCCGGCACATGAACTCGATGGCGGGGACGAGCGTCTCGACGTGGCGCCGGCCCTTGGCCGCGTGGAACGACGCCAGCACGCCCTCATGGCCGCCGATGGCGCAGCCCACCTGGATGGTGGCCGTCTCGATGCCGAGGATCAGCACGGCGTCCCCGGCGTTTCCGACGCCCAGGCCAACATGACCGTCATACGGCCCACTTGGCAACCGCCTCCTTGAGGGCTCGGGCTCGCGGCGGCCACCCGGGGCCGACGGTACGGATGCTGAACTGGCGGTCGTCGGGGTCGCCCGTCGCCTCGAGACGGACCTCGAGAAAGTCGGCGGGGAGGCCGGGCGCAACCGCATCGCCCCATTCGATGAGCGTCACGGCGCCGTCGTCGAGCAGCTCGGCGATTCCCAGGTCGACCAGCTCCTGCATGGTCTCGAGGCGGTAGACGTCGAGGTGCACCAGCGGGAGCCTGCCCTCGTAGGTGTGCACAAGGACGAAGGCCGGGCTGGTCACCGGCTCCTCGACGCCCAGGCCTCGGGCAAAGCCTTGGGCGAAAGCGGTCTTGCCCGTGCCCAGGTCGCCGGCCAGGACGATGAGGTCGCCTGGGGCGGCGAGGGCGGCGACCTCGGCGGCCAGGTCCCGCGTGTCGTCGACGGATGTGGTGGCCGCTTTGATCACGCCGCCAGGTACCCCTTGGCCCGGACCAGATCAGCCCGCATCTGGGCGGCCAGGTCGCCGGCGCCCCGCAGCACCGCAGCCGGGTGGAACGTCGGCACCAGGACCCCGCGCCGGTACGGGTAGGCCCGACCCCGCAGCTTGGTGATGCCTTCAGTGGTGCCCAACAGCAGCTTGGCCGCGAAGTTCCCGAGGGTCACGACGACCTTGGGGTCGATGAGGTCGACCTGGGCCTCCAACCATGGGCCGCAGGCCGCGATCTCCGCCGGCTGCGGATCACGGTTGCCGGGGGGACGGCACTTGACGGTGTTGGCAATGTAGAACCGGTCTCGGGACAAGCCCATCTCCTCCCACACCATCCTGTCGAGCAGCTGACCCGAGCGGCCGACGAAGGGCTCGCCCTGAATGTCCTCCTGCTGTCCGGGCGCCTCGCCGACGAACATCAGGTCGGCGGTGGCGTCCCCGACGCCGAAGACGACCTGGGTCCGCCCCTGCGCGAGGGGACACCGGGTGCAGGCCTTCGCCTCCCGCTCCACGTCAGCCAGGGCCGGCACGGTTCCGAGCGTAGTGGCGGCCTTAGCCATAGATCTTCGGAACTCGGGCGCCGATACCGCACAGGATCTCATAGGCGATGGTGCCGACGTGCGTGGCCCATTCCCAGGCCGTGATGTGCTCGTTCCCCTGACGGCCGATCAGGACGACCTCGTCGCCGGGCAGCACTCCTTCGTCGTCACCGCAGTCGACCAGGATCTGATCCATGGTGACGCTGCCGGCCAAGGGGCGCCGGCGGCCGCCGATGAGCACGTCGCCCGACACGCCAAGCCGCCACGGCACCCCGTCGGCGTACCCGACCGGCACAGTGGCGATGCGCGACGGGCGCTCGAGCGGCCGGCGCAGCCCGTAGGACACCGCCTCGCCGGCCCCGACCTCCCGCACGTAGGAGACCCGGGCCCGCAGGGACAGCACCGGGCGCAGGCCCTCCACCGGCTGCGCGGCGGCGAGGGCCAGGCTGGGGGCGACACCGTAGAGGGAGATCCCGCAACGGACGAGGTCGTGGTGGGCGCCGGGGTGGGCGATGGCGCCGGCGGAGTTGCAGGCGTGGACCAGCGGCGGCCGCATGCCCTGCTCGACGAGTTGGGCCACAACGGCGTCGAACCGGGCGCACTGGGTGTCGGTGAAGGGGTTCCCGGGGTCGTCGGCGACGGCGAAGTGAGTCCAGAGGCCGCCGAAGTTCAGCTCCGGCCGGTCGACCACGGCCCGGACGATGGCGGGTATCTCTTCGGCGCCGGCGCCGACCCGGTGCATGCCGGTGTCGACCTTGATGTGGACATCGAGTGGCGCGTCTCCTCCGGCGGCGACCGCCTTGGCCGCCGCCTCGACGGCGCGCTGGGTGTACACGGTGGGCGTCAGGCGCAGGGCCACCACGTCGTCCATAGCCGTCGCCGGCGGCTCGGACAGGAGCAGGATCGGCGCCTGGATGCCGTGGCCCCGCAGGACGGCGCCCTCTTCGACGATGGCAACGGCCAGCCACGTGGCGCCGCCCTCGAGGGCAGCCTTGGCGACCGCCACCGATCCGTGGCCGTACGCGGACGCCTTGACCACCGCGCACAGCCCCGCCGGCGATGCCAGCTCGACCAGGAGCGAGGCGTTGTGCCGGATCGCCGCCAGGTCCACTTCTGCCCAGGCCCGCCGGGCGGCCACCCCGCTACTCCCCGACACCGCCCACGATGGCCCGAACCAGGTCGCCCCTCGACACCACACCGATCAAACGGCCGTCGTCGTCGACCACGGCCATGCGGGACGCGCTCCGATTGTGGAGGGCGGTGGCGATGGTCTCCAGGGTGTCGTCCGGCCGGCAGGTCGGGGCGTCGGCGTCCATGACGTCGCCCACCGTGGCGCCGACCGCCTTCTTCAGGTCGGACTCGAACTGGCGGACCGACGACGGCAGCTCCAGGTAGGCGCCGAACACCGAGATGACCGTGGGGAAATGCAGGCGGGTGTCCTGGACGATGAGGTCGTCGTCCTCCAGCAGCCCCACGACGATGCCGTCGTCGTCCACCACCGGGGCGCCACCCAGGTTGCGCTCGGAGAGGGCGCGCGCCGCCGTCTCGACGGAGTCGTCCGGCCGGAATGTGAGCACGTCGGTGGTCATGACGTCGCGCACGAGCATGTTACGGGGCAATGCCACCTCGGGGTCTCAGGGAGCGATCGTGTTCAGAACGGCCGGGAGCAGGTCAAGCAGGTCGCCGGCGACCAAGCCGCGGCGCCAGCCTAGGCCCGCAGCCGCCCCGTGCACGAAGGCGCCGGCCGCCGCCGCCTGGGGCGCGTCCAGCCCCTGGGCCAGGAAGGCGCCGATCACGCCGGCCAGCACGTCGCCGGTGCCGGCGGTGGCCAGGCGGGCGTCGCCGGCGGTCGTGAGCAGCACGTCGCCGGCGGGGTCGGCCACGATCGTCGTCGACCCCTTGAGGAGCACGGTGGCACCGGTGGTGAAGGCCAGGTGGCGGACGGCGGAGATGCGCCGGGGGCCGGGCGGGCAGCCGGTGAGGCGGGAGAACTCGCCGTCGTGGGGGGTGAGGACGGTAGGACCGGGGCGGCTTCGCAGGAACCGGGCGGGATCGTCGAGGGAGCCGAGGGCGAAGAGGGCGTCGGCGTCGAGCACCATCGGCGCCGCCGCCTGCGCCACCAGCCGGCGCACGGCGGCAGCGGTGGCGTCGGAGCGGCCCAGGCCCGGGCCCATGACGACGGCCTTCATGCGCTCGAGCTCGCCGGCCACCACGTCGGTGTCCCAGCCTTCCTCGGGCAGCCACCGGCCGACGACCTCGGGAAAACGGGGGCTCGGCGGCTGGCCCGGGATGCCCAGGCGCACGGTGCCGGCGCCGGCCCGCAGAGAGGCCCGGGCCGCCATCTCGGCGGCGCCGGTCATGCCGGGCGAACCGGCGATCATCCAGATCGCCGACTTCCACTTGTGGCTGTCGCGCTCACGGTCGGGCAGCCAGGCGGCCACGTCGGACGCTTCGACCAGGCCGATCGTCGACCGGGACACGTCCAGGCCGATGTCGGCCACGCTCACCCGGCCGGCGTGGGAGAACCCGGCGCCGAGCAGCAGCCCGGTCTTCAGAGCCGCGAAGGTGATGGTGGCGGTCGCCCGCACCGCGCCCGGCTGGGCCTCGCCGGTGAGCCCGTCGATGCCCGAGGGGATGTCGACGGCCAGCACCGGGGCGCCGGCGGGGTCGGGCGCCGTGTAGTACCCCCGGAAGCCGGTGCCGTAGGCGG
The DNA here is from genome assembly GCA_964479465.1 of uncultured Acidimicrobiales bacterium. GTDB lineage: Bacteria > Actinomycetota > Acidimicrobiia > Acidimicrobiales > AC-14 > CADCTB01. The sequence goes on from CAYZMG010000020.1 coordinate 40,790, forward strand.
CGTCGATCACCAGATCCGACGCCGGGAGTCGCTCGGGCTGGTCGCCGGCGTCGACGACCTCCACCCGGATACCCCGCCGGCGCAGGCGATCGGCCGCCACCCGCCCGTCGGCCCCGTTGTTCCCTTTGCCGGCGACGACCACCACCCGCCGGCCGTAGGCACCGCCCAGCATGGAGAGCGCGGCCCGGGCCACGGCACCCCCCGCGCGGGCGACCAGGACCTCCTCCGGTTCGGCCGCGGCGCGGTCGACGGCCCGCATCTCCTCCGGCGTCAGGACGGGAATCAAAGAGCGATGGCGATGGCCTCGGCGACGAGGCCGGTGTGCGTCAGCGACACGTGCCACGACGTGACGCCCCGGCGGGCCGCGAGTTCTGCAGCCCGGCCGGTGAGGGCAAGCGACGGTGCGCCGGAAGGCGCCTTCACTACTTCGACATCCCGAAAGGCGAAGGCACCCAGGCCCACGCCAAGCGCCTTCATCACCGCCTCCTTGGCCGCGAACCGGGCGGCCAGCCGTTCGGAGGGGTCCCGCTGGCGCCGGCCGTAGGCCTGCTCGGCCGGCGTGAACAGCCGGTCGGCGATGCCCGGCCGCTTCTCCAGGGCCCGACGGAACCGCTCGACCTCCACCGTGTCGATGCCTATCCCGATCACGGCCTATTCGACCGTCACCGTCTTGGCCAGGTTCCTCGGCTGGTCGACGTCGCAGCCGCGGGCCTTGGCCACCGCGTAGGCGAAGAGCTGGAGCGCCACCACGTCGACCACGGGCGAGAGCAGCTCCCCTCCCTTGGCCACCGAGGGCACCCACAGCACGTCGTCGGCGTGGGCCGCGGCCGCCTCGTCGCCCTCGTTGGCCACAACCACGATGGTGGCCCCCCGGGCCCGCACCTCGTCGATGTTGTTCATGATCTTGGCGCGGAGACGCCCGTGGGTCGCCACCGCCACCACGACCGTCCCCGGCTCGATGAGGGCGATGGGGCCGTGCTTCATCTCGCCGGCGGGGTACGCCTCCGCCCGCGCGTAGGAGATCTCCTTGAGCTTCAGGGCGCCCTCGAGGGCCACCGGGTAGCCCACGCCCCGGCCGAGGAAGAAGAAGTCCCGGGTGTCGCTGTAGCGGGCGGCGATGGCGCAGATCTCATCCGAGCGGGCCAGTACCCCCTCGATGAGGCCGGGCAAGGCGTTCAACCCCTCGACCTGGCGGGCCACCTCCTCCGGGTACAGCAGGCCGCGAGCCTGGGCCAGGCGCAGGGCGAGCAGCTCCATGGCCACGATCTGGGCCACGTGGGTCTTGGTGGCGGCCACCCCGATCTCCATTCCGGCCCGGGTGTAGATGACGGCGTCGGCCTCCCGCGCCATGGAGGAGTCCACGACGTTGCAGACGACCAGCACCTTGGCCTTGTTGGTGGCCGACCGGGCGAACCGGCACGCCTCCATGGTGTCGAGGCTCTCCCCCGACTGGCTCACCCCCACGACCAGGCTCTGGGCGTCGAGCACCGGGTCGCGGTAGCGGAACTCGCTGGCCACGTCGATCTCGGTGGGCAGGCGGGTCCAGTGCTCCATGGCGTAGCGGGCCACCATGCCGGCGTGGTAGCTCGTGCCGCAGCCCACGATGAAGACCTTGTCGACGGCCCGCAGCTCCTCGTCGGACAGCTCGACGTCGCCCAGGACCAGGCGGTCTCCGCGCACCCGCTCGCGCAGGGTCTCCCGCACCGCTCGGGGCTGCTCGTGGATCTCCTTGAGCATGAAGTCCGGGTAGCCGCCCTTCTCGACGGTCTCGAGGTCGCCCTCCACCCGCCGGCGGACGGGCTCGATCTCCTCGCCGGCCAAGTTGGTGACCCGCAACGAGCCGGGGCGCACCTCCACCACCTGGTCGTCGTCGATGACGTAGACCTCGCGGGTGGCGGCCAGCAGGGCCGGGATGTCGGAGGCCACCAGGCCGGCCCGCTCCGTCAGCCCGGCCACCAGGGGCGACGAGCGGCGGCCGGCGACGATCAGTTCCGGGTCGTCTGCATGGACCACGGCCACGGCGAAGGACCCCTCGATCCGGGCCAGCGCGGCCCGCACCGCGTCGGCCAGGCCGGCGCCGGTCGCGATGCCGGCTTCGATCATGTGGGCCAGCACCTCGGTGTCGGTCTCCGAGCGCAACGCGTGGCCTGCCGACAGCAACTCGTCGCCCAGATCGACGTGATTCTCGATGATCCCGTTATGCACGAGGGCGAGGGCGCCGGTGCAGTCAGTGTGGGGATGGGCGTTGTTCTCCGTCGGGCCCCCATGGGTGGCCCACCGGGTGTGGCCGATGCCGACCTGGGCCGCGGGAGCGTCGCCCACCGCGCCGGCCAGCTCGGCCAGTTTGCCCGCCCGCCGGCGCACCCAGACCGAGTCGCCATGGACCAGGGCGACTCCTGAGGAGTCATAGCCCCGGTACTCCAGGCGGCTCAGCCCGTCGAGCAGGAACGGGAGGGCGGGATCATTTCCGGTCACGCCGACGATGCCGCACATAGGCCAAGGGTATGCCCTTGACCGGCACTTACGCGCCGAGCGCCCGCTTCACGACCTGGCACAGCAGGTCGCAGGCGGCGTCGGCCTCCTCGACGGTGACAGCTTCGACCATGACCCGGACCACCGCCTCGGTGCCGCTGGGCCGCACCAGCACCCGCCCGCGCTCGCCCAGGTCGGCTTCCACCGCCTTGACGGCCAGGGTCAGCTCCTCGGAGCCGCTCACGCTCGCTCCCTTGGCCGCCACCGGGACGTTGCGGAGGATCTGAGGCAGGCGGACCATGACCCCGGCCAAATCGGCGAGCGTCCGGTCCGTGCGAGCCATCACGTCGAGGACCTGGAGGCCGGTCAGCAAGCCGTCGCCGGTCGTGGCCAGGTCCCCGAAGATGATGTGGCCCGACTGCTCGCCACCGAGGCCCCAGCCGCCCCGCTCCATCTCCTCGAGGACGTACCGGTCACCGACATCGGTTTCCACCAGGGTGATGCCCTGGGCGGTCATTGCCAGGCGGAACCCCAGGTTGGACATGACGGTCACGACCACTGTGTCGCCCGGCAACCGCCCGCGCTGGTGGCGGTCGAGGGCGCAGATGGCGATGAGCTGGTCACCGTCGACCAGGGCGCCGGCGGCGTCGACAGCCAGCACCCGGTCGGCGTCGCCGTCGAAGGCCAGGCCCACGTCCGCACCGCCGGCCACGACCTGGCGCTGAAGCTCCTCGGGGTGGGTGGAGCCGCTCCCGTGGTTGATGTTCAGGCCGTCGGGCCTGTCGTGGATAACCGCCACCCGGGCCCCGAGGCTGCGCAGGACCTCCGGGGCCACTGCGCTGGCCGCACCGTTGGCGCAGTCGAGCACGACCGACAGCCCGTTCAGGCTGCCGGCGCCGACCGTGGCCGCGAGGGCGGCCTCGTAGCGGTCCACGCCGGCGCCCGGCAGCAGCCGGCCCAGCTCCGAGCCGGTTCGGCGGGGAGACTCCTGAGGGTGGGCGATCAGGCGGTCGAGCTCGGCCTCGAGCTTCGCCTCGATCTCGTCGGAAAGCTTGCGCCCGCCGGCCAGGAAGAACTTGACCCCGTTGTCCGGGAAGGAGTTGTGCGACGCCGAGATCATGGCCGCCGGCTGGTTGTCGGCCGCCGAGAGCCAGGCCACGCCCGGCGTGGGCAGCACACCCAGGTCGACGACGTCAGCGCCCTCGGTGGCCAGGCCGGCCGACAGCGCGGCCTGGAGCAGCGGACCGGAGATACGGGTGTCGCGGCCGACGAGAAAAGGGCCGTCACCGAGCACCCGCGCCGCGGCGCGACCGAGGGCCAGCACTAATTCGGGTGTGAGCTCGGCGTTGGCAATTCCCCGTACGCCGTCGGTGCCGAACCGGAGCGTCACCGGCGGCCTCCCTGCTTTAGCGCTTGGAGTACTGGGGTGCCTTGCGGGCCTTCTTCAGGCCGTACTTCTTGCTTTCCTTCTCGCGGGCGTCCCGGGTCAGGAACCCGGCCCGCTTCAGGGTGCTCCGCAGCTCCTCGTCGATGTTGACCAGGCCCCGGGCGATGCCCAGGCGCAGGGCGCCGGCCTGCCCCGACACCCCGCCGCCGTCCATGGTGGCGTCGATGTCGTAGGTCTCGTCCAGCGTGGTGAGCCGGAGGGGCTCGGTGACGATCATGCGGTGCGTCTCCGACGGGAAGTAGTCCTCGATCGGGCGCTTGTTGACGGTGATCTTGCCGGTGCCGGGCCGGATGCGGACGCGGGCGACGGCCTCCTTGCGGCGGCCGGTCGACTGCATGAGGGGCTTGGGCACGATTGATCCTCTGCTTCTCAGGTGGCTGTCTGACTACAGGCCGCGCGGGCGGGCGACGGCCATCGAGAGCTCGAGCGCCTCGGGCATCTGGGCGGAGTGGGGGTGGTTGGGGCCGGCGTAGACCTTGAGCTTCTTCAGCATCAGGCGGCCAAGCGGGCCTTTGGGCAGCATGCCCCGGACCGCCTTGCGGACGGCCTCCTCGGGGTTGTTGGCCATGACGTCGGTGTAGGACTTCTGGCGCAAGCCGCCGGGGTAGCCCGTGTGGCGGTAGGCGATCTTCTTGGCCTCCTTGCCGGAGGTCAGGACCACCTTCGACGCGTTGACCACGATCACGTGGTCACCGGTGTCGAGGTGGGGGGCGAACATGGGCTTGTGCTTGCCGCGCAGGAGCCGTGCGACCTCGGAACTCATACGCCCGAGCACGAGGCCCTCGGCGTCGACGAGGTGCCAGGCGCGCTGGACGTCGGATGGTTTCGTCGAGAAGGTACGCACAGGGGGAAGAGTGTAGTCGAGCCTACGGATTGCGCAGCCAGGAGCGCAGCTGGAGGCCCAGCCAGGGCTTGCGGCCGGACGCCAGGAGCTGGCCCTTCGGGATGGCCTGCCACTGGCTGATGCGGCCCCACGACACCAGGAGGAAGGCCTCCGGGTCGACGGACAGCTTGCAGTCGACCTTCCCCTGGGGCGAGGCCTCGACCGAGAAGTCGCCCCTGTCGAAGTAGGCCCACGCCCGCCCGTCGCCACGCAGGCTGACCTCGAACCGGGCCCGCCTGTCGCCCGCCTTCTCCTGCACGACCATGGCCCGCCCCAGGGTGTGGAGCGCGGGGAAGACGAAGCCCTGAAGGATCAGGGCGGCGTGGCCCTTGTCAATCGGCCAGGGCTCGCCGAGCGCCACCGCGATGTCGCGACCGTGGACCGTCAGCTCGTTGAGCACATGGCAGGTCAGGGTGGACAGCGGCATCTCCGTACCCTGGATCAGCCAGTTGTGCGATGTGTCGCCGCTGGCCGCAGCCGCCTCCATGCCCGCGAGGAACTGCGTGGCGCTGGCGTCGATCCGGTCCGCCAGCTCGGCCAGGGGCCGCCGGCCTTCGCCCTCCAACATCACCCGGCTCAACACGGGCAGGCCCGCGATGTCGGCGATCAGGTTGCCGCCGCCCATCGTCATCGCCGCGATGGCGTCCGTGGCATGGGAGATATGAGTAGCGACTTGCGTCACGTCCCACTCCCCGAGCGCCGGCGCGTCCGGCTTGGTCGCCGAACGCAGCATGGCCGTCAGCCGCGGCGCGGCCCGGGCAACCGCCCGGCGGGCGGCGGCCCAGTCGACGGTGGTGGTGGCGCTCACCGCTGCACCATAGGCAGATGGTCACGAGCGATGCTTTCGGCGAGCACCTCGGGGTGTTCCGGGAACTGACGAGCGAGGAGGGGCGGAACTGGCTGGCGTCGCTGCCGGCGATGGTGGCCGCCCTCGAGGACGAGTGGGAGGTACGGACGGGGCCGCCGTACACGCGGGGGACGACGGCGTGGACGGCGCCGGCCACCACCGCCGGCGGCGAGCCGGTGGTGCTCAAGGTCGGTTGGCCGCACCGCGAGGCCCGCTACGAGGCCGGCGGGTTGGGGCTGTGGGCCGGCGCCGGGGCGGTGAAGCTCCTCAAGTCCGACCCGCCGAGGTGGGCGATGCTGCTCGAACGCTGCCACCCCGGGATCGCTCTCGACGAGTGCGGCCTGACGGTGACAGCCGCCATCGAGGCCGCCGCCGGCGTGGTCGGTCAGCTGTGGTCGGTTCCCGTGCCTCCCGGTGCTCCCTTCGAGCGCCTGGGCGACGTCACGCGGGAGTGGGCAGATCTCCTCCGGCAACGCATGGCCCGCCACCGGCCGGCGTTCGATCCGGGATTGGTGGCCCTCGGCGCTTCACTTCTGGAGACGCTTCCCGACGGTGGGCGCACGGTGCTGCTACACGGCGACTTCAACCCCGGCAACATCTTGTCGGCGGCCCGGGCGCCGTTCCTCGCCATCGACGCCAAACCGATGGTCGGCGACGCGGCCTACGACCCGTGGCCGCTGCTGGACCAGATCGACACTCTGACCGCGGTCCCGGACCTGAGCGCCCGGGCCCGCTTGTTCGCCGACCTCGCCGATGTACCGGCCGACCGGATGCTGGCGTGGGGGCTTGCCCGCTCGGTGGAGACGGCGCTGTGGGCCGTCGATGAAGGCCGGCCCGACGGCGGCGCCCGTGCCATGCGGATCGCCCAGCTGGCGGCCGATCTCGTCTAGCCCCACAGGTCGGCCAGCATGCGGTCGACGCCGGCCAGGCCGCCGTCAACCACTGCCGATTCGTCGATGGTCGCCCCGGCCCGGTCGGCGAACTGCGGGCGGCCCTCCACGTGGGCCTCGTCCATCAGCGAGCGTACCGCCGGCGACAAGAACCGGCTGACCTGGGCATAGCTGTGGGCGTCGGTCAGGGGCCGGTGCTTGAGGTGGTGGTAGCGGAGGGGAACGCTGATCTCCAGGGCGGAGCGGGCCCGGGTGACGGCGACGTACATGAGCCGGCGCTCCTCCTCGATGCCCTCGGGGTCGCCGGTGGCCATGTCGGAGGGGAACATGCCGTCGCTGGCGTGGAGGACGTGCACGACCTCCCACTCGCCCCCTTTGGCCGAATGCACGGTGGACAGGACCAGCCAGTCCTCGTCGAGAAGAGGCGGACCGGCCAGATCGGCGGTGGAGGACGGCGGATCGAGCGTCAAGTCGCTGACGAACCGGCTCCGCGACGGTGCATTGGCCGCTACCCCCTCGAGTTGCTCCAGGTCGGCCAGGCGGGCGGCGGGGTGGTCGTAGGCCCGCTCCATCACCGGGCCCAGCCACAGGCGCAGCCGCTCGACCTGGACCGCCGGCGGCGGGGTGGCTCCTCCGGGCAGGCAGCCGTCGGCGCACTCGGCCAGGGCGGCCCGCAGACCGCCCAGCTCCTCCCGGGCCGCCGCCGGCACCCTCGGTGGGGCGGCCAGAAGGCGGCCGAGGGGCGTGGCGTTCGGCTCGCCCGGCTGGCCGACCTGAAGCTCCCCCATGACCCGCCGGGCCGTGGCCGCGCCGACGCCTTCCAGTAGCTGCAGGGTGCGGAACCAGGCCAGCTCGTCGCGCGGGTTGTCGAGAACCCGCAGGAGGGCGATGAGGTCCTTCACGTGGGCGGCTTCGAGGAACTTCAGCCCGCCGTACTTGACGTAGGGCACGTTGCGCCGGCTCAGGTGCATCTCCAGCAGGTCGGAGTGGTGCGAGGCCCGGAACAGCACCGCCTGGTCGTGGAGGGCGACGCCGTCGTCGCGGTGGGCGAGCACGGAGTCGCACACGGCGGCCGCCTCGGCCTCCTCGTCGCCGCAGGTGCGCAGCAACGGCCGGCGGGCGCCGGCCCGGTCCGACCACAGGACTTTGGTCATGGTGGAGCCGGCGCCGGCCTCGGCCATCACCGCGTTGGCCACGGCGACGATCGGCGGCGTCGAGCGGTAATTCTGCTCCAGGCGCACGATGGTGGTGCCCGGGAACCGCTCGGGGAACTGGAGGAGGTTGCCGCTGCTGGCGGCCCGGAAGCCGTAGATGGCCTGGGCATCGTCGCCCACCACCGTGAGACCCCGCCCGTCGGGGCGAAGGGCGGCCAAGATGTCGGCCTGCAATGTGTTGGTGTCCTGGTATTCGTCGACGAGGACGTGGTCGAACATGGTGGGCATCAGCCCCGGGACGGCATCGAGCGCCCGCCAGCACAGGAGCAGATCGTCGTAGTCGAGCAGCTGGCGGTCCCGCTTGCGCTCGACATAGGCGGCGAAGCAGGCCCGGATGCCGTCGGTCTCCCGGGCACACCAGGGGAAGGACCGGTCGAGGACCACCTGGAGCCGGTCGCCGGTGTTCACCACCCTGTCGTAGATCGACGCCAACGTCGAAGCCCGGGGCGACCGCCGCCGGCCTCCCCCGCCGGGCGAACCCGGACTGTGGTGGAGCCCGAGATCGGACCGGATCAGCCCGAACAGCTCGGTCACGTCGCCGGCGTCGAGGATGCTGAACCCAGGATCGAGCCCGAGGCGCCGGCCATGGAGCCGCAACACCCGGTTGGCGACCGAATGGAACGTCCCGCCCCACACCCGGCCTGCAGCGGTGCGGTCCGAGAGCCGCCCGGCCCGCCCCAGCAGCTCCTGAGCGGCCCGCCGGCTGAAGGTCACCAGGCACACCCGCTCGGGGTCGGCTCCCTCACGAAGCAGCCGGGCCACCCGGTGGGCAAGGGTGCCGGTCTTGCCGCTGCCGGCGCCCGCCAGCACCAACAACGGGCCGCCATCGTGGTCGACCGCCTCCCGCTGCGGGCCGTTGAGTTCGAACATCAGTTCGAGAGCGTAGTCGATGGGAGGAATGGGCGGCGGACCTGCAGGGTAGGGACACATCGGGATTCGCCTGCGGCCCCTGGGGCCAGGCAGCGGGCCATGAGAGGAGAAACCAACGATGGTCGATGTTTCGCCGCACCTGCAGGACCACGCCGTCGGGCTGGAGATGGAGATCGTCGAGTTGGCCCGCCAGGCTGACCAGGCCGCCCATGAAGGGTGGCCCGGCCGAGAGGCGGAGATCCGTCGGGAACTCAACGCGCTCTACAGCGAGTTGGCCACGGTCGCCGAGCGCCTGACCGACGAGGTCACCGCCGCCGAGCCCGCCCCCGAGGTCGACGCCCCTTTCGCCGGCGCATAATTGATAGAACTCTCAATGGTTGTAGAATCAACTAGATAGTTGAAATCTCAACCGTAGTCAGGAGCTCACATGGCAACCACCTTCACCCGCGAGTACCAGGGTGTGCAGGTTCCCGAGGCGGGGACATACGCGCTCGACCGAGGTCACACCACCGTCGAATTCGTCGGTCGCCACCTGATGATCACCAAAGTCCGGGGCCGCTTCACCGACTTCGACGGCCGGATCGTGATTGGCGAGTCGCCCGAGCAGTCCTCGGTCGAGGTCACGATCGACACAGCCAGCGTCGACACCTCGGACGAAAAGCGCGACGACCACCTGCGCAGCCCCGACTTCCTCGACGTCGAGAACTACCCGACGATCACCTTCCGCAGCACCAATGTCGACCTCAACCGAGACGGCACCGCCACGCTCACCGGCGACCTGGCGATCAAGGACGTGACCCATCCGGTCACCCTCGACGTGGAGTTCGACGGCGCCCAGGCCGACCCCTGGGGCGGCCGGCGCCTGGGTTTCTCGGCTCACACCGACATTGATCGGGAGGACTGGGGCCTGACCTGGAACGTCGCCCTGGAGACCGGCGGCGTGCTGGTCGGTAAGAAGATCCGCCTCGAGTTCAACGTCGAGGCCGTCAAGCAGTAGCAGTCCGCCTCAACCAGTGCCCCGGTCGATATCTCTCCAGTGCGACCGGGGCACTGGCGCGTCCGAGTCGCTGCCGGGGTAGTCGACCTCCCACAGGCACAGGCCGCGGGCCGGCGCCACCCGGTTGGCAGCCGAGCGGTCCCGGGCCCGGAGGATCCCTGCCATCTCCCCGGGCCGCTGCTTGCCCAGCCCCATCGGCACCATGGTCCCCACCAGGGCTCGGACCATCTGCTGGCAGAACGAACTGGCGTCGATGTCGAAGCGCAGCACGCCCTCGCCGGCGTCGACCCACCGGGCGTCGTAGACCAGCCGCACCAGGCTGGCGTCGGGGATCCGCTTCTGCACCCGGCAGAACGACGAGAAGTCATGTTCGCCGATGATGGGATCGCAGGCCAGGCGTAGCAGCGACAGGTCGAGGGGCTGCGGCACGTGCCAGGTGATCGGGGCCAGGAACGGGTCGGGCACCGGTCGGTTGAGCACCGTGTAGCGGTACCGGCGGGCCACGGCGTCGTGGCGGGCGTTGAACTCCGGCGCCGCGAACTCGGCCGACCGGACCACGATCGCGGGCCCCAGCATGCTGTTGAGGTGACGTTGGAGGGTGACCACATCGACCTCGGTGTCGGTGTCGAAGTGGGCGACGTTGCCCCACGCGTGAACGCCGGCGTCGGTCCGCCCGGCCACGATCAGGTTGACCGGGTGGCGGAGGAAGGTCGCGAGGGCGGCCTTCAGCTCGCCGCCGACCGTCCGGACGTTGAGGTTCTCCGAGAACCCGGAGAACCCGGTCCCGTCGTACGCGATGACCAACCGCACCCGCGTCACCGGACTCGCCTCGTTCCTCGGCGCCTCCACTGATTGCCCGTTGGACGGGCCAGCAGCCCCGTCATAGGTGTGACGCGAGAGCTAGACGAGCTCGATGCGAGCCATCGGCGCGTTGTCGCCGTGGCGGGGGCCCAGCTTGAGGATGCGGGTGTAGCCCCCGGGGCGCCCCTCGTAACGGGGGGCGATCTCCTCGAACAGCTTGTGAGCCATGTCCTTGTCGCCCATGTACGACACCACCTGGCGGTGGTTGTGCACCCCGCCCTTGCGGGCCTTGGTGATGAGCTTCTCGGCGATGGGCCGCAGGGCCTTGGCCTTGGCCTCGGTGGTCACGATGCCCTCGGCCGCGAACAGCGACGCCGCCATGTTGGCGAACATCAGTCGCTGGTGAGAGGCGGACCCGCCGAAGCGCCGGCCCCTCCTGGGAGTGGCAGGCATGGCCTACGCCCCGCTCTTGGACCGCAGGGACAGGCCCCGCTCGTCGAGCTTCTGGAGAACCTCGTCGAGTGACTTCTGGCCGAAGTTGGTGATGGCCAGCAGATCCTCCTCGGTCTTGTTGACCAGTTCGCCCACGGTGTTCACCTGGGCCCGCTTGAGGCAGTTGCGGGGGCGCTCGGACAGGTCGAGCTCCTCGATGGCCAGGTCGAGGTCGGGCGAGCCGCTGCCCAGCACCCCGACGTCGCCCAGCTCCAGAGCCCGGGGAGCGTCGCTCATCTCCGCCACCAGGGTGACGAGGGAGCGCAGCGTGGCGCCGGCGGACGCCAGGGCTTCACGAGGCGAGATCGACCCGTCGGTCTCGATGTCGAGGGTCAGCTTGTCGTAGTTCGTGGCCTGCTCGACCCGCGTGGGCTCGACGAGGAACGCCACCCGACGCACTGGGGAAAAGATCGAGTCGATGGGGATGACACCGATGACCGCGGACTTCTTGTTCTTGTCGGCCGACACGTAGCCCCGGCCCCGCTCGACGGTGATGTCGAGGGCCAGGCGGGCCTTGCCCGAGAGGGTGGCGATGTGCATGTCGGGGTTCAGGATCTCGACATCAGAGTGCGGCTGGAGGTCACGGGCGGTGACGTCGCCCGGGCCGCGAGCGTCGAGGCGCAGGGTGACCTGCTCGTCGGTCTCCACCCGCAGGACCAGGTCTTTCAGGTTGAGCATGATGTCGGTCACGTCCTCCTTCACCCCGGCGATGGTGGTGAACTCGTGGAGGACGTCGTCGAAGCGGATGGAGGTGACCGCCGCACCGGGGATCGACGACAGCAGGGTGCGCCGCAGCGAATTGCCCAGGGTGTGGCCGAAGCCGGGCTCCAGGGGCGAGATCGTGAACAGCTGGCGATCGCCCTCCTGCTCGCCGAGGGCTTCGACTGAGGGACGCTGAATGATGAGCATGTGTGCTTTCCCGAATCTAGGAGTGGAAGTCTTACTTCGAGTAGAGCTCGACGATGAGTGACTCCCGGACCGGGACGTCGATGTGCTCCCGGAGGGGTAGGTCACGCACCGTGGCCGAAAGGCCGCCTTCGGCGACCTCGAGCCAGGGCGGCTTGACCCGGTCGAGCGTGTCGAGGTTGTGGCGCAGAACGATCATGGTTCGGGACTTCTCCCGGATCTCCACGATGTCGCCCTTACGGACCTGATAGCTGGGGATGGTGACCCGCCGGCCGTTCACGTTGACGTGGCCGTGGCGCACGAACTGGCGGGCCTGGTTGCGACTCGAGCCCCAACCGGCGCGGAAAGCGACGTTGTCGAGGCGCTGCTCGAGCATGCGCAGGAGGTTCTCGCCGGTGATGCCGTCCTGGCGGTTGGCCTCCTCGTACATGTTGCGGAACTGCTTCTCCAGCACGCCGTAGATGCGGCGGGCCTTCTGCTTCTCGCGCAGCTGGAACATGTACTCGGACTCACGGATGCGGCCGCGGCCGTGCATGCCGGGCGGGTAGGGCCGGCGCTCGATCGGGCACTTCATCGAGTCGCACTTCGGGCCCTTGAGGAAGAGCTTCATCTTCTCCCGCCGGCAGAGACGGCAGACGGGACCGGTGTACCTAGCCATCAGACGCGCCTTCTCTTCGGGGGGCGGCAGCCGTTGTGGGGGATGGGGGTGAGGTCCTTGATGCCGGAGACCTCGATGCCGGTCTGCTGGATGGACCGGATGGCGGTCTCCCGCCCGGAGCCGGGGCCCTTGACCAGCACGTCGACCTTGCGGACGCCGTGCTCCATGGCCCGGCGGGCGCAGGCCTCGGCGGCCAGCTGGGCGGCAAAGGGGGTGGACTTGCGGGAGCCCTTGAAGCCGACGTTGCCGGCGGAGGCCCACGCGAGGACGTTGCCCTCGAGGTCGCTGATCGAGATGATCGTGTTGTTGAACGAGCTCTTGATGTGCGCCACCCCGTAGGTGACGTTCTTCCGCTCGCGCTTCTTGGGCCGCCGGCCCCCCGGCTTGGGCTTGGGCATTACTTGCGCACCTTCTTCTTTCCGGCGACGGTCTTCTTGGGACCCTTGCGGGTGCGGGCGTTGGTGTGGGTCCGCTGGCCACGCACGGGAAGGCCCCGGCGGTGGCGGATGCCCTGGTAGCAGCCGATCTCGATCTTGCGCTTGATGTCCTGGGCGACATCGCGCCGCAGGTCACCTTCGACCTTGAGGTTGGCATCGATGTGGTTGCGGAGCTGGGCGACCTCTTCCTCGGTCAGGTCGCGCACGCGGGTGTTGGGGTCGATGCCCGTCTCCGTGCAGACCTTGGTGGCCGTGGTGCGGCCGATGCCCAGGATGTAGGTGAGAGAGATCTCCAGCCGCTTCTCGCGGGGAATGTCGATGCCGGCGATTCGTGCCACTTAGCCCTGCCTCTGCTTATGACGGGGGTTGGAGCAGATCACCATGACCTTGCCCTCGCGACGGATCACCTTGCAGCGCTCACAGATCTTCTTGACACTCGGCTTGACTTTCATGTGGAACGCACCTTCATGGCTGCCTTCTACTTGTAGCGGTAGGTAATGCGCCCACGACTGATGTCGTACGGCGTCAACTCCACTTGCACCCGGTCACCCGGCAGGATTCGGATGTAGTGCATCCTCATCTTCCCGGAGATGTGCGCGAGCACCTTGTGACCGTTTTCCAGCTCGACGCGGAACATGGCGTTGGGCAACGGTTCGATGACCGTGCCTTCCATCACGATGGCGTCTTCCTTGGGCTTGGGCAGGTGATGTCTCCTGACGACGCGTCTCGACCAGCAAACTGCCGGGGGACAGGTGGATAGAGTAACCCAATTCGGCGCGGTAGGTTCCCGGGGGTCCGCGCGCGGGCGCTTGCGAGGTGCTAATCGAGCACGGTAAGCACTTCCGGGCCGTTCTCGGTAACGGCGATCGAATGCTCGAAGTGGGCGGACAGACTGCCGTCGGCGGTGATCACCGTCCAGCCGTCGTCGTTGAGCTGGGTCTCGCAGCTGCCCAGGTTGACCATGGGCTCGACGGCCAGCACGTGGCCGACCTTCAGCCTGATGCCCTTCCCCGGCTCGCCGTAGTTCGGCACCTGGGGCTCCTCGTGCATGGCCCGGCCAATGCCGTGGCCCACGTACTCCCGCACCACCGAGAAGCCGGCGCCCTCAGCGACGGTCTGCACGGCATGGCCGATGTCGGTGAGCCTGGCCCCGTCGCGGACATGCTGGATGCCGGCCCAGAGGCTCTCCTCGGTGACCGTGACCAGCTTGCGCGTCTCCTCGGAGATCTCCCCCACCGGGATGGTTCGGGCCGCGTCGCCGTGCCAGCCGTCGATGATCGCCCCGCAATCGATGGAGATGATGTCGCCCTCCTCGAGCCGGTAGTTCCCGGGGATGCCGTGGACGATCACGCTGTTCGGGGAGGTGCAGATCACCGCCGGGTACCCGTGGTAGCCCAGGAAGTTCGACTTGGCCTTCCGCTTCGCCAGCACGGCCCGCGCCACCTTGTCCAGGTCGTTGGTGGTGATACCCGGCCGGGCCGCGTCGGCACACGCCTGGAGCATCTCGGCCACCACGCGCCCGGCCTGGCGCATCTTGGCGATCTGCTCGGGTGACTTCAGGGTGATGGCCACTACCGGCGCGCCAATCGGTTCTCGATGGCTCGCAGGAGGCGGCCGGTCACGGTGTCGGGTTCGCCCTCGCCGTCGACGGCGGCGAGGCGGTCGGTGGCCAGGTACCAAGCCACCAGCGGTGCCGTCTGCTCGTCGTACTGATGGAGGCGACGGCTGATGACGACCTCGGTGTCGTCCTCCCGCTGGACGACCGCGCCGCCGCAGGCGTCGCAGGTCCAGTCCACCCTCGGGCGGGCGTCGAGGCTGTAGTTGAGGCCGCAGATGCTGCACACTCGCCGGCTGGCCAGGCGCTTGAGGACCACACCCGTGGGTACGTCGAGCTCGATGACCAGATCGACGGGGTGCGGATCCAGCATGCCGTCGAGGGCCTCGGCCTGGGCCACGTTGCGGGGGAAGCCCTCCATCACGAAGCCGTGGTCGGCGGCGTCGAGCTCGGTGAGGCGCTCGCGCACCATCTCGTTCACCACCTCGTCCGGGACGAGGTCGCCGGATTCCATGTACTTCTTGGCCCGGCGGCCGATCTCGGTGTCACCTTCCTTGACGAACATGCGGAACATGTCGCCGGTCGAGATCCGAGGCACCTCGTAGTGCTGGGACAGGCGGATGGCCTGGGTCCCCTTCCCGGCACCCTGCTTGCCCAGGATGACCAGCCGTGTGGGGAGGCCCACTAGTGCGCCGCCTCGGGAGGCCGGTGGATGGATCGCCGAGCGCTCGCCGTCGCCGGCAAGGCGCACCGGAGCCCGGACACCCTTGCCGTGCCAGGGCGAGGAGCAACGCAGCCGGCGGCGGCGAGAGCCGGCGAGGCGCCGCCTGGACTTCCGAGGCGGGGCACTACGCGAGGAAGCCCTCGTAGTTCCGCATCATCAGCTGGCTGTCAATCTGCTTCATCGTCTCCAGAGCCACACCCACGGCGATCAGGATGGTTGTACCCCCGAACGGGAACTGCGTGACGCCGTACAGCGACAGCAGGATGTTCGGGACCAGGGCGATGGAGGCGAGGAACAGCGAGCCCGGCAGGGTGATGCGGTTGAGGATCTGGGCGAGGTACCGCTCGGTGGGAGGCCCGGGACGGATGCCGGGGATGAACCCTCCCTGCTTGCGGATGATGTCGGCCTGTTGCTGGGGGTTGAAGGTAATCGCGGTGTAGAAGTAGGTGAAGAACACGATCAACATGCCGTAGGTCAGGATGTAAACGATGTTGTCCTGCTGCACCAGGTACTTGTTGATGAAGTTGACCACGCCCTCCCACTGCACGATGTTCGAGAGGAGCACCGGGAAGTAGAGGACGGAGCTGGCGAAGATGATCGGGATGATGCCGGCCTGGTTGACCTTGAGGGGGATGTAGGTGCTCTGGCCGCCGTACATCCGCCGGCCCACCACCCGCTTGGCGAACTGGACCGGGATGCGGCGCTGACCTTGCTCGACGAAGACGATGGCCACGATCATGGCCATGGCGAGGAGCAGGAAGAGGGCGAGGGCGAGGTTGCCCTTCTCGGCCCCGATGTTGCCGACCTGGGCGGGCATCCGGCTCACCACATTGGCGAAGATCAGGATGGACATTCCGTTGCCGATTCCCCGCTGAGTGATGAGCTCGCCCATCCACATCACGACAGCTGTGCCGGCGGTGATCGTCAGGACGATGAGGGCGACGTGGGGCAGGTCGAAGGTGGTGACCAGGGGCACGCCCGTGTCGGTGCCCTCG